>CAIQUZ010000036.1 GCA_903875135.1 uncultured beta proteobacterium | reverse complement strand
ATGTACTGGATCTATTCCTACCTCAAAAGCTTGCAACCAATTACATTGCCACATTCCTTTGTATGCAAATACATGGCTCGATGGTGCAGCAAAGCAATCAAAGTTTGGAAACGGTGGGGCTTTATTCTCCTCGCCCATCCAAGCAAAAAGCACACCACTTTTTTCAATAACAGGGTAACTACGTTGTTTTATCCGCTCACATAATTTGCTATCTACTGGTTCACCAGGAGTTTCAATACATTGCCCAGTTGCATCAAATTTCCAACCATGAAATGAACAGCGAATCCCATTACCTTCATGACGCCCAAAGGCTAAGTCAGCACCACGGTGTGGACAGTCACGGTCGATTAAACCCCAACGTTCTTGATCATCTTTAAATAGAACTAAATCCTGACCCAATAGCCGCACTGCCTTCATGGGTCGCTCTGCCATACCTGATTGGATCGCTGGATCAAACTCTTCGACTAAAGCGACGGGCTGCCAATAATGTCTCAACAATTTGCCGCAGGGGGTTTCTGGACCAATAAGCGTCAAGAGCTCATTTTGATTAGCATTCATGAAGATGTCCTTTTGTGAGGTATTTCAAAGCAGTATACAGATTTTCAAATTAAAAACGACTAAAGAAACATGCCTGTAATATCTATTTAAAACACTAGCTTTTATTAGAGTTAAGTGTTGAAGATAGAATTAATTAGGTGTAGCATTTTTTATGTTTCGGCGCAAAGTTGGTAAACCAACCCCGGCTGCCTCAAAGCCTCCATCTACCGACAGAATCTGCCCATTAACAAAAGACGCCTCTGCGCTGCATAAAAATCCAACAGCATTCGCCATTTCTTCTGGAGTCCCGTAACGCTCAAGTGGAATAGTGTCATGATAGTCTGCTCGAATCGCCACACTGTGAACCAGCTTTGCCATTTCAGTATCGACCGGTCCTGGCGCAATCGCATTAACGCGTACGTTGTAATTGCCAAGTTCTACCGCATATTGTTTCGTTAAATGAATAATGCCAGCTTTACTCGTACCATATGCAACTCTTAAGGTACTTGCTCTTAAACCAGATATTGATGCAATGTTAACGATAGCGCCACCACCATTTTCCACAATTAACTTACCAAAAATTTGGCTGCAAATAAAACAGCCATCCAAATTCGTACTAAGTACGGTTCTAAAATCCTCAAAAGAAGTTTCTAGAACAGGTTTAAATATAGCGACACCTGCGTTATTCACCAGCGCATCAACATGACCAAATGTTGAAATAATTTTTTTAGCGGCAGTCTCTACTGCTTGATAATTAGAAATATCACAATGGATTCCGATTAATACGTCAGGCTTTCCAATCCGCCGCACCGTTTCATCAAGGTTGACCTGATTATTATCTAGAATAACAACTTTGTAGTGATTCTTTAAAAACCACTCACAAATCGCAAGACCAATACCACGCGCACCACCAGTTACAACAGCAACAGGATGATCTCCAAAAGAGGCAGTTTTCATTATCATTTTTTCCGAGTTAATGGTCGCAGAGCTAACCGTTGGGAACTTCAAAAAGACTTACTGAATAATAGCATTCACCCCTTCAAATATAACTCAATCAGGCATCTCTCCATAAAAGAAGAAAGACGCTAAACTAAGCATGGCATCAGTTAGAATAGTTTAATAATTATCATAATTCAAAGGACGTCCATCATGACCAAAGCGTTAGAGGGTGTCAAAATTCTCGACTTTACACATGTCCAATCAGGTCCAACATGTACTCAATTATTAGCTTGGTTTGGGGCTGATGTTATTAAAGTAGAAAAAGTTGGCGGTGGTGATGCAACCCGCTTGCAATTACAAGACATCCCTGGCGCGGATAGCCTGTACTTCACGATGCTGAATCACAATAAACGATCGATTACGATCAATACTAAAACACCAAAAGGAAAAGCAATACTTGATCGCTTAATTAAAGACTGTGATGTACTTGTAGAAAATTTTGCTCCAGGTGCTCTAGACCGTATGGGTTTTACTTGGGAGTACATTCAAGAGCTCAACCCTCGGATGATTCTCGCCTCTGTGAAAGGCTTTGGTCCTGGCCCCTACCAAGATTGTAAGGTGTACGAAAATGTTGCTCAGTGCGCGGGAGGTTCAGCATCAACCACCGGCTTTGATGATGGTCCTCCTCTAGTGACTGGTGCGCAAATTGGTGATAGTGGTACTGGACTTCATTTAGCCTTAGGTATTGTCACCGCACTTTACCAAAGAACGCATAGTGGTCGAGGACAAAAAGTATTAACTGCCATGCAGGACTCCGTCCTGAATTTATGTCGTGTCAAGTTACGTGATCAACAGCGCCTAGACCGAACAGGAACAATGCATGAGTACCCTCAATACCCTAGTGGGAAATTTGGTGAGGCGGTCCCCAGAGCAGGAAATGCCTCTGGAGGAGGACAGCCTGGATGGATTGTGAAATGTAAAGGCTGGGAAACAGATCCTAATTCTTATATCTATGTCATTACCCAAGAACCTGTTTGGCACTCTATATGTAAAATCATTGGGCGTGAAAATTGGGTGACTAACCCACAATATGCTACCGCCATCGCAAGACTCCCACGTCTGATGGAAATCTTTGGAGAAATTGAAAAATGGACGATGACACTCACAAAATTTGAAGTCATGCGTCTATTAAATCAATACGATGTGCCATGCGGCCCGATCCTATCGATGAAAGAAATCGCTGAGGACACATCTCTCAGAGCTACTGGAACCGTGGTGGAGGTAGAACATCCGATACGGGGTAAATACTTAACCGTTGGCAATCCTATCAAAATGTCAGATAGCCCAACTGAAGTAACTCGCTCACCTTTACTTGGCGAACATACTGACCAAGTTCTCGCGGAGTTTGGTTTTACTTCAGAAGAGTTAATCACCCTGCATAAAGAGGGCGTTATTTAATTTAATTCACATCACCAATACCTGAAGAGGAATGAATCCCATCACTAATGAATAACCATCAAATCTAACCAGCCATATGAAAAGATTCATACCCGAGGCGAGTAAAGTATCTTTATTGGAGCGTCTAAGATCCGCTTTAGGAGCTAGCTTCAGTATTCTATTTATTTATCTAGTAGGGCTACTCTTTCATCAAATAGATCACTTATCCCTCTGGGTTGTAGCGTCTATTGGGGCCAGTGCATTCCTAATATTTGTAGTGCCTTCAAGCCCGATGGCGCATCCATTTGCTGTAATTTTCGGCAACTTTATTTCCGCGCTGATTGCTATAACCTGTATACGTTACATAGAGATCCCCATACTCTCCATTGTCATCAGCGTTGCATTATCGGTTGTATTGATGTTTTATCTGCGCTGTTTACACCCACCAGCAGCGTCACTATGTTTATTGATACCAATCGCAGGTATGGATCAATACCAATTTTCTTTGCTGCCGGTACTAACCAATTCCATCTTATTAGTTATATTTGCAACTACTTTTAATAGATTCACTAAAAAATCCTCTCCTCAGTCTTTAAATAATAAAATTGACTCACAATTATTAGAGTTACAAATCAACGAAGTACTCGATCGTTATAACGAAGTCATCGACATTAACAAAGATGACCTTGCTCAATTAATCTCACAAGTCGAACATCGCGCATATCAAAAAAGACTAGAAGCAATGAAGTGTAAAGATATTATGAGTCGAGATGTATTCAGTATTGAAATGCATTCCACTTTAGAAGAAGCGTGGATGATACTTCGGAATCAACATATAAAAGCATTGCCTGTTGTTGATAAGGGGCGAAGAGTTCTTGGAATTATTACATTAGAGGACTTTATTCAATCAGCATCAGTAGATTTTCACCAGGCCTTTGGACAACGCATAAGGGGATTTTTACGCGGAACGATCTCTAGTTTATCTTCACCCCCTAATGCAGTAGGTCAGGTGATGACAAAAAGAGTGCGCGTGATTAGTGAAGATCGTAATGTGTTAGATTTAGCGGAGATTTTTTGTGGGAATGGTCACCACCATATCCCCGTCATCAACTCGAATCAAGTCTTGGTCGGAATGATCACTCAGTCTGACTTTGTTAAAGCGATTGACGTTTCAATTTCAATTAAACTCTAAATCCAGCTTTACGGCGCATCGGCTTCAATACAAATAATGCAAGTAATGAAGCAACTAAATTCATTGCTGCAGCTGTCAGAAATACAGCGTGCCAATTACCAGTAATAGTCACAAGAACACTTGATAAGGGAACTAATAAGGCAGCCGTTCCTTTAGCTGTGTAGAGCATACCTGCATTTGTAGCAGCATACTTAGGACCAAAGGTATCACCGCACGTTGCCGGAAAGAGGCTATATATTTCTCCCCATGCAAAAAATACGAGCCCTGTAAGAAGCACGAATAAGACTGGATCTTGACCAAATTGGCTGAGAGCATAGATACCAACGGCTTCAATACCAAAAGCAATAAACATGGTGTTTTCTCGACCAATATGATCCGAAACCCAGCCAAAGAATGGTCTTGTAAGACCATTTAATACTCGATCAATTGATAAAGCAAATGATAAGGCTGGCAAAGTTAAACCGAGGAGTGAAACAGGTACATCAGCGATCTGAAAATCTTTTGCAATGGGTGCTAATTGCGCGACTGCCATTAATCCTCCAGCCGCCATTAAAACAAACATGAGATACATTACCCAAAAAATTGGTGATTTTAAGGTATTCATCGGGGTTGTATTGTTTGCATTATCAAGGATTAAAGTTGGATTATCGGAATCCAACACTTCCCCTTTAAATGGTTTTGTAAAGGCAAAGGCGGCAAGACAAATGACTAATCCTTGGCATATTCCAAAGTATAAAAAAGCCGATTCATAACCACTCGACTTAATCATTGATTGAATGGGAATAATGGTTAACGCAGATCCCATGCCAAATCCAGCTGCGGTAAGTCCTGCAGCAAGACCTCGACGATCCGGGAACCATTTAAGAGCATTACCCACGCAGGTTCCGTAAACAGCTCCTGCACCGATACCTCCGATGGCTTGAGCTAAATAAAGCATTGGTAATGTTGTGACTTGCGAATTCATTACCCAGGAAATACCAACCATAACTCCGCCAAAAAGGATGACGGGTTTAGGCCCAATCTTATCGACAATATATCCTTCAAATGGAATTAACCATGTTTCAGTGAGAATAAAAATCGTAAATGCTACTTGAATAGCCGCTCGCTCCCAACCAAATTTAGCACTTAATGGCGTAACGAAAAGAGTCCAGCTATATTGGAGGTTAGCAACCATCACCATACAGACTATTCCAAGGAATAATTGAAACCAGCGTACGTTCGGTCGATCTTTCAAAATGTTTTTATTTAAGCTAGCGCTCTCAATCATCTTGCCCCCAATAGAAATGGATTTATTTCATTGATTGTCTATGAGAAATATCAATTCATCCATACGCATATCAGCGTAGGTATTAGTGGGTAGAGGGTAAACGCCTCTTCGTGAGAAATTTTTTAGGCAATGAAGTTCACTAGTTAAGCGTCTTACCCAACGCGTCACTCATACTTTTTTCTAGCTCATTGATACGCTGTTTGAGTTTTTTATTTTCCATAAACTGACTCGTCTCGTCTCGAATGATTGCAGCTATGCCAGTGATGTCATGATGATCTGAATACAACAAGGTGACAGTAAATGCAATGGATATCGAATGACCATCTTGATGATTCGCCGGCACTCTTAAAACACTACTACCATAACGAGTGACGCCTGTTTGCATGGTCTTTGCATAACCTTCCCAATGTCTTTTTTGGTGTTGTTTGGGAGTAATAAGATCTAATGTCTTACCCATCACATCACTTTGACTATAACCAAAAATAGCTTGTGCTCCTTTATTCCAATAAATAATTAAACCGGCAGGATCTGCAACAATGACGGCATCTCCTGCTGATTCAATCAACTGACCAAAGTCAATTTTTTTTATCATCTCAAAATCAAATTACTTTTGTATTTAAAAGATTTGTAATTTCATCTTTTTTATATCCTAGCTCTGTGAGAATTTCTGAAGAGTGTTCACCAAGTAAAGGAGATCCTGTTATTTCAACTTTTAAATCTGAAAATTTAATTGGACTACCTACCGTGAAATAACTTCCACGAACCTTGTGTGGCACTTCAACAATCGAACCACTTTTACGTAATGATTCGTCATGCAATAGTTCTTTCATAGAAAGAACTGGAGAACAGGGGATATCAAACTTTCTCAAAATATCAACCGCTTCAAATTTCGTCTTATCTTTTAACCACTCTTCAATCGTTCCAAAAATTTTCATAATATGTGGTTGACGTGCTTTAGCTGTCATATAGTCAGGATCTGTTTTCCACTGTGGCTTACCAATTGCATCACAGATAGGCTCCCATGCATGGCCTTGAACAGTAAAGTAAATATAAGCATTAGGATCTGTTTCCCATCCCTTACATTTCAGAACCCAACCAGGCTGACCACCACCTCCTGCATTTCCACCACGCGGGACAACATCACTAAAGGTTCCATGAGGATATTGTGGATACTCCTCTAAGTAACCCAAAGTATCTAAACGTAACTGGTCACGCATTTTTACACGGCAAAGATTTAATACACAATCCTGCATAGAGGCTGCTACTTTTTGCCCCTTACCTGTTTGTTGACGTCCGATAATCGCCGTTAAGATGCCAATCGCTAAATGCATTCCTGTATTACTATCCCCTAAGGCTGCGGCACTAACTGTGGGTGGCCCATCCCACCATCCAGTTGTTGATGCAGCTCCACCAGCACACTGCGCAACGTTCTCATAGACTTTAAGGTCTTCATAATGATGCCCTTCACTAAACCCTTTGACAGAGGCTAAAATCATTTTTGGATTGAGTTCTTGGATACGCTCCCATGAAAAGCCCATTCGATCTAACGCCCCAGGTCCAAAATTCTCAACCATGACGTCAGACTCTTTAATCATTTTTTCTAAAATGATTTTTCCTTCAGGTTTTTTTGTATCTAAGGTTAATGAGCGCTTATTACTATTTAACATCGTAAAATACAAGGCATCTGCATCGGGTATGTCGCGCAATTGACTTCGGGTAACATCCCCCGATCCTGGTCTTTCAACCTTGATCACGTCAGCACCAAACCAGGCCAACATTTGTGTACAAGCCGGACCAGCCTGAACGTGTGTGAAATCTATGATCTTGATACCGCTTAGTGGTTTACTCATCAAATTACCTTTTTTATAAAATACTTGTTATCTAGATTATTTACTTAGGGGTGCAGTTTTTGGATTTAAAGTGGTTAATCTGCCACTTTCAGTTCCTGCTGATTCATCAATCACTGCATTAATCAATGTTGGTTTTCCAGAAGCAATGGCCTTCTTTAAACCCGCTGATAGCTCTTCAGGTGTTGTTGCGTGACACCCAACACCACCAAAAGCTTCCATCATCTTGTCGTATCGAGCACCCTTGACAAATACAGTTGGTGCGACATCTTTACCTCCTGTTGGGTTAACATCGGTACCGCTATAAACGCCATTATTATTAAAGACAATAACAACGATAGGCAGTTGATAACGACAAATGGTCTCTACCTCCATCCCACTAAAACCAAAAGCACTGTCACCTTCAATCGCAACCACTGGCAGTCCAGTAGTCACTGCAGCACCAATGGCATAGCCCATCCCAATTCCCATAATTCCCCAGGTACCAGAATCAAGCCGTTTTCTAGGCAAGGACATATCAATAATACTTCTGGCAAAATCGAGTGTATTGGCACCTTCATTGACCACAATAATTTCAGGGTGTTGATTTAGTATTTTTTTAATAGATCCTAGAGCACTATGAAAATTCATGGGAGATGGGTTTAAATCTAAGGTTTGCGCCATCTTGGTTAGATTTTTTTCTTTACGCTCGAGTATCGATGTCATCCAAGTGGGTTCTGCTGTTAATAACTTTGGTTGGAGTCCATCTAGAAGAGCCTTAACACATGAACCAATATCCCCAATGATCGGAGCAGCTATAGCGACATTACTATCAATCTCAGTAGGAGAGATGTCGATTTGTATAAAGTTCTTTGGCTTACCCCAAGTCTTTCCTTTACCATGCGCTAACAACCAATTAAGACGGGCGCCGATTAAAAGTACTGTATCAGCTTCGGCAAGTACATATGATCTTGCCGCTGATGCTGATTGCGTATGATTATCTGGGAGTAGACCCTTCGCCATGGACATTGGTAAATAAGGAATTTTTGATTTTTCAATAAAATCACGAATCACCAGATCCGCCTGCGCATAAGCGGCCCCCTTGCCAAGGATGATCAATGGACGCTTAGCGTTCTTTAATAACTCTAAGGCACGTTCTATGGATTCTTTCGAAGGAGATTGACTAGGTACTGGATCAATGATGCTAAATAATGACTTCTGTGCTTCTTGTGCATCCATTGTCTGACTGAGTAGTTTCGCGGGAAGATCTAAATAAACTCCGCCGGGTCTACCTGAGACTGCTGCACGTATGGCTCTGGCAAAACCAATCCCAATGTCTTCGATATGATTAATTCTATAAGATGCTTTTGCATAGGGTTTTGCCGCGTTTAACTGATCCATCTCCTCATAATCACCTTGTTGAAGATCAACGATTTCGCGCTCACTCGAACCACTAATTAATATCATCGGAAAACAATTCGTCGTTGCATTCGCTAACGCAGTTAATCCATTCAAAAAACCAGGTGCGGAAACAGTTAAACAAATACCGGGAGATTGTGTCAAATAGCCAGCTATCGCAGCAGCATTACCCGCCTGCTGTTCATGACGAAATCCTATAAATCGTATCCCACTCGCTTGAGCCTGCCGAGCTAAATCGGTAATTGGAATTCCAACCAAACCAAATATCGTATTTAAGTGATGATGTTTTAAAGCATTAATTACTTGATGAAATCCATCAATAGTCGGGTTTAAAGAAGGTTCAGTCGTCATTGATAGGTCATTAACTTTCTTATAGATTGAGGTAGAAAATGATCCTCATAGATCAAGGCAAATGTGTTGCTTTCAACCTGATTATCTCGACATAAGTAAATTTGATAAATACGCAATACCACGTATCTGTAGAGGACATTATTTGTAAAAATCAAATGCTAAACAAATAGCCCGAGTTCTTGTCTCTACATTCATTTTTTGAAATATATGTTGCAGATGTTTATCAATCGTCCGGTTACTCACTGTTAAGATTTGACCAATATCTCGGTTGGTCTTACCTAACATGACCCAATGCAATACCTCTGCCTCACGATAAGTAAGGCTTAATTTTATTTGCAAAAGCTCAATGTTGCCTTGATTTTTATCAAGAATATCCAAGATAGGCTCTCTCCATGAAGCGTGAAAATTGAATCTCAAAACAGATATCCAAATCTATAGCTTTTATATTCATTGGAGACAGAATAGATATATTCCCAATGTGATGGATTATGGTAATGAATTCAAACTTAGTATTTAAGGACATACCCTAACCAAGCTATGAAAGCTAAAAGAAATATCGTGTTGATGAAGCCTTTGCTAGATAGGCATATAGTCAATGACGTTCTTATTAACGTAGTTCAAACTAAGTATTGAACGATGTTTTCATGAATAGTAATTTCAATCATCCTAGAGTAGGATCAAGTGATTATTTTAATAATGACAAAGGTAGTCTACATGTATAAACGAATTTTAGTGGCTTATAACGGCAACCTTGGAAGCCGTATAGCATTAAATGAATGTATTCGTTTATCAAAACTTATTCATCCTGAAGTACATCTGTTAGTGATTGTTACTCCAGAATCAATGTCTGCAAATAGTTTCACAGATTATGAATTTGAAAACCCAGTTGGAGGTTTTTTAAATACACCTTTAGGTTGTAATAAAGATCTTATGCAGCTAGAGATCAATGATGCGTATGAACAATTGCAAGCAGCAAAAATTACCACTTTTCAACATTTAGAAATTGGTGAGCCTGTTGATGTTATCGAAAAAATGTCTAAATTACTTAATATAGATTTGGTGATTGTGGGTCACTCTAAAAACAAGTCTGGATTAATGCGATGGTGGGGTGGCACGACAGATGCAAAACTGACAGAACGGGTTCGTTGCAACATTTTAATTGCCGCAGATCATTAAGCAGTTAAATGTCTAGCACATTGCTAAAGCGACGCTCTTTATGACGTTTCGAAAAGCTCCCGGTCAATGAATCGACCTTTTGGCAAAGTAAGTCAACTTCAAAAAATCATCTCAAACGAGGGTGTCAGATATTTTGTGTAAACGGGGTTCGTTTACTGCTGAGGCATTCTTTCCTCAAACTTAATACTAAACTGATTTAGCGCTCCTTTCCAGTCCCTGATCGGCATATTCCATTTTTGACTAATGTTTCGTAGGGCTAAGTAAAACAATTTCATGAGAGACTCATCATTTGGGAAGGAGCCGCGGTTCTTGGTGATTTTTCGAAGACTCATATTAACTGACTCAATCGCATTGATTGTGTAGATCACCTTCCTGATCTCTCGCGAGTAATCGAGGAACGGAATAATACGCGGCCAGTTTCTGCGCCAACTTTGACCAATCGAGGGATAACTTTTCCCCCATCGTTCTTCAAAATCATCCAATGCTTGAGCAGCTCGTTCAATGGTTCCTGCTCCATAAATCGACTTCAGATCTGATGCCACATCTTTGCGATATTTCCAGGTTACATAGTTCAAACTATACCGAACCATATGCACAATACATAACTGAACCCGTATTGGGATAGATAGTTTCAATCGCCTCAGGAAAGCCTTTTAAGCCATCGACACAAGCGATAAAGATATCTTGTATGCCTCGGTTCTTGAGTTCAGTAACGACCTGTAACCAAAACTTAGCGCCCTCAGTTTGCGCGACCCAAAGACCAAGTACTTCCTTTTGACCAGTCATTGTTATCCCAAGCGCAAGATAAATTGCTTTGGCTTTGACCACCCCAGAGTCTCTGATTTTGACATGGATACAGTCCAAATAAACAATCGGATATACGCTATCTAAAGGACGGCCTTGCCAGGCTTTTACCTCTTCAATAACCGCATCCGTTACCGAGGAGATAAGTGTTGGAGAGACTTCTGTGCCATACATTTCCTCTAAGTGGCTTTGAATTTCTCGAACGGTCATGCCGCGGGCATATAAAGATAAGATCTTGTCATCAAAATCCGTCCAGCGGGTTTGATGCTTCGGAATCAACTGTGGCCTCGAATGGTTATCAGTACTTTGTTCAAACTTAGGGGCGAGCTGCTCATATACCCCGTAAACATCCGCTGAGATCATGACTGTCACATCCGCGGCTAGGGCACTATTAACCAACAGCAATGAAATCATGCATGAATACCCATCTGCGTAACAGCTAATTTGAGTTTCATGCTGAGATTCCATTTCTAAGTGACAAAAAGTGTCACTAGTATATCTATAAATATGATGGCGCTTAGCTAGTGTCTAATACTCGTGATTAGACTAGTTCAACACCATCTTCATCATCGCTAAATACAGTTGTTTTATAGCTTCGCTGAGGCAGTAATTGCTTCCATAATATTCACCTTTTCATTTAGAATAGAATTTTAAAAAAGGAGACCATATGAACCAAGAACGCGCACTTCAAGCTCGAGATAAAACAAGAGTTTTTTACCAGAATGGCATTGCTATTTTTATTGCCATTTTCACAACAATATCTATTTGTTTATGGTTTCTCTCTTCAATTAATTTCTAAAAGATATACATTTAGTTGAATGATGAAAATTCTGTGGCTTTAGATAATGCCCCCTATCGCACACTATGTACAGACTGTGGCATATCTAGAACAAGTAATCCTAAACGCTGTGGTGATGCCTGCCAATTTATAAAACCGGATTATCCTCGTCTTGAATCTCAAGTACACGGCAGAATTAGAGACTTAAACCGACCGGATGAGTTACATTTTGGTCCCTTTATCCAAATGCATCGTGCGAGTTTAAATCATCCAAGTACTGGTGCACAGTGGACTGGTATCACGACTCGTATTGGTGAGCGGCTTTTAGAAACAAAAGCTGTGGATGCAATCCTTACCATGACGCAGGACCCTGATGACTCTTGGAAACCATTACCAATCCTGATTGATCGCGCTAGCGATATGGCTAAATGCCGAGGAATGAGAATGGGCTATGCCCCACTACTCTCCTTGCTAGAGCCGGCTATTGCAAAGGGCTATAAAAAAATTGGCTTAATCGGTATCCCTTGCCAAGTCTATGCTCTTCGATCTTTAGAAAAAGAATTCGGTTTAGAAAAACTCTACGTCATTGGAACACCTTGTTCAGACAATACGACAACGGAAAACTTTCATCATTTTTTATCCCTGATTAGTTCCGAGCCAGAGGAAATAAATTACCTCGAATTTAGGGCTGATTATCACGTAGAAGTTCGTTTTAAAAATGGGAAGATAAAAGAAATTCCTTTTCTACAATTACCCCTTTCGACGCTACCAAATGATTTCTTTCCCCTTACCTGCAAAACCTGTGTTGATTACACCAACGTCTTATCCGATATTACCGTCGGTTACATGGGTGGACAGGGAGAACAATGGCTCATCGTACGTAACCATCATGGGGAAGAACTACTACAACTCCTTGGCGATGAAGTAAAGCTCTCTACCCCTGGTACCGCAGGTAAGCGGCATTCTGCTGTAGTTGGATTCATGAAAAATGTAGAACTTGCGGCAGGGGGTCTACCACTTCGGAAAATGCCGAACTGGTTAAGACCCATTGTTGGATGGTTAATGCCAAAAGTCGGTCCACGAGGTCTTGAGTTTGCTAGAACGCGTGTCGAAATGAAAGCGATTGAAACAGTCTTGCATTTAAGAAGAGAACAACCCGCAAAGATGGGATCGATGGTTCCCCAACATATCTGGCCGTTAGTGCAAGCCTATGGCATCACCCCGAATAAAAATGAAATGAATAAATTAGCTCAATCTAAAGAAAATAGCACTACCCAATCAGCGAACGCTTCATTAAAAAAACTTCTTTAAAATTGACGTCTCAATACCGTGGTGATCTAAGCCGTATCCTGCCAACAATGCCGCACTATCTCCGTGATCACTAAATTCATCTGGCAATCCAAGATGTAATGTCGGTAATGCCATACCTACGCTGTGTAGGTACTCAACGCATGCACTTCCGGCGCCACCTTGAATCGTTCCTTCTTCAATGGTGATGATTCCGTCATGCGTATTAGCTATTTGTTGCAACATAACTTCATCAAGTGGTTTTACAAATCGCATGTCAACGACCGTTAAGTTGAGTTTTTCGGCAACTTCTAAAGCGGGATGTAATAAGGTTCCAAAAGCTAATATGGCAAACCGCTTACCAGTTATCTGTGTAGTAAGTCTTCTGAGATTCGCCTTACCCAGCGGGAATCCTTCAAGACTCGATGTTACAGGAGCACCAACTCCATTTCCGCGAGGATATCTAACCGCACTTGGATGACCAGCTTGATAAGCCGTGCTCAACAATTGACGGCATTCGTTTTCATCACTGGGTGTCGTAATGACCATATTCGGTATACAACGCAAGTAAGCAATATCATAGACTCCAGCATGCGTTGGCCCATCAGCACCCACAATTCCAGCACGATCTAACGCAAACATAACCGGCAAATCTTGTAATGCCACATCATGAATGAGTTGATCATAGCCACGCTGCAAGAATGTGGAGTAAATCGCTAATACAGGTTTTAAACCTTCGCAGGCTAACCCGGCAGCAAAAGTTACTGCGTGTTGTTCTGCAATACCCACATCATAATATCGATTGGGGAAATTCTTCTCAAACTCAACCAAACCAGAACCCTCTCGCATCGCAGGAGTAATTCCCACTAATTTTTCATCAACTTTTGCCATATCGCAAATCCACTCACCAAATATTTGCGTAAAGGTTTTTTTAGGTATTGATGTCGATGGCAATATACCTACTTTAGGATCAAATTTTCCTGGGCCATGATATTTAATTGGATCTAATTCAGCCCTTTCATATCCCTTTCCTTTTTTAGTCACTACATGGATAAATTGTGGGCCATCACCTTCTAATGACATCTTTTTAATATTTTCAAAAGTAGGTATTAACGAATCTAAATCATGCCCATCAATTGGGCCAATGTAGTTAAATCCAAACTCTTCAAAAATGGTAGCCGGCACTATCATGCCTTTGGCTTGAGCTTCAAGGCGTTTTGCAAACTCACGCAAAGGCGGAACAATCGACAGAACATTACCCACACCATTTTTAGTTGCCTCATAGAGTGGGCTACTAATAAGTCGAGCCAAATACTTATTCAGTGATCCAACCGCCGGAGAAATCGACATATCGTTGTCATTCAAGATCACAATCAATGGCAAATTACGAGTAACACCTGCGTGATTCATCGCCTCAAAAGCCATACCACCTGTCATAGCACTATCACCAATGACTGCAATGGCTAAATTATCCTTACCTTGTAACAGGGAGGCATGAGCCATTCCAGTTGCTGCAGAAATACTCGTAGAAGAATGTGCAGTACCAAAATCATCATAACTACTTTCGCTACGCTTAGGGAATCCAGAAATACCACCTAATTGACGAAGTCCAGACATTTGATCACGTCGTCCTGTCAGTATTTTATGTGGATAACTTTGATGACCTACATCCCAAATCAACTTATCATCAGGTGTATTAAAAACATAATGAATGGCGATGGCAAGCTCTACCGTACCTAGATTCGATGATAAATGTCCACCTGTTTTTGAAACAGAATCAATAATGAATTCTCTTAACTCATCTGCCAATTGAGGGAGTTGATAGCGTGATAGCTCTCGGACTTCAGATGGCGACTGAATAGTTTTTAATAAATTGGTCATTTTTAACATACTCAGCCCTTCCGTCCGGTGGTCATAAATATTTTTGATACGAGTTTCTGGCACTCATCAATACTAAATTCTTCTGCGTGATTTAACGTATGAAGAGATCCATGTAAAAACTTATTCGATAAAGCTCTTGCAAGCTCTGCCATGACTTCTAATGGATCATCTCCACGTTGTATTTTTTTCTTCGCTTTATCTAACTCATAGTGTTGAAGCTCTTCGCTGCGTTGCTTCAAACTAGTAATTAAGGGTACCGATGAGCGTTGTTGCAGCCATTGCATAAAATTACTGACCTGTAAGTCAATAATCACTTCCGCACTTTTTACTGCGTTGGAACGCAACTCAACACCTTCACGAACCACATCACCCAAATCATCAACCGTATATAAATACACATCGCTTAACTTACCGATTTCAGGCTCAATATCTCTAGGTACAGCAAGATCGATCATGACCATCGGTGAAGAGCGTCTTTTTTTTAATGCTGTATTCACCATACCTAATCCAATGATTGGCAGGGAGCTGGCAGTACAAGAAATCACAATATCAAACTGCGATAATTTTCCAGGTACTTCTGATAAGGGAATAGAGTCGCAAGCATAGCCTTGGTCTGAAATATATTTAGCTAAACCCTCACCTCTTTCTAAGGTTCGATTGGCTATCGTAATTGAGGCAGGCTTCTTCCCAAGAAAATACACGGCGCATAAATGAATCATCTCGCCAGCGCCAATAAATAAAATACGTTGTTTACCAATGTCGCCTAAGATTCGATTAGATAACCTGACCGCAGCACTCGCCATCGATACCGCATGTGCGCTGATTTCTGTGTTAGTTCTCACTTCTTTCGCAACAGCGAAAGTGCGATTAAATAATTGATTTAAATAAGTACCCATCGAGCCAGCTTGTTGCGCTGTTTGAACCGCTTGTTTCATTTGCCCAAGTATCTGCGTCTCGCCAAGAACCATCGAATCAAGACCACACCCAACCCGAAATACATGCCTTACAGCATCGGAAGCAATCGTCGTTTGAACAAAGTCAGAGATTTCACTTTTGGCAATCCCTTGCTGAGAGGACAACCAATCAATTGTCTTGGCTTGTAATGTTTGTGACGATAAGATTTGATCATTTGCTGCACAATAGATCTCAGTGCGGTTGCAAGTCGACAGAATGGCCACTTCAGAATTTGTATGATGATCTAAATGATTTAAATACTGGCGCAAATCGATCAAAGCGTCAGGCAACATATCAGCATTAAATGCCACCTTTTCCCTCACATCTAATGGGGCAATTTGGTGATTGATGCCTATGCTTAAAAGATTTAACATAATATTAGACTATTGAAATGGACCATTTAAACGAACGGTCCCTAAATTAAGCAAAATCGCTAAACTTACCCAAATAATGTAAGGCGTTATAAATAGAGCTGCCGGTTTACTAAAACTCCATGTAAAAGCAATAATTCCCAGCACAGAAAGCCATAAAAAAGCAGCCTCAATCAGTGACCAGTCTGGACGATGCAACTTAAAGTAAAGAACACTCCAAAACATATTTAAAATGGCATTGGCAATAAACAAAGAGGACAAAATAATTTTTTGTTTTTTGGTTGAAGATCCTCTCCAAGCAAAGTTCCAAGAAAATGAAGCGAGCAAGAAAATAATTGTCCAAATTATCCCAAAAGCCCAATCTGGGGGTTTCCAATCAGGCTGTTTTAAAGCGAGATACCAGGGCCCAATCTCCGTCAATAATCTGCCGGACATAATGACCACTAACAGCCAAACTGCTGCTGCAATGATATGAGGCTGTTTGTAAAAGGCTGACTTCATGAAACTTTTGTCACTCCCAACAAATGTCCCATATCTTTAATAAATATTTTGAAATGAGCCAATGGTTTTTTACGAACCAACTTTTTGTTCATGTACGATTCAAAGGTCAACTTTTGAACATCCTTATCCTCACACATTTTGACAAAACTTTCTCGCCGCTTGTTGGTGGTATACCAAAAATATTGCATGACACCCAACACAATAAATGGCAAACGATGTTCTTTCATAAAGCGTTTACGAGCTAGTCGTAATTTACT
>CAIQUZ010000035.1 GCA_903875135.1 uncultured beta proteobacterium | reverse complement strand
TACGTACGAATGGATCCGTCACCCTTGACGATGTACTTTAAAGAGGTTAATCCCTCCAACCCCACTGGACCTCGTGCATGTAGTTTGTCATTAGAAATTCCAATCTCCGCACCGAGTCCAAACTCAAAACCATCAGCAAATCGTGTGCTCGCATTGTGCATGACGCTCGCACTATCGACCTCTCTCAAGAAGCGCGCTGCCTTAGAAAGATTTTCTGTCATGATGGCGTCGGTATGATGACTGCCATAGTGATTAATATGCTCAATCGCTTCATCCATCGACTCTACCGCTTTAATCGATAAAATCGGCGCTAAATATTCTGTGGTCCAGTCTTCTTCCAAAGCATCTTTCAGGGCACTCATGCCTGCAAATCCGCCTTGCGCAAGAATCGCTTTTGTTTTGCGGCAGACTCTGAGTTCAACGCCTTTATCTTGATAGATCTTACACAGCGGGAGCAATAGTTGGATAGCTACTTTGGTATGCACTAAAAGAGTTTCCATCGCATTACATGGGGAGTAGCGCTGTGTTTTTGCATTGTCACAAACAGTAATCGATTTGGTGATATCCGCTTCATCATCGACATAGGTATGACAAATTCCGTCAAGATGCTTAATCATCGGTACGCGACTTTCTGCCATCAGCCTTGCAATCAGACTTTTTCCGCCTCTTGGCACAATCACATCAATGTATTCGGTCATGGTGATCATCGCCCCAACCGCTGCACGGTCGATGGTTTCAATCACTTGAACACCATCTCTTGGAAGCCCTGCTTTTTCTAGGCTAGCCTGAATCATTTTCGCTAGTGCCGTATTAGAGTCAATGGCCTCAGATCCACCTCTTAAAATAGTGGCATTACCTGACTTAATACACAAAGCAGCAGCATCGATCGTGACATTAGGACGTGACTCGTAAATAATCCCAATCACACCAAGTGGCACGCGCATTTGGCTGACTTCGATACCAGTAGGTCTTTTGACCGATGGCGTGACTTGTCCAATCAGGTCTTGTAATGCCACAATTTGCTCAACACCCTGTGCCATGGTTTCAATGACTTTGTCAGAAAGTGCTAAACGATCAATAAAAGCAGCATCATGACCAGCTTCTTTTGCCCTTTGTAAATCTTTTGCATTGGCTTGCTTTAAGGTTTCTGTCTGACCACGAACCATCTGCGCCATATATAAAAGCGCTTGATTTTTTTGCGCTGTACTTGCCTTCGCCATAGCTCTTGATGCTATGCGCGCCCGCTTACCTATGGCTAACACCATTTCAGGGACAGAAGATGCTGAATTTTCAACGACGACGTCTGTTAGAGACATGAGCAATTAAAACCTTTATTAGTAATAAACTCAATTTTCCACTATTTATAAGGAAATGACTATTTTTTGAAAATTATTCCCATTCATGTCATTTTATTAAAGACCGTTTGATTGACGACGCGAGAATTTGCCACGTTTTGGAATCTCTAGCTCAAACGTATTCTCATCACTTAGCAATAATGGCTTGAGCGTTGGACGAGTCGTTGCTTCGAGTTTTTTAGTCACATCAATAGGAAACAAGACAATTGTCCGCGACTCCCAGCAGCTAAGAGCTGGATAGCCAACACCCAAGCAAAAGTTGAAGAACTCACGAATATTGGCTTTTATATTTCGTACAGTCCAAATATTGTTCATCTTTTTTCCTTTCAGTATTAGCCGATGATTTGATCAATATGTATCACATTATAGACATTTATTGCTTAAATAGTTTATAATGTGATCCATGCC
>CAIQUZ010000034.1 GCA_903875135.1 uncultured beta proteobacterium | reverse complement strand
CATATTCTTGTTATCGCACCAGATAACAGCTAAGGGTAAGTTGAGTTTTTTATTTTCGCGGGTAACCACTTTGTACTGGGCATCTTCTGTGAAGAGATCCACCCATTCTTCTAATCGATCCTCATCTAACAGCAGACCATATTCAGCAAGAAGCTTGTTGATGTTTATCACCTTACACCATCCTGTGCTTCTACTCCCATGAGCTCTGCCCAATAAGACCAAAAGCCACGAACAGGAGTTTCTGTCACACGGTGCTCGAGATTTTTAATTTCTCCGCGCCCACCCATCTCCATAATGTTATGGCTTTCTAGATCGTTTTTGGTTGATTTTTGAACGAGCTCGATTGCTTCACCATCCTCCATACTCACAAAGCCAGCAGGTCCAACCAAATTCGCGGAAATCAGCCGATGGCGCGACATTTCTTCTGAATCATCTTCATAACCAAATACAGTCTGAAAGATTTCGAAGGAGTCGGGGCCTTTTGGCCGTATTTGTCGGCAAGCTAGACTATTATTAATTTGCACAATGATGCCATTCGGAAAAAAAGTAGGGGCGGCAAGATTCATTCCGTCCTCAAATTCACGAATGTATTTGAGTAATTTCCCATCAGACAGACGCAGACGATCAAGATTGACTCCGCTAATATTTTCATAGGCTTTATTGGCGTCTTCTTGGGTATCGGATGATGCAAAGGCATAGTTCATATTATGGCGATGGCGCTCATCCATCATGACGCCACCTTTTTGAGTGGCACGATCAACGCCGTAGGTAACAAAAAACTCATGTAATAAGCTGGCGTGATAGGTATCCCTTAAGTTTTCAGCATACAGTTTCCAGTTACCATTCACCATCTGGCGGGTATAGCCGAGAATCTTAATGGGTTTGTACATGAAGCGTTTGATGAGGCTTCGACCGAATTCACCCAGGTAATCTTCAATACTTTCGGATTGATCTGAAAATGTTACGAACAGCACGCCGTGGAAGTTGGCAAGATGTAACTTTTTGGGAGATGCGGCTTTCATATCAAAGTCTTTGGGCATTCCGCCTTCACCTTTGAGTCCTCTTTTAAATGGTATACCAATGAGTTCGCCACTTTTCGAGTAGCACCATCGGTGGTAAATGCAGACATGATCTTGGGGAGCATTACCGCTCGGTTCACGAACGATTTGAGCACCACGATGGCTACAACGATTAATAAAAGCATGGACGTGCCCATCATCACTTCTTGAGACGACGATCGGTGTATCACCAATCCATGAAGTTCTAAAATCACCTACCTTTGGAATTTCCGCTTCAAAGCCAACAAAACTCCAGCAGGGGCCACGAAAGATCTTCTCCATTTCTTCTTGATAGACAGATTCATCGTGATACAAATAATAGGGAATACTGGAATAGTCATTCCGAGACCAATCAATTTTCATGGGTTATCCTTTCAAAGGAATCATCACAAATAACATTTATTGTGCTGCGTAACCACCATCGATTAATAAATCAGACCCAGTAATGAACTTAGAGGCATCGCTAGCAAGATAGACGGCTGCCATCGCGATTTCCTCAGGCTGGCCTAAGCGACCGACGAGGTGTAAGGGACCTAATTCTTTTCGGGCGTTTTCAAAAGTACCAAAGCGTAATAACATCCGATCTGTTTCAATAGCGCCTGGAGAAACGGTGTTTGTGCGGATACCTTCTGCTGAATGATCAACAGCCATTGCTCGAGCTAGGTTGATCAAGGCGCCTTTTACTGCGCAGTAAACAGATCTTCCTGCCGTACCAACTCTTCCAAGCTGAGAAGCAATATGAATAATAGAGCCACCACCAGCTTTGCGCATGTGTGGGATCGCGTATTTACTCATGAGATATACGCCGGTTAAGTTCACTGCAAGAACTTTATTCCATTCTAGAAAATCATATTCTTCAACAGTGCCACTTGGGTCTTTATAAGCAGCTCCATTGAGAAGTATGTGTAAACCAGAACCGTAATGATCGACAAGTTCTTGGACAGCTTTTTTAACGTCATCTTCTTTGCTGACATCAACATAAACGCCGATGGCTTGACCGCCAGCTGCGGTAATTTCAGCGGCAGTTCTTTTAGCGTTTTCAACTTGAAAGTCTAAGCAGCCCACTTTGGCACCTGCTGCAGCAAACGCCATCGCAATGGCGCGACCAATGCCTTGACCTGCGCCAGTAACGATTGCGACTTTGTTATCGAGTGAGTAGTTGTTTAAATAATTATGCATTCTTGTCTCCGGGTAATTTAACTACCTAAATAAGCTTCTTTTATTTTCGGGTCTTTGAGGAGGTCACTGCAATGACCACTGGTTAATATACTCCCAGTTTGTAAAACATAACCACGAGAAGCGGTTGAAAGAGCATAGCGAGCATTTTGTTCCACTAAGAGAACAGTAGTACCTTGGGCATTGATTTCTTTGATAGTTTTAAAAATATCTTGGACGATGATAGGCGCTAAACCGAGTGAGGGTTCATCCATGCAAAGTAAACGTGGCTCCGACATCAAGGCACGTCCAATGACGAGCATTTGTTGTTCACCACCTGACAGCGTTCCAGCATTTTGTTTTGCACGAGCTTTTAACTTGGGAAACATGGTGACCATTTTCTCTACCAAGGTATTAAATTTGACACGATCATTTCTAAACTTATAGCCACCCATTTCCAGGTTTTCCATCACAGTGAGGTAGGGAAAAACATGACGTCCTTCAGGAACGAGAGCAATACCTAATTGATTACGCTCAAACGAGGGCATTTTAGTTATGTCTTTTCCATCAAATAGGATTTTTCCTTTGCGAGGATACATCGCGCCCGCAACCGCACGCATCGTGGTTGATTTTCCAGCACCGTTAGAGCCAACGAAAGTAACAATTTCACCTTCCTCAACAAAGAAACTGATGTTTTGGCAAGCCGCCACATCTCCATAAGCAATTTCTAGGTCAATGGCTTCGATCAATTTACTCATACGCTCACCTCATCGTCTGCACCGAGGTAAGCGGCAATCACTTTAGGATTGGATTGAACATCCGCTGGTTGACCATCGAATAAATATTCACCATGATCCATGACGAATATTTGATCAGCAACATTCATCACGAGTTTCATGTTGTGTTCGACCACAATAATGGTCATACTTTTTTCTTTTAATTCGATTAATCGATCCATCAGGAATTGAACTTCTGTGTCATTAAGGCCCGCGGCTGGTTCATCGAGCATAAAGAGTTGAGGGCGGGTTGCCAACGCTCGCGCAATTTCGAGTAATCGTTGTTGACCATAGGCTAGGGATCCTGCACGATCATTGGCGCGGTCGGCTAGACCTACAAACTTGAGCAGCCCCATTGCTTCTTCTTGACATTCAAGACGATCTTTTTTGAATGTTTTAGCTGGAATAATGTATTCCCAAAATGGAATGTGATGATGAATGTGAAAGCCAGCAATCACATTATCTAAAACAGAAAGTTGTTTAAATAAGCGGATTTTTTGGAAGGTTCTAGCAATTCCCAAGTGCACTCGTTGATGCAGTGCTAAGGTGGTCACATCATTACCTAAATAAGCAATTTTCCCCGATGTTGGAAAATATGTTCCGGATAAAAGATTGAGAGTTGTCGATTTACCAGCACCATTTGGACCAATGATGGCTTGTATTTTGTGTTTTGGAACTTTTAAAGAGATTCCATCCACTGCTTTTACACCACCAAAATACTTACACAGATTGTCTACTTCAAGAATATTTTCTGACATGTTATGAAATACTTGTAGTGGTTGAGGAGGCTTTTTTCGGTTTAAGTGCTTTGATGCCTTGCAAGATTCCACCTGGCATAAATAAAACGACGAGTGTTAAAGATATCCCATAAACAAGGAGTCTAGCATCGCCAATGCCACGTAGCACTTCTGGTAAAAGTGTTAAAACAATCGCGCCAATGATAGGTCCTAATAAGGTTCCCATACCGCCCACAATGACCATGGCTAAATAGGTGAATGATTCTACAACAACAAAGGAGTCGGGAACCAATGTTCCTACAAAGCCAGGGTAAAAAGATCCAGCTAGACCTGCTATGGCCGCACCTATTCCAAATGAAAACATTTTCCAAAGTTTAGTATTGATGCCTAGAGATGCTGCAGAAACCTCATCTTCACGAACAGCCCTTAACGTCTCGCCGATGGGAGAGCGCAAGATATTATCTAAAAAGATGAAGACTACGATGGCGACGGTACTAATTAAGTAAAACAAGTTCACTTTGTTGTTGAATTTGATTTCGTTACCAAAAATATGCATTGGCGGTGGTGGAGAAATACCGTAGATACCTAAAGGACCAGAGGTCATACTATCCCAATTAATAAGGACTTGATAAAGAATAACACCGAAGGCTAGCGAAGCGATGGCTAAATAGTGTCCTCGCAGTCGCGTCGCAAAGAAGGCCAAAAGTATTCCGATGAAACCTGCCAACATGGAGCTCATCACCATGGCAACCCAAAAATTTAAACCCGCCTTTTGGATGAGTAATGTCGTGGCATAAGCGCCAACGCCATAAAAGGCTGAGTGACCTAAATGTAGTTGACCTGTATATCCTAAAATGAGGTTTAGCGACATGGCCAGCATAATATTTAAAACAATCGAGATTAAGATACTTTTCCAATAGGCTGAGCCACCAGCGATGATAGGTAAAGCGATGACGACTAATATCGCGAGTGCATACCAAACCCAACGAGGGAAGGATGATTTTTTCATCATGGCCTCAGACATTTTCTTCTTTCTTTTCTGCGATGAGGCCGGTTGGTTTGACGAGCAGCATCACAAGTAAGAGCCCGAATACCACGAGATCAATTACTCCAGAGCCTAAATATTGGGTAGTAAAGGCTTCAATCAAACCGACCAGAAGTCCAGCAATGATAGTTCCTTCCATATTTCCAAAGCCGCCAATAATAACAATCGCAAAGGATTTTACGACGACTGATGCACCCGCAAAGGGCGTTAGAACGAGGATTGGCCCCAGCATAGCTCCAGCCATTCCAGCCATTGCAGAAGCAATCACAATCGTTAGCATAATTAGGTAGGCCTGATTGATGCCCATGAGACCTGCTGTTTCACGATCTTGTGAAATAGCCCTCAGCGCTTTACCCGTAAAAGTAAATTTCATAAAGGCATAAAGACCAGCGATTGCAGCAGAGGCGACAACAACGACTAATAAGCTTTGTTCAGTAAAAAATATCTTTCCAAATCGGATGACGTCACCATAAGGCGTATCAAATTGATAGGGGATCGGACCAAAAACCACTAGCGCACCATTTTCCAGAAGAACTGAGGCTCCGATAGTCGCAATTAAAGGGCGTAATTCATCACCTCGTTCTCGAAGCGGAGCAAAAATCGTGAGGTTGATAATATAGCCAAGTAAACCACCGGCAATGAATGAAATACCGATACTTAATAAGTAGCCGCCCCCCATCCACTTGACAAAAAAGAAAGAAGCAAATGCACCTAAAGTGACAAAGTCAGCATGGGCGAAATTAATTTGATTCATGACTCCATAAATTAGAGTCAAGCCAAGCGCAACCATGACGTATAGACAACCCATCACAATGCCATTAATGCATTGCTGGAGGATTAAGCTTGCGAAGTCGCCCATAATTTCCTAATGTGAAGTTCGAATGATGTTGAGTAGTTGAAAAAAACGCCCAGGGACTGGATGATCACTGGGCATTTCAATGACAAGTTAGTAATTCATCATTACCAGTTTAAGGCTTTCCAGCTATAGTCAGCTTGAGTTTCAACGTAATGAATCACTGACAAATTCTGATTTTGACCATCTGGACCAAAGGTGATTTTTCCAGTAGTCATCTCAACATCTTTCATTTTCAAGAATTCATTTTTGATGGACTCTGAATCGGTAGCACCACGACGAACTGCCTCAGCAACTAGCATCATCGTATCAAATGCATGCGCATTGATATGGGTAGGAACGACATCTGCTCCATATTTCGCTTTAAATGTTTTTACGAAATTTTGCACCATTGGACGGTTTTCATTCGGATCAAATTGAACAATTTTGGTATAACCTAAAGAAGCTTTACCTGCTTTTTGATCAAAGCCCCAAGGTAACCAAATGGTGCCGATTTGAACCGCTTTACCACCACCACCTTTAGTGATCCCCGCTTGAGCAAGGGCTTGAGATAACTTAACAGTTTGCCCCTCTAAAGCTGAAGTTAATAAAACATCGACTGGACCTAAGGAAGCGATACGTGTTGCAATCGCTGTAAAGTCATTCACATCTCTAGCAAATTCGATACGGGCTAAAACCTTACCGCCATTGGCTGTAAAAGTTTTTTCGAAGGTGTCTGCAATATCAATACCGGCATTCGTTTTTTCATTCAAGAGAACGGCTGTTTTAGCCCCCATCTTTTTGAATGCATTCATGGCCAAGCCATCTGTTTGTTGACGGGCATTCGGAAAAATACGGAACGCGTACTTATACCCAGATTCGGTAAATTTGTTGGTAGCAGAACCCGCATTTAACAAAGGAACTTTAGCTTCTTCAAAAATAGGAGCAACTGCTAAGGTGGCATCTGAACACTCTTCACCAACTGCGACGTGAGGCTTAAAGTCTTCAAGCGTCTTTTTGGCCACATTCGTTGCAGCAAGTGGCGAACATTGTGAGTCTTGGTAGTCAACCACAAACTTATAACCATTAACACCGGTTTTATTCATTTGCTCAATGGCGAGATCAGCTCCTTGGCGACCCATAACACCAAAATAAGAGCCTGGTCCTGAGATTGGGGAAAGTATGCTGATACGGATAACTTTTTCTTGAGCAAATGAAGACATAGAGGAAAACCCTAATGCTCCAATTAAGAGTAACTGTTTAACCTTCGATGATGTCTTTGAATTCCTGAACATATAAATCTCCAAAAAGTTTTTGTATTTACAAATGTTATACCATCTTACTTTAAATCATTTAATATTTGCATTCAAGTGAATTCTTTTGAATCAATGTGGTGCAAATTAAACAATAACAAATGACTTTACTAGTGACTGGCGGTTTTGGCTTTGTGGGATTGAATCTCGCAGAATATTTTTCTCGCGTGGAAAAGCCTATTGTCCTCATGTCACCCTCTGCGCCACCAGAAAACGTCTTGCAGGCACTCCAAAAATATCAGGTTCGATATAGTTGGTTCCTGGGCGACGTTCGAGAAGCAAAAGACTTAGATCGTGCTTGTAAAGAGCATCAGATTACTAAAATCATTCACGCCGCGGCTATTACTGCTGAATTAGCAAGAGAAGTTCAGCACACCAAAGAGATTTTTGAAGTGAACCTTCTGGGCTCTATTGAAGTGTTCGAATGCGCTCTTCGACATCGAATTGAACAGGTAATACAACTGAGTTCAGGATCATTGTTTGGCAATATTGGCCTTCATGATCCTTTGATTGATGAGATTAATAGTCCCGTTTTGCCGGTAACGATGTACGGCATCAGTAAATTAGCGGCAGAAAGAGTTGCTTTGCGATACCGAACGACGAGAGAGCTCAATGTCACGGTTGTTCGTTTAGGCCTTGTATACGGCCGCTGGGAATACGATACCGGTGTCAGGGATACGCTGAGTTTGCCATTGCAGCTCTATTGGATGGCTAAAAATAATCAGCATGCGAAAATTTATCATGCCGTTGGATCAGACTATGTTTATAGCACTGATGTGGCTAAGGGGCTTGCTTTGATCCTGGAGAAGGGAAGCTCTGCAGAAGGGCTTTATCATTTATCAAGCGCTCAAGTTTGGTCCTTGCAAGAATGGAGTCAACAATTGCAACAGAAATTCCCAAGTTTCACGTATCAAATTTGTGATCAAAAAGAGGATTGCAACGTTGGGTTGATTGGACCATTATTGCGCTCTCCTATGAGTATTGACCGCATTAAAAGAGATTTTGATTATGCACCTAGTTATGATCAACAAACAGCTTTTTTAGACTTTGTTTCACACCATGAGGAATTGTTATGACAGCATTATCCCGATTTCGTATTTTAGATTTAACCCGCGCTAGAGCTGGACCGACATCCACCAAACAATTTGCTGATTTTGGAGCAGATGTGATTAAGGTTGAACAACCTGCTGAAGGCGGTGAACGCAATCAACTGAGTGGTGATCGTCATAGCTTTGATATGCAAAATTTACATCGCAATTCTCGGTCCATTACTTTGGATTTAAAAAAACAAGAAGCTAAAGAAATTTTTTATCGTTTAGTCAAGACCGCCGATATTGTGGTGGAAAATTTTCGACCTGATGTTAAATTTCGTTTAGGTATTGATTATGAAACATTGAAAGCGATTAATCCTCGCATTATTTTGACCTCGATTTCTGGCTTTGGCCAAGATGGACCCTATGTCGCAAGACCCATGTTTGATCAAATCTCACAGGGGATGAGTGGCATCATGTCGGTCACGGGTAAACCGGGTGGTGGACCAATGCGCGCTGGCGTTGCCATTACGGACATTACTGCAGGATATATTGCCGCTTGTGGCATGTTAACGGCATTACTAGAGCGTGAAGTTTCAGGCCAAGGGCAATGGGTGCAAAGCTCACTGATTCAGGCCGGAGTTGCCATGATGGACTTTCAGGCGGCGAAATATTTACAAAAAGGTGAGATACCTGTGCAGGTTGGGAATGATCATCCAACGAGTATGCCAACGTCCTGTTATCAGTGTTTAGATGGCTACATTAATGTGGCGGCTACTGGTCAAGTGATGTGGTTGAGCTTATGCGATGCCATTCAAAGACCAGAGCTGAAAGAAGACCCACGCTTTATTACAGAGCCGCTGCGCGTGAAAAATAGGGAAGATTTAAATGCAATCTTTATTGATATCTTTAAAACAAAAGAAAAAACCTATTGGGTAGAACTTTTAAATAAGGTGGGTGTCCCAACAGGCCCTATTTACGACATGTCAGAGGTTTTTAAAGATCCACAGGTAATTTCACAGAATATGGTTGCAGAGGTGATACATCCAAAGATCGGAAAATTAAAATTAGTGAATCAAGCATTGAAACTATCAAGAACGCCAGCTCATGTGAAAACCGCAACGCCCGAACTTGGTGAACATGCAACAGCAATTTTAAAAGAATTAGATTATTCTGATGCTCAAATCGCATCATTTATTACGAACAAAGTTATTTAATTAGGAGATTGAAAATGCCTTACGCAAAAACTGATGATGGTATTAATTTATTTTACGAAGAGGTTGGCTCTGGCCAGACTTTGATTTTTGTTCACGAATTTGCTGGTGATCATCGTAGTTGGGAATATCAAATGCGTTACTTTGCAAGATATTTTCGTTGCGTTAGCTATTCTGCACGGGGGTATTTGCCATCCGATGTTCCGGAAGATCCAAAGCATTACTCTCAAGAGCGTGCTGTAAAGGATATTGTTGCGATTATGGATCATTTAGGCGTTGAAAAAGCACATATTTGTGGTTTATCGATGGGTGGATTTGCCAGCTTACATATGGGTATTTCTTATTCTCACCGGGTCCATTCGCTCGTCATTGCTGGTTGTGGGTATGGTGCAGAGCCGGCAAAAAAAGATAGTTTCCAAGCTGAAGTTGAAGCTGCGGCGAACTTGTTCCTTGATGTTGGTAATGTTGAGGGCGGAAAGAAATATACGATGGGACCAACCCGGGTTCAATATCAAAATAAGGATCCAAGGGGTTTTGCCGAGTTTGTTGAGCAAATGACTGAGCACCCAGCGATTGGTTCTGCAAATACTTTAAGGGGTGTACAAAAAATGCGTCCATCATTGTGGGAGCTGATTGATGGTATGAAAACCATTACTGTGCCAACCTTAATCATTACTGGTGATGAGGATGACCCGTGTCTCGAGCCAGCCCTTTTAATGAAGCGCATGATTCCGAGTGCTGGTTTAATTGTGTTCTCTAAAGCCGGTCATACCAACAATATTGAAGATCCAGATATTTTTAATCGGCATTTAACAGAGTTTTATTTTACTGTTCTTGCGGGAAGATGGACGCTCAGAGATAGTCGTTCTTTAGCCACTGGCATATTGGGCTTTAAGTAATCGCTACCTTTAATCGATGTGGCGGGATTGAACAACTCCAGCCCATCGATCTAACAACAGCTCAACTCATCGCTGTTAACTTTTGTCATCAGTCAGTAACATTCAATCAATTACTATCTAAAGAAAGCTTTTGTTCTTTGACGACTTTTTGATAGGTTTCTAGTTCTGCTTTGATTTGGGCAGCAAACTCTTCTGGTGAGTTGGCAATGACAAAAGATCCCGTATCTTCAATTCTTTTTCTGACGGCGGGTTGTTCTGCGGCTTGTTTAACCGCTGCATTGATTTTATCCACAATTGCTTTGGGTAATCCTTTAGGACCAACGATGCCGTAATAGGCCATACGATTCACTGGCTCTGCCCCAACTTCGGTAAATGTAGGAATATTCGGAAGATCTTTCAGGCGATGAGGTGCTGCAACAACAATGGGAACTAATCGATTATCTTTCACAAAAGGATATGTCGAGGGCATGTTATCAAAGATGACGGGTACTTGACCAGCGACTACATCATTTAGGGCAGGTCCAGCACCTTTGTAGGGGATATGGGTCACAGAAACATTAGCAATGTTTTTAAATAGTTCCATTTGAAGATGCCCGATACCACCAGTGCCAGATGATGCATAAGAATATTTTGTAGGATTTTTCTTTAGTTCAGCAATAAAACCTTTGTAATCTTTAGCTGGGAATGAAGGATGAACTGCGATGATATTGGGGGTTGCTGCAATATTGGAAATCGGCGAAAAATCGGTTAATGGATTGTAAGGAGTTTTGGGATTAATGGCTGGATTCGCTGCTGTTGTAGAAACCGTAGCAATGCCTAAGGTGTATCCATCTGGGGCAGCTCTTGCAACCTCACTTGCGCCAACAACGCCACCACCACCGGGACGATTGACGACGATGACGCTTTGACCCAAAGCTTTTGATAAAGGTTCCGCCATTACCCTAGCTACTATATCGGTTGTCCCACCAGCAGCAAAAGGCACTAAAAGTTGAATGGGTTTATTCGGATATTCTTGCGCGAAAGTTGGTGTGATAAGAAGGCTGATGAGTGATACAAGGAAATAGTTGAGTTTCATGCCAAGTCTCCTGAAATGATGGGCTTTTAGTTACTTAAATTAATCGCTGATTTTTGAATCACATTACCCCACTTCGATGATTCTAACTTTAAAAATTGTTTAAATTCCTTTGGATTTGAGGCCACCACCTCAAATCCTTGCGATTCGATGGATTGTTTTGTGCTCGGCTCAACCACAATCTGCCGAATGGCTTTTTGGACATCTTCCAAAATATAATCTGGGGTTCCAACTGGAGCAACGAGGCCCGTCCACCCTTCTATGAGAACATCTCCTTGCCCAACTTCGCTCATTAAGGGGGTGTTTGGAAATTGAGAAACTCTTTTTTTACTGGCTAATGCGACTAAGTTGAGTTTCCCAGCTTTGATTTGATTAATTGCCGATGGTAAAGGCACGAACATGAGGTCGGTTTGTCCACCCATCACATCGACCATGGCGGCTGAGTCGCCTTTGTTGGGGATGTGATTCATTTTGATACCCGCACTAAAGGAAAACAGTTCTGCCGCTAAATGTTGTAGATTGCCAACTCCAGCTGAACTGTAATTGATTTCATTAGGATGTTTTTTGGCATAGGCAATAATCTCATCCACCGTTTGATAGGGGCGCTGTGGGTTGACGACTAATGAAAATATGATAGCTGTGATTTGGGTGATGGGCGCAAGATCCTCTAGAGGCTTAAAAGGCATATTTTTATAAACAAAGGGATTGATGACCATGACGCTAGGGACAACTAAGCCTAGGGTATACCCATCCGCTGGAGACTTTGCGACTAAATCCATACCAAGATTACCATTTGCCCCAGGCTTATTCTCAACAATGACGGGTACTTTCCAGATATCTGATAGCTTCACCGAGAGGGTTCTTGCAACGACATCAGGAGAGGCTCCCGCAGCTTGCGCCACAATAATCTTTACTGTTCTATTGGGATAGGCTTGGCTGAAGCTAAAAGTGCTAAAACTCATAAAAATACAAGCGATGAATAAATGAAGACGCTGAATTTCGAGTGATTTCATAGGGATGTGTATTTTCGATCGTTATTGAAGAAAAGAGACTATGGTTTGAACACAACTTCGGGATTAAAAAGTCGTAACGGCTCACCTTTAATAAATCGCTCCACCTGTTCAAAGGCTTCTCCAAAATACAGCTCGAAGGTATCGTGATCTGCCCATCCAAGGTGTGGGAGGCAAATCACGTTAGCCATCTTTAACAGCGGGTGATTGCCATCAAGAATCGGTTCATCTTCATAAACGTCAACAGCGGCAAATCCAGGTTGTCCAGCATTGAGGGCCGCTTCAAGCGCACCACGTTCAATTAATTCTGCGCGAGCGGTGTTGATCAAGAGGGATGTTGGTTTCATCATCATTAAATCAGCTTGCTTGACTATGCCTAGAGTGTCCTTGTTATAGCGGATATGCAGACTAATCACGTCTGAGCGTGCGAAGAAATCCTCTCTTGACTTTGCCGGCTGATAGCCTAATTCTTTAGCACGATCTAGTGAGCCTTGCCGCCCCCAAATTAATACATGCATGCCTAGACCACTGGCTCCTTTTGCAACCAATTCACCAATATCACCCAAGCCATAAATACCTAAAGTGGAGCCACTTAATCGGTGGGATAGAGTGATTGGAAATAAGCCGGCTTTCATTCGAGCGGCTTCTAGAACTACATTTCTTCTCGCCGACAACATTAATGCTAAGGCGCATTCAGCAGGAGCTATATGTGAACCCGAGACCCCAAAAGTGACCCCTACGCCATGCCGAGTGCAGGCCGCAAAGTCAATATATTTACTATTGCGCCCAACTAACGCAACAAGCTTGAGATTAGGGAGTTGCTTTAGGAGTTCTTCATCGATAGTAATTCTCTCTCGAACGACCACAATCACGTCCGCTTGATAAAAACGTTCAACAAGTTCTGATAAGATTTTGGTGGGTTGAACCATGACGCTGACATCATGGTCAGAAATCGTGGCAAAACACTTTAAATCTTTTACGCAATTTTGATAATCATCGGCAACGACGATGCGCATACTTTTCTCCGAGAACGTTATTTTTATATTTTAGAAGGAATCCCTCCCTTCGTTTGAGTTTAAACTAAAACATTGACTATCAGAAAAGCAATATGGCGGGGACTTGAAATTCTATAAAGTGCCCCTAAATATCATTTACATAAGATTATTTTTTTCAATATTCGACACTCAAAAGGAACAAAATGACGACTGCCGAAAAGCAAACCCTTGATTTCCAAGCGGAAATTAAACAATTACTCCATCTAATGATTCACTCTTTGTATTCCAATAAAGAGATATTTTTAAGAGAGCTGATTTCTAATGCTTCAGATGCTGCGGATAAATTACGATTTGAGGCAATTAATCAAGGGGGTCTTTATGAGAATGACTCTGAACTGAAGATTCAAGTGAGTTTTGATAAAACAGCTAGAACTATCACGATTGCCGATAACGGTATTGGCATGAGTCGAGATGAAGTAATTTCTAATTTAGGAACCATTGCCAAATCAGGTACGAAAGAGTTCTTCTCTAAACTTTCTGGTGATCAACAAAAAGACGCTTCTTTGATTGGACAATTTGGTGTTGGTTTTTACTCTGGATTTATTGTCGCTGATCGTCTTTCTGTAGAAACGCGAAGAGCGGGGCTATCTGCCGATCAGGGTGTTCGTTGGGAATCTGCAGGCGCTGGTGACTTTACGATTGAAGAAATCTCAAAGCCGAGTAGAGGAACAGCCATCACCTTGCATTTGAAAGAGGGTGAGGATGAGTTTTTATCCACCTGGAAACTCAAGTCGGTGATTCAAAAATACTCGGATCATATTTCTATTCCGATCCAAATGTATAAAGAGGAATGGGATCAGGATAAAAAAGAACAAGTTATGACAGCAGAATTAGAGAATGTCAATGAAGCCAATGCCTTATGGGCTAGAAGTAAGTCAGATATTACTGAGGAGCAATATCAGGAGTTTTATAAAAGCATCTCAAGGGATTTTGAAAGCCCATTAAGTTATTCGCATAATCGCGTTGAAGGAAGAAGTGAATTTACGCAGCTGCTCTTTTTACCTAAAAAAGCTTCTTTTGATTTATGGGATAGAACAAAACGGGGCGGCATCAAGTTATACGTTAAACGCGTCTTCATTATGGAAGATTCTGAGCAATTAATGCCCACGTACCTTCGCTTTGTGTCTGGGGTGATTGATTCTGCCGACCTACCACTGAATGTCTCTAGAGAGATTTTGCAGGAGTCACGGGATGTTAAATTTATTCGAGAAAGCTCCACCAAACGTGTCTTAAATATGTTGGAAGAGTTGGCAAATAACGAAGATGAAACCAAGCGCAATGACTATCAATTGTTTTGGAATGAATTTGGACAAGTACTCAAAGAGGGGGTTGGAGAGGACACCGCCAACATGGAGAAGATTTCAAAACTCCTTCGTTTAGCTAGTACTCATGCAGATTCCGATATTCAGAATGTATCTTTAGCAAATTACATCTCAAGGATGAAAGATGGTCAAGAGAAGATTTATTATGTCACTGCTGAAACCTATTTAGCGGCAAAAAATAGTCCTCACCTTGAAATTTTCAAGAAAAAAGGAATTGAGGTTTTGCTGTTGACGGATCGTGTAGATGAATGGATGTTGTCATTCTTGACCGAGTATGAAGGTAAATCATTGGTATCTGTAGCCAAAGGTGGCCTTGACTTAGGTGAGTTAGCAGACGCTAAAGAAAAAGAAGAGCAAAAAGAAGTAGAGAAGCAATTCACAGATCTTTTAGACAAAATGAAGGTAGTCCTCGTGGAAAAGGCAAAAGATGTCAGAGTGACATTTCGACTGACTGATTCTCCAGCTTGTTTAGTTTCCGATGAAAATGAGCTGTCGGGTAATTTACTGCGTATGCTCAAAGCCGCTGGACAAGAGGCTCCAGATACGAAGCCGATTCTTGAGATCAATCCGGAGCATCCGATTGTAAAAAAACTGCAAAGTGATCAGCAACATTTTGACGATTGGACTCACTTAGTCTTTGATCAAGCTTTACTCGCTGAGGGTGGTCATATAGCAGACCCTGCCTCCTTTGTACGAAGAATGAATCAAATGTTGCTTCATTAGTTTCAAAAATAATGCTTTAATCAAGGGATGAATTATCCCTTGATGAAGTTACTTTTGATATTGGTGTATTGCACATCAATTTTGATGTTTGACGCTCATGCCCAAATCACAACCAATACAGACTTTGAGATCAATGAAGTGACCTTGTATGAGCCACTTAGGGTTGGGGGTTTTGTTGCGGCGATGACTATTTGTTTTAAGCAATTTAAAGCGATAGAGTATCGGGATATTCGGGATAAAACACTACCTCTCATGAATCAGATGAGTGCACTAGATCGAAATCAGGCGATGGGGAGCTTTAAAAAAGTGAATAGAAACTGGATATTTGATTATCACAAATTAACCAATGCTCAGTGTCAGAGGATTGTGAACTCAGACTGGCAAAATTATTTATTGAAGTGATTAAGCACATCATTTAAAAGTTGTCCAATATATAATTGATTCATAAAAAAATCAATAAACATTGGAGACCGTGTTGATCAAATTACTCAAGTTTTTTCTTTGGACGCTTTTTGCCATTCAAGTGGGCCATTCCATTGCTCAACAGTTTCCTAATAAGCCGATTACTCTAGTTGTTCCTACTGCCCCGGGTGGTCCGAACGATATGACAGCGCGCGTAATAGCTAAGCAATTGGCTATAGAAATTGGACAACCGATTATTGTCATCAACCGTCCTGGAGCTTCTCAAAAAATTGGTGTAGAGTCCGTTATCGCCTCACCCAAAGACGGGTATACCATAGGTATTGTTTCACCAGCCTCAATGATATATAACCCAGCTTTAGAAAAGAATCTCAGTTATGATCCAGTAAATGACTTAACTCAACTCATTAATGCGGTTGAATATCAATCTGTGCTTGTGATTAGTCCAACGATACCAGTTAAAAATATGGCAGAGTTTGTGAGCTACGCCAGAGCTAATCCCGACAAACTTACATATGGTAGTGGTGGAGGTGGCTCTAGTATTCACTTTACAACGGCAGCATTTCTCAGTCTCACAGGAATTAAAGCGCTCCATGTACCATATAAATCGAGTGGACCCGCTCAGTTGGGTTTGTTGGGTGGTGAAGTCAGTATGTTGTTGCCAGATATGGGCGATATTAAATCGTATATAGCGACAGGTCAGGTGACCGCTCTTGCTATATCAGGTACTACACGATCCAAACAATTGCCTAATGTCCCAACTTTTTCTGAGACTGGCGTGCCTGAATTAAAAAACTGGAATTATTCAGGCTGGATAGGTATTGTTGCACCGAATGGCATACCCAAAGATATTTCATTAAAACTGCAAGTGGCATTACAAGCGACGATGAAGAGCGCCTCAGTAAAAGAATCTTTTGACAATATCGGATTTAAAATAATTGCTACACCTGCTGAGGAATTCAGAAAGCAAATTCTAGAAGGATTAGAAATGAGCCGAAAAATTGCTAAGGAAGGCAATATCACTAAGTAATACTTAGTATGCCCCAGCTTTTTTAAGGATCTCAAATAATCTTGGAGGAGTCATTGGCGCTTGTGTCAAAAATATACCAGTGTCAGAGATCGCATCCTCAATTGCCGCTACGATGGCCGCAGCTGCCGGTATTGTTCCACCTTCTCCAGCACCTTTAACACCTAAAGGGTTCAGTGGTGTAGGTGAGAACATATGGTGCATTTCAACTTTTGGAATATCGTGTGCTGTTGGTAGTAAGTACTCACCAAAGTTAGTGGTCACTGGTTGTGCCTGCTCATCGTATTGCATATCTTCAAGAGTTGAGTTACCCAGACCATGGGCAACAGACCCTTGAACTTGTCCATCCACAAGTAGTGGGTTAATCAAATTACCACTGTCATGCGCCATGACATATTTAATGATGTGAATCTGACAAGTGTCACGATCCAGTTCAATCTCTACAGCGGCAGTACCGTTGCAGTAAGTGGATTGAGCGGGTGAAAAATATTCGGTAGACTCTAATCCATTAGTAACACCAACTGGGAAAGAAAATCCAGGCATGCCCTGAGATACTCGAGCAAGTTCGGCAAAGGTTTTTTGTTTGCTTGAGTCTTGTTTGTTGATTGCAATACCATCTTTTAAGATGATATCTTCAGGTTGACATTGCAACATAAATGCAGCGAGACTGGCTACCTTTTTAGCAACAACTTGAGCGGCTAAAAAGACAGAATTACCAGCATTGACAGTGACTCGACTAGCGAAAGTTCCAATCCCCATAGAGATTGCATTTGTATCAGCTGTTACAACGTCAATCATATTTAACGGCACATGAAGTTGATCAGCGCAAATTTGCATAAAGGTGGTTTTATGCCCTTGCCCTTGTGAAGAGGCAGAAGTCAAAATAGTAATTCGACCATTTTGTTGAACACGAACAGTTGCTCCCTCAAAAGGGCCAAGGCCTGTTCCTTCAACAAAATTAGCAATCCCGATCCCTAGATATCGACCATCTTTTAGAGCGGCTGCTTTTCGAGTCGGAAAATCATCATATGCAATTTTTTCTAAAGCCAAGGCTTGGCATTTTGGGTAATCACCGCTATCGTAAATCATAGGCTTACCGTCGCGGTAAATAAAGCCATTGTTGTATGGCATTTGTTCTGGTTGAACAAAATTTCTACGACGAATTTCTGCACGGTCAATACCTAAAACCCGAGCAGCTTTATCTAAGATACGTTCCATCGCAAAAACGGCTTGTGGTCGTCCAGCACCACGTACTGGCGAGGTTGCATTCTTATTTGTATAAACAACTTTTAGATTAACATCAATTGCTGGAATAACATAAGGGCCAGGAGTTGTTGTGATACCAATGTAGGGCATGATGATGCCCCAAGGAAGGTAAGCGCCATTGTCATGAGTCATATCGACTTTCATGGCAAGAATCTTGGCATTTTCATCTAAAGCAATAGAGATATCCCACCATTGATCACGCTCTTGAGTCGCGGTATAAAAATGTTCACGGCGATCCTCAATCCATTTGACTGGTCGCAAAAGTTCATGTGCCGCAATGGCCACCATTGCTTCCTCTGGATAAAAAATAGCTTTAGGGCCAAAACCACCCCCAACGTCATGATGAATAATGCGAAGATTTTCTGGATCCCACTCTAATATATCGATTAAATTTTTCTTTTCCAAATGTGGCGTTTGTCCAGATGCCCAAACTGTTAATTGACCCGACGTTTGGTGAAATTCAGCAGCGTAGCCACGGGTTTCCATTGGGTGAGCAGAACCTCGATTATTCCAAAAAACTTCTTGAACGACATGCGCGGCATTTTTAAATCCAGTCTCAACTTCCCCAAAGCTGGTTTTAACCTGTGCGGCAAGATTATGGGGTATCAAGCTATGAAAAGAAGGTGCGTTAGGCTCTAGGGCTTTTAAGCAATCTGCTATAGCTGGGAATATTTCATAATCGACCTCGATTAAAGCGCAAGCATCCTCAGCAATGTATCGATTGTCAGCGACCACGAATGCGATAGCATCGCCGACACAACAGACCTCTTGACTCACTAAAACCTCTTGCATCATTAAGTGTTGGATGGCTGGGTTAGGTAATAAAAGAGGAACGCGTTTTTGAGCACATGCGGGTAAGTCTTTGTGCAAATAAATTTTATGGACACCAGAAAGTTTCGATGCGGCTTCGATATTGATAGAAATGATTTTTGCGTGAGCATGAGGACTTCTTAAGAAGGCTGAGTAAAGCACATTGACCAATGGTAAATCGTCTACATATTTTCCTTGGCCTTTTAATAGTAGTTCATCTTCTGTGCGTTGGATACGAGATCCAATAAATTGCTCTGGGCGATCTGTGTGCAGTAGTGATGCTTCAAAATGTTGGTTCATGCTCTTTTTTCCCGAAGTTTACGAGCTGCCAAAAGGGTTGCGTCTACTATTGATTGATAACCAGTACAACGACATAAATTTCCTGAAATCGCATCCCTAATTTCGGCGTCAGTTGGCGATAAATTTTCATTGAGGAGTTCTGTTAAGGTAGTTAACATACCCGGCGTACAAAAGCCGCATTGCAAGCCATGGCATTCTCTAAAAGCTAGTTGTAATTCAGAGAGTGTGCCATCTGCATTAGCAAGACCTTCGATGGTTGTAACTTCACAATCATCAGCTTGAACAGCCAGTGTTAAACACGCACGTGCAGTATTACCATTCATTAAAATTGTACAAGCGCCACATACGCCATGTTCACAACCGAGGTGGGTGCCAGTTAATTTAAGGTCAATACGTAAAAAATCTGCTAAAGTACGTCGTGTTTCCACTTCGCGCTCATAGGATTTGCCATTGACACTAATATGTATAACGCGTTGATCCATTATGAAATCCTCTGTTTTGCACGATCAAAGGCAACGACCATTGCGCGCCTCATTAATGTTTTTGCAAGATGACGACGGTAATCCGATGTGTTAAGAGCATCTTCCATGATGTTGGGGAGATTTTCAATTTCAGTTGTTGCCGTATGAATCGCATCTTCGTTGGCAGTGAGATTGATGAGAGATGTTTCAGACTGAACTAAACGCACGGGAGCTGCATCAATTCCACAAAGTGTCAGTGAAATTTTCTCAATGCGCATATCTTTATTTAGATTCACCAGAACTGCAACCCCTACAACGGCGTAATCTCCATGTCTTCTTGAGTACTCCATAAATGACCAGCCATGAGTTACTGGCCAGATATTGAGTTTTGCTCCAAGCATAATCTCATTAGGTGCCAAGTCTGGCGTCATATACATAGCCGTCCACTGAGTAATAGGGACCTCACGACGAGCATCTTTACTTGCAACTTCAATGACACCATCTAGGGCCGCCGTAAAACAAGGCTGCTCAGAGGAAGGGTCTAAATGACAAAGGCTACCTCCATAGGTGCCACGGTTGCGGATTTGACGATGACTTACTAATGAATAAGCTTCGGTGATTATAGGTGCTGTTTCTTGCACGATGGCAGAAGTATGAATTGCATGTTGGCGAGTCATTGACCCTAAAAATAAAAATGAACCTTCTTTGGAGATACTACTGAGTTCAGTTACTTGGTTGAGATCAATGACATGGTCAGGCATTAAGAAACGAAAATTCATCATAGGCATCAGGGATTGACCACCGGCAATGATTTTATAGTTATCTAACTCTGCTACCAAGTTAAGTGCTTCGTGGAGACTTTGTGGGCGATGATAAGTAAATGGAGCAGGTTTCATAGACGTCTCTAGCTTTTGTTAGGAAATAGACCTTTGACCCAAGTCAAAAAGGTTTGCCAAAGTAATTCGTGAACTTTGATGGAATTTTGAGGAGTTGATCGATGGGGTACCAGATCAACACTTACTTCAATCTTTGAGGGACTTAAAGCAGTTAAAGGATTATCTGCTAGTATCATTGCCGATAAATTTTTACCAAACTCATTAATGAGTTGTTGAGAGATAGCTTGAATCATGCCAACCCCACGGCCATATTGAGCGACAGAGCCCGACAAAGATACATCAGAAATAATTTGTACCTCTGTTTGTTGGTTTATTTCTATTAATTGGACGTCGATTAAGCCTTGAGCTCCCCCTCTTCCCTTTGTATCAGTACCCGTTGCCATGATCTTGGCATGGTGATTTGCTTGATCTTGCTCGGTAAATCCAAATTTACCAGCAAAGTTAAATGTCATTGGACCAAGTTTTACATTGAAACCACCTTGATAAAATCCATCCGGAAATTTTTCTCCTAAGACAGCCCCGGGAAAGCACGGCGCAGACTTTTCGATATCGGTAATGAGTTTCCAGACTTGCTCTTTTGAAGCCTCAGCTAAAAAAGATGTTTTGATAATTAACGCCATAATAAACTTTATAAGGATGCTTGGAAAAAACTACTATAACTTACCTGCATGAGATTATTGGGAAGCAAGAACTCCTGCGAGTAAGTTTGAAGCGTATCTTGATGCAATTTCGAAATCTTTCCCCGGGGCTAAATTTAGATACTCTTTAACCGCAGATAGTGCAGCACGATCTCTACTGACCATTTTTGAAATATATTCATCGACTTGGGCGGTAAAGTTTTCGACGGAATAAATTTTACTGACCAAGCCATACTCAAAGGCCTCTTGGGCGCTAATTTCATCGGTTGAATACACTAAATGTGCCAAAGCTTTTCTAGGGATTGCGTGCATTACGGCAGAAATAGCAAGTGTTGGTGGTAAGTTACTTTTCATCTCAGGCAATGAGAACCGTGCTTTGGTGGAAGCAATCGTCACATCGCACAGAACCGATATGGCACAGCCAAGACCAAAGGCACTTCCCATAACGGATGAGACTAAGGGGATTTGACAAGATTTCATTGCTGCGTAAATTGCCAAGATGGGGTCAGTGACTTCAGCTCTAATTTGCGTTGCTTTCTTGGTTGGCGGTTTATTCGCAGGGTCAACTTTGGGAACTTGACGACCTTGTGAAAAGTCGTCTCCTTGTCCCGAGAGATGAATAACTTTAACATTTTCATCAATACTAAAACCGTTGATCAATTGAGTCATTTCTTTGACCATGGACATTTCAATACGATTACCAAATTCTGGGCGATTTAACACAATTTTCGCAACGGACTGATCCACACTTACTATTAAATTACTCACACGAATACTTTCTTAAAAATAATTAATCTTCTAAAGGAATACCTTTTGTTTCTGGCCCAAACCAGATAGCAATCAATCCAATAATAAATAGTAAGGATAGAGTTGCTGCAACTTTTGGAATAGACCCCATCGACTGAATTAAAAATCCAGCACTCAGTGGCCCAAACCCAGTCAAAAAGCGGGCCATGTTCCAACAAAATCCCTGCCCAGTTCCTCGAACGCGTGTTGGAAACAACTCTGGTAAATAGGTGGCAAATGTGCCAAAGCCACCAATGACGAAGTAGCCATAGATCGGCATAAACCATAGTAGTGTGTAGATATCATTCACTTGAGTAAATAAATAGAGAGAGGATACGAGCGCCAAACTCCAAAATAAGAAATAACATTTCCTACGGCCTAAGAAATCTGACAACCAAATTAAGCTGACATAACCTGCGAATGCGCCAACCATCATCAGCATAAATGCATAGCTCACCATTGTGACGGGGTTACCTGCTTTAGCTGCGGTTGTTAATTGCATAATCCAAGTCGGCATGAGTGATAGTCCAGCCCAACAGCCAAGCATCGCTGCAGAAGCAACTGTGACACCAATAATTGTATTTCTGAGGTGGGGCTTACTAAATATCGCGGAGAATATTTTCCAATTTGAGTCTTCTTGAGGACTATTTTTTCGTTCTTCACTTACTTTTATCCAGCGCTCAGGTTCTTTGACATAACGACGAATAATGATGGTGAGGAATACGGGGATGACGCCAACACCAATGACCCAACGCCAGCCAAATTGACCAAGAACAAGGTTATTGATTGCCGCCAAGAAAAACCCAATGGCAAAAGCTAATTGCATCACTTGGATGGCTCTAGCGCGATTTTTCGCAGGCCAGGTTTCAGCAATGATTGCAGCACCTGCAGCCCATTCTCCTCCAATACCGATACCTGCTAAAGCTTGAAAGAAGGCCAACATTTCCCAACTTGTAGCAAATGCACTTAGTCCCGTGAATAAAGCGTAGATGAGAACCGTAAGCGCCATCGTTTTGGCTCGACCGTAACGGTCAGCAACAACGCCAAATACAACGCCTCCAATACCCCAAGCAAATAATTTAATAGCAATAACAATACTACCAATTTTTGCAATTTCTGCTGGATTCGTTGATTGAATCAGTTCTTTAATGCACGGGAAAAGAATCAACGTAAATATATTTAAATCCATGGAGTCGAACATCCAACCAAGGAATGCTGAAAGTAAAACTAGTTTTTGGTATTTTGTAATTTCAGATGCGTCAGATGTTGAATTCTCTGATAGGGTATTTGCTGTCATGCTGTCTCCTTAATTAGCTTTTATAAGCTTTATTTATATTGCTACTCTAAACCTTTATGGCAGGCACTGTCAATTCATAAAGACTTATCGTCCTCATTGCAACGCAATAGATACTTTAAAAATAATAAATTCTTATACATTAAGTATATTTAAAAATAACAACTTAGTATGTTTTTAAGCATTTAAAATAGAGCAATAATTCTTATGTATTTCCAAATCAAGCTAATATTAGGCTGATTGAAATATAAAATAAAGAAACATAAAAAGATTTTAAGGAGATAACAATGCATTTAGAATTCAAGTTTTTTAAGTGCTGTTTAACGACTCTCTTATTGATGATGGGAGCTGTATTTATTAGTCCATTGTGTTTTAGTGAAAACATACCAAACACAATCAAAGTCATTATTCCATTTGCTCCAGGTGGTCCGACTGATGTGCTTGGAAGAATTATTGCTGAAAGTTTACAAAAGAATTTAAAGACGACAGTGATTACTGAAAATCGGCCTGGGGCTAATGGCGTCGTTGCTGTCAATACATTAAAGCAAGGTGCTGTAGATGGTTCAAATCTACTGTTTGTAAGCTCAGGCATGATTACGTTTAATCCATTGATTGACCCATCCTTATCGTATGATCCACAAAAGGATTTAGTTCCGATTATTTGTGTTGCGCAAACTGAAATTGGAATTATTGTGGCAAATAATGTTGCGGCCAATCAATTAACTGATTTTATTCAGCTCGCGAAATCTGCAAATCCTCCATTAAGTTTGGGTTCTGCTGGCGTCGGCAATATTTTGCATGCTTATATTGAGCTGCTTAAAAATTCAGCAAAGGTCAATTTTATACATGTCCCTTATAAAGGAGCGTCTCCGTCTTTAGCGGACGTGATGGGTGGACAAATTTCGGGGATGTTTATTGGCTTATCGATTGCACAGCCCGCAGTTCAATCAGGTAAGGTCAAGTTACTCGCCATGGTTGGTAAACGAAGTGCGGCATTCCCAGATGTGCCGACAATTACTGAACAAGGTTTTCCAGGAGTAGAAATGATTCCTTGGTTTGGAATTATGGGACCACGTGGGATGTCGCCTGAAGCGATCAATATGATTTCCGATGGTATTTATCAAACATCACAATCTGATGAGTTTAAGAAAAAACTCGTTACGGCCGGATTTAGCCCTTACATCATCACGGGGAATAAGTTTTCACAAATGATCAAAGATGAAGCTAATACTTGGTCGACACTAATATCCAGTAAAAAAATTAATTTTTAATCAACAGAAAGAGATCTATGCCAATCGCCAATGTGAATTCAACTGAAATTTATTATGAAGTAAAAGGTGAGGGAGAACCGATCTTTCTCTTGCCTGGACTTGGTCGAGGCACTAGTTATTTTGATGCCATAGAGCCACATCTTCGCAAGCACTATCAAACTATTGTGATGGATCCACGTGGAATCGGACGCTCTTCTTTAAAGGATAAAGCATTGACTGCAGAAGTTTGGGCGGATGATTTTGCTGCCTTAGCAGATCATTTGGGTATCAAGAGCGCTCATATCTTAGGGTCTTCGCATGGCGGTAGTATGGCAATGGCAATGACGCTGCAGCATCCATCATTAGTGAAGTCGCTATTATTATTTGGAGCTTTTTCTGAACTCAATCGCTTTATCACTTTGAATTTAAATTTAAGAATAAGGCTTTGTCATAAGTTAGGTATGGATGTTGATATGCGTGACTTTATTGCGTTGTGGACATTTGGCCATGAGTTTTTAGATAGCCCCAATGCAGATCAGTTTTTAGAGGCGCATTTAAAATCTGTACGTGAGCATACACCAGAGAGATATGAAATTATTTGTAAATCGATGTTGGCGTGGGGTAGAAAATTACCAGGTCAAGAAAATGAGACGATCATTACTAGTCGGTTACATGAAATTAAATGTCCAACACTGGTTACTTGTGGCGGAAGAGATTTTTGGATACCCGCTATATTTAGCAAAATCATTGCCAAAAATATTCCTCAATCGGTGTATGTCGATATGCCAGATTGTGGTCATATTGCGGTACGTGAGGATCCAATTGGATGTACGGAAATGATTCATAATTTTATTAAAACAAAGCTAGGGTAGTTTGATATGAGTGGAATGGTGAGAAGAGTTGTTACTGGACATGATCAACACGGTAAAGCGATTGTGGTATCGGATGGGCCCGCGCCCTACGTGCATACTATTCCACTTCGCCCCGGATATTTTTCAACAGATATTTTTAGGACAGGAAATACCCCTGCGCTGATAGAAGAGCGGGTAGCGGAGACAACTTTAGGCCCAAGAAGACAGTTGCCGACTAAAAACGGTAGTGTTCTGAGGGTCAACTATTTCCCCCCTGAAACCGATGCGATTAAAAACATGGATGCCAAAGCCTCATCAGAGTTGTTTGCCTCTCTTGGGAATCAAGCTGGGGCTACTTTTGAAAAAACAGGTCGACACCCATTGATGCATCGAACTGAGACGATTGATTACGCCATTGTGTTGTCCGGTGAAATCACGATGCTTTTAGATGATTCTGAAGTACTCTTAAAGGCGGGGGACATCTTAGTGCAATGTGGCACCAATCATGCCTGGGCTAACCGTAGCAATGAGCCATGCACTGTCGCTTTTATTCTTATAGACGGCGTGTATGAGGACTCATTAAAGAATAAAGTGGATGCAGCCATTTAATTGTGCTTTTTGTGCCATATTTCCGTGTGTGACAAGTTGTCACACAATAGTCAATTTTTTCAGATTTGTTGGCTTGGAAGAAAGACTTTTAAGTCATCACATTGATCGTTGATCGTTAATTGGCAAGAAAGGCGACTGGTAGGTTTTCTTTCAGAGGCCACGAATTCCAACATTTGATGTTCTACTTCATTCGGTGGAGGGAATAGAGCTAATTGATCCGCATCAATATAAACATGGCATGTTGCGCAAAGAGCAGAGCCACCGCATTCGGCTAAAACCTCTTCAAAGCCATGGTCGCGACAAACGCTCATGATGCTATTGCCCTCTTTGACATGAAGACTTGTTGTTTGACCATTTGGTTGGATAAAGTGAATCGTTGGCATTTCTGTCTCTTTTAAATAAATTCGATAGGTAGTGATTCAAAACCACGTAAAGTATTATGCAATAGTCGTTTGGGTTCTGCGGTAAAACGAATTGATGTCACTTTTTTCGACATTACTTGGAGGAGAGCCTCTACTTCAGCCCTTGCTAACATTTGTCCTACACAGCCGTGGATGCCGGTACCAAATCCAAGATGCCCTGTCGTTGTTCTTGAAATATCAAATTGATCTGGCTCATCCCACTTCAAAGGGTCTCGATTAGCAGAGCCCATGGAAAGCATAACTTTCTCATTTTCTGGAATGACATAATTCCCCAAGGTGGTCTCGGTTGTGGTGGTTCTAAAGAATGTTTGGAAAGGTGCTTCAAATCTTAAGATCTCTTCAAAAGTGGATTTTGCTAGTTGAGGGTTTTCTTTGAGCTTCGCCCATTGCTCCGGAAAAGTAACAAAGCTATATAAAGCATTACTAATCGCATGAGCTGTCGTATCTACACCGGCTGAAAAGAATGATCTTACTAGTGTAGTTGCTTCCATTTCGGTCAAAATACCACTTTCTACTGCCTCATAAATTTGGATGCCTAGACCTGTTTTTGTTAGGTTAGCTCTCTGACATGCATTCATCACCCAAGGATTAACCACATCAGCATGAGACATTGCTTGCATCAACAGATCATTCTTAGGCCCGAGACCATTGAAAACCATATTCCCATACAGAATGGCGTTATAACGTTGATGGGGTGTGATACCGATAGCGTCACCAAAAACTTTCAGTGGAAAGGCCTCTGCTAAATCCTTAACCACATCGAAATACCTCTTTTCTAATAGACGATCAACGAACAGATTAGCCTCTGCTTCAAATTGAACTTTGAGGTTTCTTAATGCGATGGGAGAAAGTGTTTTACTAATAACAGCGCGGTTTCGAGTATGGTCAGGAGGATCTG
>CAIQUZ010000033.1 GCA_903875135.1 uncultured beta proteobacterium | reverse complement strand
TGGTGCGGCTGGCAGGAATTGAACCCACGACCCCTTGGTTCGTAGCCAAGTACTCTATCCAACTGAGCTACAGCCGCACAGCCTAATATTATGCCACAAATCAACGCCAAAAACTACATTACTCCAACCGGACATCAAAGATTAAGAGAAGAATTGTTACATCTTTTAGATGTGGATCGCCCTGAAGTCGTCAAAATCGTGCATTGGGCGGCAAGTAATGGCGATCGTTCTGAAAATGGTGATTATATTTATGGCAAAAAAAGACTCCGCGAAATTGATCGACGTATTCGTTTTCTCAATAAACGCCTAGAATTTGCTGAGGTCGTTGACCCAGCGACTCGCGAAAGTACCGATCAAATATTTTTTGGAGCTACAGTGACCTATATTAATGGTCAAGGCGCAGAAAAAATCCTGCGTATCGTTGGGGTCGATGAGATTGGTCTCGATAATGGCAATGTGAGCTGGATTTCTCCCATCGCTAAAGCGATGATCAAAAAACGCATTGGCGATGAAATTGAACTACAAACGCCAAACGGAATAGAAGTTCTAGAAATACTAGACGTTGAATATACGGCAATTGAGTATTAATGACTAATGCGTTTTTGTCCGCGTAACACGCACCACATCGTGATTAGCCCTTAAACTGCGAATCACATTCGCTAAGTGATCCCGATCATTGACCTGAACCCCAAATCGAATGGAAGCGGCCAATTCTGACGTTGAGTCATCCATCCCTACATGCGTAATATTGGCGTCAGAAGACGTAATACTACTAGCCACCTTGGCTAAAACACCTTTCGAATTTTTGACATCAACACGCAACGGAATCTCAAAAGCGCGGTCAATATCCTCTGCCCAATTGACCTCAATCCAATTATCCGGATCTTTGTGATGAATTCTTTGTACATGAGCACAGTCATTGATGTGAATTTGTAAACCTTCACCTTTTCCTAAGTAGCCAATAATGGAATCCCCAGGTATTGGATGGCAACAGGAAGAATAAATCACTGACATACCCTCAGAACCATCAACGATTAAAACTTGACTAGATGATTTCGAATGAATGTCTTTTTCTGAGTTAGATTGCCACTCCTGATGATCAAATCGTAACTGAACATGACCACCCTCTTCATGAATAAAGAGCTCTATTCTTTTCGCTAATACCGCAGCAGACCGCCTACCGAGTGCAATATCTGTCATGACCTCTTGACGAGATTTGGATCCAGTCCAGTTGAATACCTTCTCCCAAACATGCGTCGTTACCAACGCCACATCGACCTCATTTTGGCGCAAGGCTTGTAATAAAAGACGTTCACCTAACTGCATCGACTCATTTAGACCTTTCGTCTTTAATGCATGTCGGATCGCCGCTCGCGCACGACCCGTTCGAATAAACGTCAACCAAGCTGGATTGGGATTGGAGAACGGCGCTGTAATTACCTCAACAATGTCACCATTTTTAATCTCCGTGCGTAAAGGTAATTGATTACCATTCACCCGAACTGCAACACAACTATTGCCTAAATCACTATGCACTGAATAAGCAAAATCAAGAGCAGTAGCACCCCGTGGCAAAGCCCGAATATGTCCTTTTGGTGTAAAAACATAGACTGAATCTGGATAAAGATCAATTTTGACGTGTTCTAAAAACTCCTGTGGATCATGACTAGCATCTTCTAAATCAATCAAGGACTGTAACCATTGATGAGCTCGTTTTTGGACTTCACTCATCTCTTCTTTACCATCCTTATAAACCCAATGCGCAGCAACACCAGCATCAGCAACCTGATTCATCAAAGTTGTACGTATTTGAAATTCAATTGGGACTCCAACAGGGCCAACCATCGTGGTGTGCAAGGATTGATAGCCATTGAGTTTAGGAATCGATATATAGTCTTTAAACTTACCAGGCATTGGCTTATACATCGAGTGAAGAACTCCCAAAGCACGGTAACACTCATCATTGGTTTTTACTAAAACTCTAAATCCATAAACGTCAAGCACTTCATTAAAACTTAAATGCTTGGTACGCATCTTGTGATAAATGCTAGCTAAACTTTTTTCGCGTCCACGAATATCAATTTCTAAATTGACCTTTGCAAAAGCACGCCGCACATCATCCAGGATTTTTTGAACGATTTCTTTACGATTACCCCGTACTTTTTTTACCGAGTGATCGAGGGCACGATAACGCATGGGCCACGTATTTTTAAAGCTTAAATCTTCTAACTCACGATAAATCATATTCAGACCTAAACGATGTGCAATCGGAGCATAGATCTCACTCGTTTCAATAGCAATCCGTCGACGTTTATCTTCTCGAACGCCGTCCAAAGTTCGCATGTTATGGGTTCGGTCGGCAAGTTTGACAAGTATCACGCGAATATCTTTGGCCATGGCCATAAACATTTTCCGAAAACTCTCTGCTTGAGCCTGCGCGTGACTCTGAAACTCTAATTTATCGAGCTTCGTCAAGCCATCAACTAACTCACCGACCTTGAGACCAAAAGTCTCAATCAACTCCGCATGAGTATGGCCCGTATCTTCAATCACATCATGTAAAAGAGCAGACATGATGGAGCTGGCGTCTAAACGCCAATCCGCACATAACTCAGCAACCGCTAAAGGATGGGTAATATAAGGCTCACCGCTTTGACGATATTGTCCTAAGTGCGCTTCATCTGCAAAATGGAAGGCTTTACGAACCAACTTCATTTCTGAGGATTTTAAATACGATAATTTATCTGTCAGATTCGACAGACTTACAACTTGTTGCTTTGGTGGAGAGGCAGGCGCCGAAGTAGGACCAAAGAGGTGCCTACTCGACTTTTCTAGCATGGCCGAAATAATGGCCTTAGCATCAGTCACATGCGATAAGGTGTCTGCGCTAGAGATGGATGGTGAACGTGCCACCATAAGTTACCTTACAAAGGAACTTTAGTTAACATATCCTTGTCTGTCATTCCTGCAGCAATTTCGCGTAACGCGGTGACTGTAGGCTTGTCTTTAGACTCAACACGAGGAGTATGTCCCTGAACCAATTGACGAGCACGGTAAGTAGCAGCTAGTACCATCTCGAAACGATTCGGAATAGTTTTTAAACAATCTTCAACGGTAATACGGGCCATGGTATTTACTTTCAAATGAGCTTGGATTGCAAGAATGCAATCACACAATATCCCTATTCTACCTCAAAACACGACTTATTTAGAGGGTTTGCTCAAATTATCGACTAATTCGGTGTATCGAGCCAACTGTGGCAAAGTCCTTAAGCGACTTGCCGAAATGATCTGCCGAAGCTCAAACAGGGCCGCTTGGAATAAATCGTTGATGACGAGATAGTTCGCTTCCGATAAATGCGAAAGCTCGTCATGTGCTGCGGCGATCCTTTTTTGAATCGTCGCTTCATCATCTTGGCCCCGATGACGCAAGCGCTCCTCTAAAACACGAATTGAGGGTGGCAGAATAAAAACCCAAATCGCATGCGGTACTACCGTCTGAATTTGCCGAGCCCCTTGCCAGTCAATTTCTAGAATGACATCTTTGCCTGTGCGCATCTTTTCCAAAATCCAGGAACGGGAAGTGCCATAATAATTGCCGTGCACATGCGCCCACTCTAAAAAATCATCCTGCTCTTTACGCAGAATAAATTCAGCCTCAGTAATAAAATGATAATTGATACCTTCGACATCCCCCGGGCGAGGTTGTCTAGTCGTGTAAGAAACCGATAAAGACAAAGTCGGGTCGGTCTCCAATAATGCCCTGACTAAGGATGATTTCCCTGCCCCTGAGGGAGCTACAACCAAAATCATACTGCCGGTATAAACCATTTGAAGTATCCTTTTATCTTGATTACTCTAAATTTTGCACTTGTTCACGAATTTGCTCCACAAGGAGTTTTAGCTCCATCGATGCATCACTCGTCTCTTGAGAAACTGATTTAGCGCCTAAAGTATTACTTTCCCGTTGCAATTCTTGCATTAAAAAGTCCAGCCGCTTGCCAACGGGGCCACCCTTTTCAAGAGCCGTTCGAACCGCCTGAAAGTGGGTCTTTAACCGCGCAATCTCCTCGGCAACATCAATTCGCACACCGTACATCACCACTTCTTGTTTGATCCGTTCAACGACTTCCTCTTTAGAAATGTTGCGCCCTTGCTGGTCTACGCCATTTAAAACAGTGAGTAACTTCTCAATTAACTTATCCTGATAAATTTGAATGATGCTAGGTAACTTTAATTCGATGCTCGCAACAATCGCTTCCATCTTCTCCATGCACCTCAATATCACACCTTTTAAAGCGTGACCTTCTGTTTGACGACTCTGCAACAAAGAGTCTAGGGCTTGCTCTAAAGTCTGCAAAATGACATCTTGCAATTGCTCCGCCGCAATCTCTTCTTGACGAATCACCCCTGGCCAAATTAATACATCTTTGACACTCATCTCTTGCGCTGATGGAAAATGTTGCTTGACTAAGGCTTGATAGGTCTTGAGCTCTCGAATTGCAGGTAAGTGGAACTTTTGTAACGCCTGCCCTTCGGCAATATCAACCTGATCCGCCACTTCAACATCTCGTTGAATATGAATGCGACACTCAATCTTGCCACGACTGATCCGCTTGGAAATTTGCTCACGAATTTGTGGCTCCGCCATCTTCGTTTCATCTGGACATTTAAAAATTAAATCCAAAAAACGAGAGTTAATCGACCGTAATTCTAAATAAATTAAGGCAATCGTTTGATCATTTACTTGAAGGGCCTGACGACTGGCCCCGAATCCCGTCATGCTATATATCATGATTACATTGTAAAGTGTTGGTATGTCATTGCCGAAAAAAGGCAAAATAGAACAAAATAATCAGAAAGGTTTTTCCCTCCTATGCAAAATTCCATCCGCCCAAGCCAACGTCAAGCCGCAGAATTAAGGGTCGTTAAAATGACGCGGCACTTTACCAAACATGCTGAAGGGTCGGTTTTAATTGCCTTTGGAGATACCCAGGTCCTGTGCAACGCGAGTATTTTAGACCGTGTCCCGCCACACCAAAAAGGTACCGGTGAAGGCTGGGTTACCGCGGAATATGGCATGCTCCCACGCTCAACCCACACCCGTAGTGATCGTGAAGCGGCAAAAGGTAAACAATCCGGTCGTACCCAAGAAATCCAGCGTCTCATCGGCAGGTCTCTTCGCAGCATCTTTGACCTCAAACGATTAGGCGAACGAACCATCCATCTCGACTGCGACGTGATCCAAGCAGATGGCGGTACTCGAACCGCTGCGATTACCGGGGCCTTCATTGCAGCACGTGACGCAATCAATACCTTACTAGCTTCAGGAGCTCTGACAAAAGACCCAATCATCGATCATGTTGCGGCGATTTCGGTGGGAATCTACAAAGGGGTACCAGTAACCGACCTTGACTATGCCGAAGACTCGAACTGTGATACCGATATGAATATCGTGATGACCGGTAAAGGTGGCATTGTGGAAGTTCAGGGGACTGCCGAAGGTGCTAGTTTTAGTCGTACTGAACTCGTGCAACTCCTCGATCTTGGACAAGCCGCAATTCAACAACTCGTTACTCTGCAAAAAGAAGCTTTGGCAAAATGAATCATCGTTTGAAGAAAGTGGTACTTGCTTCCAATAATGCGGGGAAATTAACAGAATTTAGAGCGCTCCTTGCGCCCCTGCAGATTGAAGTCATCGCCCAACAAGAGCTCAACATACCTGCCGCTGAGGAACCCTTTGAGACCTTTATTGAGAACGCTCTAGCCAAGGCACGTCAAGCAAGTCTTCTCAGCGGTTTGCCAAGCCTTGCAGACGACTCAGGCATCTGCGTTAATGCCCTACAAGGCAGACCTGGAATTCATTCTGCTCGGTTTTCAGGGAGCGACGCCACCGATGAAAGTAATAACCAATACTTACTAGATCTGTTAAAAAATGAACCTCAACGGGGCGCAAAATATGTGTGTGCCCTCGTCCTGATTCGTTATCCAAAAGACCCAGAACCCATCATTGCCCAAGCCAGTTGGATGGGAGAAGTGATTGATACCCCTAAAGGAAGTCATGGCTTTGGCTACGACCCCTACTTCTACCTACCAACCTATAGCAAAACGGCTGCAGAACTAGACCCAAGCATGAAAAATCAAATCAGTCATCGCGCTCTAGCGATGCAAGAACTTCTCCTAAAGATGTCGCATGAATACTAAAACGATTATTCCGATCCAGGTCATGAGCCCAACCAAAACAACGGGTGGAATTTCTTTAAAATCCCTCCCGCCTTTGTCCCTCTACATCCATTTCCCATGGTGCGAAAAGAAATGCCCTTATTGTGACTTCAATTCGCATGCTATCAACCAAGATGGGCCTGCTTTTGACGAAGAACAATACCTAAGTGCTCTTTGTAAAGATCTCGAAGAATCATTACCACTCGTCTGGGGCCGCAGAATCCATTCCATCTTTATTGGTGGAGGAACGCCTAGCCTACTGTCGCCGGCTGGTTTAGACCGACTATTAGCAGACGTTCGAGCCCGGATCGGCATGGATAGTGATATTGAAATTACGATGGAAGCAAACCCCGGATCAGTAGAAGCTGAAAAATTTTCAGCTTATGCTAAAAGTGGCGTCAATCGCATCTCGCTTGGTATCCAAAGCTTTAATGACCGTCACCTCAAAGATCTCGGCAGAGTCCATTCCAGCGCAGAAGCGGTTCAAGCCATACACATTGCAAAACAGTATTTTGCGCGGGTCAATTTGGACATCATGTACGGACTCCCCAATCAATCCTTAGAAGAAGCAAAAGACGATTTAGCCAAGGCCTTAAGCTTTGATACAGATCACCTATCCTTGTATCACCTTACCTTAGAGCCCAATACCCTGTTTGCTAAATTTCCACCGCCCATACCAGATGAGGATCTTGCCTTTGAAATCCAAGAACAACTGCTTCAAACTCTGGAAACCAAAGGTTATGAAAGGTATGAGATCTCCGCCTATGCCAAACCAAAATCACAATGCTTCCATAATCTGAATTATTGGACGTTTGGTGACTACTTAGGGATTGGCGCTGGAGCTCATGGCAAGATTTCTTTTCCGCAGAGCATCAAAAGAACAATTAAAGAACGACACCCCGAGAAATATATGCAAGCCGTCATGACCAGCTCCAAAGGAGTGATTGAGGAACGCCAGATCGCTAGAGATGAACTCGCTTTTGAGTTTATGTTGGGAGCTCTGAGGTTAAAAGAAGGAGTCCCAACTAGTTATTTAGAGGAAAGAACCGGCTTGCAAATACTTGAGATCCAAACTGAAATCAATGAAGCAATCGAAAAAGGAGTACTTGAGCCTAATCCACTTATTTTGCGAGCAACCCCTTTCGGTTTACAATTTTTAAATGACCTTCAAGAACTCTTTTTGCCGATTGTGACCGACCTTTAATATGAGTGCCTCTTTACCAAAAATAGTCGTGATTGGCGCTGGAGCAGTAGGCTGCTATTTTGGCGGCTTAATGGCAAAAGGGGGTTTTCCAGTCACCTTCATCGCCCGTGAAAATCAATTAGAAAAATTCAAGAACGAGGGGCTAGAGATCGTTTGGGCGGATAAACGTGAAACGATGCATGTAGAGGCGACAACAGATTACGAAACGCTCAAAGATTGTTTATTTGTTTTTATCTGCGTTAAAACTCAATCAACACTTCAAACTGCAGAAGAAATTGCGCCCTACCTAAAATCCAATGCCATCATCATTAGCTTACAAAATGGCATTGATAATGTCGGTCTTCTGAAACAACATATTTCTCAAAACTGCTATGCTGGAATGGTCTATGCCGCAATGGCAATGACAGAAATCAATCAAGTTTCACATTTGGGCGGCGGCAACTTGGTAATCGGCAATACCGTTGCGAACCAAGATGCATCTCGTTTAGACTTCTTAACCGTGATGCTGAAAATGGCAAAGATACCCGCCAAAATATCAACGACGATGCTTCTTGAATTATGGAATAAATTCATTGTGAACTGCTCTTACAACGGCATTTCCGCAATAGGTCAAATCAGCTATGAAGACTTAGTCGTGAGCCCTGGCATTGATCAAGTCATGAATGCGATTAAAAATGAATGTATCGCCGTTGGAATAGCAGAAGGTATCGACCTCAATCTAGAAAGAATCGATGCGATGATTGAAGGTATCCCCGTCAATTTACCCACCCAAAAATCATCCACCGCGCAAGATATCGCCAAAAGAAAACCTACCGAGATCGACTATCTTAATGGCACGATAGTCGCCTTGGGCAAAAAACACGACATTCCAACACCGGTCAATTCAATGATCTATAGCCTTATCAAAATGCGTGAAATTACTCAGGGCAATTTCAGTCCATCATCACCGCTCGACTTTGCTCTTGATGCGTCCGACGAGAGTATATTACTCCCTCTAGAGCAAAAATAATCAATCCAAACCAGACGGTTGAATATCCAATCAAACGATGTTGATCAATCACTTCGTGGAAAAATACGACCCCGCTCATGAACTGCAATGTCGGTCCCAAGTACTGAATAATTCCTAGGGTTGTCATAGAAATTCGTTGAACACCATAGATAAAATACAATAATGGAATCGCCGTTATTACACCGATGCTCATGAGCTTTAAATTGATCAATAGTCCCTGCGAGCCAAAAACTAAATGCTGATGTAAATATAAATAAGCAACGAGAGCTAGCATGAGTGGCAATAAAAGAATCATCTCTAAGCTGAGGGCTTCAACGGCATTTAAATCCCCCATCTTCCGAAACAGTCCATATAAGCCAAAGGTGGTTCCCAAACTAATGGCTAACCACGGAAATTGGCCATAAGCAAAGCCCAATATCGCAACTCCAGCCGCGACAATGGCAATAGAGATCATTTGCGGAATACGTAATTTCTCACGCAAAATAATCACCCCAAGCACGACACTGACTAAAGGATTAATAAAGTACCCAAGGCTGGCCTCAGTGATATCACCACGCAAAATACCCCATACGAACAAATACCAATTGGATGCCACCAAAAAACCTGTGAAAAAATAAAGGGCAATGCGTTTAGGTCGAAGGTTTTTGAATAAATTCAACAACTTCCCCTGAAATAACATCAGAAGAATGAGTAATACCGCTGACCAAATAATACGATGGGCAAAAAACTCAAGTAAAGAAACGTCGGTGAACTGTCTTGTGTATAGGGGCATAAAGCCCCAACAGACATAACTGAATACTACGCTCCAAAAACCTATCCTGGAGACTGACATAAAAAATCTCGCTCATCAAAACAACTAGTTTACGCCCAATTGTTTAACGAGCTTTAAAAATCAATACTGATAAACTCCCTTACCTGTCTTACGACCTAAGTGCCCAGCAGCCACCAGCTCACGTAAAAGTGGACATGGACGATATTTCGAATCACTAAAATTCGTAAAATACACCTCCATGACCGCCAAGCAAGTATCTAAGCCAATCATGTCCGCAAGAGCTAAAGGCCCAATGGGCTGATTACATCCCAACTTCATACCGGCATCAATATCTTCAGGTGTAGCAAGACCTTCTGCAAGCACAAAAAAGGCCTCATTAATCATGGGTACCAAAATACGATTGACTACAAATCCAGGGGAATTCTTGACGGTAATCGGCGTCTTACCTAAACGTTGCGACATCTCAAATATCGCTTGGTGCGTAGCATCACTCGTCTGTAAACCACGAATGATTTCGACTAAAGCCATCATCGGTACGGGATTAAAAAAGTGCATACCAATCACTCGACTTGGGTTGGAATCATTCGCGGCTAACTGCGTGACAGATAAAGACGAAGTATTCGTTGCAATGATCGTCGAAGCATCACAGGTTTCATCCAATTGCTTAAGAATCTTTTCTTTAATCGGACGATTCTCTGTCGCTGCTTCTATCACTAAATGTAAACTCTTTAAATCGGCATAATCGAGTGAAGGTTTTATTTTCGCCAGCGTCGCGGCTTTTTGCTCTTCCGTTAATTTTTCTTTCTTTACCAAGCGATCTAAACTAGAGCTGATATTCTCCATGCCCTTATCAATCGCAGCTTGATTGATATCAATCATCACGACATCTAAGCCAGATGCTGCACAAACTTGGGCGATTCCATTACCCATGATTCCAGCGCCAATAATACCTACAGATTGAATGTCCATCGTCATTTCCTTAAGCAGTTATATCAATATTCATCGGTTTTACATCCTTAGCCACAATCAGGGGGGTTCCAGTTGCCGCCAAGACTTCTTCAACAGACACTCCAAGTGCTGTTTCCATCAATACTAAACCAGATGCCATGTTTTTGATGACGGCCGTATCGTTAGCAATAATCGTCAGATTTTTTTGACCACTTTCTACTAAAGCATCAATCAAACGATGCGGCGAGCCAACACCCATAAAACCACCAATCATCAGGACTGCGCCTTCTGGGATTAACTTCACTAATTCTTCTGGTGGAAGTGCTTTTTTCATCATGAGCTCATCGTAGGAATGGATAAATTGGATAGGGCTAAGGTATGTGCTGCAATCATGCCCTCTTCATTGGTAGGGATACGTAAACAAAGCACACTAGAAAATTCAGAAGAAATCACCGTCTGTCCAGATGCATTATTCGCTTCATCGATCTCTACACCTAGCCACTCACAACCCTCTAATACTGCTTTACGAACGTTTACGGAATTTTCACCAATACCGCCCGTGAATACCATCGCATCTAAACCGCCTAAGGCCATGGCTAAACTACCAATCTCGCGTTTAACGCGACTAACAAAATAATCAATCGCTTCTTTTGCCTCTGGTTGATCTGATCCTTCCAAAGTACGCATGTCATTGGAAATGCCAGATAAGCCTTTTAAGCCAGACTCTTTATACAGCAAGTCTGAAATTTCTTTGGCTTTCATGCCTTTAAATTCCATTAAATAGAGTAGAACTCCTGGGTCAATATTGCCGCAACGGGTCCCCATGGCTAAGCCATCTAAGGCAGAAAAGCCCATAGTTGAAGAAACCGCACGACCATCTTTAATCGCACACATGGAAGCACCATTACCCAAGTGCAAAATAATCACGCGGCCCTTAGCATGTTCGGGAAATAACTCGGGTAGATTTTTACTAATGTATTCGTAAGACAAACCATGAAATCCATAACGACGCACACCTTCTTCATAAAAATGGCGCGGAATAGCAAAAGTGTCATTAATAAATGGCTGATCACGGTGAAATGCTGTATCGAAACAAGCAACTTGCGCAATCTCGCCAAAGGATTCCCGTGCGGCTTTAATGCCAGCAACATTATGTGGTTCATGTAATGGAGCGAGCGCTAATAAAGACTCTAATTGATGCAAAACATCGTCATTGATCAGAACCGGCTCACTATAAAATTGACCACCATGAACCACACGATGGCCCACCGCGCAGATCTTGAGATTGGCCATCCGCAGATTAAGCCACTCAATTAACCATTTCAATGCATCCGCATGATTTTGTGGAGCATCCTGTTGACTCCACTCATACTTTTCATTGATCAAAGCGTCCGAACTTTTCGCTTTGAAAGCGGCAATGGATCCAATACTGTCAATCTGACCGATCAATAATTGTTTTAGTTCAGGAACCGTAAATACAGCAAATTTTATCGATGACGACCCTGCATTGAGTGTCAGTAAACCCTGTCTTTGATTGGACATATTAACTCCGAATGTGCTCTAAGTGAAGTTTAAAAAACAGATTTCTTATTTCGTCTAAAGTAGTCATACAACTGAGCCAGTGCACACGAAGCTAAGCGAGCGGCTTCATTGTCTGCACGACTAGTCAACATCACTGGAACCTTGGCGCCAAGGACAAGGCCGGCTGGTTGTGCATGAGAAATAAAAGTCAATTGTTTAGCCAACATATTACCCGACTCCAAATTTGGAACAATCAATACCTGTGCTCGACCCGCTACAGGTGACTCTAATTTTTTCGTCTTCGCTGCGCCCATGTCAATCGCGTTATCCATCGCCAAAGGACCATCCACAATGCCACCAGTGATCTGTCCGCGATCTGCCATTTTGGCAATAATTGCCGCTTCCATAGAAGAAGGAATATTGGGGTTAATCGTTTCAACCGCAGACATAATCGCAACAAGAGGATGCTCAATGCCGCAAGCCTTAGCCAAATCAATTGCATTTTGAGTAATATCCACTTTTGTCATCAGGTCAGGGGCAATATTAATCGCAGCATCACTAATAAATAAAGGATGGTCAAGGGTAGGAACATTCATCGCAAATACATGCGAGATTCTGCGACTGGTTCGAAGTCCACCTTCTCTTTTCACTACCTGAGCTAATAACTCATCAGAGTGTAAATTACCCTTCATAATGGCACGAACTTGATTACTATGAACCAGCTCAACGGCCTTGGCAGCGGCTGCAATGTGATCAGGAAGATCAATGATCTGTATCAAGCTTAAGTCTTCCTGCGCTTCCTTAGCGGCTTCTTCAATTTTTACTTTGGATCCAATCAAAATAGGAATGATTAATCCTTCGCGCATTGCTAGCAGTGTCCCTTTTAAGGAATTAGAATCATCTGGACACACCACGGCAGTTGGCATCGGTTCCAAATTTTTTGCCGCCATAATTAATTTCGAAAAATGATCATGCTCTTCTAATAGCAAAGCAGGTAACTCATGCGCAGCTAAAGAAACATGGTCTAATGGAGCACTAACCGTCGCATGTCCAGAAGCAATGACAGGCCCACCAACTTTGGTAACGACTGTCTCGAAAATCACATCTGGGGCATTTAACTTCTCAATTAAACGGACGGAGATGGAAATCACATCACCAATATGTGCACGATCAACAAAGTCGAAAGATTGCTTACGATACAACGTGCCTGGCCCTGGTAAAACATTACCGAGTACGCAAGAAATCAATGATCCAATCCACATCGATGGAGCAACTGCATCACTAATCCCATCATGATCAATGTCTAATTGGGGCATATGCATCGGGTTTAAATTACCGGACGCATGCGCAAATAAATATAAATCACGTGGTGTAACGGTTTTTTCAATAGCTGCCTCATCACCTACTTTTAAATCTTCCCATAAACGGTTTCTTAATCCTTCAACTGGAGCATTCATCGTAGATCCCTTCTCACTCTTCAGATTGTTTAGCAGCTTTTTTCTTCACTACTTTTTCATTTTTTTTGGCAAACATTTTTTCAAACTCTTCGTATTGTTTGAGCGCATTTGGATGCATTGTTTCGCGTGGACCAGCAATTTCCATGACTAAATCTAATGCTTGGGTTTGCTTCTCTGCTGAGTCGAGTAAGGTCGTTAAACTTTCTTGCGCAAGCTTAGGCTCAAAGTCAACAATCAATGACTGTTGATGAATTAAATGGGAAATTTGTGTTTCATCACTTAAGTCAGGGAAATGCGAGCGCTGCAAAGCTTGTAACTCACGCTCTAAACGAGTTCTTCTGACATATCCGCGAGCTTTCGTCAGAAGATGTAACATGCGCACTGTAGCCTCTGGAATACCACCAACTTCCATCATGGATAAAGCTAAACGAATTTCTGGATATTCACGTACGTCAATATCTTTGCTCTTAGCATGCTTATCTAACGGTTTAGTCATCGATTTCACTGTCGGCGATGAATAAATACTAAAGAACATCAGTTCTGTCATTGCATCACGTGTATCACGATAAAGATTGAGTTGCGATTCAATTGTTTCAGCGAACATTTTTTCGAGTTGTACAAATGGATTATGTTTGGCGACCGGATGACGCTCTTGCTTAAACTTCTCAAGCATCTTATCCATCATCGGCATCAAAGGATTTTGATCAGAGAAAGCTAAACGCTGTGTTCTTAACGAATTCATATTTCGCATCATCTCGGCAGATTGCTCAGTCACCACATTTTGAATTATTGGTCTCAACATTCTTTCGTAAATCTCCGTGATCATCTGAGACATTTTTGATACTTCTTCGAACAATTCATCATCATTGTCCATATCGTTTTGTATGTCATGGACATCGTCCAAGGTCCTTGGTTCAAAACGAATGTGCATACGATCTTGTGCATCCTCTAATACCATTTCGTATAAACCTGGAGATAGAGCTTCAATGGCTCTAAAAGTATCTGTAATGGCTTCATGTTCACGGCCTGCAATCTTCGCCGATACAAAAATACCCAAGTGACCAATCGAGTCATGCACCATATAGACGATTCTCTGACCCTTCGCCTTTAACTCAGCCACACTCGCATACAACTCAGGAATCCAGTTCAAGGCCTGCTGCGGCGGAGTAATGTTGTCACCTCTTGAGGCAAAAACAATAATTGGTGATTCAATCTTCTTCAGATCAACACGGTCATGACCAAGAACTGCCTCGCCGTGTGCTAATTTGTTACCAATAAACAGGTTTTCTACAATCCAACGTATTTCTGCCTCAGTCATCAGCGCATAACCACCCCACCAACGCTCAAACTCCAAGAAACGCTCTTGCTCAGTATCTACCCTAGAGTACAAATTATAGTATTTTGACCAGTATGTATTGGCAGGGTTGAGGTTTTCAAAATTCTGCACTAGAGCAGCTCCATCAAAAATGCCATGGCCAAGATCAGCGGCTAATAAGGCGGGCATTGCGCCGCCTTTAACACCACCGGTATAGCGCATGGGGTTTTCACCACGCTTACCCGCCCAATACGATAATGGGGAACCATTTAAAACAATAGGTCCTAAAAGATTAGGCGCTTGGGCTGCAACCAACATCGTTGCCCAACCTCCCTGACAATTACCAATCATGATAGGCTTTGGTGCTTTTGGATGACGACGCACAATTTCTTGTACGAATTGAATTTCTGCGTCACGCACATCGGCCAAAGTTTGACCAAGAACTGGCGTTTGACGGAATGCCACAAAATAGACCTGGTGACCATCAGCAAACCCATCACCAACTTGGCTTTCTGGCTTAAATCCTCCAATACCAGCGCCGTGACCTGCTCGCGGGTCTACAATCACAATCGGTGCACGTTCTTCAAAAATCATAGAGCCCTCGGGAGGCGTGATTTTTAGAAATAAATAGTTGGTTTGTGGAGTCATCTCCAAGCCATCTAAAACCACTTCATATTTAAAATCTAAAACTGGTGGCATACCCGCCTTGCTATGATCGACGTACACATTACCTCTTTTACGCATGGTATCGAAAAACAAAGCTTGTCTTTCTGCCGCATCCCGCAAATACTCAAAATAGGCAGTAAATATATCGGTTGGGGTCTTGGAAGATGAACCCTTGATATGGTCATTTATCTCCGAGAGCATCTTCTGAATTTTTTCACGCTCTTGGCTAATCGATTTTTGCAACTTTTGCGAATGCACTTTAGAAAGACTGGCAATTTTTTCGTTAGCTTGCTTCGATTCTTGCAAGAGCTTTTCCGTATTTTTACGATTTTTTTCGATAGTGCTATGAACTGCCTCTAAAGGATCGATTTTTTTTGATGTGTTAGACATGTGTCGCTTCCATGTGGTGAGTTAATAACGAAGAGTTTCATCGTAATAACTCAAAGTGACAAAAAACACGTTTTTTTATGAACTTATCATGACAGGTCATTTAACTACTTGTCAATTTAGTTCGAGCGAAGTCAGTTCACTGAACCACCGCATCAGAGGGGATTCGTTAAATACCAGACACCCAGATAGGAAATACTAAATAGATTTAAGATGCGACCCTAAAAAGGTACCCATCTTTTGCAAAGAGTCGGTTGCCTCCGGCATGAGTCCGACAAAATGTTGCCATACGTGCCACATCGCTGGATAAACTTCGAGTTGAGAATTCACGCCAGCTTTAGTCGCCAACTGATGAACCATTTTGGCATCATCGAGCAAGGCTTCATACTCACCAATATGCGTAAGTATCGGAGGCAGGTTGTCATAATTGCCAAACTGAGGAGAAACCAGTGGGTCTTTTAATGAAGCCTCGCCAGCATATCCTTTGGCAGATGCATGTAAACGATCACTGTTCGGAAAATAGGGGTCTACTGCAGCATTTTTTTGATGACTGGGATTGGACATCGTTAAATCCGACCAGGGACAGATTAAGCCGATCGCATTCGGTAACTCTTTACCTTCCCCACGTAAGTACAAGGATGCGGTTAAAGCTAAATTAGCTCCCGCAGAATCACCCGATAGAGCAACCTTCTGTCCTGAGTGTTCTTTTTTTAACAATTCAAACGTATGAACTACCTCCCTCATTGCTACCGGAAACTGATGTTCCGGAGATAGACTGTAGTTCAGTAAAATGACTCTTGCTCCTGAATACTGAGCAAGATGAGAACCAATGGCGCGATGAGTGAGCGCATTACCAACTGCAAAAGCACCACCGTGCAAATGAATAATGATGCCATCGGTACTTTGTTGATGAGGAATTAACCAATCTCCTGTCACTGCTCCAAATTGTGCCGGAACAATCTCAACACTTTTAGAAAAATTACCGCGCTGAATCGAAATTTCTTCATAAGAGCTTCTTCGCTCTTCTAAGTTCATTCCATTCCATGCCAACAATTGTTGTTTGATGGATTCATAATAATATAGTGACAAGGTACTTTGCATAATGATTATCTTAACTTATTGTTGATAAATTTTTTCAATTCTTCCTAATGCTAAATTCAAGAGTTTTGACGTTGTGCCAAAATTCAATCTCACAAACTGCTGATCACCAAATTGCGATCCAGGAGATAAAGCGACTCCAGCATTTAAAAAGGCCTCAAATGGATTATCCCAGCCCATGGCAGAAGAGTCGATCCAAGCTAAGTAAGTGGCCTGAAGATGCGCCATTGACAAGCCTGGGATGGCATTAATTCGCGCGTGTACCGTATCTCGATTTTTGCGTAAGTATGCTATCAAAGAAGCATGCCATTCTTGCCCATGCTCCATCGCTGCTTGAGTTACATCATAAGCAAATAAATTTGGATTCGGAATCAAAGTATGCACATCTTGCATCAGTTTTTTTTGAATTTCTGGGTTTTGACAAATCACCCACGACAATCCGATTCCTGGAAAGTTATACGCTTTATTGAGCGACATCAGTGAAAAACTGCGATTTTCTATGCCTTGCCCAATACTACCTATTGGATGATGTTGTAGACCTTCATCTAAAATAAGGTCCGCATGAATCTCATCGGAACAAATCATCAGTTGATGCGCTTTAGCAAACTCTCCAATGGCCAAAAGCTCTTCTTTGGTAAAAACAGTCCCGCCAGGGTTGTGAGGATTACAGAGCATGAGTAACTTCGTCTGTGGGCGAACCAAACTTTCTAATTGCGCCATATCCAAAATATATCGGCCTTGGTGAAGAGCCATCTCATAAATAGAGTAATCCCGTATCGCACCTAGCACTGCATCTTTGAAATGGTGATAAGCAGGATGTGGAATAAGAATATGATCACCAGGCTGAGTGAGCATCCTGACCGATAAATGCAGGCCGGTAACAACACTTGGTAAAAAGGCAATCCATTCTGGTGAAATTTTCCAATGGTACATTCTGTGAATGTAATCAACAATCACCTCTTTAAGCTCTTGGCTAGCATAGGTATAGCCAAAAACGCCATGCTCGACTCTTTTAGTGAGTGCTTGGATCACCGCTTCAGGCGGTCGAAAATCCATATCAGCAACCCATAAGGGGATCACATCAGGACCATACTTATCCCAACGAATCGACTGTGTATGCGATCGATCTACGTGTTGATCAAACTGAAGGATAGACATTATCCATGCCCCGAGCAATTGTTTGTTGAATTGGGACGATGATTAATTCTGTTTATCAGCTTTGATACCAAATAAGACTTCCTTCGCCTTGTCATCATGAAACGGTTGGCGCAATGCCGTCAATACTTCCACACCACGTTTGACTGCCGGGCGCTGATCAATGGCATTGAACCAAGCTTCTACATGTGGGTACTCTGATAATTCAACGCCTTGATTTTTCCAGTTGCGAAGCCATGGATAAATCGCGATATCTGCTATCGAATAAGACTTACCGGCGATGAATTTATTTTTCGCCAATTGACGGTCCATCACACCATATAAACGATTCGCTTCTTTGGTATAACGATTGATCGCATATTCGACCTTCTCAGGGGCATAGATCCGGAAGTGATGCGTCTGACCTAACATCGGGCCAACGCCACCCATTTGAAACATCAACCATTCCATGACTTTGAATTTATCCGTTGTACTCTTGGGCATAAACTTACCAGTCTTGGATGCGAGATACAGAAGAATCGCGCCAGATTCAAAAACACTAATGGGCTTACCATCAGGACCATTCATGTCGACTAATGCTGGTATACGATTATTGGGACTAATGCTCAAAAACTCAGGTTTAAATTGATCACCTTTACCAATGTCCACCGCGTGCGCTTCCCAATCACGACCGAGTCGATATCCACACTCTTCCAACATGATGTGCACTTTGTGACCGTTTGGAGTTGCCCAAGAATAAACTTGAATGGCAGGGGCTGGGGTATGTTTAGTTGTCATGAAACTCTCCGTATCTTTCATATTCAATCAATGTACTACTAAAGTCCAAGCTTTGCATTCGCAGGAAATAAGTGGCGTAATGCATCGGCATCAACCGTTGTTTTAAATTCGTAATTTGCTTTTAAACCCTCTGCCTTTTGGGCAGCAGGTCGTGCATTGATGATATCAATCCAACGCTTAATATGGGGTAATTTTGTCCAAGCATCATCTCCCAATACAAAAGGAATCATTCGTGCCCAACCCCATACCGCCATATCAACAATACTGTACTTATCGGCAACCATCCACTTGCGAGTCGCTAAATGTTCTTCAATAATATTCCAATGACGCCAGGCTTCAAAATCAAAACGATTAACCGCATATTCTTTTGGCTCTGGTGCAAAACGCTTAAAGTGAACCGATTGTCCACAATATGGGCCAATACCCGTGGCAACAAACATTAACCAAGAGGAAATATCTGCTTTATCTTTATCAGTTTTTGCTGGCAAAAAAGCCGCATGCTTGGCCGCCAAATATAACAATATTGCATTACTGTCAAAAACCGGAATATCACCATCAAGGATGGCAGGAGTTTTAGCATTAGGATTAATTTTGACAAATTCAGGATCGTGCTGCTGACCCTTGCGTGTATCAACTGGAATTAATTCATAAGGAATCTTGGCTTCCTCTAAAAATAAAGCTACTTTTAACGGATTTGGTGAAGGGTGGAAAAAAAACTTAATCATGAAATGCTCCTATAGAAAGAATTAAATATGTTGGATAAGTTCGGTAAGACTCGGTCCTTGGAAGGTCGGTGGTAAACCAATTTTCTCAAAGGGTAAATGAAAACGATTTACCCAATACGTCGGTAACCCAAACCACCCTGCCCCCACGATATCCCAAGCGTTACATGATACAAACAATACTTCTTTTTTTTGACAAGAAAATTGATCTAATAATAACTGATAGGCTTGTGGCATGACCTTAAAGTGCTTGACATCATCCACAGAAACTAAGCGATTAAAGAATGCAGTCAATGCATTCTTATCGACAACATCTTGCAACATTTTTTGGCTACCGTTAGAGAGTATCGCGGTGTTCAAGCCTTTATTCTTTAATTGGCTTAAGGTACTCACTACATCAGGAAATATTTCTAACTGGGCATATTGATGCATCAAGGCACTCTCAGCAGATTCATTTAAAGGCAATCCCAATCGTTCACATGAGTATCTGAGCGACTGAGTCGTGAGATCCCAAAACGAGGTATAAAAACGACTCCCTAACTGTGCGGGATCTGCCATGCTCACTAAGCGCGTGTACTCAATTTGTCGATCTCGCCACATCAAGGATAAGGCTTGCCCCTGCCCAGGAAATAACTCTTCGGCCAAACTAGCCATCGAATAAACGTCAAAGATAGTCCCATACGCGTCAAAAGCAAGCACTTTATACATCTGTAGCTCCTAACCCTGAAAAAAGCCCCATCCTGAAGATGAGGCTTAATACATCAATTTCTACGAATTATTCATTTGTGATTGGATTTGACAAAATACCAATTTTTTCAATTTCAATTTCACAGATATCGCCAGCCTTCATAAAAATCGGCGGCGTTCTTGCGTAACCAACCCCTGCTGGTGTGCCGGTGATAATGACGTCGCCTGGCTCGAGTGTCATACACTCAGAAACAATTTTTAAGACGGTCTTTACGTCAAACAAAAAGTTTGAGGTGTTGCCGTCTTGTAATACCTGACCATTTAAACGAGCCTGTATTTTTAAACCATCACCACCCGCAGGCAATTCGTCGGCAGTTACTAACCAAGGACCAAAACTTCCAGTGCCATCAAAGTTCTTACCTAAGGTCCACTGCGTCCCCTTACGCTGATAATCTCTCACGGAACCATCGTTGTAACAAGAATATCCAGCAACACAATCAAGTGCATTATCGAGCGTTAAATGACGCGCTGTTTTACCAACAATCACTGCTAGCTCAGCCTCATAATCAAGTTTGGCCGAAGCCTTGGGCACAACCATCGCTTCTTGATGTGCTACTTGCGAAGTATTGACTCGCAAGAAAAAACTCGGATGATCAGGTATCGCATGCCCACCCTCTTTAGCGTGATCAGCGTAATTCAGGCCTACACAAATGATTTTTCCAGGCTGACCAATGAGTGTCGCAAACTTGATGCCTGCCAGGGGTTTAATTGCAACGGCAGGCGCTTCTTTTTGAACCTTTTCCAACTGACTCTGCCACTGCGGCTGATTGAGCAAAGCAACCATGTCATGGCAATGCGCATAGCCAGCAACTTCTAAATCAATAAACTCCTGTGCTGCAGAAGACTTTAGCAAACCAATCGTTGGTTGTCCGTTTTTTTCAAATGTAAATATTCTCATGACTTTTCAATAAAAATAAGGCCCCATCAGGGGCCTTGGTGTTCAAATTATGCTTCGTTAATGACAGGGTTGGATAAAATGCCAAGCCCCTCAACTTCAACCTCACACACATCGCCAGCTTTCATAAATACTGGCGGCTTACGCGCAAAACCTACACCCGCTGGTGTGCCAGTAATAATCATATCGCCAGGATGTAACTCCATACCTTCTGAGCAAGCAACAACCAAAGTTGCAACATCAAAAATCATATCTCTCGTGTTGGCTTTTTGCATGACTTGACCATTTAAGCGTGTCTCAAGATTCATGCCAACCATACCCGGAGGCACTTCATCAGCAGAAACAAACTCAGGACCAAAACCACCACTGCGGTCAAAGTTTTTACCCCACATCCATTGACTGGAGCGGAATTGAAAATCACGCAGTGAGCCATCATTAAAAATACTATAACCAGCAACGTGCTCAAGTGCTTTTTCTTTGGTAATGTACTTCCCACCTTTACCAATAATCGCCACAATCTCACCCTCGTAGTCAAACTCGTGAGATGCCTTTGGTGCCTCAATCGCCACCCCATGAGCCACCCATGAACTTGGATAACGATGAAATAAAACAGGCTGTGTCGGTGGTGTGAAGTTTCCCTCATGGGCATGGTCAACATAATTGAGGCCAATCGCAAATGCTTTATGCGGATGATGCAAAGGAGGTAACAACTGAACACTAGATAAAGGAATACGCTTCGTTGCTTTTTCAATCGCCGCTTTTGCAGAAGCCATTCCAGCTGCGCCATGACGTAACAACTCATCTAATGTGCCAGGGCAACCGAGTTCCGTTAAGTTAATGATTTCATTGCCAATACGAGCGCCAAGAGCGGGATGTCCATCAGAGGTTTTAAAGCGTAAAAGTCTCATACATATTCCTTTAAGTAAGATAAATTCATTCTGGTTAATTCTTAGACTTCGATAATAATGCTTGCGCATTACGGTATTCAATTCGCTCCACCAATCCAGAGCTAAATCCCTGATTTTCAATATTTTTTAACTGCGTATCCATCGGTACGTAGGGGAAGTCACTGCCATAAGTTACTTGAGTTTCAGGAACAAGCTTTAATAAACCAGCCATTGTGGATGGATGTGTGGCATTGGCCGTATCAAAATACAAGCGCTTGAACTCAGATTCTATACCGTCCGGAGCAAAGGACGCTGTTTTGGCATTATGTCCATGAAAATAATCAATTCTTCCTGCGAGCATGGGCAATGTGCCACCCGCATGTGAGAACAACCAACGAATATTTCGATATTTCAAGAGTGATCCAGTGAGTAATAAATTCGTAATAGCGCGGGTTGTATCAAAAGGCACTTCAAGCACAGCTGGGAAAGTACCCGTGTTTAAACGGTTACAACAACTGGCAACTAATGGATGAAAATAGACGATCGCATTCCGACGATTGAGCTCATCAAAGATGGGCGCAAATGATGGATGACCAGGCCACTTATCACCGTAGTTCGTCTGTAGTCCTACACCGTCGGCTCCTAAAACATCAAACGCGTAGGCAATCTCTTTTAACGAACTCTCTACATCAATCATATTAATCGCTGCAAACAGACCAAACCGTCCGGGGTATTTTTTCATGACCATCGCACCATAGTCATTGAACTCTTTGACCATCTGTTGAACACGCGGCAATTCAAAATCGAACCATAGGCCAGGCGTTGATGCTGCGGAAATAATCGATTTACTCACACCCGCTTTATCCATCGCTTCTACAGCACCTTCAATGGTCCAAGCAACCTGTGTCGGAAAATGCGGTAAACCTTTGGCAACTTCATAGTCCAACCAAGCCTTCATATAACTTGGTGGATAAACGTGATGATGGGTGTCAATCACATTCGTTGACCTTGCAGTGGCATCGAGAATCGAAGAAGCGCCCGCTAGTCCAAGTACTCCAGCACCTGCCGCAGTTTTCAAAAAGTGCCGGCGCGAAGTATCTTCTTGATCGACCGTCAATTCAAAAGTGCTACATTCACAACCCTGTTTAATACACCCCATTTTGTGATAAGTCATTGCGTGTCTCCTGTGTTTTTGAATGTAATTGTTATTTTAATATTGATGATCAAACTGACTCATAAATTACTTTCCTGGAAAACCTTTTTTCTGCTCCCATAAATTTTCAAATGGGTAAATATGCAAGCTGGCATAAACGCCATTTTTCGTAAATGGCTCTTCTTTAATCCAAGCTGCTGCCGCTTCACGACTGGGAAAATCAATACCTAACAGAGTACCGACCATCTTCGTATTATCATCATTTTTGAGTGGCCCAGCGAAAGCCATGTCGTCCGCTTTAGTGGCTAAATACGCTTTGTGTATCGGGCGTAGCTCATCACGTAGTGCAAAAGCATCCGGTTTATCCATCATATAAAACATAAATATCATTGCAGTCTCCTTATCAATATGAAACAAAAATTATTCGTGTATGCCTAAATAGGCCTTCTGTATTTGAGGACTATTTAAAAGATCACTCGCTGCTCCTTCAATAGCAACTCGACCTTCTTCTAAAACATAGCCCCTACTAGCAACTTCCAAAGCCATCGTGACATTTTGCTCCACCAGCAACACAGAAATACCTTCCTGATTAACTTTTTTAATAATAGCAAACATATCATGCACAATGGTTGGCGCAAGCCCTAAGGAGGGTTCATCGAGGAGTAGTAGCTGTGGCTTCGCCATCAAAGCACGGCCAATAGCGACCATCTGCTGCTGGCCCCCAGAAAGAGAGCCTGCCATTTGATGACTTTTTTCTTTCAAAATGGGAAATAACTCTAAAACCATCTCGAGAGTTTGGGCACGATGTATTTTCGCTTTAGGAATAAAACTACCTAATTCTAGATTTTCCATGACGCTCATCTCGACAAAAAGCCGGCGACTTTCTGGAACTAAAGCAATACCAGCATCACAAAACATATGCGGTTCAAGCTTTGTTAAATCTGTGCCATTAAAGGTCATCACACCCGATTGGAGGGGGTTTAAACCAGCAATTGCATTAATCAAGGTCGTTTTACCTGCCGCATTAGGGCCTACAACACAAACCAACTCCCCTGTATTGACCTGCAGGCTCACATCCCACAAAGCTGTCGCTGGTCCATAGGCGACTTTAATATTTTTTAACTCAAGCATGCTCAGCCTTTTTCCCTAAATACGCTGTCATGACTTCAGGATGGCGCATGACTTCGGATGGCAATCCTTTCGCGATGAGTTGACCATGGTTTAAAACAGCAATGCGGTCAGCTAGTGCCATCACCGCAGACATCACGTGCTCGACAAATAAAATCGTCGTGCCTTGACTACGGATTTTTTGAATCAATGCCACCGCACTCTGAATTTCACTAGGCGTCAATCCAGAAAGTACTTCATCGAGCATGAGTAACTTCGGCTTAGCTGCCAATGCTCTGGCGAACTCTAAAAATTTTCGTTGATGTAAATTTAGGTCAGAAGGTAACAGATCTGCTTTATCTTCTAAACCGACTTGGCAGAGCGCTTCATACGCCGCGACATTGGCATCCTCGATTGAAACATTTCCTGCATAAGCAGCAACGAGCCTAGTGTTATCTAGGACCGTTAACTCATTAAAAGGTCTGGGCGTTTGATAGGTTCTCGTAATCCCCTTCGTCGCAATCGCATGCGCAGTGAGTTGTGTAATGTCTTCGCCCGCAAACATCTTGGTACCACTCGTTGCCGCAAAGTGCCCACTAATGACATTAATAAAGGTGGACTTACCTGAACCATTAGGGCCAAGCAGTCCTAAAATTTCACCTTCATATATTTCTAAATCCAAATCCTGCAAAGCTTTAATCCCACTAAATGACTTGCTTAATCCGCGCGTTTGTAATAATACCGTTCTTTGATCAGACTTGGCAATCACGGCAGGCACTGTGCGTTTGAGATCTTTCAAGGATTCAACAATTCTTCGGGCGTTATTTTTAGCCTGGGATCTTGCCCAATTTCCCAATAATCCGTTGGGAATAAATAAAATAACGAGAATCAAGATAGCCCCTAAAATCATTTTTCCAAATAAGGCACTATCACCAACCGTGAAAAGGTACTGAATACTGGTGATGACAATGGCTCCTAAGAGAGGTCCAGCCCAGTGACGAGCCCCCCCTAAAACACTCATTAACACAACAAACAGCGGAATAGCCACTGAAAAGGTTTCACTTGCCGTTACATAAGACACAAATAAAGCATGAATCGCCCCAGCCATCCCCGCTAAATAGGTCGATAAAAAAAGTCCGACCAATTTGGATTGGTAAGTAGGTACCCCCATCACTTCTGCAGCGTCCTCATCATCATGAATGGCACTCAAACCAAGTCCGAGTTTGGAGGAATAAATCCACTTGGCAGCAATCAGAGTAATCGTCAGTAAAGCTAACATCATTAAATAAAATGTTGCCGCTGGATTAGGCCCAATCTTGGGTATCGTTACAGAATTCAGATAAACACCTGGACCACCATCTACTGGAGTATTGAGAACCACGGTAGCAATCACAAATTGAACCGCTAAAGTGAGTAAAGCAAACAGTTCACCACGCACATTTTGCACCCGAAACACTAAGGCACCAATCCCTAAACCAAAAAACCCAGCAAGAAATCCCGCCAAAATTAATATTGGCAAAAACTCCATGTCTAAATGCCCACAGAAATGCGCAACAGCATACATCCCAACTCCCACAAAGGCGCCATGACCAAAGGAGAAATAGCCGGAAACTCCTGAGAATAAATTCCATGAAACCGCCAATACACCCCAATAAAAAAGAATGTATAAAAAGGATTGCCAAAATGCAGGAACGGCTAGCCAAGGCAACATCGCGAATAGCGCGGCGGCCAACAGAAGAAGTCCGTAGGAAGATCTTCTCATTTAAATCTTTCCAGGTCTAAATAGCAATAAGGCAATGAGTAATGAGAACGAAACAATCGGCGCCCAAGATGGGTTAATAAACACCATCGTTACCGCTTCAGAGACACCAATCACAATGCCGGCAATGAGTGGGCCAAAAGGATTGCCTAAACCTCCAAGCATGACAACAGCAAAAATAACCCCAATCCAGGTATACATCTGTGAAGGGTTTAAGGTATAAATCAATGAGACACATACGCCACCAACTGCAGCGAGCGCCATACAAATCCCAGCAATACCTAAACTAATTTTTTTCTGAGGAATTCCAAAAGCTGTTGCCATTTTGGGATCTTGTGCAATCGCTCTGACGGCCTTACCAAGATCAGTATATTTCATCACAATATGAATCAGAAATGCCGCTAGTAATGCAATCAAGAATCCCAAAGATTCGGCAAAGGGGAAATAAATACCACCGATTTCGAGTTTTTTGTCCCCATAGATAGTTTGTAGCTTTTGAAAATCCGCTGTCCACAACCACTGAATGATCGACTCAATGATAACCGTCAGTCCAAAGGTCAATAGTAAAGAATTAAACGGAGTAATCTTAAAGCGTCGAATTAACCAATACAGGCCAACACCGAGAACGAAAAATATTGGTGGAAAAATTAAAAAACAAATTAAGGGGTCAATACCCAACTTAGTGACCAATTCGAAACTGAGGTAGGCCGCTAAAAAGACAAAAGCAAAATGGGACAAATTAATTTGCCCCAAGAAGCCCCATGATAAGCCTAAACCTAGGCCTATCAATCCATACAAACCACCCAGTAAAATGCCTGATACTGCTGATTGAATCAATAAATTTAAACTTGGCAAAACTTCTTCCTAATCACTTAGCTTCGAGCTTTACCCCAGGTGCTGCAACGTTCTTTGGGTACACCATGACCCATTTACGATTTTGCAACTGCGCAACTCTCATCAAGTCATCGCCGTAGTTAAACTCGCCATCCCAACGCAACTTACCAGAAACAGTATCCACTTTGTTCGCTTTAATCCATTTTGCGATGGTGGCATCATCAAAACTCTTTGTGGCAACAATCGCGGCTTCTAAAACCTGCCAAGCACTATATGAAGTTGCTGCTTGAACATCCACGAGTGGATAAGGTAAACCTGCAGCTTGCGCTTTTTCATGGAATTTTCTGACAAATTCAGCCGCGCCTTTGTTCGCTGTAAATGGTGGATGCTCTTGGAATAAAGAAATCGCAATCGCACCGTCTGCTTCTGGCGATTGCGCCATTAAACCAGGCGATGGGTAAATGTGGGTATGAATCCGCGGCGAATAATCAATCTTCTTCATCGCCTCTAATAATTGAACACCTTCAGCACCAATGTCACCAATCCATACCATATCAGGTTTTGCGTCTTTAATACGAGCTGCAATCGTTCCAAAATCTTTATTACCAAAATCCCACTCTAAATAAAGTACTTCTTTCAAACCTTTTGTTTTTGCGACATCTCGGGCCCC
>CAIQUZ010000032.1 GCA_903875135.1 uncultured beta proteobacterium | reverse complement strand
ATTAACGACGTGATGTTGGTATTGATTATTGATGACATTTTTACTACTCCTTAGATATTAGTTTTAAAAAATTAGTTAGTTACAACATTTTTTCCACAGTCTTCATATGTTGCAAATGCGCTGTAGTTATATCTATTTACGTTGAATTAGGAAATTCCTTTAAATAAATAAATTTGCACAAGTGGTATCAAGTTTTTTTATAAATGTATTTGTCGAACATATTTCTAAAGAGTAAATAATGCCTTGCCCATAAAATTCAATGACTTACAGAAGAGTTCAATAATTGAAATGAGAAAACAGCTTTAATAACACTAGCAAATCGATGAAATAGGCCCTTTTTTAGCCTCTTTTATTTTTTTTATTTATTTTTCAAATAAATCCTAAAGTTTGCATCTAGCTGGTCGTTAACCAAGTACGAACATTTGAAATGTTTTATTTTTTTTGTTTCATATGATTGAATAATAAGAAAAATTTAAAATTGCTACTTAGGATATTCTGGTTCATGTCAGACTAAGCCTGTATGCACAACTTCGTATTTACTGTTATTAAAAACATCATTTGTCTAATTGTTGAAAGCTTTTAAAAGCGCCACAATAGTTTCAAGTTAAATTCATACCGAATTTATTTAATTGGAGCAAAAAATGAATACAGATGAGATTTTGTCAGAAATCCGTGATGCTAATTTACAGTATTTGTTATTGGCACAACAAATGATCCGTCAAGACTTGCCAACTGCGATCTACCGTTTAGGTATTAGCGATAAAGTGGCGCAGTTGATTTCTAGTCTGAGCACTTCCCAAACAATGAAACTTGCTGCTAACGTTACTATGTTGACTCGTTTTCGCTTTGACGACAGCGCAATCCTCGGTATGCTGACACATGATACTAAAGAAAGCTTCCAGTCCAAGGCCCATGCTGCAATCTTGTTAGCGAGCCAACCTGTTGAAGAATTCGCTTAAGGCATACTTTCTTTATTGTTGTCTTTAGAATGTGTGCTTTGAGTAATTTCTCAAAGTGATTTGCGTATGAATAAGAAAAATAAAAGTATCTTAGATGAATCTAAAGATATACAGCTTGCAATCGAGCTCATTCAACTAGGCGCACGTCTACAACTACTTGAGTCTGAAACAGCACTTTCTCGTGACCGATTAGTTAAATTGTACAAAGAATTACGTGGGGTTTCCCCCCCCAAGGGGATGTTGCCTTTTTCCACAGACTGGTTCTTATCTTGGCAGCCTAATATACATTCCTCTCTTTTCCTTGGGATTTATAAACAACTTGAACTTAATACACAGCTTGAAGGTATTCACTTAATTCTGAAGGCCTACAAACTGTATTTAGAGCAACTACCTCCAGAGGAAGGTGAAGAATCTGTTCTATCCCTTACACGTGCCTGGACTTTGATGCGGTTTATGGGTAGTAATATGCTAGTCACTGCTAAATGCAAAACCTGTAAAGGTGAGTTTGTTGCACAACCACTGATGACAAGGCAATATATATGTGGTTTATGCGATGTTCCATCACGTGCTGGTAAAACTCAAAAAGTGATTGATGCCAATTTGGCAAATAAACAATCGAAAACCTCCTTATGATCGCTTCAATGAGTACCCCTATCTCCAAAAGGTCCTCAAAAGAGTTTTTGCTCAATCATCCCCAATTATTTTCGCTAATCATTGTGCTGATTTCGAGTGTGGTAAGTTTTGTGATTTCACCCATCTTTGAGCCCCTAAGCAAGTCAACCCAAGCTATTTGCTTGGTTGTAGTCATCGGACTTCTTGCTGGAGTAACAAGTTTCTACTTCCAATTGCCAAGTTGGTGGGTAAGGATTAACTCTGTATTTGCTCTAACGGTTTTAATTTTCTTAAGCCTCAAGATTCCATCATGGGCGTACCTCATTGCACTGATCGGTTTAGCAAGCATCTATTGGACCACTTTAGTCACTAGAGTTCCCTATTACCCATCCAATCAAATGGTTTGGGAAGAAATTGAAAAGCTCTTACCAACAACTTCTCCGATTAAAGTACTAGAAATCGGCAGTGGTCTTGGCGGTTTTACAAGATTTTTATCCAAACGCCATCTCAATGCGACGTTTATCGGCCTCGAAACTGCGCCAGTTCCTTGGCTAATGAGTAAATTACTGGCCATATTTGAATCTGCTCCAGGTACTTTTTTTAGAAAAAATTACGCGCAAGAAGATTTCAGCCAATATGATCTGATTTTTGCTTTTCTATCTCCGGCCGCAATGCCAAACTTATATGCAAAAGCAAAAAAAGAAATGTTACCAAATACGCAAATCATCAGTTATATGTTTACCTGGCCAAATGAAGCACAAGCACATATTCAGCCAATTGTTCTGAATAATCAGGAGTATTTATATGTCTATAAAAAATGACTATCTTTAAAAGGGGGAAAATGTGAACATTACAGAAATCATGTCCGCACCGATTAAAAGTGTGACACTCGATCACTTTTTAAAAGATGTAAAGGAGATTTTCGATCACAATGATATTCGACATTTAATCGTAATCGAAGAGGGCACATTAATCGGGGTGGTTAGCGAGCGAGATTTATTAAAAAATATTAGCCCTCACATGAACTCGAATGTCTACACCACACGGGATATCGCCACACTCAATCAACGCGTTATTCATATCGTGACGCGTAATCCAAAATCATTGACTTTAAGCGATCAAGTTCAAGATGCCATCGCATTATTTAATTCAGTACGTATTGGTTGTATCCCTATCGTTGATGAAAATAATGTCCCTGTTGGTATCGTGACTCGAGGGGATATTATTCGTAACTTTTATAAATTAAAAGCAGAAATGTCGGATGTGCCTGTATCCGTTAAGAGTAATACAGATCCACTAAAATTAACTGCCGGAGAATAAGTTGAGGCTCCTATTTATTTCTATAATTTTTATTGATAAGTTAAAGGAATCCAAATGACCGTCATCATTGGGTACGTTTTAGTATTCGCTTGCGTTTTTGGCGGATTTGCCGCTGCTGGTGGTCACGTCGCTGCCCTCTTTCAACCGCTGGAGTTGTTAATGATTGGTGGCGCTGGGCTTGGCGCGTTTGTGGTGAGCAATACCGGCAATACGATCAAGGCGACTGGCAAAGGCTTTGGTGCTTGTTTTAAAGGATCAAAATTTAATAAAGCCCTCTATCTTGAGTTAATTCTTTTACTCTATGGCATCCTATCGAAAATTCGTGCGGAAGGCATGATCTCCATCGAAAAGGATGTGGATAATCCTGAAGATAGTGAAGTCTTTAAAAAATATCCCAAAATTTTAGGTGATCATCATATTGTTGAGTTCATTACCGACTATTTACGTCTCATGGTCTCGGGTAATATGGATCCCTTTCAAATTGAAAATTTGATGGATAACGAAATAGAAACCCACCATCATGAAGCATTAATCCCAGCACACTCTATAGCAAAAATTGCCGATGGACTCCCCGCCTTCGGAATTGTTGCTGCCGTAATGGGCGTGGTGCACACGATGGAATCTGTGGGACTTCCTCCCGCCGAATTAGGTATTTTGATTGCTCACGCGCTCGTTGGGACTTTCTTGGGAATTTTATTAGCCTACGGAATCGTTGGCCCCTTATCAACTCTGTTAGAAAATAAAACCGAAGAAGAAGCTAAAGTCTATCAATGTATTAAAGTGACTTTACTTGCCAGTCTCAATGGTTACCCCCCGAGTATCGCCGTCGAGTTTGGTAGAAAAATTTTGTACTCAACAGAACGTCCTACCTTTACAGACTTAGAGGCTGAAATTAAAGCCTCAAAGAGTAAGGTTGCTGCGAGCTAAACATGAGTGCTGACGAGTTATCGCGTCCAATCATCGTCAAGCGCATCAAAAAGGTGGCTGGTGGTCACCATGGCGGCGCTTGGAAAATCGCTTACGCTGACTTTGTAACTGCAATGATGGCCTTCTTTTTATTAATGTGGCTATTAGGTAGCGTGGACGGTGGTACTTTACAAGGTATCTCAGAATATTTTAAAACACCAGTGAAAGTCGCTCTTCAAGGTGGTTCGAAAAGTGGTGACTCAAAAGTGGTTATCTCAGGCGGTGGTCTAGATATCACTTCAAAAGAAGGTCAAACGGCAAGATCTGATGCTCCCCCTGGAGAAAATGAAGCACAATCTGAGCAAAAGAAGTTTGAATCTCTTACCGAATCGCAAAAGAAAGCGGCGATTAAACTACAGCAAGCTGAAGAAGCAACCAAACTGAAAGTGATGCGTGAGAAACTTAAAAATCAAATCGACAACAGTCCCCGCCTTAAAAAGTATCAAAATCAATTGAGAATTGATGTGACCGATGAGGGTTTGCGCGTTCTGATTACCGATGAAGCAAATCGTCCCATGTTTGGCAATGCCAGTGCGGATATGCAACCCTATGCGCAAGAAATTATCAAAGCGATTGCACCCACTTTTAATGAATTACCCAATACCATTAGTATCTCGGGACATACCGATGGTATGCCGTATGCCAATAGTAATGGTACCTATACAAATTGGGAACTCTCAGCAGATCGGGCAAATGCCGCTAGAAGAGTTCTTCTGGCGGGCGGTTTAAAACAGGACCATTTACTGCGTGTCACAGGTTTAGCCGATGCGGTATTGCTTGACTCAACGGATCCGATGAATCCAATCAATCGTCGTATCAGTATAATCTTACTAAATAAAGCGGCTGAAGCAGCGGTGCGAAATGAAGGTAAATTAAAAACTACTATTATCGATCCGTATCTGCAAAATTTAGATGGGGATAAAAACGGAGCCCCTCCTCCAATCATGAATTCTATTCCTTCTAAACCAACGGAAAAATCAGATGTGCAACCCGGAGTGCCACTCCCAGCCTCGAAAATTGTGGAACAAAAACAAATCGCACCGGCACCTACTGCAAAAGTAGAAGTGCCGAGTAAGCCACCCACAGCATTTCAGCCGATCCAAAAGCCACAATTTATTCAGCTCGACAAACCGGTCCCAAGTAAGAATTAAACCTGATGAAAAATACTAGCTGCGAGCCTAGTACTTACACTAATAGGTAAAACCATCAAATATGAGTAAGATTTCTATCAAGAATGGATCCTTCAGAGATTCTTATCAATAGGAGATGAATGATGTTAAAGCCTTTTTGCTCATGCAGTATTTCGCGTAGAAGTTTTTTGGGAGGCGTTGCAGGCCTTGGCGCTAGTACCATCCTTCCATCACAAGCTGCCGAACCAGCTGTTGTTGGTAAAAAAGATCGTATTGATACGCACCATCACTTTTTTTCCCCTGGTATTAAAGCTGCAATGTCGAGCAAGAATCTGATTCAAGGCCCGGCCATCAGTTGGACCTTGCAAAAAACTTTAGATGATATGGAAGCTGCAGGTACAGCGACGGCGATTCTGTCAGCAACGACCCCTCAAGTCAGCTTTTTATCGCCTAATGAAGCGAATAATATTGCGCGTGAAAATAATGAGTATGCCGCTAAACTGCGCGGTGACTATAAAGGTCGTTTCGGATCATTTGCCATGTTGCCCATGCACGATATGGACGCCGCTTTAAAAGAACTCACCTATGCCTTAGATGTTTTAAAAGCAGATGGTATTGGCCTGTTAACTAGCTATGGCGATAAGTGGTTAGGTCACCCCAAATTTGCACCCGTGATGGACGAAATCAATCGTCGTGGAGCGATTCTGTATACCCACCCTACTTCTGCAGATTGTTGTAATAATCTGATTCCAAACACACCTCCAACCGTTGTTGAGTATGGCACTGACACCACAAGAACTATCGTCGATGTGGTCTTTTCTGGCACCGCAGCGAGATGTCCTAATATCAAATTTATCTTTTCTCATGCGGGAGGCTCACTGCCTTTCCTGACGGAGCGACTCCAAAAAATGCCAGTGATTGATAAATCACTTCAGGAAAAAGTGCCTAATGGCGTGATGCACGAGTTACAACGCTTTTATTACGATACAGCCTGGGCAGCAAATCCTTATACCCTCTCCTCTTTATTGCAACTCGTGAGTAAAGATCAAGTGCTGTATGGCTCTGACTATCCATACCGCACCAGTGAAGATAATGTCAAAGGTCTTTTGAAATATGGCTTTAATGAGAAAGATATGACACAAATCACTCGAGGCAACGCAATAAAATTGATGCCAAGATTAGCCTAAAAAGATCTTAGATTTGCATGTTCATGATGGTTTGATAGGCCGCTGCTAGCTTATTACGAACCTGAACTGTCGATTGCAAGGCAATATTCGCTTTTTGGCTAGAAACCATCACATCCGATAAATTGACATCGCTATCGCCAAGAGCAAACCGTTTACCTAAATCATTCGATTGTCTCTCCATCGATGAAACTTCACTCAAATGCGATTTTAAAGCTTGAGCAAAATCGGTTCTCGATTGGCTGCTAGTGTTGGCTGTAGGGCTTGCAACTCCAGGCACAGATCCTACAGAATTTTTTGTCTGATCCACAGCAGATCGCATCTGCGCCAACATTTCTTGAATTGCTGCACTACCTATCGCTGTCACCATATCTAGTTCCTATAAAAAAGAGATTCTTTACCTAGTGTTCACATCATATCGACGCTAGATTTTTTTAAGGCGTTGATTAAAGGGCTTTTCTGCCCATTATTCCTCTCAACAACTTCACACTTATTAGGCAAAATAAGGTCTGAAAAATGTATCTTTATATTTTCTTGAATGAATTAATAGTTTTGTACTGAATTTATATTAGCCTTAATCTATAACAACATGGCCACCACTCCTCCCTCACCCAATAGCTTTATGGGTTTCTTTCAAACTGCACTAGGCAGAAATCTTGCTCTAGGTGCTGGTCTTGCCTTTGTTTTAGCCATGATGGCTGGCGTTTTTTTGTGGGGACAAAAACCCAACTATGGAATTTTACTCACCAATTTTTCTGATAAAGATGGTGGTGCAATCATCGCCTCTTTACAAACAATGAATGTTCCTTATCAATTCTCCGAAGGTGGCAATGCGATCTTGGTTCCGGCAGAGATGGTTTATGATGCGCGTTTAAAATTAGCGGCGCAGGGCTTGCCGCGTGGTGGTAATGTTGGATTTGAGTTGATGGAAAATCAAAAGATGGGAACCTCCCAATTTATTGAGCAAGTCAATTACCAAAGAGCTCTTGAAGGTGAGTTAGCAAGAACCATTTCTTCGATTGGTGTGGTTCAAGCCGCAAGAGTTCACTTAGCGATTCCAAAACAGTCTGTATTTGTTCGAGAAAAACAAACCCCAACCGCATCGGTATTACTCAATTTAAATTCAGGTAGAACATTAGATAAACAACAAGTAAATGCCGTCATACATTTAGTGTCCAGTAGCGTGCCAGAGTTGACCGCGAATGCAGTGACTGTCGTCGACCAAACTGGACAACTATTGTCTGGCTCAAACAAATCAACGGAAGCCGCCTCTTTAGATCCTGAGCAAATGAAATACGTCAAAGAAATTCAGGAAAGTATTAATAAACGGATTGAAGCTATTTTGACACCCATGCTTGGCGATGGCAATATCCATGCCCAAGCAACCGCTGATATAGACTTTACGCGGAGTGAACAAGCCACTGAAAGTTATAAACCAAACTCTTCTCCAGAAAATAGTTCGGTAAGAAGTTTGCACACGACTGAATCAGCTAGTATCGAACCGGTTACCCCAACAGGTGTTCCGGGAGCCGCTTCCAATCAAGCAGGTAAGAACAAAGTCACTGCACCACCAGTTACCACCCAGCCAACACCAACAAATACACAAAAAGATAATACGGTAAATTATGAACTCGATAAAACGGTCAACTACGTTGCCAAGCAAATGGGTGGTATCAAACGCTTAAGCGTAGCAGTTTTAGTTAATCATAAGAAAGAAGTAGATGATCAAGGTAAAGTTACCTTTCGCCCTTTAAACGATGATGAGAAAAATCAAATCACTTTATTAGTTAAAGATGCGATGGGTTTTAATCAAGACCGTGGCGATTCTTTAAATGTCGTTAATAGTCAATTTACTGAACCTGAAAAAGAAGAGATCAAACCAGACCCCTTTTGGAAGCCCTACGCGAATATCTCTACAGCAAAAGGCATTTTTCAATACTTGATCACAGCGATTGGACTATTCCTCCTGTATAGCAAAGTATTAAAGCCACTCGTGCGACGTATCAACGAAGAAATGAATGGTGGTTCTGGTGGTGGAGAATTCGCCATGGCAGGCGGAGCCCCGGGCGTAGTTTACGCTCCGAATCCAGAAGATGGGCCAGTTGATCCGAACTCCCCACCACCTCCTCCGCAGTTTGATGCGACAGGAAATGAAATATCACCACAGAAACAAAGACAACGCGTCGTCAAGCAAAGTAAAGATGGATTAGAGCTTGCTCAAGAAATGGCCTCGCAAGATCCGAAGATTGTTGCTGGAATTATTAAAAACTGGGTAAACGAAAATGAGTGAGAAAGGGATCAGTAAAGCCGCTGTTCTCATGCTAGCTCTTGGTCAAGAGAGAGCAGCAGAGGTGATGAAGTATTTAGATAGTCGAGAAGTGCAGAAAGTGGGCTCTGCCATGGCGACAATGACGAATGTTACTGAGGATACCCTCAACGATGTGTTAGATTCCTTCAGTGATGCAATGAGTCAAACAACCGCTTTGGGCATTAACTCCGAGGATTATATTCGTGGCGTTTTGACCTCCGCCCTCGGTGAAGAAGATGCTGGATTCTTAATTGGTAGAATTTTGGATCGTCGCGGCTCTACAGGGATCGATAGTTTGAAATCGATGGAAAGTAAAGCGGTTGCGGATTTGATTGAATCCGAACACCCTCAAATTATTGCAACAATCCTAGTTCACTTACCAAGGTTTCAAGCGAGTGCCATCCTATCCGAGTTACCTATTCAAGTTCGAAATGATGTGGTGCTTCGCATCGCCACCCTTGATGGTGTCCAACCTGCAGCACTCAACGAATTGAATGATGTGTTAACAAAACTATTAACCATTAGCGATAGTTCACAAAAACGCGATCTTGGTGGTGTTCGCGTTACTGCCGAAATTATGAACTTTTTAAGCGGGGATACAGAGTCTTCGGTAATGACGGGCCTAAAAGAATTTAACCCTGATTTGGCACAGTCTGTGAAAGACAATATGTTCGTGTTCGAAGATATTATGACCTTAGATGATAAGAACATTCAGTCCATCCTCGCCGAAATATCAAGTGATGTTCTCGTAGTCGCTCTCAAGGGTGTTAAAGATGAATTACGAGATAAAATTCTCAGCAATATGTCTCAGCGTGCAGCCGATACCTTGCGTGAAGATTTAGAATCAAAAGGCCCTGTTCGAGTTGCGGAAGTCGAAGAACAACAACGTGAGATTTTACAGGTGATTAATCGTATGATTGAGGAAGGTAAGATTAACCTCAAGGTAACTGATGACGATTATGTCTGATGCCCCATTTAGTAAGGGCTCGATCCAAAGTCCTGGTCGCTGGGAACTCAATACCCTAAAAGAAAATAAACAGGATTTATCAAAAAATCCGATTATTGCCAAACTTGCTCAAGAACTCATCGATAGTAAGGAAAAAGCGAAGCAAGAAGGCTATGCGCAAGGCTTTGAAGAAGGTCAAACCGCAGGACATGCGCAAGGCTTCAAAGCAGGTCTTGAAGAAGGTCAAAAGCATGTTCAAGAAATCGTCAACTACCTAACTGATATCGAATATAACTTACAAAAACTCTATTCTTATTCCAGAGAATACCTTGCTCAAGAGGTCTTAGACCTAGCTCTGGATTTAGCACGTGCAGTGACCATGCGCTCCATCGAAAAACAACCCGATTGTATTTTTGAGGTTGTTGAAAAAGCATTAGAGCAAATTCCTATCTTACAATTGCCAGCGAAGTTACTCTTAAACCCCTTAGATGCTGAACTGATTGAGGCGAGCCAGGGTCGAAACTTAAATGATGCTGGTTGGAAAATCGTCTATGATCCACAAATTTCCAGGGGTGGATGCCGCCTTGAGACGGGGAGCAATGATGTCGATGCGACAGTGGAAACACGTTTTGAAAAAATGATGGCCGCTCTTGGTAAAGAGCCACAAAATCCGCTTGATATGACATCATGATCGCAAATGATGAGTATCAATTTAAAGAATTTTTTAATTACTGTCAGCGAAAAGTAGCTATTTCAACGCTCTTCCAAGTCAATGGCCGAATCGTACGTGTGGCCGGACTCGTCATGGAAACCGTCGGTCTGCAATTACCGATCGGTAGCCCCTGCCACATCCCCTTACCGAACGGCAAAAGAGTTGAAGCTGAAGTAGTTGGTTTTGAAGGTGGTCGATTATTTTTAATGCCGCTAGGCGATGTCGAAGGTGTTAAACCTGGCGCTATGGTAGTACCTACGGAAGCACAACCTACGCCCATCAAGTTAGATCAAATCCAACAAGATATTGCACTCGGATCTGTCAAAGGTCGAGGCCTTCCTGTCGGAGATCATTTGCTGGGTCGTGTTCTAGATGCTACTGGAAAACCGCTTGACTTGGGTGCTCCGATAGATCACTCCATTACCGCCCCTATGTACTCTCCTCCCATTAATCCACTGCGAAGAGCGCCGATTAAAGAAGTTCTTGATGTGGGGATTCGGGCGATTAATTCTTGCTTAACCGTTGGTAAAGGTCAACGGATGGGCCTGTTTGCCGGTTCAGGGGTTGGTAAAAGTGTTTTACTCGGCATGATGGCAAGATACACTACCGCTGATGTGGTTGTCGTTGGCTTGATTGGCGAGCGAGGTCGTGAGGTCAAAGAGTTTATTGAAGATATTTTGGGCGAAGATGGTTTAGCTCGCTCTGTGGTGGTTGCTGCTCCTGCTGATAATCCGCCTTTGCTACGTTTGCAAGGTGCTTTTTACGCTACTGCAATTGCTGAATATTTTAGGGATCAAGGCAAAAATGTTTTATTAATTATGGATTCATTAACACGCTACGGTATGGCACAGCGTGAAATTGCTCTGGCAATCGGTGAGCCTCCAGCGACCAAAGGCTATCCGCCATCGGTATTCGCCAAAATTCCAGTTCTCATAGAAAGGGCCGGAAATGGTTCTGAAGGCGGTGGCTCTATCACCGCTTTTTATACCGTGCTAACAGAGGGTGACGATCTTCAAGATCCGATTGCAGACTCAGCACGGGCCATTTTAGATGGGCATATTGTTTTAAGCAGGGAACTTGCTGACGCAGGTCACTATCCGGCAATCGATATCGAAAAATCGATCAGCCGAAGTATGCATAGCATCACTAGCGAAGATCAACAAAAAAAAATGCGAAAGCTAAAACAATTAGTCTCAAGGTATCAAAGAAATCGAGACTTAATTAGTGTTGGGGCGTATAGCGCTGGCAGCGATCCCATTTTGGATGAAGCTATCCAGAAAAATTCTAGTATTGAAGCTTTTTTACAACAATCCATTACAGAAAAAGTAACCATTCCTCAGAGTTTAGGGGAACTTTCAGCTCTTTTCTAAGGTTTAGAATGACTGAAGTTGAACCATAATAGGTTCATTATGAATATCAGTGTTCTTCAGACCCTTGTCGATCTCGCCAAAAGCCGCTCCACCGCTGCCGCAAATCAACTCGCGCGTGAAATGTCGATCCATCAAGAAGGGATCAATAAACTATCAATGCTATCTGACTTTAAAGATGACTATAGAGTCCGTCTTCAAGACAAAATGATGGCGGGCTTAACTGTTAGTGAGCTGAATAATTTTCAGGCATTTATCGCTAAATTAGATGTTGCGATCTATCAACAAGAAAAATCGACGCATCAACTACTCGAAAGTGTCGAAACCGCAAAAAAACAATGGCAAGATTGTGAAAAAAAGCTGTTAACTTTCGAAACCCTGATGAAACGTGCTCAAAACAAAGTTTTAGCGATTGAGGCAAAAATTGACCAAAAATTAACGGATGAGTTTGCATCCAGAAGATATGCCCTTTAATTCATATGACACCAATTATTTCAACCATTCTCTCCACAATTAGCAATGCTTTGTCTCCCTCTGCCTCTCCAATTAAGGATGTAGGTACTTCTTTTGGAGAAGTCTTATCGCAGACAATTAAATCTACGTCGCCTAATACTTCCTCAAATAGTGCTGTAGATGCTGCTTTACCACACAATGAAGCTTCCCAAAAGGAAAAAGGGTTTGCTCAGCAAGCTGCTTCAACTACAACACAGATAAGCATCAACCCATCAGATCATCAAGATTCCACAAAATCAACTGAAGAAAGCAATCTAATCAATGCGCAAATTGTGTTGAGTATGTTGAGTCAGAATCCAACGACAACAACGCTGCAAAACGCCACAACATCAGCCGAAACTAATCAGCATTCCATGAGCGCAGTCTCAGCAACGGTTGGAACGGACATCAATACAGCAGTAACTATTACCAATCATCCAGAGCTTGATGTTACTCAAACGAATATAACTAATACAGCACAAAATAATGAACTAGCTACTAAGGTCCTATCAACTGATGCTTTGAATTTTACTGATCAAAATGTCGCCTTGAGTTCTCAAATCATGAGTATGATGAATCAAATCCCTTCAACACTGGCGGTAAGTGCTCCAAAGGATTCAGTGGTGGCATCAGATTCAAACACCCTCAATACAGTTGGTACATCAGCCCCCTCTTCGATTAACGCAATACAAACAATGTTAAGTAATCAACTAGCTCAACAATTAAATAAAACCAATGTTGATGCCGTCAATAACGAACTGGCTACTAAGGATGCCAACTCATTATCAGACCTGTCGACACAAAAACTCAACATTGACCAAAAAGAACTGAATAATGCTTTATTTAGTAGTAAGAATACTGAGCTATCTAAGCAGTTAGCCGATCTTCAAGCAAAGGTAGACCCAAAAGCCTTATCAAATGCTGATACTGAAGTTAAGCCCAATACATTTGGAAATATGATTAACGCCGATATCAGCTCTAAAGTAACGATCGGAGAGGCTTCAAATCAAGGCTCTTCTTCCTTACTGAATAAAGAACACTCAAGCGGTCTTTCGACAGAAACACTGGTAAGTAATGCAGCATTAGCAAATTCTTCCGGAAGTAATTTTGCGGAACAGTTAAAACAAACAAATAATAACGCTGCTATGGCCAATAGCTTACCAAATAGTCAAAGCACGATCAACACCCCGTTTGCTGGTCCCGATTGGACACCAGCATTAAATCAACGTATTACATGGATGGTGCGTGACCAATTACAAAATGCGAGCATCACGATTAACCCGCCGCACCTAGGCCCCATCGAAGTTCGCTTACAAACCGACCAGGCTCAACAAACTTCCGTTCAATTTTTCTCAAACCATGCTGATGTCAGGCAAGCGATCTCTGATAGTTTGCCAACTCTTCGGGAAATGATGTCACAAAGTGGACTGCAACTTGGACAAGCTGATGTTAGTTCAGGTGGCCAATCAAACTCTCAGCAAAATAGTACCTCAGAAAACCGTCGCAATAATGCCCCCAAATTGACCATTCCGACTTCTGCTACTACAGAAGTGTCACAAGGAGTTGGTCTAATCAATACGTTTGCGTAACACAATTTTATTAACAAATTTTGAGAATATTAAACAACTATGGCAACTGCAAAACCCAAAGAAGCGCCAGTAGAGGGCGAAGAAGCTCCTAAAAAATCAAAGAAGATGCTGTTTATCATCATCGGTGTCGTTGTTTTACTTTTGGCTGGAGGAGCTGGATATTACTTCCTCGGCATGAAAAAAGAACCTGCTGATGCTGAGGTAGAAAAAAAAGTTGCTGCTCCTAAGGATCCAATCTATATAGTTCTTGATTCGTTTACTTTAAATTTAAGGGGTGGGGGGCAATACCTTCAAATCGGTATCACTTTGCAAATGGAAGACGAAAAAGAAGGCTCAAAGCTTAAAGTCTATTTACCAACAGCAAGAAGTCGTTTACTCATGCTGCTCAGTAATAAAACTGCCGATGAAGTCTCTGATGACGAGGGTAAACAAGCACTAAAAGACGAGTTAAAAGCAGCGCTTGAGGAACCATTTGTGAAAAATGCTGAACCCGTCAAAGTTGGCGAAGTTTTATTTACTAGCTTCGTCGTTCAATAAACCATGGCTGAAGGTATTCTCTCTCAGAATGAAGTTGACGCACTCTTAGAGGGCGTCAACACTTCGAGTGATGACAAGCTATATGACGGTGAAGTTAAAGAATTTAACCTGGCAGAACAGCAGTACATTGGTCGCGGTCGTTTGCCAACCCTTGAACTCATTAATGAACGTTTTACACGCTTGCTGCGTATTGGCTTATTTAACTTTCTGAGAAGATCCTCCGAGGTCTCATCTGGGGCGATTAAAGTAACAGAATACGGCGAGTTTCTTAAAACCTTAGCCCAACCGACGAATATTAACTTAATCCAAATTAAGCCACTGCGTGGAACGGCGATCATTGTGATTGATCCGGATCTGATTTTTTTGTTTGTGGATAATTTTTTTGGTGGCGATGGACGGTTTCAAGTAAAAGGAACTGGCCGTGAATTTACACCAACTGAACAAAGAACCATTCAACGGGTACTCAATATTATTTTCGACAGTTACAGTAAGGCTTGGGAGCCGGTTTATAAAATCAGTATGTCGTTTATACGCTCTGAAATTAATACTCAATTTGCCAACATTGCTGGACCTACCGAGTTAGTGGCAATTACCACCTTCAGAATTGATATTGGAGCGATTGGCGGGCTCGTGAATTTCTGTTTCCCCTACTCCATGATTGAACCGATCCGCGACTTATTAGCGAATGACCTACAAGGTCAATCTGAAAACGAAGATGAAGTTTGGGGTGGTTTATTAAAGCAGCAGATTACTGCTGCTGAAGTCGAGGCTGTGGCCGATTTGTGCACCATCCCCTCGACTCTTCGCGCAGTGATGCACCTTAAAGTGGGCGACGTGATTCCCGTACAAATACCCCCGATGATCGAACTAAAAGTTGACGGTGTTCCCATCATCAGGGGGAGTTATGGCCAAAATGAAGATCAGTATGCAATTCGCGTTGAAAATCTTATTTTCGTTAATCAATAACATAGTAAATAATTAAAGGCAAAGTAATGGCTGAAGAAAATGAAAACGTAACCGAATCCTCACAAGAGGCTCAAGTCGCTGGCACCAATGTTTTTCAGGATTTTTCTGAAACATCAGGGAGCTCAACCAATGCGCAAGATATCAATTTTATTTTAGATATCCCCGTTCAACTGACCGTTGAATTAGGTCGGACAAAAATTCTGATTAAAAATTTACTACAACTCTCCCAAGGTTCTGTTGTAGGTTTAAATGGCTTAGCCGGTGAGCCTTTAGATATTTTAGTGAATGGTACTTTGATTGCTAAAGGTGAGGTAGTTGTGATTAATGATAAATTTGGTATTCGTTTAACAGACATCATTACGCCAGCTGAACGGATTCGGAAGTTAAATCGTTAATGGGACCGTTAGTTCAAACAAGTTTTTCTTTGCTGCTTGTATTAGTGGTTATTGTCGGCTTTGCTTTTCTCATTCGTCGCATCCAAACGAATCTTCCCGGTAACCATAGCTTGATTCATATTAAATCCTCCATTGCACTGGGCTCTAAAGAGCGGCTTGCTTTGGTGGAAGTTGGCGGTACGTGGGTCTTATTAGGCATTACAGCAAGCTCAATTAATCATTTGATGACGCTTCCTAATCCCCCAGAAATAGCTGAGGGACAGACCGACCCTAATCAGTCCTGGTTAAAAACATACCTTCTCACGAAAAAGAATCAGAATGCTTGATTCAATGAAAAAAACAAGAGTACTGCACTTTTTTCTATTTGTACTTGGAGCGGGCCTTTTTTTTGCGCCTGAAGTGATGGCGCAAGGAATTCCAGGACTCAATGTCGGTAAAGGCCCTGGTGGTGGACAAACCTACACCCTGTCTATTGAACTATTAATCCTACTCACCTCACTGACTTTTTTACCCTCCATCATCCTCATGATGACGAGCTTTACCCGCATCATTATCGTTTTATCCCTGTTACGTTCAGCTCTTGGAACTCAAGGCTCGCCGCCAAATCAAGTATTGATTGGGCTTACATTGTTTTTAACATTTTTCATCATGAGCCCAGTGATCGATGATATTTATTCAAATGCCTATCAACCCCTTTCTGCCAATCAAATCTCGACAACCGAGGCAATGGAAAAAGCAACTGTGCCTCTGAAAAATTTCATGCTCAAGCAAACCCGGCAGGCAGATTTAGCTCTTTATATCAAAATGGCCAATATGCCTAGCTTGCAAGATGCCAGTAATGTCCCATTGACGATCCTTGTACCCGCGTTTGTCACTAGCGAACTAAAGACCGCCTTCCAAATTGGTTTTACAATATTTATACCTTTTTTAATTATCGATATGGTGGTGGCCAGTGTATTGATGGCCATGGGAATGATGATGGTTCCCCCTTCCATTGTTTCTCTACCGTTTAAGTTGATGCTTTTTGTGCTAGTTGATGGCTGGCAACTCTTATTAGGTTCCTTAGCACAAAGCTTCTTATAGGATGAAACTTGACCCCTGAACAAACTCTCGCACTAACACAACATGCCTTAGAAGTCGCAATCTATATGGCAGGCCCGCTACTGATGGTTGCATTAGTCGTTGGTTTGATTGTCAGTATTTTTCAAGCCGCCACACAGATTAATGAAGCCACGCTCTCTTTTATCCCCAAATTACTGGGCATCATGGTAACCCTCGTTGTAGCTGGCCCCTGGATGCTGTCTACCTTCACGGATTACTTTCGCGCCACGATTATTAGTATCGCCAATTTTGGTGGTTAATCCCTAATTTCACATGGTTCAAATAACAACTGATCAGCTCATGACATGGGTGGTCTCTTTTATGTGGCCTTTGTCACGCATCCTTGGCCTATTTAGTAGCGCACCGCTCTTTAGCGAAAGTAGCTTTCCGATGATGGCGCGCATCGGCATGGCGTTAGCAATTTCTATCTTAGTCGCACCAGTTCTTCCCGACCATGCAGTTATCGATCCTTTTTCTTTTTTTGGGCTAAGTAGTCTATTCAATCAATTTATCATTGGTATTACCATCGGCTTTGTCATGCGTATCTTTTTTACCGCGATTGAATTAACGGGTGATTTGATCAGCATGTCAATGGGTATGGGTTTTGCTACTTTTTACGATCCGCAAACTCAAGCGCAAACTCAAGTCATTAGCCAAATACTTACCATGGTCTTAATCCTACTCTTTTTAAATACTGATTTGCATTTATTGGTGATTGACTCTTTGGTGAATAGCTTTTATTCCGTACCCATTGATCAAGTCAGTCTCAATGTTAAAGGCTTTAAAGAAATGGCCTATTTAGGTGCAAAGATATTTAGCATTGGCCTGCAACTTTCTTTACCCATTGTGACCGCCCTTCTCATTACCAATATTGCGCTTGGTGTCCTAACCAAAGCCGCACCTCAACTGAATCTTTTTGGGATTGGATTTCCAGTAACGATGGCTATCGGATTGGTGATGCTACTCATCAGCATCCCTTACATGTTTCCACCATTTGTCAAAAACTTGACCGATGGAATTGAGACCATCCGCATCATTACCTCCAACTTTACGAAAACTTAATTAATATAATTAAATAACGATAAGTTACTAATTTGCTGGAATGATTTTTGAGCAGCTTGCAACTCAAGTTGGTGATGAGCCAAATCGGATAAGGCTTTGTTATAGTCCGTATCTTGCAAAGAAGATAAAACTTTCGCTGTTTCATTATTCTTCGTTGTACTTAAAGTATCAATTTCAGTCATTTGATTTTGCGTAATACCAACTTGAGACTGTGCTTGTAAGACATTATTCAGTGTCGTCGTATAAGAACCACCTAAATCTTGCAGCGCTGTGAGAGAGTCGGCTGTCGTTTGGGTGGGACTTTTTAGAACAGCAATAGCTTTACTAAGTTTATTTAAAAAATTATTAGCATCCGTACCAAATAAAGTTCCAACAGTGACCCCAAGACCAGCAGTTCTTCCCACATCAACTTGAATCTGCGCTGAGCTAGATGTTCCGTTATAAGAATACAGATTATATGGAGTTGGAGTTCCACCAACGGTAACCAATCCAGTAGGGGATCCTAATGAGTTCGCAGTAGTACCATTAGAAATGGTACTTAAATTAAAACTTAATACCCCACCAGTAGAAGCTGTGATGGATTTATTAGGGTCTGAGCCAGCATCAGCCTGTAAAACACCTGAGCTTTGGGTTGTTGCAGTAATTCCGGTTAAAGTCAATGTAGGTAATGCCCCCGCCGACACGGAAAGTGCGCCAATTAAGTTGCTAGCAAAACTACTCACAGGTGATGCGCTTGTAATATCAGAGCGTGCATACAGGGCAACCAGTGTTCTTAAGGTATCCAAAGCATCTGTTTTTGCACTTGCCGATAAATTCGAATTACTATTAATGGCATTTTGTGCAGCCGTTTGAATGCTTGTAATAGTTGCTCCAGGACTATTTGCAGCCACCCCAATCGATGTATTGATATCGGTAGCATTGGTCACCGGGTTGGAAGGTTGAGTTGCTACATTAAACCCTGCAAAGATGTAATGCCCTGCACCATCGTTGGTATTGGCAAGTCCGAGAAGACCATCAAGATAACCCTGTAAATTTTGAGCAACGTTGGCCCGATCAACGGCATTTAAGGTGCCATTACTAGCAGAAAGGACTTGTTCATTAACACTAGTTAGATTATTAATCATCCCCCCCATGGCTTGAGAGGCTTCGCCAAGTGTGTTACCTAAAGCAACTCTGTTTTTACTCAACTGAACATTTAACGATGTTGTTTGAGACAAACTTAAAATTTGTACTGCTGCCGATGGATCATCCTGAGGAGTAACTCCCTTTTTACCCGTAGAAATTTGTTGCGATAAATCTGTAATGGTGCTTTGCAAATTATTTAGTTGCAATGTACTGTTATCATAAAAGTTAGAGGTGCTAATGCGCATGATCGATTTCCTAAATTATTGCGTGATGGTCATTAAACTATCGAACATCTGCTTGGCAATTTGCATCACCTTTCCAGAGGCTTGGTAAGCTTGCTGATAACGAATCAAATTAGCAGCTTCTTCATCTAAATTCACGCCATTGACATTCTGTAAAGCCTGAGAAGACTTGATCTGAACGGTAGTGTCAAAATCGCTTTTCACCTTCAGTTCATGGGCTTGACTGCCGATGGAGCTAATAAATGAATTAAAAGAATCATCGAGTGTATTAGTTCCATTACTAAGCAGTCTGGAAGTCTGTACGCCTAATATATTCGCCATATTCGTGTTATCACCAGGACTTACCGTCGTTATCGGTGGCGTACGACCTTGATATAGGGCAGAGCTTGGTGATGCTGCAGCGGCAATGGCTAGAGGATCAGTATTCACCAAGCGAAGATTTCTTCCAGCATCTGCGGTTGGGCTAACGATATACGCATCCCCAACACTCACTCCAATTGGCACAGAAATACTCATCCCATCAGCCGTTAGTTGTGGCTGTGTGTTGGTGATTGGTTTAGTATCCACGATGGTCTGATCAGAATTTCTCATCAAGGATACGTTGGTGCCATCGAAAGTGAGAGTGTAATCAGTTGGCTTGACTTGAGAAACATCATTTGTATGAATAAGTGATGCAGTCACTGTAGGTGCGCCTGCATGGTTTGAGGAGCTTGCAGTTACTGATATTTGTCCAGGTAAACTACCAGAACCTACGACCGAAAATAAATCAGTACCCTGCGTTGGTCCCAAAGCTGGTGGTGTCGGCAATACTAAAGAGCTTCCTTGTGCTTGAGCTTTATTGATTGCTGTTGCAAAGCCTAAAGCCACTAAACCCACACTATTCTGAGCTGGGCGGAGTATGTTTTGTCTAAAATCGAGCAAGCCACCGATGATTCCACCAGCCATACTTTTGGCACTTAAAGTGGCGCCAAACTGCCCATTATAGGTAACATCCTGATTATTAGGATTGGTGGCAGAGGTTTGTATTCCAAAGGGGAAAGTTGTTGAACTATTTAACAAAGGAATTCCATTGCCTGCAGAAACAATATATTGTCCACTACTGGAGTTGACCGTGATTTTGATTTCTTTACTCAACAAATTAATCACTGAATCTCGTTGGTCTTTTAAGCTATTTAACGTTGAAGAGTCGGTTGTACCTGTAATCGCTCTATTCAATGTCAAAATCTGGCTAGCATAATCGTTAATCCTAGTAACACTTTGTTGCAATTGAGTATTAATATTCGTATTAATGTCGTCTATCGTTTTTTGAACATTATTTACAGCTCCGATAAGGCTCTGAGCCATACCAATTGCAGTCTGGCGAGAAGGAAGATCTGACGGTAGGTTGGCAACATTTTGTAATGAATTAAAAAATCCTGAAAGCGCTGTTGAAATACCAGCACTTGGATCTGTCAAAATGCCATTTAAACTTTGAATTTGGGCATATTGAACATTCGAGCTACTACTAGTCGTGGTCGCCGTATTGGCTTGGGAAGCTAAAAATTCATCATAAACTCTACTGACATTCACGACCTGCGTTCCACCACCAGCAGTGGCCGTCGTTTGATTGAGTAGTTCGCGACTATACCCTACGCTCGAAACGTTGGCGATATTTTGGCCAGTAACGTTAATCGCCGTTTGAGCCGCAGCGATACCCGTACTTGCAATCGAGAGAATGTCTGTCATTTATTTTTTCCTTGCTTACATACCATTTACGGCAGTATTCAAAAAAACATGAGAAATATTTTATTAAGATACACCAATATTTTGGATGATGCTTTTCAATTTATTAGCATATCCTGGGTCAGTTGCATAACCGGCACTCTGTAAACCGTTCGCAAAACCAGCTGCCGTTTGGCCATTGGCAATAACTGATTGATATCTAGGACTTTTTACGAGAAGGTTTGCATAATCTTTAAAAGATTCCTGATAAGAGTCATAGGATCGGAAGCTGGCCTGTACTTTCTGATAAGAACCATTGATAAATTCTAAAGTCCATACTTTTGCGACCTTACCCGTCCAACCTGGACCAGCTTTAATACCAAATAAGTTATGGCTAGTTGATCCATCACTATTTAAAATCTGCCGTTTTCCCCAACCACTCTCTAAGGCGGCTTGGGCTGTAATAAAGGCGGATGGAATACCGGTCATTTGGCTGGCTTCCTGTGCTCCATCTGCAACCGCCTGAACAAAATCTTTTACCCCACCAAAAATTTTCGCTCCTAATGAAGGGTTTTGCTGCTGTTGTGCCGCCTTTATAGCGAGTTGCTTTTGATACTTTTCCATCTGTGCAATCGGGCTTTGTTCCTCAGGAATTGCACTTAACTGCGCTTGTGGCACATTCGATATTTGAGAGGCATCGGGGGGAGCAATCGTATTTTCACGTGCCTTTAATTGCTTGACCATCATATCCGCTAGACCAATGCCACGCTGAGCAATCGTTTGACTTAATTGTTGATCGAGCATACCGGTATACATTTTTTGGGCAGAACTGTCATTTAACCCACTGGACGGTATCGTTGCTCGCATCGATTTAATCAACATATTGACAAAAAGCCCCTCAAACTGCTGAGCAGCGGCCTTTAATGCATCAGGCGAATTTTGTTTTGCCGCATTTTTAATATTGGCCAAGCCTTTAACATCAATGGCTAAAGTATTAGTCTGATCGGTTGTATTCATCGGAAAATTGGACATATGTTGACCTTAAATAATTTCTAGCTCAGCATTTAAAGAACCAGCGGCTTTCATCGCCTGTAAGATGGCTAACAAGTCTTGAGGCGTTGCTCCAATCGAGTTCAGCGCTTTAACCACATCTGCTAATAAAACCGAATTCGGTAAACGCACGACCAAACCGGGTTGGGCAGTAATGTCTATTTGGGAATTACTTACACCTGCGGTTTGTCCACTAGAAAAAGCACCTGGCTGGCTTACCTCGTTGTTCGTACTAATGACAACCGATAAGTTGCCATGTGCAATTGCGCACTCTTTCACCGTTACCGACTGATTCATGACAACAGAGCCTGTTCTACCATTAAGAACCACCTTAGCGATATTGTCTGCAGTTTTAACCGTTAAAGACTGCAAATCACTGAGGAAGCCAACGCGATTATCGTAATCCATGGGCGCTCGCACCATAATAACTCGGCCATTCATGGCAGCGGCGGTATTTTGACCAAACCGACTATTAATGGCACTGACTACTCGGCTCGCGGTAGTAAAGTCGGCTTCACGCAACTCTAAAGCCACGGTATCTCCCTGACCCACAGCCACGTCGACCGTTTTTTCAACTGTCGCACCGGCAGCAATACGCCCAGCGTTTAAATGGTTCACCGTCACTGAGCTTCCTCCAGCAGATGCACCAGCACCCCCAACTAATAAATTTCCTTGAGCCATTGCATATATTGCGCCATCAGCACCTTTTAATGCTGTCATGAGTAATGTTCCGCCACGTAAGCTCTTCGCACTTCCCAAAGAAGAAACTGTTACGTCTAAGGTTTGTCCTTGTTGTGCAAAGGGTGGTAGTACCGCCGTAACAGCCACACCTGCAATATTTTTAGCATTAAGATTGACGCCGGGCGGCAACTTAACACCCAACTGAATCATGGCACTGATAATCCCCTGAGTCGTTAAAGGACTAACGTCACCGGTTCCATCTAAACCAACAACGATCCCGTAACCCATTAATTGGTTATCACGAATCCCTGCAACGTTAGCAATATCTTTGATACGCTCTGCTTGAGCCCCAATCGGAAGCGCGGATATCATCAAATAGAAAAAGGCCCCAACTAAACCATTCGTCGTTAGTCGTTGGGACCATAAAAAAGGATTGATCTGCTTCATCATAGCGGGAGCATACTGAAGAAGAATCGATTAAACATGTTGGCAATAACAGATTTGTCAACGTTTGTATTGGTTCTATACTCAACCCGAACATCCGCAACCTGAGTTGAAGATACAGTGTTTCCAACAGAAATATAGGCCGGAGAAATCGTACCCGAGAACCGGATAAACTCAGTGCTCTTATCAAAACCAATTTGTTTTTCGCCACTAACAACTAAATTTCCATTGGGTAACACTTCGTTTACAGTCACAGCCATTGTTGTTGTGAAGGCATTTTGCGCCACACCTGAATCTTCAAAGTCCATCTTACGGGTTCCACCACCGCTAGGACTTAAATTAGCGAGATCGTTAGGACTGCCCTGGCCAGGATAATTCTTGGTGGAAATAGCAACACTACCCGTATTATTCGAAATAGCATTATTCTTTTTATTAGCCGATGTATTCTCGGTCATCACAATCGTAATCGTATCCCCAACATAGCGCGCTCTTTTATCTTCAAATAAAGGTCTAAAAGTACGCTCTTGATAAATTGCACCATTGTTGTTTTTATAAATCACTTCAGCGATCGGCTTAGAAGAGGATGGGCCTTGAGTAATGGATGTGGGAGTAACGGCGGCACAAGCTGACAAGATGCCCGCCATGACGCACAGCGTCAGTCGATTCATCATATTTCTTGTATGCCGTGCAAGTGTCATCGCGTCATCTCCCTAGCATTACATTTGTGTTAACTTTTGCAACATCTGGTCAGATGTTGTGACGGCTTTACTATTAATTTCATAAGCACGTTGAGCGGTAATCATATTGACCAGCTCCTCAGTCACATTCACGTTGGAAGTCTCCACAAAGCCTTGGGTAATCGTTCCTAAACCATTCGTTCCAGCGATATTGGCAACCGGGTTCCCTGAGGCATTGGTTTCTGTAAAAAGATTTTCACCATTAGCCTGTAAACCAGCAGGATTTAAGAATGAGACTAATTGCAACTGCCCTAATTGATTTGGTACGGTTGAACCTGGTTGAATAACCGAAATAATTCCGTCTCTTGAAACCGTCACTGATGTAGCATCAATTGGAATCGTAATGGCGGGCTGTACTACAAAACCTCCAGCAGTTACCAGTTGTCCTTGGTTATCCTTCTGAAAGGAGCCATCTCTTGTATAGCTTAAAGTACCATCAGGCATTAATACCTGATAAAAACCGTTACCTTGAATCGCCAAGTCTAATTGATTCGACGTTTGCTGGAGATTGCCTTGTGTAAAGATTCTTTCAGTCGCCACGGCTCTCGCACCCGTACCAAAGGTCATACCAGAAGGAAGAATAGTCTGTGCGGAAGATAAGCCGCCAGGTTGACGTACGTTTTGATAGAGAAGATCTTGGAATACGGCTCTAGACTTTTTAAACGCATTCGTACTGACGTTCGCTAAGTTATTCGTAATCGTATCCATGTTCGTTTGCTGGGTATCCATACCCGTTCTTGCAATCCATAATGATCGAATCATTTGCTCTCTCTATCTTTAAGCGTTAAGGTTCATAATTTGTGAAGCTTTTGACGAATTATCTTGGGCATTTTTTAATAGATTCATATGCATCTCAAACGATCTTCCTAAGTTAATCATTCTAACCATGGAATCCACTAAATTCACATTACTACCTTCTAGTGAGGCATTGACGATTTTTACATTAGGGTCTGCTGGGGCAGATCCACCTTGCTTCATTCGAAATAGTCCATCATCACCCCGTACTAAATTATCTTCAGGAGGATTAACTAATTTCATTTGACCTAACGCATTCACCGCTGCAGGCACTGTTCCTGGCACAATCGTTGAGAGTGTTCCATCAATACCCACAATGAGTTTGGCATCCGGCGGAATTGTAATAGGGCCACCTTGCCCCACGACTTGCAGACCTGTCTGCGTAATCAATACTCCGGTGGGGGAAACTTCAAGCGCACCATTTCTGGTATAGGCTTCTGTCCCGTCCTGAGCCTGAACAGCAAGCCATCCAGGCCCCTTAATCGCCATATCTAAATCACGTCCAGTTTGAGCAATTGGGCCTGCTGTAAAGTCGGCCCCAACGGTCGCATTGGAAACTTGCGTGCGCGTTGCTAAAGATCCAGGTCCTTGGACAGGAATTGCCTGAAAACTATCAATTTGCGAACGGAATCCCGAAGTACTAGCATTTGCAAGGTTTTGGGAAACCGTTGCCTGCTGTTCAAAAGCCTGTGAGGCTCCCGTCATTGCAGTGTAGATGAGTTTATCCATGGCCCTTTATCTCAAATCGATTACTGACCAATACCGATAATGGTCTGCATAATCTGGTCTTGACGTTTAACCACTTCAGAGTTCGCTTGATAAGTTCTTTGCGCAGAAATTAACTTAATCATCTCTGACGTTAAATCAACACTCGATGTCTCAACAGAAGAACCCAACACCTGCCCTGAACCACCAGTACCTGGCGTATTGTAAATAGCAGCGCCAGATTTGGCAGTTTCAACAAACTGGTTATTTCGGTCGGCAGCAAGGTTGGTTTCACTGGGGAATGTTGCCAAAACAACTTGACCAACAATGTTAGATGCGCCACTTGAATAGTGCGCGTACAACTTACCATCTTTATCCACAGTCACATTCTGGAATTGACCTGTCGGAAATCCATCTTGCTGCGTTGCTGCCAAAAAGTCAGTTGCATATTGCTGAGTTTTTGTAATATCCAAACTAAATGTTTGGGGTAAATTCGAGCCATCTGTATAAGTAAGCTCATATTTAACTGGTGCAATTCTTGGATCAACCGCAGTGTAATTATCAGCAGTCGGTGGGACAAATGCAGTATTAGGATCACCTCCTTGCGCAGTCCATTGACCAACACTTTGTAAATTTCCAGTTTGATCAAAATTGACCGTAAAGTTTGGAAAATAAAATGACTTCGCAGTTACGGGCGGAGTTGCGAGTGGATCAGCAGTCCTAACAGCCATATTCGTGCCAATACCATCAACAGCTGAGTAAATATCCCATTGATCAGCAGACCTCTTCACATAGTAGGTCTGTAATGTATGGTCTTTACCTTGCTTGTCATAAATGGTGCTGAGGGTCGTACTTGTATAAGTAGAGGAATCTCCGATACTAAAGTCTTTAACATTCGTGGCTGCAGTTGAGTAACCTATTCCCCCATCTAGACCAGCATTCGCGCTTTCAACAGAAACATTCCCAGTTAACGTTGGGAATGTTAAGTTTTGAGGAAAAAGTTGGTCGTATACGCCTTGCGTCTCAAATTGTGTGAATTGGGCATCCGGCGTTGTAAATGTATAGGCGGCCCCAGTATAAGAAGTTGAATCCGGCAGATGAAAAGTCGCAACGCCATTTGAGGAGGTAATATTTTTTCCAGTTAAAGGAGCCGCCGGTGGGCCGGAAACAAAATTTATAGCACCACCGTTATATGGCCCAGCTGCTATTGCGCTGGCATAACCGGTCAGGGGCACAATAGACGAAGGATATGTTCCGCCAGTGTCAGGCAATACTCTGGCTAATATAGCATTTAAGTCTTTTGTAAAAGCGGCTGATTTTAACACATCACCCGATGGGACGATTGACCGATCAGAGTAATAATCCTTTAATCGACTAATAGTGTCCAACACATCAGGAAGTTCGTTAATGCCTACCGATGCTCCAGCACCAGCTTGTGAACTCGTTAATTGTTTAAGTTCATTTGTTGCTACAGCCGCCAAGTCAGTAATCGTAGGGGGCGTACCCGATGGACTATTATTAGCAACATTCCACATTTGCATCGTCTTTTGATACACAAGTCCGGCAGGCGTGAGTAACGAGGCCGAGGCAACTGAAGTCTGACGTGAATCTAGCAAGACGTTTTGCGTCGCAGCCGTCGTTACCTTGGGTACTGAGTTTCTGGTATCTACAGTAAGACTTTTCAGAAGACCAACACTAATACCAGTTCCAGCAGCATCAGGCAGATAACCAGTAAGGAGATCTCCAGCTGGGTCAACAATATTGCCAACCTTATCTAAGTTGTAAGAACCGCTGCGCGTGTAACCAAAACTACCGTCAGATCTTTGAACACGATAAAAACCTTTACCATTAATCGCCATATCGAGCGTATTCGCTGAGGTTTGTACTTGACCTTGCGAAAAAAGCTGTCTTGAGCCAGATACCTTTGTCCCAGAACCGTTTCCTTGTGATGATAAAACTTCAGAAAAGTCTGAGCTTTGATAGCCATTTACACCAGAGTTAGTGACGTTATTACCGATAACACCAAGACGATTCGCCGCGGTATTTAAAGCTGATGGATCAATTGAAAATGCCATGAAAATTCTCCTAAAATTTTAAAAATTACTGTACAAGACGAACGCCGCTGACATCAACTGCGCCCAAGTTATCTGTGTTTAATTTGACACCAGTGCTACTCATCGAAATGCTGGTGACTCTACCGTAAGAAAGATTTGTTGCAGTGACTGCGTTGTTATTGACTGTTGCATTGACAGAGAATGTATATTTACCTGGCCCGACCAAGTTATTGTTATCGTCTTTGCCATCCCAAGTAATTGCATTGGTACCCGCATTTCCAGTGCCGATATTAAATGTCCTGACCACACCACCCAAGCTATTTTTGATAACGACTAAGGTTGAATCTGTAGTCGATGGCAAATCCACTCCCATCTGCACTGGCACAATAGCTTTGCCATTCGCGTCGGCAGCCACATTCAGGTTACTGCCCGGCGCCATCACAGTAGAGCCCAAGAAATTCGTGGCTTGTAAATTTTGTGATGCTTGCATTTGTGCTTGTAAACCATTGACCGTCGCATTTAACTGATTAATCCCCTGCACAGTATTTAACTGAGCAATCTGACTCGTCATTTGTGAGTTGTCCATTGGATTTAACGGATCTTGATTTTGCATTTGCGTGACAAGTAACTTTAAAAAAGTATCTTGCGAAGAAGCTAGGCTGGCAGCTGCAGAAGAACTGGATGATGTGGCAGTTCCCGCCGTCGGCGTCGCAGTCTTTGTAACCGTAAAATTATTATTCGTAATAATAGGGGTAGACATAATTTATTCCTTATTGACCAATTGTCAAAGTTTTTAATAACATCGATTTAGCCGCGTTCATCGTGTCAACGTTGGACTGATAAGAACGTGACGCTGACATCATATTGACCATCTCTTCCACAGGATTAACGTTGGGCATTGCTACATAACCCTTCTCGTCCGCCTGAGGATTACCTGGCATGTACACCAATTTCGCAGGGGCTGTATCTTCAACAACTTTATCCACTTTGACCCCAACTGCATTACTGTTCGGTAATTTTGTTGCTGAAAATTGCACTTGCTTTGCTTTATAAGTTGCGCCGCCCGGTGTCGTCGTACTATCAGCATTGGCTAAATTACTAGCCACCGTATTTAAACGTAACGACTGCGCGGACATGCCAGATGCTGAAATTTGAAAAACATTAAGTAGTGACATGACTTTTATCCTTGAATAACGCTATTAAGATTCTTAAACTGTCCATTAATCATGGAGACCAAGGTTTCATATTGCAAAGCATTCTCAGTAAATTGCACCGTTTCCACATTCATATCAACCGTATTACCATCAGCATTGTTTTGTAACTGCTTTCTTGGTTGGGTTGTTGCAAGTGAAGCCCCAGTTCCCCCCGCTGTTCCACTTATATGACGATTATTGGTAGTAGCCATCCCGGATGTAGTACCGGGGCTTGAAAGTGCTGATTTCATGGCGTCTTTAAAGTCAATATCTTGTGCTTTATAATTGGGTGTATCGACATTGGCAATATTCGTGGCTAAAACTTGCTGACGCTGCGAACGCAATTTCAAGCCTTGCTCCATAAATCCAATCTCGTTATCTAATTTACTCAGCATGTTTCGCTTTCAAGTTCCCAAAAATATAAAAAGTCATTGGTAAAAATTCGTATAGCTTGAATCATAGGTGGATTTCTGTGAAGTAAATGTTTAATAAGACTCCGTATTTGTTCTTACTTTCACGCTTTAATTCATACACAAAGAATTTATTTTCACTTAGAATATAAGCATGTATAGAACTTATAAATGTTTTTTAGATTTAGTCTTTGTAACGGTATTCATGTCATACCTGATTGCCCCTATGGAAGTTAACGCTAACTCTCAAAATTTAGACCATTTATCAGAGCTGGCTGAACAATATCTGCAAAATAAATTCGGTAATCAATCAGACACAAAAATTCGCGTTCAATCCCCTCAAGATGATATCGACTTACCAGAATGTCAAAAACTGGAATTCTTAACCAACTCCAATACAAACCAAGTCAATGGCAATATTCGCGTTACAGCAAGATGCTTTGCCCCCAAACCTTGGACGATTTACCTCTCCGCTAGTGTTTCTCAAAAGAAAACTTACTATATTAGTAAGTCACGATTAGAGCCCGGTCGTGTTATCCGCGATACGGATTTAACTGCAGCTAAAGATTTTCCTGAAAATTTACCCTTTGGCGTGCTAACTGACCCTCAACTTATCGTCGGTAAGACCGTAATCAATACTATAGAAGCTGGAACTCCGATGATAGGGCCCGGCCTTAAAAACGAATATGTCATTAATTTCGGGCAAATCGTCAAGATTTCAGTTGGCGGCTCCGGATTTAGAATTAACGCTGAGGGTAAAGCCATGAATAGCGCTGTTTTAGGACAGAGTGTTCAGGTGAAGATGGCCTCAGGACAAGTTATTAACGGAATTGCCCGTTCTGGAGGCCTAGTAGAGGTTTCTCGGTAGGGTATTTTCATTTTTTTAAAAATAAAGCTAAAGGTTTCCTGAAGTAAGTCGTAATACTAATTAAGAAATAATGTTTTACCACTGGAGAAGATGATGAAAATCGATCAATTAGTTGCTAATATCCCTAGCGCAAAGGTTGGATCTGGCACTGCTAAATCAGCAAAATCTGTTGACAGCACTAATGATGTGACAAGTACCAGCGATGAAGTACGTCTTTCTGAAGATGCTAAAAGCCTGGCTTCTACATCCTCATCAAGCGCTGTCTTTGATGCGAAAAAGGTTGCTGATATCAAGGCTGCTATCGCGTCAGGTACTTTTCAGGTCAGCGCTGAAAATGTTGCCGATGGCTTGATTGCATCTGTGAAGGATATGATTCAATCCCGCTCAAACAAAGCGTAAATATTCAAGACTACAACTTGAATGACAATGAAAAGCTCCTTCTTGAGCATTTTAAGAAGGAGTTAGAACTCTCAATAGAGCTCCTTTCCTTACTAACTGAGGAAGAGGGAGCCTTGTCGCAACAAGATATTCAACATATCCCGTCAATTACTTCTAATAAAAATAATCTAATCTTAAAGTTTTTAAACCTCAAAAGTATTCGCCAAAAGAAACTCTCCAATATCGGTTTACCCAGAAATGAGCCGCAAATCGGTCACTGGATCAAACAACAACAACTTCCTGAATTGCACCAAATCTGGGAAAATTTGCTACAGACTTTACGCAAGTGCCAACACATCAATTTGATTAACGGTAAAATGATCCAGCAGTTGACTTTAGCGAACCGAGCAGCTTTGCAACTGTTAGTTGGCAAAGACCCAACTCAAAGTATTTATGGGCCAGGTAGCGAAGTTGCAAATACTTCAAAATTTAATATTCGTGGTTAATAATATAAAGTATTGGTATTTGTCTATTTATTTTGTAAGTTAATTTGGCGCAAAAAGGGATTTATGTTAGGTTCGATGCATAGAATTGCTGTAGTAGACGATCACGCTATCGTACGCCAAGGGCTAAAGACCCTGATTGATGCCAATGAACATCTTGAACTCATCGCCGAAAGTGATGGTACCAATAACGTATTAGAAATGTGCCTGAACTCCAAACCCAATCTATTAATGTTAGATATCAGCCTATCCAACACGAATGGTATCGAACTAGTAAAACACCTCAAAAAAGAACTGCCTAAATTACCGATTCTGATTTTCTCGATGCATGATGAAAATTTATATGCCGTTCACGCCATCAAAGCAGGTGCATCCGGGTATTTAAATAAAAATCAATCATTTGAAAAGTATCTAGAAGCGATTCAAACGATTTTAAGTGGTAAAAAGTACTTAAGTCCCACCATGGTTCAACTGATCGCCGACCGGATTCATTCCGGGGATGAAGGAAATCCCCAAGATAAGCTTTCTTTTAGAGAGTTCCAAACCCTAAAAATGCTGGCTTCAGGCCTTACCGTCTCGGATATTGCTGAAAAACTATTTTTATCCGTCAAAACGATTAGTATGTACAGAAGTCGCATTTTGCAGAAACTCAAGCTCAAAAATAATTCAGAACTCATCAGTTTTGCAATTAAAAACAAACTCTTAGACTAAATTTTTCAGACTTCACATTGAAGTCTTGAATTGCAGTCAATATCCCTAGTTTTTCAGAGTTTAAATCGTTCTAATTTCCTTAATAATCTATTTGTTGATCATTGTTTTACCGCAGATGATTTGTTAAGGAGAAGAAGTTGGCTGAAGAAAGCGATTTGGAAAAAACCGAATCGGCCTCGCCGAGGAAAATAGAAAAAGCTCGAGAAGCTGGTGATATTCCTCGCTCTAAAGAACTCGCTACTTTTTCAATCCTAGCAGCAGCTACCGCTGGTTTTTGGATTGTGGGCAATTCGATGATTGCTAGTTTAAAGAAGACCATGCAAGAAAGCCTCAGCTTTAAAGAAATTCCTGGCTTTAATATCGAACAAATTATGATCAATTACTCATTGATAGTAAAAGACTTAATGATTACTTTTAGCCCATTCATCGGTATCTTGATAATGACAGCTCTAATTACCCCACTTCTGATTGGCGGCTGGTCATTTACCATGAGTAATTTAGCACCAAATTTTGGGAAATTAAATCCAATGAGTGGCCTGGCAAAAATTATTTCGATCAACTCTCTCGTTGAGTTATTAAAAGCCATCGCAAAAGTCATCTTTATTTGTCTTGCGGCTTGGTACCTGATTCAATCACATTTGCAAGATGTGATGTCGCTCATGAGCCAACCTATCGAGGCGGGCGGAGCAAATCAAATAGAACTTATTCTTCTAAGCTTCACCGTACTTGTTGGAACACTCGCCATTATTAGTATGATCGATGTCCCCTATCAGCTATGGACTTATAACAAAAAATTAAAAATGACGAAGCAAGAAGTCAAAGACGAGTCAAAAGAGTCTGAAGGTAACCCTGAAATAAAAGCAAAAATACGCCAACAACAACGCGAAATGGCGCGTCGTCGAATGATGACCAAAGTACCAACCGCCGATGTTGTCGTCACGAACCCAACTCACTTCTCCATCGCCCTCTCCTATCCTGAAAATGCGAACCATGCTCCGATTGTTGTTGCTAAAGGCGTTGACGAAGTAGCGATGGTGATTCGGGAAATCGCGAAAGTGCACGGTGTAACGACCATTGAAGCACCCCCTCTCGCAAGAGCACTTTACAAAATGACGGATGTTGATGAAGAGATACCTCCGAGTCTTTACAATGCGGTGGCACAAGTTTTAGCCTATGTTCATCAGTTGCGTGTTTTCAAACAGACGGGTGAATTCCAACCAAGTTTGCCAGACTTATTAGAGCTCCCACCTGGACTAGATCCTTATGAGTTTCTAGCGCCGGATGCAACACTGACTGAGGCTGCCTAATGGACTATAAAGCAATCATGAGAAATCTTAATGCAAAGGCACTGACAGCGCCTTTTATTGTCATTATGATTTTGATGTTAATGGTCTTACCTGTACCAGCATTTATTCTAGATATCTTCTTTACATTTAATATCGCACTGTCCATTATTGTTTTATTAACGGCACTCTATACCGTTCGACCACTGGACTTTATGGCTTTCCCATCAGTCCTCTTAGTAACAACGATGCTACGTTTATCACTCAACGTTGCATCGACGCGTATCGTATTAACCGAGGGTCATACTGGACCAGACGCTGCAGGTAAAGTCATTGAAGCTTTTGGCCACTTTCTGATCGGTGGTAATTATTTAGTCGGTACTGTTGTCTTTATCATTTTGACCATTATTAACTTTGTGGTTGTTACAAAAGGTGCGGGTCGTATTGCGGAAGTTGGCGCACGTTTTGCATTGGACGCAATGCCTGGTAAACAAATGGCGATTGATGCGGATTTAAATGCCGGTCTCATTGGTGAAGCCGACGCACGTAAAAGAAGAACTGAAGTTGCACAAGAAGCCGAATTCTATGGCGCGATGGACGGTGCGAGTAAATATGTCCGTGGTGATGCAACTGCCGGTATTGTGATTACGGTTGTCAATATGATTGGTGGTTTACTCGTTGGTACCATGCAACATAATTTGGACTTTTCTAGAGCCCTAGAAACCTATACTCTGCTGGCGATTGGTGATGGCCTTGTTGCGCAAATACCATCACTCATCATCTCATTGGCAGCTGGTGCAGTGGTTTCACGCGTAGCCAGTGATCAAGATATTAGTAATCAATTGGTCAATCAGATTTTTAAACGGACTCAAGTTCTTTACATTACAGCAGGCATTATTGGCGTCATGGGCTTCATCCCTAGAATGCCTCATCTTTCATTTATTCTTTTCGCAGCAATTCTTGGTGGAGCAGCCTACTACTTTGCGAAGAAAATGGCCGTAGAAAAAGAAGCCGAGAAACCCATTGTAGCTCCCACGACTCCGTCTGATTTGGAAGAAGCAACATGGAAGGATGTCACTCCAATCCAAACCTTAGGTCTAGAAGTTGGTTATCGCTTAATTACTTTAGTGGATAAAAATCAAAATGGCGAATTACTCAGCCGGATTAAAGGCATTCGTAAAAAGTTTGCTCAAGAAATCGGGTTTTTACCTCCATCAGTGCATATTCGGGATAACTTAGAACTACGGCCAACCGCCTATCGTATTACCTTAAAAGGTGTTGAAATTGGTACCGGTGAAGCGCATGTTGGACAATTTATGGCGATTAATCCTGGTGTGGTTTCAGGAGATTTACCAGGTAATCCGACGACAGATCCCGCCTTCGGTCTGCCAGCTATTTGGATTGAAGAAGGCATTCGAGACCAGGCCCAGGCTTTAGGTTACACCGTCGTTGATGCTGGATCTGTCATTGCAACGCATTTGAACCACTTAATCTCTATGCACGCAGCTGAGCTATTAGGCCGCCAAGAAATTCAAGCCCTCCTCGATCATCTCAATAAAGAAGTTCCAAAGTTGGCTGAAGACCTTACGCCAAAATCATTGCCTTTAACCGTTGTTCATAAAGTGCTACAAAATTTACTGGTCGAAGGAGTTCCGATTAGAGATATGTTTACGATTGTTGAAAAACTCATTGAGCTATCCACCCAATCTCAGGATCCAAACTACTTGACATCACAAGTTCGTATTGCGCTTGGTAGATCCATCGTCCAACAGTTAGCGCCAGGCAATGCGGAACTGCCGGTCATGACATTAGATACGCAGCTGGAAAAACTTCTTTTACAAAATTTACAAACAAACAACAACCTTGATGCTGGTCTAGAGCCGGGTCTGGCAGATACCTTAGTGCGGCAAGCTACTGAAGCCACGCAGATACAGGAACAACTAGGTCATACACCAGTCCTGCTCGTGCCACATCAACTAAGAGGTATCTTAGCAAGATTTTTACGTAAAAATCTCCCCCATTTACGCGTTCTTTCTCAAGCAGAATTACCGGATAACAGATCAATTATAGTAACCAACCTCGTAGGAGCCTTTGGATGAAAGTTCAACGTTTTATAGGTATCAATGGGCGTGAAGCCTTAGGACTAGTGCGAATGGCGTTGGGGCCTGAAGCCATGATACTTTCCAATCGCACCGTGGCACAAGGTATTGAAATACTGGCCTGTAGCTCTCAAGACTTTAATGGCATCATCGAAAGCACAGAACCAGCAATTTCTCCACCCGTTTTACGTTCTGAATCACGACTCCTACCTGCGCAACCCCTATCAACCCTGAACCATACAAAAGTCATGCCCGATATTTCAGAGTTAATGGGTGAACTTAAAGCAATGCGTAACTCATTAGAATCTCAAATTGCAGAAATATCCTGGGCCGGTAATCAACAAAAAACTCCAACGAAGAATGGCGTTTTGAGGGAGTTGCTCAACTTAGGCTTCAGTGCCACTTTGGCGCGTTATTTATCCGATAATACCCCTGCCACGATGAACCTCGAAGAAGGTTTACAGTGGTCTAAAAATGTACTCATTCGCAATCTCGCCACCATTGGTCAAGAAGATCAATTTCTTGACCAAGGTGGGGTTTATGCTTTAGTGGGTCCAACCGGTGTTGGAAAAACCACCACAACAGCTAAATTAGCTGCTCGTTACGTCATGCGTCATGGCACAAAGAATCTAGCCTTGATCACCACTGACGGTTATAGAATTGGCGCTCATGAACAGCTACGAATCTATGGAAAGATTCTGGGTGTTATGGTACATTCCGTGAAAGATGAAGTAGATTTAAGAATCGCCCTCGAAGAATTAAAGTCCAAGCATATGGTCCTCATTGATACCGTTGGCATGAGTCAACGTGATCAGATGGTTACTGAACAAATCTCCATGCTCAATGGCACCAAATTCCCTGTCAAACGCTTGTTGTGTTTGAACACAACAAGTAATATGGAAACGCTCAATGAAGTCGTTACGGCTTATCGTGGCTCCGGTCTAGAAGGATGTATTTTAACGAAGCTCGATGAGGCTGCTGTACTAAGTCATACGATTGATGTTGTACTTCGTCAAAAATTAAGGTTATTCTATGTGGGAACTGGACAACGTGTTCCAGAAGACTTAGCAGTTGCTAGTGCTAAATCTTTAGTAGAAGAAACATTTAAAAAATTAGATTTTGTAGATTCAAACCACTTTGAAGATTCTGAACTTTCAACGTTAATGTCTACCAAATCCGCTCGTGAGGATGTAAGTGTGAGAGGTATTTATGTTGCCTAGCCCAATTAATGATCAAGCTGCCGGCTTGCGCCGGATGCTGGGTAAAACCCAAGTGCATAAGTATGTTATTTTGTCTGCCATTCCCGCTTCACAGAAAAATACCCTTCTACTCAACTTAGCCTCCTCATTTATTCACACAGGAAGCTTTGCCCATATCCTCGACACGAGAATCGACGAAGGCGGGATTAGTGCCCGAACTCAACAGTGTCAAAAATTAGATTTATGGGACCTAGCCTTTAAGGACCAGCCTTTACATCGCGGTTTTTATGAATATGTTCAAGGTGGTCGGATTAGCAAACTGTCCAATGAACCAACCCAACAGATGTTCGATACGCAGTCTCGGATCCAGAAACTTTCATCAATGATTCAAGATTTATCAACGGACTCCAATATTTGGTTAATTGATACAGAGTTTGGGCTAGATAATCCTTTTTTAATACCAGAATTCTCGGATAGCGAGATTATCTTACTCGTCTCGAATACCTCGCATTCTATTAAAAAAGGCTATAGCTACATCAAACACGTTTGCCATATGATTGGGCGACGAAACGTTGCGTTGATGGTTGTCAATGCTGATGAATCGCAATCACAACTAGTTCATAAAAACATGTCAAGTGCAGCTAAACAATATTTATCCATGAACATCAAATATTTAGGCGCAATCCCACAAGATGATCACCTTGCAAGAGCGACTCAATTGGGGCAAGCGATTATAGACGCTTTCCCTCTGTCAAAAGCTTCAACGGCATTCCGTGCTGTTGTGAACCAATTACTCGGAAACCCTGCAACAAATATGATTGCGCCACCGATGTCAAATTTAAACCACCTTATATTGGAACATTAATATGTACGATGCGAAAGGTCGTGCCGACCGTGATCTCGTGTTCAAAGAGCACATGCATTTGGTGAAAAAATTAGCTCATCAACTCAAAGCAAAATTGCCGCCTAATGTAGAAGTCGATGACTTAATTCAAGCAGGTATGATTGGCTTGCTAGACGCTCTGTCTAAATATGAAGAAACTGCACTAGCGCAATTTGAAACCTATGCCGTCCAGCGTATCCGCGGCGCTATGCTCGACCAATTACGTGAAAGTGATTGGATGCCACGCGGTATCCGAAAAAATATGCGTAAGGTGGAGATGGTTCTAAACGAATTACAGCAAGAGCTAGCTAGGCCGCCGACAGAGTCTGAAGCAGCTAAAAAAATGAAGCTCTCTTTAGCAGAGTACCAACAAATCTTGACTGATGGCGCTGGTCATCAACTCATCTATTTTGATGATTTTCATGATAGTGATGGAGATAGTGCCGACCACTTCCTCGATCGATTCTATTCAGACTCCTCACAAGACCCTTTACAAGCCCTGATTAATGTAGGATTCAGGGCTGCTGTCATCAAAGCCATTGATAATTTGCCAGATCGTGAAAAATTATTAATGGGTCTTTACTATGAACAAGAGCTCAATCTTAAAGAGATTGGTGCCGTTATGGGTATTACCGAATCACGAGTTTCTCAATTACACAGCCAAGCAATTGCTCGGATGCGTGGTATTTTAAGGGCCCAGAAATGGACTGGGGAAGCTTAATTGGTCTTCTGATTGCAATTACTGCAATCATTGCTAGCCATGTAATCGAAGGTGGATTAATCCAATCATTAATCCAGCCAACTGCGTTTTTAGTCACCATTGGTGGTACAGCAGGGGCGGTGATTCTTCAGTTTGGTATTCCAAGAGTTCTGCGCGCGATTCGCTTAATGAAAAGAGCTTTTACGCCAGATAAAGATTTTTATGATGATTTGATTGCCTCGATCGATCTTTGGGCAACTACCGCCAAGATTGAGGGTCTGCATAAATTAGATCTCCACCTAGATGAAACCGAAGAACCTTTTATTTCTCGAGGGCTGATCTTACTCTCCGACTTTAAGTCTCGGCCAAAAATCTTGGAAATCTTACGTACCGATATCGCTAGCTATGAACGGGCTAGTAAATTAGCCATAAAAGTATGGGAAGCCGCAGGTGGTTATGCGCCAACAATTGGTGTTTTAGGCGCTGTGATGGGACTGATTCGTGTCATGAGCCATTTAGGTGAGCCGGAATTACTCGGCAGCGGTATTGCCATTGCCTTTGTCTCAACACTCTATGGTGTCGGTCTGTCCAACCTCGTCTTTTTACCCATTGCTAATAAATTAAAATACTCTTTAAGTCACGAAATCCTCAAGCGTGAAATGATTGCCAAAGCACTGTCACATATTGCTCAAGGAGATCACCCTTATCTCATTAAAGAACACATGAAGAGTCAATGGTATTCGGATGATGAATAACGTGAAAGACCCTGATGACTTCTTACATGATGAAGATGACGTTAATCGGTGGCTCCTACCTTACGCAGATTTCATCACACTACTCTTCGCTGTATTTGTTGTGATGTACGCCGTTTCAAATGTCGAAGAATCTAAATTGAAGTCTTTGTCTGAATCTCTCAAAGTGGCTCTAAACACCCAAGAAAAAGAAACAAAAGGCTTACTAGAGTCTTCACAACTCAATTCAATGATCGAATCAAGCAAAACCAAAGAAGAAAATCTCATTGAACTCAGCGCGGCCCTAAAGAATGATTTGGCTCCTCTACTTGCTGATAATAAAGTACGAATCATCAAAAACAAAGGTGGTATCAGTATTGAAATTAACGATAGTCTGCTCTTTAAATCAGGGCAGGCTTTAATCGAAGTTAGTTTTGATAAAGATCTCGCTCAAATAGCACACATCCTGAAAAAATATCCCAACCAAATCCAAGTTGAGGGGCATACCGATAACAATAAAATCAATACCGGTATATATCCCTCGAATTGGGAGCTCTCTTCAGCGAGAGCTAGCGTCGTAGTCAGAGGTTTAATTGCTAATGGTGTTCCTGAGAACCAATTGTCGGCTGTAGGGTTTGCCGCGAATCAACCCATCGATACTAACCTGACCGATGAAGGCCGCTATCACAATCGACGTGTCACCATTAAAATATTAGGCTCATCCAAAGCAACTGAATTGTCCGAGACGCGTTAAATCGCATGAAGAGTATCGAGTGATGGATGCACTTTTATCATCGTTTACAACGAAGCTCTTTAACTTTATTAACGAATAGTTTAAGATTAATTATGTTTTTAATAATTTGTGTAGATAAAACTATTTCTTCTTCACTTTACCTATTTACGTTATGATCGTCATCAATCCCTTTAAACTCAATGAATTACGCAAGTTCATGTCTAAGCAGCAAATCATTGCGTTACTCCACTCGTTTTTGGATCCTACAATATCTGGTAAAGAAAAGTTAATACTGGCTTTCCAGGAAGGGAATCCTACGCGTATTAAGGAAATGTCTCATTCGTTAAGGGGTGCCGCTTCTTTTATCGGAGTGCAATCGATTGTTGATTATTGTCAAAAAATAGAACTGCAACTTTCAGAAGATCCGATGACTCCACTAAAAGAATTATTCCTGGGCTTTGAGCAGACCTGGATAGAAACTGAACTCGGAATTAAACAAGTCATCGCCAATGATTTTAAGCAACAATAAGCGTCCGACATTCTCCAAAACCGATCCGAACGTGGCCTTCTGTCGCACAATACGCCTTAAAAATAACCGTGTCACCATCCTCTAAAAAGCTTCTTTTTTCTCCATGAGCGAGTTCGATTGGCTCTTTTCCGCCACGAGATAACTCTAATAAAGAGCCCGCTTCTTGGGCCGTAGGGCCTGATAAAGTACCAGTACCCATTAGGTCACCGGCATTGAGATTGCAGCCATTACTCGTATGGTGCGTGATCAGTTGTGCAACTGACCAGTAGGCGGATTTGGAAAACTCTGAATTCACGATCATTTGTGGAGGCAAATTGTTCTCTTGCATTTGAGCCGTTAGTAAATAGACCTCTAACTGAATCTCTATGGCTCCTGACGTGCGATTCGGCTTACTCTCTAAATACGCTAAAGGTTGAGGGTCTCTTTCGCTCCTGTTCCATGGTTTTCTGAAAGGATCCAGTGCTTGTCGCGTAACAATCCATGGAGAAATACTCGTAGCAAAATTTTT
>CAIQUZ010000031.1 GCA_903875135.1 uncultured beta proteobacterium | reverse complement strand
GCCAGATAAAAACCCAATAGCCAAAATAGCCCTGATAGGATGACCGATATAATGAGTATTTTAGAAAAATGGTTTTTTGTCGGAAGCATCAAACCCTCTTATTCTTTGAATAACAAATTGTGCATGAGGTCATTATGACAAAGTTTGAGACAAAACCACATAAATTACAGCAGTTCATGATGGAATGGCAAAAATGAGTGTTCGTCATATTCTAAAAATGGGAGAACCCCTTTTATTCAATATCGCACAAAGCGTGCCCTCAGAAGAAATCCACTCCCCAACTGTGCAATCCTTAATTCAAGATATGCTCGACACCATGCACGCAGCCAATGGCGCTGGTTTGGCTGCGCCTCAAATTGGGGTCTCACAACAAATCGTGGTTTTTGGTTTTGAAAAAAATCAACGGTATCCTGAAGAGCTCCCAGTTCCCCAAACAATACTTATCAATCCCATCATCACGCCTTTAGGGGATCTGCAAGAAAGTGGCTGGGAAGGCTGTTTATCTGTGCCAGGTCTGCGCGGTCAAGTACCCCGATATTTAAAGATTCGGTATCAAGGGCTGAATCAATATGGTGACATTATTGACCGTGTCGTGGAAGGATTTCACGCGCGAGTGGTTCAACATGAATGCGATCATCTGATCGGTATACTTTACCCCATGCGAGTGAAAGACTTTACCCAATTCGGTTTTACAGAAGTTCTATTTCCGGATCTACATATCAATGATCAACAAGACTAACTCATGGATCTAGAACAAAAAACCGGTTTAGTCCAATGAATATCGCATTGAAAGTCAATCATTGAAAAAAATTAAGCCTCTCAGCCAAAAGACAAAAGACCGTATTGGTGTTTTTATTAGCAACCGACTTGGATTGATTTCCGTCTTGATTGTCCTTATCTATCTGTTACTAAAATATGTATTTTTTATCCTCAAAAATCACTATGGAAATGACCACGTTATCAGTATCGTCTTCATCGATTCTTTTAATGTACTGTCGAATGGTGTCGTTGTCACTGGCTTATCAGGTCTGATTATTTATTTAGTTCGTGATCAAATTATTACCTGGATTCGAGGCTATGGAACAATTAGAACCCTACACTTCACTGATTTAGAAAGCTGCATCAAACTACTTTCAGAACAAATCAATATTTACTCTCATGAAACATCTAAAGCGCATATTACTACTCTGACGCCCTTTATGTTTTCACCCGCCTATATCGATCATGTTTTTAGCGATGATCAAATTGGATCTGCCGCTTATCTTGAACATAAAAGCCAAATCCTAAAAATCAAAGATTACCTACAAAAATATACTGACGTATTTTCAGCTATCGTTCAATCCTCTGATGGGGCATACGACAAAACCATCATCGGCAAAACAAGTGTTCTAGAAATTGATCAAGCGAGTTATGCATACATTAAAAGTGCCTATGAAATGGATACAGACTTACCTCCAGGAACCACTGAAATTAGCTATCACAGCAATATCACTGAATACACAATTTTGATCTTTTCAGAATTTAATCCCGAATTCGAATCAGAACCCTCAAAGTTTAAATTCATGATGTTTATCCACTATGCCAATCATTTTAAAAATCTTTGTGGTTATATCTGCTTTGATGAACCAACCATTAAAAATATTTATGAATTTATTCAATTCAGAAGAAGTGATGTGGAAGCATCGATTGTGTCGAACTCAGCCAATACTCCATCTACCCAAGAATGGAAACAATTTAAGCAGGATATCGAACAGTTTTTAATGTCTCACTGACTCAATCTCGTAGTCACAAAATAGGCGACATAACCACCAAGTAAGTACATTGCTCCGTGCGCAAGATTAACAATTCTCATCAATCCAAAAATGAGCGTAAAGCCACTTGCCACAATATAAAGTAGAGTGGCAATGATTAACCCATTGAGTATTTGAAAAAGAGTAAAACTCATCGTTTTAAATGGTTGAGAACACCATGAATGGGCATCATTAGCCTAATAAATTGGTTAAAAAGACTCAAACACCAAGCTGAATGTTTGAATGTATTAGTAGATTAAGACTAATCTTTATTAGGGTTTACTCCAACAGATATTCGGGAGGAAACTTGTGGTTTGTGAACTTAAAGTGTTTAATGCACCATATCGGTGCCTTAATAAAGCCTCAAGAAAATCATTGAACCGATTAAAATTGGTTAATACTAAATCATCAAAGAGACTTTATGGAACTCATCATCGCTGGCTTCATCGGAGGATTGCGGACGGTTTTTGGTATCGCTGCACTAGCGCTACTCATCATGCCAGCCAGCCTCAATGATCAGGGACACTTGTTATTTTCTCTCATGATTGGTGCGATGGTTGCTGGCATCATCGTTACTAAATGGAGTGATTTTAAAAATATCATTTCACAACCACAGGACGGACCAGCTGTATTAATTAGTATCTTTGCACTGGTCGTTCTAGCAAAAAATCCTTCTCAAGAATTGATGATTGAAATTATTCTTGCTGCAGTAGCGATCGCTAGCATCTTCACAGGTTGCATTTTTTACTCCTTAGGTCATTGGAAATTAGGACGTATTGTGCGATTTATTCCTTTTCCTGTCATTGGCGGTTTTCTTGCTGGATCAGGCCTTCTCATTACCCTTTCTGGATTGTCCGTTTTAGCGAACCATAAGATATCTATTATTCATCTAGGCAATCTGTTAGAGAGTTTTAATCGAGTCGGTGGACCACTTCTTTTTACAGGTGTTCTGATCTCTATCATGCTGTTAAAAATACCACCGCGCTTCAAAAGTAAACTCGTATTTCCGTTCATCCTGATAGCAAGCGCTGTGGTGCTTAATCTCATTTTTATCTGGCAACAAATCCCCATCGAAGAATTGCAACGAGAAGGTTGGCTTCTTACTCCTAAAGGCGGCAATAGCGGTTCAAGCTCTATTTACTTTTGGTTCGATATTCCCGCAAAAGCTTGGCTGTTTATCTTAGAAAACGCTCTCACCTTTTTTGCCATCACGATTGTGAGTATTGTTGCCTTTTTATTAAATCTCTCAGGATTAGAAGTCGCCTCTAATTCTGAATTTGACTTCAATAAAGAATTAAAAGTAGTTGGTATTGCCAATATCGTCGGTGGCGCTTTAGGTGGTGGGGTGAATTTCCCCGCTCTGTCAGCCTCGCTGCTAGGAAAACAAATGAAAGTTCATAGCCGTTGGATTGGTTATATTTCCTATAGCTTGATTTTTGTCTTTCTAATTGTAGGGCCTGCAGTTTTAGAATATGTCCCCAAACCGATTCTTGGAGCTCTTTTATTATGCATGGGAGTCAGTCTACTAGATGAGTGGCTAATTAAAGGATTTAAAAAGTTCTCCAGAATTGACTATCTCATTATTTTTTCTATTACATTAATCATGTCCATAATTGGTTACTTGTCTGGGGTGGCTGTTGGTCTCATGCTCTGTCTGACCTTTTTTGTTTGGAACTATAGCCAATTAAAAATTATTACCTTAGAGCTTAATGATGTAGACTTTAGAAGCAGTGTAGACCGCTCACAGGCCGTAGTTGCTTTACTCGACCAATATGGTCATCAGATCAAGTATTTAAAAATTGATGGTTTCTTATTTTTTGGTTCGGTCTACTCGATTTATGAACGGATTCAATTGCTCTCGAAATCAGGGGTTAATACTTTTATTTTAGATATGTCTAAAGTTAAAGCCATTGATTCCTCAGCACTTTCAGTCATCAATAAAATTGATCTATTTTGCAAAGAAAATTCCTGTGAAATTCTTATTTCTCGTCTGAAATCGTCACTAAAAGACCAGATAACGCTAAAAAATGCCACGCCACTGAACTTTCAATTTTTTAGTGATCGTGATCTTTGTATTGAGTCTGCTGAAAACTTACTCATTGGAAAATACTTAGAATCGCCCCAAGAAAAAACTGAGCTTGACTGGGAAAGTATCGTTAAACCATCTGAAAGTGAAGGTTCTATCGAGCAATTCAAATCTTTTTTTACCAAAAAGACATGTTCAAAAGGCGATTATTTAATTCGTCAAGGTGATGACGGTGATGAGCTATTTATTATCGGGGAAGGTAAGTTTGATGTATTTATTCTCATCAATGACGATGAAAGTTCATCCATGCGAATGAGATCGATGACAACTGGCTCTATTTTTGGAGAAGCTGTTCTTTATAGCAACATTCACCGTATTGCATCAGTTCGTGCCGAAGAAGACTCGGTAGTTTTTGCATTATCCAAGGCTAGGCTCACAGACATGGAAAATGAATTTCCCTATCTAGCTAATCAACTTCATCGTAAAATCGTGAGCATAATGTCCCAACGATTAAACACACT
>CAIQUZ010000030.1 GCA_903875135.1 uncultured beta proteobacterium | reverse complement strand
CGTGTATGGCGTGTTTATAAGGAAATGGGCTTGAACTTACCCAGAAGAACGAAAAAGAGGCTTCCTAAGATCATCAAGCAACCTCTTATTGCACCTAACGAAGCCAATACCATTTGGGCGCTAGATTTTATGTATGACACTTTGTATTACGGCAGAGCCTTTAGAACTTTGAATGTCATTGATGAATCCAACCGAGAAGTATTAGCAATCGAGATCGATCTTAGTTTACCAGCAGCCCGAGTGGTCCGAACGCTGGAACAATTGGAAGAGATTTATGGCTTACCTAAAGCAATTCGGCTAGATAACGGTAGTGAACTAAGGTCTGCCGTCTTTATGGGATGGTGCGAATCGAAAGGTATTGAACTTAAGTTTATCCAACCAGGAAAGCCTCAGCAAAACGCGTTTATAGAACGATTTAATCGTACCTATCGTCATGAAGTTCTCAGCGCTCATTTGTTTGAAAATCTCAACCAAGTCAAAGATATTACTGAGCAATGGATCAAGATTTATAACGAGGAACGTCCTCATGCAGCACTAGGAAAGTTGTCACCTATACAATATCGACAACAAGCAGAATTTTCTCCTCGAGGATTGTCTACTTAACTGGGGGTACTACATAACTATTCAATCAACTATCAACTTAGTATCTTTCTTTTCCAACTCGTCTTCAATCTTCCACAAGCCCGTAAACTTTGTGGCAATATCTCGCAAATTTAAATTTATAGTGGCTTAGGACGCCAATCTGAAAGCTCCCCAAATGAAGCTTGGCATGTTTCGCATTTTTCATCATACATCTTGATTAGAGATTCGCAATTAGGGCAATTAGCACAGCTTCACCTTCGTGGACGTGTACTGTGTGTTCTGCTTTTTTGGGCATAAGTGTCTGTTTTTAAAATATTATTTAAAAATATAACACTTTTTCGCGTACAGGCGTTAGCTATTTTGTGCTACGACTGTGCTACGCTTAAGTTAGCGTTTACTACAGCTAAAACACTGGTGCCGCGGGACGGACTCGAACCGTCACACATTTCTGCGGGAGATTTTGAGTCTCCTGTGTCTACCAATTTCACCACCGCGGCAATAGTCCAATATTATGACACGTTCGCCATATTGACGGCAAACTTTTCACGGGCGATTTAGAAAGGCTACCTATCGTCTAGGTAGCCTTTACGCTTACGGTAATAAAATAATTGATCCTGTCGTTTTACGTTCTTCCATATCACGTTGCGCCTGAGCGGCTTGCTCTAATGGATAACGCTGTGAAATATCTATTTTGACTTGGCCACTCATGACACGATTAAATAAGTCTGCTGCCATGGGTTCTAACAGCTCACGGTTAAGAACATAGGTAGTCAAGGTAGGACGCGTGACTTTTAATGACCCTTTACCCGCTAATATAGAAACATCTAACGGTGGGACCGGCCCTGAGGCATTGCCAAAAGTGACCAAGGTTCCAAGGGGCGATAAACAATCCAATGACTTCATAAAGGTATCTTTACCAATGGAGTCATAAACGACCGGCACGCCTTTGCCGCCAGTAATTTCACGAACTCGTTTCACAAAATCCTCTTCACGGTACAAAATCGTATGGTCACATCCCATCGACTTGGCCAGCGCAGCTTTCTCAGGACTACCAACCGTTCCAATCGTGATCGCTCCAAGAGCCTTTAACCATTGACAAGCAATCGAACCCACTCCACCGGCAGCGGCATGGAAAAGAACCGTGTCGCCTTTTTGTACTTTATAGGTACTATTCAGCAAATATTGAACCGTCATACCCTGCAACATCATCGATGCAGCTTGCTCAAAACTAATTGCATCCGGTAGCTTAATCAGAATATCCGCCGGCATCACTCGCGCTTGAGCGTAAGAACCCGCTGGACGACCTGCATAAGCAACGCGATCGCCTACCTTCACATGGGTAACTCCTGGGCCTACTTTTTCAATCAACCCTGCACCTTCTTGGCCCATACCAGCCGGTAATGGAACTGGATATAAACCTACCCGAAAGTAAATATCTAAAAAGTTCACGCCAATCGCATGTTGACGAATCAGTACTTCGCCTGGGCCAGGCTCACCTAGCTCAACATCAACGTACTCAAGGACTTCAGGTCCGCCAACCTTACTCATGCGGATTGCTTTTACTGTATTTGCTGCCATGAAAAATCTCCTTTTATGGGTTTACTTTTGAAATTGCCTAAAATTAACATATTACACAAATCAAACAAAGTATATTTGAAAGGATTTATTATGGCCGGACATTCTAAATGGGCCAATATTCAGCATCGTAAAGGTCGACAAGACGAGAAGCGAGGAAAAGTTTGGACAAAGATCATTCGTGAAGTAACCGTGGCCGCCAAAATGGGGGGCGGAGATATCAGCAATAACCCTCGCTTAAGGCTGGCAATTGATAAAGCGAATGATGCTAACATGCCAAAAGAAAATATCACTCGAGCCATTCAAAAGGGAACTGGATCACTAGAAGGAGTTCATTATGAAGAGATTCGCTATGAAGGCTATGGACCAGGCGGGGTGGCAGTGATGTTGGATTGTCTAACCGATAACAAAACTCGCACAGTTGCTGAAGTTCGGCATGCTTTTTCAAAAAACGGGGGAAATTTAGGTACTGACGGTAGCGTATCCTATCTCTTTACACATTGTGGACAATTAATGTTTTCTCCAACTGTCGATGAGACTCAACTGATGGACGCAGCTCTTGAAGCTGGAGCAGATGACGTGATTGTGCATGAAGATGGCTCAAAAGAAGTGATTACTCCTCCGGCAGATTTTTCGAATGTCAAGGATGCCTTATTGGCCTCTGGCTTACACCCAGAATTTGGGGAAGTGATTATGCGTGCCGAAACAGAAACAGAATTAATCGGAGACGCCGCACTGACCATGCAAAAATTGTTAGATGCACTAGAGAATCTTGACGATGTACAAAGCGTCTACTCTAATGCCAGTTTTAATGAATAATTAGGATTTTTATGAAGATATTAGTTGTAGGATCAGGCGGAAGAGAACATGCGATAGCTTGGCACATCGCAAAATCACCCAAAGTTCAAATGGTTTTTGTTGCCCCTGGCAATGGCGGAACTCCTCTTGACACGAAATACTTGCATGGTATTTCAAACCTCCCTATCACCGATATCAAGGAACTGGCACAGTTCGCCATCGACGAAAAGATTGATTACACCGTCGTTGGCCCAGAAAAACCACTCTCTGAAGGCATTGTTGACCTGTTCCGTTCTAAAGGATTAAAAATTTTTGGTCCTACTCAAAAAGCTGCTCAACTCGAATCCTCAAAAGATTTTGCAAAAGCATTTATGAAAAGGCATAAGATACCAACGGCAGATTACGCCACTTTTCATGACGCGGCCGCTGCCCATGACTATGTGAATCTCAAAGGTGCACCCATTGTGATTAAAGCAGATGGATTGGCTGCTGGAAAAGGAGTTGTAGTAGCGATGACGCTTGAAGAAGCTCATCAAGCCGTCGAAATGATGCTCAGTGATAATCAATTAGGACAAGCTGGAGCACGCGTGGTCATCGAAGAGTTCTTAATGGGTGAAGAAGCCAGTTTTATTGTGATGGTGGATGGCAAAAATATCTTAGCCTTGGCTACCAGCCAAGATCATAAGCGCTTACTCGATCATGATCAAGGTCCAAATACAGGCGGAATGGGTGCCTATTCTCCAGCCCCAATTGTGACTCCAGAAATACACGCTAAAGTTCTACGAGAAATCATTAAACCTACCGTGCAAGGTATGGAAAAGGATGGAATACCATTTACCGGATTTTTATATGCTGGCTTAATGATTGACGCCCAAAAAAATGTAAAAACGCTTGAATTTAATTGCCGGATGGGTGATCCGGAAACTCAACCAATTATGACGCGCTTAAAAAGTGATTTTGTGGATACCCTGATCCACGCCGAACAACAAACTCTCAACGAAGTTGAATTAGAATGGGATCCTAGGGTTGCACTTGGAGTTGTGATGGCATCATATAATTACCCTAATACACCAAGAACAGGAGACGAGATTATCGGCATACCTCAAGAAACTGAACATCACGTCGTTTTTCATGCGGGGACTACTTTGAACAATGGCAAGCTTGTGACGAATGGCGGTCGAGTATTATGTGTTGTCGGACTTGACGGAAATGTAAAAGGCGCACAAACTCGAGCCTACGAAGCGGTTTCACAAATACGTTTTGATGGTGCCCAATTCAGAAATGATATTGGCTACCGTGCAATTAAAAAATAAATAATGACAATCGAAATAAACGAACTAAAGAATTTTTTCTGGGGATTACAAAATGACATCACGTCGAAGCTTGAAGAGTTTGACGGTAAGTCATTTATCACTGATGAGTGGACTAAACCCAGTGATAGTCCGTTGCAAGGTAATGGCAGAACCATGCTCATCGAAAAAGGAAATTTTCTAGAGCGTGGTGGTGTCGCTTTTTCCCATGTGAGTGGAAAAAAACTTCCCCCATCGGCAACTTCTTCACGCCCAGAAATCGCTGGCGGTCAATTTGAAGCAATGGGAGTTTCTCTCGTTTTTCATCCCCAAAATCCTAAAGTTCCCACCGTCCACATGAATGTTCGTTGCTTAGTGGTTCATAAAGAGGGGATTGAGCCTGTTTGGTGGTTTGGTGGTGGGATGGATCTCACACCCTATTATGGAGATGTTGATGACTGTAAACATTTTCATCAAACTTGTAAAAATACCCTAGATGCTTTTGATACAGCTTATTACCCTCAATTTAAAAAAAATTGTGATGAATATTTTTACTTGCCACACCGCCAAGAAACACGCGGTATCGGCGGTATCTTTTATGATGACTTTACGGAACTTGGATTTAATAAAAGCTTTGCGATGACTCAAGCTGTAGGTAACTCCATGCTTGAGGCTTACCTACCTATCGCTAAAAAGAATTTTCAGAGACCGTTCACCCCGGCAGAAAAAGAATTCCAAGAATATCGTCGTGGTCGCTATGCAGAGTTTAATCTTGTCTATGATCGTGGGACCCACTTTGGTTTGCAATCTGGCGGGCGGACAGAGTCTATATTGATGTCAATGCCTCCTGTCGCTCGGTGGGAATACCAGCGGCCTATCCCTCCTCAAAGTCCCGAGTTCCAATTAACTGATTTTTTTCTGAAGCCGCGAGATTGGCTCTTATGATCGGAATATTAGGTGGAACCTTTGACCCACCTCATTGGGGACACGTCAAATTAGCGCAGAATTTTATTGAAATTTTAAAACTGGATGAATTACTTTGGCTACCCGCTGGACAGCCCTGGCAAAAGAGTTCACATATTACTTCCGCAACCATGCGTTACGAACTCACGCAAGCCGCCACCAATGACCTTAAAACATTGTTATTTGATACCGACAGTAAAACCACAATAGGTGTTAGTCGCATTGAGCTCGATCGACAAGGACCGAGCTACACCATTGACACAGCAAAAGAACTCCGTCAGCTTTATGGTAAGAATCAATCCATCGTTTGGCTCATGGGTGCAGATACCTATCAAAACATGCAAACTTGGAACGATTGGCAACTACTCCCTGAGTATTTACATCTCGCCGTGGCCAGTCGAAGACTTTCGCCCTCCTCTGTCAATGCGAACATTGATCCAGGGCATCCACAAACCATCTATGAAATGATTGAGCTATTTGATCAACGGATTACAAATAATGTACAAGAATTAACGACAGCACCACACGGTAAAGTCTATTTTGACGAGCATTTTCATGTGGATTTATCCTCGACCTTCTTGCGTGAACAATTTTCCCAAAAAGCCAGTCGATCTGAGTTAGCTGAATCTTTATCGCCACAAGTGCTAGACTACATCCAATCTCACAATATCTATCAACCATAAAACCTTCTAAAGGGAATCATTTTTCGCATGGAATTAAGAAAACTACAGCGTGTCGTCATCGATGCCTTGGAAGATGTAAAAGCAATTGATATTCGTGTTTTTGATACGTCAAAACTTACGGATTTATTTGATCGTGTCATCATTGCCACAGGAAATAGCAATCGACAAACAAGATCATTAGCCTTTTCCGTTAGTACTAGCGTAAAAGATAAAGGTGGTGAAGTCATCTCTATTGAGGGTTTAGATACAGGTGAATGGGTTTTAGTCGATTGTGGAGATGTTGTAGTCCATATCCTTCAACCAGCAATCCGCGCCTACTATCAGTTAGAGGGAATGTGGGGTGGCAAACCAGTTCGCGTTAAATTAAGTGCCAAAAGCGGCCCAACAAGCGGACCCATGAACTTTAGTGACGATCTGGATGATGAATGAAAATCTTCATCATTGCAGTGAGTCATAAAATGCCCTACTGGGTAGAAACTGCGATTCAAGACTACGTCAAAAGAATGCCTAAAGAATTACCCATCATCATCAAGGAAATTAAACCAGACTCAAACCCGGTAAAAGAAGCCCTCAAGATACAAGAATATATCCCCAAAAATAGTCTAATGATTGCTCTAGATGAACATGGTAAAGATATAACTACCATGCAACTCTCTGAAAACCTAACTCAATGGCAACAACTCGGTAAAGATATTTACCTCATCATCGGTGGCGCCGATGGTCTTGAGAACTCTCTGAAAAAAGCCTGTTCGTCCATGCTGAGGTTATCAAGCCTGACTTTGCCACATGCTATGGCGCGCCTTCTGCTAGTTGAGCAACTGTACCGCTCTTGGACTATTTTACAAAATCATCCTTACCACCGCGAATAATCATGCTCTACCTCGCCTCCCAAAGTCCTCGGCGACAATCGATATTAAAAGACCTAGGCGTTCAATTTGAATTACTGATTGCAGCGGCAGATGAAGATGCGGAATCTTTAGAGCTTGTTATACCTCATGAGCCCTCATTAGACTACGTGCGCCGAGTGACATTGGCAAAATTAAATGCGGCGGTGAATCGACTAAAAAACCGACAACTCGATTGGCATCCAATTCTTTGTGCTGATACGACAGTATCCATCTACATGCTGGGTGAAGATCATATTTTGGGAAAACCCAAAGATGATAACGATGCCTTAGAGATTCTCAAGCAACTCAACCATCAATGTCACCAAGTCCATACCGCAATTGCCGTCCAAATTGACCCTGAGAGCACACCAGAGCTTTTAGTCAGCTCTTCAAATGTCTACTTCGCCAATAATTCCCCCGAAAAATTAAAGGCCTATATCGCCACCAAAGAACCCATGGGGAAAGCGGGCGCCTATGCTATCCAAGGTATTGGGAGTTCTTTAATTCAAAAAATTGAAGGCAGCCATAGCTCGATTATGGGATTACCTGTATATGAAACGTGCTTACTCTTGGACAAGGCCTCAATTCCGTATATCCTATACCTATGAACGAAGAGATCTTAATTAACTTCACCCCTCAAGAAACAAGAGTTGCACTTGTTAACCATGGTGAAGTTCAAGAGCTGTTGATTGAACGCTCGCAAAATCGAGGGATCGTCGGTAACGTTTACCTTGGCAAAGTTATGCGCGTCCTCCCAGGTATGCAGTCTGCATTTGTTGATATTGGGATGGAAAAGTCGGCATTTATTCATATTGCTGATATTTATAATGCCCAAGATCAACCAATCGAAAAAATCGTATTTGAAGGTCAAACGATTCTTGTGCAAGTCCTTAAAGACCCTTTAGGGACTAAGGGGGCTCGCTTAACAAGTCATATCAGCATTGCAGGACGTAACCTCGTCTACCTTCCGCTAGATGCAAAGATGGGTCAGATTGGCATCTCTCAACGCATTACCAACGAGGAAGATCGTGACATCTTAAAAGAACGCGTCCGACAAATTATCCAAAAAGATATTCAAGGAAGTCTGATTGTACGAACGAGTGCAGAAGAAGCTACCAACGAAGATCTTCAACAAGACCTTGATTATCTGTTACTCACTTGGTCCAAAATTCATGATCAAACGCTCAAAAGACCGACCCCGTCTAAAGTGTATGAAGAGCTCAATCTCATCGAGCGAGTCATGCGCGATATTGCTGATGAATCAACACAACATATCCGTATTGACTCCACAGAAAACTTTACGAAACTGCAACAGTTTGCTTTGACCTATATGCCTAAATTGGTTGATAAAATTCAACTTTATCGGGGCGAGCGACCTTTATTTGACCTCTTTGAAATTGAAAACGAAATCAATCTTGGCCTGCACCGTCGCGTCAATTTAAAGTCAGGTGGCTATTTGATGATTGATCAAACTGAGTCAATGACGACCATCGATGTCAATACGGGAAGTTATATCGGCGCCAAAACATTTGTGGATACCATCTATAAAACGAATCTTGAGGCCGCTAAAGCTATTGCGAGGCAATTACGACTTCGCAATCTTGGTGGCATCATTATTGTGGATTTTATTGATATGCATATTGCAGAACATCAAGCTGCAGTATTAGCAGAACTCAAGCGTAATTTAGAACTTGATCGAATGAAAACAACGGTGAATCAATTTTCGAATTTAGGTTTAGTGGAGATGACTCGCAAACGCACACGTGAATCTTTAGCGCACCAGTTATGCCAACCATGCCCAACCTGTGAAGGTAAAGGGGAAGTAAAAACCCCTCAAACGATTTGCTACGAAATCCTTCGAGAAATTGTTCGAGAACATCGTCAATTTAATCCAAAAGAATTTAGAATCGTAGCCGCCCCTGATGTCATCGATATGTTCTTAGAAGAACAAAGTCAATATCTTGCTGAACTCAGTGCTTTTATCAATAAACCCATCCGTCTTCGTGCAGAGGGTAGCTTTTCTCAAGAACACTACGATATTGTTTTACTTTAAGCTTTTGTTGAAAACTGTAAACGATAAAGACTAGAGTACAAGCCGCCGCGTTCAATGAGTTCTTCATGCGTTCCCATTTCAACGATACGACCATGCTCTAAAACCACGATCCGATCAGCATTCTCAATCGTCGACAAACGGTGTGCGATCACTAAAGTTGTTCGCCCTACCATCAATGTTTCTAGTGCATCTTGTACCAATCTCTCTGACTCTGAGTCCAAAGCGGAAGTCGCCTCATCTAAAATTAGAATCGGTGCGTTTTTATAAACCGCTCTTGCAATCGCCATCCGCTGGCGCTGTCCACCAGATAATCGATTACCGTTGTCACCAATCACCGTATCAATACCTTGCGGTAGATCTCGAATCATTTCCGTTAAGTTAGCCGCCGCAATTGCTTCAGTAACCTTCACACGGTCAATATCTTTTTGATGTACCAAACCATAGGACACATTGGCAGCAATCGTATCATTAAATAAAATAACATCCTGACTAACAAACCCAATTTGAAGTCGAAGATCTCTTAAACGATAGTTCTCAATCTCCAAACCATCTAATAGAATATTACCTTTCGATGGAGAGTAAAAACGTGGGACTAAATTGACTAATGTAGTTTTTCCACTACCAGATGGTCCTACAAAGGCGATGACTTCCCCAGGCTCAATCTTTAACTGTATATCGCGAAGTACTTCACGCGGTAGATTTTGAGTGTCCTGATTTTGATAAGAAAAACTAATGTCTTTAAATTCAATTTGACCTTTTGCAACGGACAACGCTTGGGCATGCTCATCATCTACCTGCTTTTCCAGGGGCTGATCCATTAAACCAAAAATCATTTCAGCAGCAATGAGTCCTCGCTGAAGAGGTTGATTAATATCAGCCAAATGCTTAAGCGGTGAAATGACCAACATCATCGCGGTGACAAATGCGGCAAACTCCCCAACAGTTGTGCCACTAGTTGAAGATTGCATAATCGCGATCAGAAGAACCCCGGATAAAGCAATCGAGGCTACAATTTGTGTGATCGGTTGATTAAGACCACCTGCGATCGATGCACGAATGGCAAATTTTCTAAGTTGATTCGCCATCTCTTTAAATCGATACATCTCATACTCTTGCCCACTATTGAGCTTTACGACCTTATGGCCAGCACTCGCTTCTTCAACAACATACGCTAACTCGCTAGTATATTTCTGTTGATCGCGACCTAAAATCCTTAAGCGCTTATTAATGCGACTAATCATGAACCCAATAATGGGAAAAATGATCATGACGAATAATGTTAAACGCCAATTCAGATAAAACAAATAACACATCAAACCAATCACAGTGAGTGAATCACGCACCAAATTAATCGCAACACTACTTAAGATACTCAAAACATTGTTCACTTCAAAAACGACGGTATTAATTAAATTAGCTGCGGTGCTTTGCTGAAAGAACTCAGTTGGCGCATTGAGTAAACGGGCAAACATCTGTTCGCGAAGAATCAAAAGCACTTCGTTAATAACCCGATTCAACCAATAGTTTGAAAAAAACTGAGCCGCACCACGTATAAAAGCAAGTCCGACTAAAAATAAGGGTACCTGCCATAATTTATCGTTTAAACCACCAGTAAAACCTCGATCTAAGAGAGGTTTCATCAGGGCGGGAATTGAAGTCTCTGTGGCAGCAACTACCGCCATCGCCATTAAAGCCAATGAAATCATTGACTTATGTGGCTTTAAATAAGAGATGACACGTAAAAATACTTGATGATGAGGGAGCTTCATATAATGAATTATGCCAATCTTATTTAGCAAACACATCAATTGCAAAAAAAATATTTATTACGTGATTTTTATCTCAAGCTAATGGACTCTCAACACTTCAAAAAAATACTCATCATCGCAACCAGACAAATTGGTGATACGCTGATAACAACCCCTTTGATAGAACGCGCACATGAAATTTGGCCCAATGCGCAAATTGATTTTTTGGGGTTTAGTAATGCCGTTGGTATTTTGGAAGGGAACCCTTTCCTACATCAAATCATTGGCTCAAGCCCAAAACCAAAAGCTAAAGAATATTTCTCTTTGATAAAGAAAATATTTTTTCGATATGATCTAGCCATTATTACTCAACCAAGTGATCGCGCTTATCTATACGGCCTGATCTCAGCTTCCAAACGAGTAGGAACTTGCCATCCAGGTAAAGAAGATCACGGCTGGAAAAAATGGATCACCCGTCATCAAGTACCGATTAACTATTTTTCTCAACACGTTGTCACGGAAAAGCTAAGACTACTAGAACCATTTATAAAAAACCATCACGTATCTAAAGAAATACGTATTACACCTCCCGCATTCGATGATGTTCCTCAAGACTTAGACGGAATATCAAATGGCTGTGTGGTGATTCATCCGTCCCCTCTAAACGCTTACAAATGTTGGCCAAATCACTATTGGATCACGTTGATCGAATATCTTTCTCAAAAAGAAATACCAGTAGTGATTAGTGGAGGTCCAAACGAAAAAGATAAAGCCCTTGCTAATCTCATCGTTTCTCAATTATCAAGTCACGCTCAACAAACCACGATGGACATGACGGGTAAACTGAGTTTTAGCGAGTTAGGACGTGTGCTTCATGATGCAAAGGCTTATATCGGAGTTGATACTTCGATTACCCATCTTGCTGCAGCGTGCGGAACACCCACCATTGCCCTATTTGGGGCAACACCTCCCACCAATTTTGGCCCATGGCCCAACGGATCATCTTCAGATCAACCGTACGTCCTTAGAACAATGACGCAAACAGTGCACAACATCACTATTTTACAAGGCCCAGGAGATTGTGTTCCTTGTCGTAAAGCGGGTTGTAATGATACTTCCGATAGTCGCAGTATTTGCCTAGAAGAACTCGATGTGCAAAGGGTGATTCAGGCTTTTGAAAATTTAGAAAAAAATATCATCCCCATCAAGCATATCTAACTTGAAGCGGTGTCTGAATGCCAAGCACATGTAATAAGTTGCTAAATCCTTGAATCGTCCGATCATCAGGATATAAATTCCAGTTCTCGGGAAACTGGATTTGACACACGCCACTCTCCGAAAATAAATCCGCAGTCATCGGCAAACTTGATGGTTGGTTATTACCATTAACAGGGCCATTATTCGGCGGACGATGTTCTTTTAAATAGGATTGCGCTTTTTCTTTAAAGTTGTGTAAATTAATATTCGAAGTCATCTCAAAATGAATGCTTTTCGCATAACGAAGTCTTGCTGAGGCCATCGTCATCGCATTTAAAACGGAATGTCTTGTACTGCCTGAAAAGTTTTCGTTTGCTGGTTGAACTTTGGTCAAGATCTTGGCGATCAATAACTCATCTTCCTTAAAGCAGGTGCGATAAGTATCGTATACATCCTCAAAGACAGTTAATTCAATTTGACCGGTACCATCATCAATCATTAAATTATTCATCACCCCTCCACTACCAGTCTTGCGAGTGCGAATAGAAACAATAATCCCTGCAACCAGTTTTTCACCAGACTTATTTGAGATTTTGTCGAGTGATATTCTGACAATTTTCCTAACTTCTTGTGCGTAAGCATCAAAAAGGTGCCCTGAAATACAAAACCCTAACGCTGCTTTTTCTTCTTGAAGCCTTTTTTTCTCCATCCACGGGGCGCTACTGACATACTCTGGCTCAGAACCGTCTTCTTCACCTGGCATCGCAAATAAATTCGTTTGATTGGCAAACGTATGCGCTTGTTCAGCAGCTTGCATGGCATTAGGTACCGAGGCAAGTAGCGTTGCGCGACCTTCTGCGCCTTGATGAGAAATAGAGTCAAAAGCACCTGCCCGAATCAATGCCTCGATGGCGCGACGATTAACAATCCGACGATCAACCCTCTGACAAAAATCAAACAGGTGCGCAAATGGCTTCTCCTGACGCATCCGAACAATTTCAACAATGGCATTCTCTCCCGTACCTCGAACAGCACCTAAACCATATTTAATTTTGTTGGCTTTTTGTGAAGTGTCTTGTGGCGAACTCCGCAAAGGAATAAAACGATACTCGCCAGTATTAATATCCGGAGGTAATATCTCCACATGGTTGATCTTCGTATCTTCGTACAAGATCTTCACCTTATCTGTGTCATCCATCGCAAGGGATAAGTTGGCGGCCATAAATTCAGCCACGTAATGGGCTTTTAACCAAGCTGTTTGATACGCAAGAACAGCGTAGGCCGCGGCATGAGACTTATTAAAGCCATAGCCCGCAAAAGCCTCCATATTCTTAAAGATGTCGTCCGCTTTTTCTTGCGTCAACCCATTTTTAATGGCCCCTTCTGCAAAAATTTTGCTTTGGACAGCCATCTCTTCAGGCTTTTTCTTACCCATCGCACGCCTGAGTAAGTCGGCACCACCTAATGAGTAACCACCAACAATTTGAGCCATTTGCATGACCTGCTCTTGATACACCATAATTCCATAGGTCTCTTCTAATACGGGAATAACACGTTCATCTGGATAAATAACTACCTGTCTTTTATGTTTGCGCGCAATATAGTCCGGAATCAAATCCATGGGACCTGGACGGTACAAAGCAACTAAGGCAATAATGTCCTCAAATCGATCAGGCTTTGCATCACGCAACATATTTTGCATCCCGCGACTTTCTAATTGGAATATCGCAACCGTATTAGCATTTTTTAACAGTTCAAATACGTAAATGTCATCCAATGGCGCATCGCCAACAGTCCAATTCTTTTTATCTGGATATAACAGATGAATATACTTCTCTGTTAAATCTAAAATCGTGAGAGTCGTTAGTCCCAAAAAGTCAAATTTAACCAAGCCAATTGCCTCAACATCGTCTTTATCAAACTGACTAATAACACCAGATGATTGTTCATCTTTCACGGATTGTGTATACAGCGGACAAAAATCAGTGAGTTGACCAGGAGAGATCAGAACGCCTCCTGCATGCATCCCCACATTTCTAGTAATCCCCTCTAACTGTAAGGCTAAATCAATCAAATTTTTAGCCTCTTCGTTATTTTGATAAAGATCATCTAACTCCGGGGTAGACTTCATCGCTTCCTGAATGGTGATTTGAGCCCCAGGTTTTGCCACAATCAGTTTTGAAATACCATCGACAAATCCATAAGGCTGCTGCAATACACGACCCACGTCTTTAATCGCGCCTTTCGCAGCCATCGTGCCAAAGGTGGCAATCTGACTGACCGCGTCATGACCATACTTGTCTTTAACATACTGGATCACACGATCACGACCTAATTGACAAAAGTCAATATCAAAGTCTGGCATCGAGACCCGTTCGGGATTAAGGAAACGTTCAAACAGTAAGTTATATCGCAAAGGGTCAAGATCGGTAATCCCTAAGGAGAAAGCGACTAAAGATCCTGCACCAGAACCCCTGCCGGGACCAACAGGTACTCCATTATTTTTAGCCCAAGAAATAAAATCAGCAACAATTAAAAAATATCCAGGAAATCCCATTTGAATAATGGTCTTAATTTCAAAATTAAGACGGTCCACATAACGTGATTTTTCCTGAGAACGTATCGTCTCATCTGGATATAACTGGATGAGACGCTTTTCTAATCCAGCATGCGTTTGCTGATCTAAATACTCTTCAAGCGATAAACCATTTGGAATAGGGAAATCAGGTAATCGAGGTTTACCTAATTGCAAAATCAAATTACAACGTTTGGCAATTTCCACGCTGTTGACAATGGCGCTGGGCAAATCATTAAACAGATCGATCATCTGTTCTTGAGTCTTAAAGTATTGTTCTGGGGTAAATCGAACAACTCGCTTCGGATTACCAAGTTGGTCTCCGTCAGCAACACATACTCTTGTTTCGTGCGCTCGAAAATCTTCAGATGTCATGAACTGAATCGAATGCGTCGCAACTAACGGGAGCTTTAATTGACTTGCTAATTGTGCAACTTGATGAATATATCTCTCTTCTTCCTCTTGACCACAACGCTGTATTTCTAAATAAAAATGATTGGGGAAAGTTTTTGCCCAATATGCCGCGCGCTGATGAGCAAGCTCGGCTTGATCAGAAAGAATCGCCTGACCAATGTCACCTTGCATCGCTCCCGAAAGATAAATTAATCCTTCCGACAACAAAAATGGCTCGGTCTGAGACAGCGTAGAAGAACTTGGCCGACTAAACCAACTCGGATGAATTTCTTGACGACCTAAGTGTTGATTTTCAATAGCGGCTTTCGATAAAAGCTCACATAAATTGAGATAACCTTTTGTATTCTTTACTAACAAAAGGGCACGATGTGGTCTATTCGGTTCTGTGGGGTGAGAGATCCACACATCCGCACCGGTAATGGGTTTTACACCAGCACTCCTAGCACTTGAGTAAAATTTAATTAATCCAAATAGATTCATGATGTCTGTTAAAGCTAGAGCACCCATCTGCGAGGCGACTGCTTGCTCGATGGCGTCATCTAGCCGGACAATTCCATCAACAATGGAATATTCCGAATGCATACGGAGGTGAACATAATTTGGACTCGGCATAACTTCTATTTTAACGATGTCTAGATCCTATTATCGCAGTCGCTTTGCACCCTCTCCCACTGGGCTTTTGCACGCCGGTTCCCTTGCAACCGCCCTAGCTAGCTGGCTCGATGCCAAGACCTCAGAAGGTATATGGCTCATCAGGATGGAGGTCCTCGATACACTACGCCTTCAAAAAGACGCAGATCAAGACCTCTTGCAACAATTAACCCAAATGCGGATGTATTATTGATGAGAGCATTATTTATCAATCTAAGTGCAAAATCACCTATACGCAAACTCTTGATCTTCTCAATCACCCAAAATTCATCTTTGTATGTAACTGCTCTAAAAAGAAAATAACTGAATATATTCAGTTACATCCACGTGTTGTTAGTGCAGAAATGGTCTACCAAGGTTTTTATCGCCCACCAGAACCAAACATCTGTAAATTAGAGACTTGCCAAGGGGCAATCCGGGTTCGGGTCCCTGAAAATACCATCATCCAACATCAAGATATCACGCAGATCGTTCGTGGCCAGGATTTGGCATCGAATACTCCACTTCAAGTTTGGCTACAACAACTGTTAGGGTATCCAACACCCCAATATCTACATAATCCTCTCGTAGTCAATGCATCTTTTGAAAAATCAAGTAAACAAACGAAAGCGCCTGTGATTTGGCCACAAAATACTTAAGAAGCACTTCATTACCTCGACGGAGCAGGAAAACATCTTCAACTACGTTTGGAAAAACCAACTCCTCAGATGACGATCTCAGAAAGGCTCAGCAAAGCCGTGATGGCTTGGAAAAATCGACGTGATCAGCAATTAGGGTTTTTTAGACCCACCGAGTAAAGCACCTAAAGTCTTCGCAGAAGATGAGGCTTTAACGATGGATTTTGCAGCAGGTTCTACCGTCAATGGTGAACTGGTTTGATTCGATTCATATGGCAGATAAAAGAATGGGTCTGTTTGATCTTTAGATCCTGAACTGGACTTGGCAACACCACTAGGCATCGGAATTCGAATTAGTGCTTTTTTAGTGAGTTTTTCAATATCTGCAAGAAGTTTGATTTCTGACGGATCAACAAGTGCAATTGCATCACCCTTTGCACCGGCTCTACCCGTCCTACCAATCCGATGCACATAATCCTCAGGATTAAACGGCAACTCATAATTAATCACACATGGCATGCTGGGTATATCAAGACCACGTGCGGCCACATCAGTGGCTACTAAGGCATCAATCTCACCTTTTTTAAATTGATCGAGAATGCTCATTCGCTCAACTTGACTCTTATCACCATGAATTGCCTCAGCTTTTAAGCCCAACTGACTCAGTGACCTTGCCAGTCTTGCACAACCAATTCGACTGTTGGCAAAAATAATACATTGCTCAGACAAGCCCTTATCACGGCGCTGCTGTAAAACATCTTGTAATACTTTCAGCTTTTTCGATGACTCGACCAAATGCACCATTTGTGTGACTGTATCGGCAGTTTGATTCTGCCGAGAAACCTCAATAATGACTGGATCTTTTAAATATTGCTGGGCTAGTTTTTTGATCTCAGGAGAGAATGTCGCTGAAAACAAGAGAGTCTGACGTGTTGCAGGAATCAAGGACATGATTTTTTGTAAGTCCGGCAAGAACCCCATATCCAACATGCGGTCTGCCTCATCAAGTACCAGAATCTGCACTTGAGATAAATTAGCATTTTTTTGCGATAAGTGATCAAGTAATCTTCCTGGCGTCGCAATCAGCAGCTCAACACCAGTTCGTAAGGCTTCTTTTTGAGAGGAAATATCCACCCCACCAAACACAACCGCCGTCCGCAAATCAGTATGTTTAGAGTATTTAAAAGCATTGTCAGCGACTTGATCGCTAAGCTCACGTGTTGGTGTGAGCACCAATGCTCGGATCGGATGGCGCGCCGGTGAGGAGCTCGTACTCGCCAATGGAAATATTTTTTCCAGAATCGGCAAAACAAACGCTGCTGTTTTGCCCGTTCCTGTTTGTGCCGCACCCATCACATCCCTGCCCGCTAAAACATGCGGGATGGCCTGCACCTGAATGGGTGTTGGATGCGTATAACCCTGATCTTTAACAGCTTGCAGAATTTTCTCTGATAGTCCAAATTGAGAAAAATCCGAGTTTGCACTCATCTCTTCGTTTGGGGTTTCCATTATTGCTTCAATGGTTGAATGTTGATTTTGATCGTTCACAGCCCTCTATTATGAGGCCAAATGCTATTTCAGACCTAAAGCAGCGATTCCAGCCTTAGCAATTTCAGCATCATCCGAGGATTTAACACCTGACACTCCGACAGCCCCGATGGTATGACCATCCACAACAATATTGACTCCACCCTCTAAAACACCATGTAATACCGGGGTAGCGCCTAAAAATGCAGTTCTGCCGTTATTGATGATTTCTTCATAAATTCTTGATTCACGACGACCTAATGCAGATGCGCGTGCTTTTTCTTGAGAAATATAAGCCGTCACAGGAGCGGCACTTTCACGTCGCAATAAACCTAATAAATGACCGCCATCATCCACTACAGAAATGGTTACTGCAAAATTACTTTTTGCCGCAAAAGCTTCAGCAGCTGCCAAAATGGTGGAAACATCTTGTTGAGTTAAATACGTACGATTTGCAGGCATGATTTTTCTCCATTGAATAAGTTCTTTATTTTACCCATTCTTTTAAACCGTAAAAAAAGACGGCGTACCCACCCCAATGAATACGCCGCAAATGCCTACTTCATACCCATTTATGCAATTTGCTTATTCCTCATGGAGACAACACCTAAGGCTAAGGATTTTTTACCAATTTGAATATGTAAGAAAAATACAATTCCAACGAGAGTTCCAGATAAAAGATGAATCACGTGTGCGTGCTCCTGAATGACTCCTGTACCGTAATACAGTGCAAGAATCGATCCTAAAAGAAGGACAGAACTGAGCATCAATAATCCACCCAATAAAAGGTTTTTTTTCATCCTCACACAGACTTGCACATGATGATAAAAAGCCATCCCTAAAATCAATAGAAATAAATGACCAGTGATACCGTGAAAATACATCCAAAACCGTACATCCGAAAATTGCTGATCCAACAAGTCCGTGACAACAAACCAAGTTACTCCAGAAACAAGACTCAATATCACCCCCATAAAGGTAATCATTTGATGCCAAGTTTGCATTTTTCCAACTCTACCTACAGGTTGATTTTCTGTTTTCAATTTTCACTCCACAATGATGGGTATTGCCCCAAATGTTTTAAAGTAAGGTGCATCTATATTCTGTTCAATAGCAAGAGCTTTCGTTAAACTATCGGCAATGACACAGGTCGGCGCCACAATCGAATAACTCAGATAATCCTTGATTCTTTTACCTGTTTTGGGATGAATCAATTTTGTCACCCCAGTCTGAATGTGATGACATCCAAATAAAGTAGATGATGTCGCAATTGCCCCATCTTTCAGATCACCTAATCGAATACATGCTCCTTGATGTTTAAACTCCCGCAACTGGATAGTGAAAAAACGATCTCCAATAACTCGAATGTCACCCCCAGCATTGATGATGGCGTTTTCAATCCCAAAGCTTTTTAGTATTTCAATTCCTCGATCGACTGCATATCCTTTAGCAATCCCGCCCAAATCCATGAAAACTGGATGATGAATAATGATGTTGTGATGAGGTACACATTCGATAGATTGAAGAGTGGATGAAATTCTGCAATTCTTTTGATTCCCATGATGCTCACATGCCCCACAATCAAATAATCCTCCTGTTTCTTCAAATATTTTTTTAGCAATCAGAAGTACTTCATAGGTCCATGGGTGAACCTGAATCTTTTTTGGTAGCTCGCCACCATCCAAGTGATTCATGATTGAAATATCACTCATTGGGTCATGAACGGACATTAGGCTTTGAACTTTAGCAATCTCTTTAAAAACAACATGACAAATCTCATGATGAAAATCGACTTGCGAAATTTTAAAAGGTGCCTCTTCGTAAATCTCAATCTCTACATAGGTCCCTAATAACGCTTGGCTTCTTATCATGAGATGTCCTTACTTAAATATTCACGATAGAGAGTCATTAATCGCCGCACACCATCAGTAACATGCTTGGAAGACAAAGTAGCGCCAGTCATGTTGACAATATCTTGATTCAACCTCAGCTGACTAGCACTACTCTTCCCCTCAAACTGTTGTAACCATTTTTTTTCTCGTATTTGTCCTCCATAAGATTCGTTATATTGCAAAATTTCTACCCCTTTTATCGTACCGTCTGGCAACACCCCAAGAGCATAAGTAATCATTTCATGCTTTCCTACCACTTCATCTACGATGAGCCAAGCCCCTTGAGTCGTTTTCCATATTCGATTTCCTAAAAAAGGATGTCGGACACCTGACTCTTTACGCATTTTTTCATGAACAAGTTCCGGTATTTTCAGAATGACGGGATGTAAAATTTCACCACCAAACATGACCTGCTTCACCTCATTCATTGTTAAATATTGTTTTGCCATAACAATATTCACTGGACAAAGACCCATCAAACTGGTTGCGACACAAATCGTACTTGGAATCCATTGCATCAGAAGGGCATCCCAAATTTCAAGATATATTCATTACGACCATGACTATCCCAAACTTTTCCAACGGAACATTCAGCAACGCCTGGGTCGTAACACTCACCCCCAATTTGCGTTCTCATCGCTGCTGTTATCCACCAATCTTTTGCTGCGTAATGAATGTTAGGACCCCAAAAATGTGCTTTTTGAGTTTGATGACTTAATGAGTACCCATCAAAATCATTGTGGAATCGATACTCCAAGCCCATATTGAGATTTGGCATCACTCTATATGTAAATCCAGCAACTACATCGACAACCGTCTCTTCGATAGGTTCAACGTCAAATTTGAGGTGCTCCATTTCATAAACTAAGTTACCTACTAACTGAAGTCGATCATCCCAAAAATTAGATTGCAAAATCAATCTTGACTCAATCGCATTTTTTAGATGCCCTATCGTTGGCTCTATATATAAACCTACACCGATTGGTGAAGTCACTGGATTGGTAATCCGCCAAATTCCCTCAACCGATACGCCATCAAGTCGCGTTTGTGAGTAACTATTACTGAGGTTTTCTTCGCCAGATACTGCATAACCTGCAGTACATGGACTTATACCTTGATCACAAATATCGCCATTTGTATAATTTTTGGCGGCATTCACAGAGTAAGAATTAAGATAACCGGCAATTTGTACATTATTCGTTAAGCCGTACTCCATCTCTGTTCGTCCCTGCCACAAATCGTAAGTGCCTGTTTCTTGAGCTCTAGTTAACTGTAAGCGTTGCTCAAACTCCCATTTACCCTGTGGCTGAAGATCTAAACCATAGATCCATCCGAAATACCCTTCACCCGCTTCAACCCCCATCGAAAAAACACTCATTAAAACAATGGCACTTGTATGGATTACACTTCTCATTTTTTGAATATATCTTTGCACTGCAACTTCCTTTCTTAAAAAAACAATTAATCAAAAACAAATGATAATCATTCTCATTAAAATAAAAAAGTCACTTTTACAAGATGGGCTTTTAACCCTAAAAATTACAAAGTATTAAGGAAAGTTCAGAGATAAAAAATATATAAGCCGTAGGCCATCATCATGACACTGCCCAAAATCAAACCAGGGATTAATCGCCCATTAAATCGAATCATATAAATCAGACAAATACAGCAGGTAACGATGCGATAGCTGATCGAGACTTCACTTAATTGTCCAATCGGAAACAAGATCAGTTTAAAGGTCAATGCACCTACGAGTGCATAAGTCACACAAGATAACCATTTAAAGATCTCACCATCCTGCGAGACATGACCTGCAATCAAAACACCTAGTCCACGCCAAAAATAAGTGGCAAGAACGACGAAGATGAAAATCCACCACCACCCAAATTGAGGTAATAAATGATCTAATGAATTCATCGTGAAAGCTTCCTTCGGCGCTGAGCATAATCCCACAAATATACTAAACTACCGACTCCTAAGCCAGAGATTAATAGGGCGTTTTCTGGAAAAAAGTAATAAAAAATGATGCCGGCAACACCACCCACTAATATGGCCAACCGATTTAAAGGGATCACAACTTCGGTAAAACTTAATAAAAAGAATAATGGGTTGACGAATAACAGTGGCCAAGTAATCCAAATAGGAACAGATTCAGAAAGTTCATAACCAATAACCGTTCCAGGTACTGCAAGCAACCAACAAATCAGGCCAATCCCTAAAAAATATCCATACCGTACTTCAGATTTCATTTTTGGAAAATCACGCATACAAAATGTCCAAGAACTCATTGCTACTAAATGTACGGATAATAATCTAGAGGGTTCATTTTTTACTTTGGGAATTTGCGGAAATAAGGTTAGTACCATCGTCAAAAATCGCGTTGATGTTAAAGCGACGGCAATAGAAATCGCACTTGCAGAAAGGCCCATGGACATCATTTCAATAAAGACAATCTGCCCTGGCAAAGCGTACATAAAAAAAGAAATTGATGTCGCTTGAACTACACTGAGGCCAGCAGCATGGCTCATCGCCCCAAAACCAATCATACCCGCCAACAGTACAGGAGCAGGACCATAAAGACCAGCTTTCATACCTAATTTAAAAGCCCCAAAGAAAGTATCAATACTTTCTAATTTAGTCATTATTTGATCCATCGTTACATTGTAGTGGCTTAGGCCTCAAGCGCCCAATCGATATGTTCATCCACTAATGCGTCAATACGCTGATATTGATTCCGAAGAATACTTTGTACATTTGCCTTTTCTATACTCAGGGTCTCTGGGTGACGTAATAAATTACCTAAACTAATGGCGACGTTTCTCATGAATTGCTCATACCCGATTCTATAAATAGCACTACCTTTCATTTTTTTCTCAAAATCTTCTCTTGTCCAAGCAAATACTTCGACTAGGCTAATATTTTCTAAACGGTTTCTCTCTGAAAAATCACCAACGTGACTGGGACTAGCAAATTTATTCCACGGACAAATCAATTGACAATCATCACAGCCATAGATCCGATTACCTATCAACGATCGCATTTCAAGGGGGATCGAACCCTTATGTTCGATGGTTAAATAAGATATACATTTTCGAGCATCTAATTTATATGGTCCAGTAATCGCTTGGGTCGGACAAATATCAATGCAAGCTTGACACTCGCCACAATGATCTGAAATCCGTGGGTCAACCACAAAAGGTACATCAATTAAAATTTCCCCAAGAAAAAACATCGAACCAGCCTCTCGGTGAAGCGCTAAGGTATGTTTACCTCGCCAAGCAAGCCCTGATTTTTTGGCCAATTCAACTTCTAGTAATGGTACTGAATCTACAGCAACTCGAAAATGCAGCTTAGCCATTCTTGTCTCAATCATTTTTGCTAAGCTTTTTAACCTAGAGCGCAATACTTTGTGATAATCCCGTCCTCTAGCATAGACAGAAACTACCGCAGATTGAGGCTGGTGAATTCTATCCCACTCCTCTTGCCGCCAATCTTGTCCTTGAGTAAAGCGACTCTCTGGCAAGTAATTCATCCGCAGAGTCAGTACTCTGAGGGCTTGCGGTAATATTTTTTGAGGATCCGCACGCAAATGCGCCTGCTCGCTCATATAATTCATATCACCATGATGCCCTTTATCCAACCATTCCTTCAAATACGGCAAGGCAGCAGTAACATCCAAGTCCGTTACTCGCATCTCTGCAAATCCAAGCTCTTGGGCTTGAATTTTTATCCATTGAAGAAGGTCTTGATATTCAGAGGTTTCCATTGATGTCCATTGTAGGCAAAGTCTATCCCTTTGAATTAAATTCTGAGAAGGAATGTGCTGCTTTGGCTCTTCGATTTAGCCACAGCCTTCAGTCGGAAAACATCAAACAGCATACTTTACAGATTTGGTTTGTTGCAGACTTAGGTAGCGGAAAAACAACCTTTATCCGATATTTACTGCAATCTTTAGGCTTCCCAGGCAAAGTAAAAAGTCCAACCTATCAATTATGTGAATCTTATAACATTCAAATACAAGGTAAAGAAGTGTCTGTCCATCATTTTGATCTTTACCGAATGAACCATGACCTAGAGTGGGAAGAAGCTGGTTTTAAAGAAATCATGACTGAACCTGGCATCGTACTCATTGAATGGCCAGAAAAAGCAAATAACACCCTACCTCAACCTGACTTAATATTTAAAATGCAATATCAATCTGAACATGTTCGAAGTGGAACCATTGAGGCATATTCGGAATTGGGTAAAAAAATACTTCACTCTTTCAATTAAGATGTCATTACATAAAAGAGCTTCTTTAAAGAAAATTGCAAAAATCAGCGTATTTACGCCTTGGTTGATTTTGTTAGGCCCCACTGAACTTGCCTTTGGAGCTACATTATTGGGTGTCAGAGTCTGGCCAGCAGATGACTATACAAGGGTAACTCTTGAATCTGATGAATTGTTCCAGGTGAGCCAACAACTTCTCAAAGACCCCAATCGACTGGTAGTAGATATCCAAGGGCTTGATCTGAGTTCAAAAATCAAAGATATCGTTGCAAAAGTGAAAAGTGATGATCCGTATATTGCAGGCGTGCGGGTAGGCCAATATCAACCTCGGGTAGTTCGTTTGGTATTCGACCTAAAAGAAGAAGTCTTGCCACAACTATTTACGTTAGAACCTGCTGGAAACTACCAACACCGCTTCGTTTTAGACCTTTACCCCAAAAATCCTCCGGATGCGATGACCGTCTTTTTACAAAAAAATCTCAAAAAGGAAGAGGATGATCCAATCGCTGTTATTGCAAAACAGAACATCGATCAAAACTTATCTAATAATAGTAAAAATAGTTCTCCAGTTATACCCTCAAAAAAATTCTCGAGGATCATTACCATCGCGCTCGATCCAGGGCACGGCGGTGAGGACCCTGGAGCAATAGGTGCAAGAGGCTCGAAAGAAAAAGATGTGGTCCTATCCATTGCGAAGAGGCTACAAGCACAACTAACTGGATTACCTGAGTTTAGAGTCTTAATGACGCGTGATTCCGACTTTTTTGTCCCCCTAGGAGTCCGGGTTCAAAAAGCACGTAAAGTACAAGCCGATCTATTTATATCGATTCATGCAGATGCGTTTGTCCTCCCCACCGCAAAAGGTGCATCCGTTTTTGCTTTATCTCAACAAGGGGCATCTAGTACCACCGCACGTTGGATGGCGAATAAAGAAAACTCTGCCGACTTGATTGGTGGCTTGAATATTAAAACGAAAGATGCTGAAGTTGCACGATTACTTCTAGATATGGCCACGACCGCTCAGATTAAAGACTCATTAAAATTAGGTGGCGCAGTCATTAAAGAAATCAGTGGGTTTGCAAATTTACATAGTAAATCAGTAGAGCAAGCAAGCTTTGCGGTTCTTAAGGCGCCAGACATTCCTTCCATTTTGGTTGAAACAGCCTTTATTAGCAACCCAGACGAAGAGCTAAAACTATTAGATGAGGCTTATCAAAACCAAATATCAAGTGCCATAACAAAAGGAATCTTTCAATATTTGGACAAAAATCCCCCAATTGTTCGTCAATCCTAAAATAATATTGCTATAATAATTGTTTACCTTGTTTGGGACGGTAGCTCAGTCGGTAGAGCAGCGGACTTTTAATCCGTTGGTCGCGAGTTCGAATCTCGCCCGTCCTACCAAATAAGACCTTACAGTTTTTCGGAATAGAAAATTGATTTTATTTCCTTTAGACTTACAGTATGTCTACT
>CAIQUZ010000029.1 GCA_903875135.1 uncultured beta proteobacterium | reverse complement strand
GATTGAAATCACAGGAGTAGGCCAATCTTTGTACCCTATCGCTGTTACCCGATTTTTGAATGAATCAGGGCTACCAGCATTTGTGACCGACGTTGTACGCTCAGACCTCACCAATAACGGTAACTTTGCCAATGTGGAACGAGGCGAAACAGAAGTTGCTGAAAACGCTAAACCAGACTTCAGTATGTGGACTGCTCGGCGGGCTCAAGCCCTCGCAACTGGAACCATCACAGCTCTGCAAAACGGACAATTTGAAGTCAAATATCGTTTATATGATGTTGTCAAAAACCAATCCCTGGGCGGAACCACGATTACCGTGGATCGAAATAATTTTCGTAAAGCTGGACACGCCATAGCTGATGATATTGTCCAACGCCTCACGGGTGAACGAGGTATATTTTCTACTCGCTTGTCATACGTTGTTCATAACGGCAATAAATATCAACTGATGATCTCAGATTCAGATGGCCAAAATCCACGTGAAGCTCTCTCTAGTTCAGAACCAATCATCTCGCCGTCTTGGTCGCCTGATGGTAAGAAAGTTGCTTATGTTTCTTTCGAAAGTAAAAAGCCCGTTATTTATATTCATGAATTAGCGACAGGCAAGAGAATTGTTCTGTCCAATGAAAAAGGTAATAATAGCGCGCCTTCTTGGTCGCCTGATGGGTCCAAGCTCGCCGTATCTCTTTCTAGAGATAACAATACACAAGTTTATGTCATCAATACTGATGGTACAGGTTTAAGACGCATCTCAAGAAGCTCAGCCATTGACACAGAGCCACAATTTTCTGCCGATGGCAATTCGGTCTACTTCACAAGTGATCGCGGTGGTTCTCCACAAATCTACCGAATGGGCCTAGAGGGAGAAGCGAGTTCTGCCGCTAAACGTGTGACGTTTAAACACGCCTATGCCACAAGCCCACGCCTGTCCCCTGATGGGAAATACATGGCCTATATAGCAAGGTCTGGGGGCTTTCGACTGCAACTGATGGAACTTCGTAGTGGCGAGGTCATCAGTCTGACACAAACCAATTATGATGAAACTCCGACCTTTGCCGCGAATGGTAAGTTTTTATTGTATGCAACACGGGTTGATGGTCGTCCCGTCCTCGCCGCAGTTTCAGTGGATGGTTATGTAAAACAAGTACTGAGAATTCCAGGATCTGTCGTTCGGGAGCCAGCTTGGGGACCATTTATGAATTAAATGCTTTCATTTAAAAAAGCTTTAGACTGTAATAAAATAGTTACAAAATAATTACTAACTACTTCTATTTAAGGGATCTACACTATGAATCACTCTTTGAGTCGCAAAATTCGTCTAGTTGCATTGTTAATCATGACCTTAGGTCTAGGTGCTTGTGCATCTGGCGTTAAATTGGATGATGTTAATCCCGTGAAAAAAGTGGAAGGAACATCCACATCCTCAAAGGATGGTAAGTATGCTAACGAGCCGTGGAATGATCCTGCTAGCCCAATTTATAACAAAAGCTTCTATTTTGATTTTGATAACTACACGGTAAAAACCAGTGATCAGTCGACAATTAATGCTCACGCACAGTTCTTAAATGGTAATAAAAACCAAAAAATTGTGATCCAAGGTAATACGGATGACCAAGGTACGACTGAATATAACTTGGCGCTAGGTCAAAAACGCTCTGAGGCTGTTCGTAAATTATTAAGTCTTCTCGGAGTCTCAGACAACCAAATGGAAGCCGTTAGTTTTGGTAAGGAAAAGCCAAAAGCCACCGCTACTGATGATGCTGGCCGTGCCGAAAATCGTCGTGCTGATATCGTCTACATTAAATAATTTTATTTCCTATTGAAGCGCATTCTCTATCTCTTTATTTGCTGCTTGTGCGGAACATGGATGGTCTGTGCACAAGCAGCCTTATTTGAAGATACTGATGCCCGCAAACAAATTAATGTTCTAACAGATTCATTAAAAAATAATCAAAAAGCGGTACTTGAACTATCCTCCTCGAATGACAAACTGAGAGAAGAAAATCAATCCTTACGCGGCAAGATCGAAGAGCTGCAAAAAGGTCAACAAGACTTGAGTGACGGTTTAAAAACATCTTACAACGACCTAAATGAACGTCTCAAAAAGTTGGAGCCTCAAGATATTGAAGTAGAGGGCGTTCGAGGAGTATCTATCGCTGGGGAAAAAGAGGCTTATGAAAACGCTTTAAAAGATTTTCAAAATGGGGAGCTGCCTAAAGCCAATAAATCGCTGAGCGACTTTATTAATAAATATCCTGTAAGCCCATACCTACCTTTGGCAAAATATTGGCTAGCAAATACGCAATATGCTCTGAAAGACTACAAAAGCGCGATTGTCACTGCACAATCTCTCATTAAGCAATATCCGGATCATCCGAGAGTTCCAGAAACCTATAACACCATCGCTAATTGCCAAGTTGAAGCTGGCCAAAAAGCGGAGGCTAAAAAAACATTCGATTTGATTATTAAAACCTATCCGGAAACAAAGGCTGCTCAAACTGCTGCAGCCTCACTTGCTAAGTTAAAGTAATGAACTCTGTAACAGAATTTCAGCAATTTGCGCCGCGCCATCCTAAAGATCCTGCAGTGGTCCTGCTATCTGGTGGGCTAGACTCAGCAACCGTTTTGGCAATGGTCCAACAACTGGGATATACCCCCTATGCTCTGTCTTTTCGGTATGGTCAGCGCCACTCATCAGAACTGGACGCAGCCTCTAAAATCGCTACTCAATTTGGCGCCGTTCGGCATGAAATCATTGATTTAGATTTAAGCCGCTTTGGTGGTTCAGCTCTCACTGATATGGGCCTTGAACTACCTACCTCAAAAACAAATACTCCTCATCAAAATATCCCAATTACTTATGTGCCAGCAAGAAACACCATCATGTTGTCTTGCGCACTGGGTTGGATGGAAGCATTATCCGCTACCGATATATTTTTTGGCGCTAACGCAGTTGACTTCTCTGGCTATCCTGACTGCCGACCTGAATATGTCCAATCGTTTGAACATCTCGCTAACCTAGCGACTCGTGTTGGAGTGGAAGAACATACTGTAAGGGTGCACGCTCCAATCATCACCATGAGTAAGTCACAAATTATTCAAACGGGTACGAGACTTGGAGTCGATTTTTCTCAAACAGTCTCTTGTTATCAAGCGAACTCACTTGGTCAAGCTTGTGGCATTTGTGAATCGTGTCGCTTGCGCCAACAAGGGTTTGCAGACGCTAAGTTAGCTGACCCTACCATTTATCAAAGCTAAGACAGATGCCTAATTTTTCCGTCGAAGATCAGGCCATGATGTTAGAAGCCTTACAGTTAGCACTCAGTGCTAAAGGGATCTCTGATCCAAATCCTAGCGTGGGTTGTGTCATTACCAAAAATCATGAAATTATCGGCCGAGGATTTACCCAAGAACCAGGCCATCACCATGCTGAAATTATGGCCATACAAGATGCCCAGCGACAAGGGTATCCACTGGAAGGCGCTACTGTTTATGTCACACTTGAGCCATGCTGTCATTTTGGTAAAACTCCGCCGTGCACTCAAGCATTAATCGCTTCTAAAGTAGCTAAAGTGGTGATTGCAGCTATTGATCCCAATCCTTTGGTTGCCAGTAAAGGTGTTGCTGAACTACGTGATCATGGTATCTTGGTTGAAACGGGATTGTTTGAATTAGAAGCCATGATGCAAAATCTGGGCTTTATGAAACGCATGAAAGACGGCTTACCTTGGGTGCGACTCAAAATGGCTGCGAGTATCGATGGAATTAGTGCATTGCCCAACGGTAAAAGCCAGTGGATCACTAGTCAAGAAGCACGTGCCGATGGTCATGTATGGCGGGGGCAAGCCAGTGTTCTGATGACTGGCATTGGAACCGTGGCAGCAGATAACCCACAGATGAACGTAAGAGGAACATTTATCAAAGAGCAGCCCCTCAGAGCAATTATTGACTCTCATCTTGATATTGCTCTAGACGCCAAGATCCTGCATAACGGCCGCTGTATGATTTTTTGTGCGAACCCAGAAAAAGCGACCTTAGACGCTAAATTGAATACGCTGGCAGATTTGAATGTCGAAGTTGTGCAAATGCCAAACGCATTCGGGAAGGTCGATCTACCGGGAGTCATGCGTTATCTCGCACAAGAATCTAGTGCCAATGAAGTCCATGTTGAAGCCGGTTATAAACTCAATGGATCATTACTGCGTGAACACTGCGTCGATGAACTTTTGCTGTATTTTTCCCCCATGTTATTGGGACAAGGTGCCGGGCTTGCGAACCTGGGTCCTTTAGAGTCTTTACCTGAATCAACGTCATGGAAATTTTTAGACCAACAACTGATTGGTTCTGATCTTCGACTCCGGCTAATAAAAGCGATTTAATCTCGCTCACAGCACGAGGCGTGCAGCATCGTGGATAATATAGTCATGTTTACAGGAATCATTGCTTCTATCGGAAAAATTCAGGAAGTCTCACCCCGTGGTGATGGCTTTCGGCTGATTGTTGATGCAGGAAAACTTGATCTTTCTGATGTACTGCTTGGAGATAGTATCGCTATTCAAGGTGCCTGTATGACGGTGGTGGAGTTCGATGTTGATAAAAACACCTTTTGCTTTGATGTTTCAGCAGAGTCTATCCAAAAAACGCACGGTCTTGCCAAGCCTGGCTTTGTGAACTTAGAAAAAGCACTTCGTTTTAATGATCGATTAGGTGGTCACCTTGTCAGCGGTCATGTGGATGGTATAGGGTATGTTCATCAATTCGACGTTGTTGCTGTCCCAGGTCAAGCTCCTTCAGACGGTAACTCTTGGCATTTAAGTATTGACGCACCAGGCTTTTTAGGAAAATATCTTGCTTATAAGGGGTCCATTGTGATTAACGGCACCTCTTTGACTGTGAATCAAGTTGAGGATTTAACCATTAATGCGCAAGCGATAACACGCGTGCATATCAACCTCATTCCTCACACTCTAGAAAATACGACTTTACAATATTTAAAAAGTGGCGATCCTGTGAATGTAGAAGTTGACTTGATTGCGCGTTATTTAGAACGCATGCTGAGCGTGCACCCATTGAATACACCATCATCATGACTAGTGAACGTACTCCTGTTTTAAGCTCTACTCTCGAAATTATTGCTGACATGCGAGCCGGTAAAATGGTCATCCTCGTTGATGAAGAAGATCGTGAAAATGAGGGGGATCTGGTGTTAGCTGCTGACCACGTCAGTGCTGAAGCAATTAACTTTATGGCACGCTTTGGGCGTGGCCTGATCTGTCTGACCTTGACTCGTGAACATTGCGCACAATTAAAACTACCTTTAATGGTGCGTGACAATGGCACATCCATGGGCACAAATTTTACCGTATCGATTGAGGCGGCTACAGGAGTGACCACGGGGATCTCTGCCGCTGACCGGGCGCATACCATTAAAACAGCCGTTGCCAAGAATGCAGGTCCTTCAGACATCGTTCAACCAGGGCACATTTTTCCACTCATGGCGCAGCCTGGTGGCGTTCTAGTTCGCTCTGGACATACTGAAGCTGGGTGTGACTTAGCCGGACTTGCAGGATGCACCCCCGCATCAGTGATTTGTGAAATCATGAAAGATGATGGAACAATGGCTCGCTTGCCAGATTTGATAGAATTCGCGAAAGAACACCATATCAAAATTGGAACCATTGTTGATTTGATTAAATACCGTAGCCAAAACGAAAGCATGGTTCAACAAATTGGCCAAAAAACATTTACAACTGTATGGGGTGATTTTTTAGGGACTCTTTACCGTGATGCACCGAATCAAAATTTACACCTAGCTCTAACAAAAGGCGCTCCTCAAGCAAATGGGGTCACGCTAGTTCGTGTTCATGAACCCAGCTTAATTCTAGACTTTCTGGATCAAAGTGGTAGCCTTCACTCATGGCCTCTTGCTAAAGCGCTTAAAACCATTGCGGCGTCGGAATGCGGCGTAGCGGTACTTTTGAATGTGGACTCGGAAAAGTCTTTATCAGCACTTTGGTTAAGCGAATTCGAACCACCCAAAACTTCAACAGAAATGACCTCCCCAGCTATGCGTAAACATGACTTTAGAACGTATGGCATTGGGGCCCAAATCCTGCGTGATCAAGGCGTCGGTAAAATGAGACTGATGAACAAACCTGGCCCACTTTCTGGCATGTCCGCTTACCAACTCGAAGTTGTCGGTTATTTAGAGTCTGAGTAATACACTATCTATATAGTGATGAGTGAATCGACTACTTCAACAAAAGGAAAATATTATGGATGAAATTCAAAACACTGAAGCAGTTGGACAAATTGATTTTTTAGAGCCCAATCTTGAAGGTGCAGAACTGAGGATTGCTATTGTGCAAGCCAGATTTAATGAAGATCATTGTCGAGCCTTGACCGAAAGTTGTATGAATGAACTCATTCGTTTGGGTGTTTCAACAGATGATGTTTTACTGACAACTGTTCCTGGTGCGCTGGAAATTCCATTAGCATTGCAAAAGCTGGCAGAAACTGGCGAGTTTGATGCGTTAATTGCGCTTGGAGCTATCGTTCGTGGTGAAACTTATCACTTTGAACTTGTCTCCAATGAGTCCAGTGCAGGGATTACTCGTGTTAGCCTTGATTTAGGGATTCCAATCGCTAATGGTATTTTAACGGTCGAAAATGATGCTCAGGCACTTGCGAGGTCTTCGCAAAAAGGCAAAGATTGCGCCATGGCCGCCGTTGAGATGGCGAACTTCTGTCTGACGATTCAGGATGGGGAAGATGCCTCCTAGTCCTTATCTAACTGAACAACATAAGTTAGTCTCCTCGACGCAGATTAAACGATCTTTAACACCCCGTCGTCGGGCTCGAGAATATGCTCTGCAAGGTATTTATCAATGGTTAATGATCAGTAAATCTGGTGGATTACCGAGTGCTGCTTCAATTTCAAAGCAATTAGCTGAAGATCCTGCTTTTGCTAAAGCGCAACTGGTGTTATTTGAATCGATTTTTCATGGCGTGAGTCATCATAGCGATACCTTACAAGGTGAAATCGCCCAACATCTTGACCGTCCTATCGAGGAGCTTTCACCTATCGAACTGGGATGTCTAATGATCGGAGCATATGAGCTTAAATTCGATCTAGCCACTCCCTATAAAGTTGCCATTAATGAAGCCGTTGAATTAACGAAGACTTTTGGTGGTACCGATGGACATAAATATGTCAATGGCGTCCTTGATCAAATCGCCCATCGTTTTAGAGCTAGTGAGATCAATGCCAACTAGTCAATAAAAAAGCCCTTCTAAATGCTTAGAAGGGCTCTTATTCCGGCAGATGTCTGATTAAGAATCCTGCTCTTTCACCTCAACAATATTAATCGGCTGGGTCTGAACATCTTCCACAGTCACTTTGTCTTGTTTCATCGGCGAGGGCAAGACTTTATTCATCTGCGCTGCATTAAACTGCATTGAAGAAACTTCCAAAGGTACATTGGTAATTTCTACATTCTTGAGCAAGGCATTTAATTGCTCCCGCTCACGCATGACCTTGCCAGCATAACCACCGTCACCAAATGCAGCCCCACCAACGTAATAACGTAAACCACCTTGCAGTGAGCCTGCTTGCGCAATAAAGTACTTTAATATGTAAGCTCCTACACGAATATTTGCCTCTGGCTTAAATGCAGCAGCTGGACCACCATAAGGTGCAAACTTATCTAAGTGAACTCGAGTTAAAACTTGCATTAAACCTTGAGCACCCATATTGCTTTGAATATTCGGATTAAAGTTGGACTCAATGGACATAACCGCCACTAAAAGTACTGGATCAAGATCAACCTCTTTAGCTACTACGATGGCATGCGAAACATACTCATTGATCAACTTGGGATCTAAGCGATATTTATTCGCCATAAAGTTAGCTACTTTTTGTTGATCTGATAGGCTAGCCATCAAGCGTGCATCTTGGGCTGACGGATCAATTTTTCCGGGGATTTGCTTCGCTAAAGGCGCAATGGAGGGAACCGGTAACTTTAAGACTTCAGGGCTGATTAAGGCACTTGAATTAGAAGTGTTCGAACTTCCAACACCAAAAATGACCTTTTTCAAGGTAGGAGTAGTTTCACGATCCATATCTTGAAATGAGTTAGCACTCGCATACTCTTGACCATCAAAGGTGATTGATTTGGCTAATTCCGCTCGCAAAGGTTCATTCGTCATCACGGCAACACCCATAAAAACACCTATAATGGTTGCTGAGTTACCTAGCTTCACGAGCGTTGTTTTAAGACCCGAGCTTGGGCGCGCGCGGTAAACTTTATAGTCTGTCTTCTGCGCGTAAGTGTTTAGCTTATGACGTACGAGACTCAATACATACTGCGACTGTAACTGAGCTCTTGCATATAAGTTAATCAACTTTCTATTCATCAATACATACCTGCTTCTTTGTTTATCAGCAGACATCTTAGGGGACTCCTTATATACAGTCAAGAATATAGAATTGATTAACTAGATCTTTTAGTAATGATTTGCTCAGTATTTCCACTATGTTCATGAGCACTCACCGTAATTCTTATTAAATTCAATTATTAAATATGTTAGTGATCACTAATTTTATTATCTGAAAAAAAGGGCATTTTTACTGAAAGGCAGTCTTTTTTTTATACTGTGAAACCGTTTTTATCAAAAAGTTCGATGAAGTTGGATTCAATATCATCTTTTCGAATGTGGCCTCATGACAAGTCAGACTTTGGCATGTTAAATTATCTGTTCTATTTAATGAATTAAAGTCCTCAATAAAGACTATTTTTACCGGAGATTAGGTTATGAACGCACCAGAACGCATCGCTTCCCCTTCCATTCCATCGCTATTAAAGAACCCTGCTCTTTTCCAGGAACAAAGTTTTATTAATGGCACTTGGCGCACTTCTGCAAAGGGGGAAACTTTCTCTGTGAATAATCCAGCCACTGGCGAAATTATTGCCAAGGTCTCTAATATGGATACAACAGATGCCTTAGCGGCCATTGACGCGGCGAAGGTTGCCTTTAGTTCCTGGAAAAATAAACTCGCTAAAGAGCGTTCAGCCATTATGCGTAAATGGTTTAACTTGATTGCTGCTAATGCGGATGATCTCGCGATGCTCATGACGATTGAACAAGGTAAGCCATTAGCCGAGGCTAAAGGCGAAATCATGTACGGAAACTCGTTTATCGAATGGTTTGCTGAAGAAGCCAAACGCGTGGCTGGAACTGTACCTGCAACCACTTGGTCCGATAAACGCATGGTAGTTCTGAAGCAACCGATTGGTGTATGCGTTGCCATTACTCCATGGAATTTCCCAACAGCAATGATTACTCGTAAAGTAGCTCCTGCCATTGCGGCTGGTTGCACGATAGT
>CAIQUZ010000028.1 GCA_903875135.1 uncultured beta proteobacterium | reverse complement strand
GTTTTTGCGATACTAAAAATTAGATAATTACTTAGGCAGCATAATCTTAGGCTCAGTTGCCGCGCGATAGACAATGACTTGCAGGCCTATATGATGCACGGCTGTTGCTTTAAGTGCCTCACATATTTCACTTAACATTGATTCTCGAACTGACCGATCATCATTTTGGATTTTAATTTTAATCAACTCATGAGCATTAAGATTAAGATCAATTTCTTTGAGCACAGTGGGCGATAAACCCTTATTGCCAATTCTTACTACTGGATTTAATGTGTGGGCTAAGCTTCGAAGGTATGCAATGGCTTTTGAGTTCAAAATGAAGGAATTCGTTGATAAAGAATCGATTTTAACAGATGAAAAGAACAAGAACTAGCAAGGCTTGGATGCAAGAGCATGTCAATGATGCTTTCGTCAAACAAGCACAAAAAGACGGCTTTCGATCAAGAGCTGCATATAAACTCATGGAAATACATGAGAAATATCGTCTCATTAAGCCTGGTATGAATGTTGTGGATTTAGGCTCCACTCCAGGCAGCTGGTCTCAAGTGGCCTCAAAACTCTTACAAGGTAATGGCCATATTATTGCTATGGATTTGTTGCCTATGGACCCTATTCCTAGGGTTGATTTCATCCAAGGCGACTTCAGAGAAGAGGCCCCCTTAAGGGAGCTGGAAAGCTACTTAAATAATTCACCGATAGACCTTGTAATTTCAGATATGGCACCCAATATTACAGGTATCAAGACAGTTGATCAGCCGGGTGCGATGTACTTAACCGAGCTTGCTTTAGACTTTTCTTTGAAATGGTTGAAACCAGGCGGCCATTTCCTTGTCAAAACCTTTATCGGCGCTGACTTTGACGAATTAGTTAAAAAGATGCGTCCTGAATTTGAAAAAGTGATCACAGTGAAGCCTAAAGCATCCCGTGATCGAAGTAGTGAAGTTTATTTGCTAGGTTTTGCAAAAGCTTAAAAAGTCATAAAGAAGTATAAGAATTAGGTTTAAAATTAAATGATTAAATTACATGATACGAGGTCATCCATCAATTGAATAACAACACACTAAAAAGCATTGCCATCTGGGTTGCGATCGCACTTATTCTCATGACAATTTTTAATCAGTTTTCAGGGACATCGAAAACTGAAACATCACTCGTCTACTCTCAATTTATGGAACAAGTTAAAGAAGGCAAAATTGCCAAAGTTGAAATTGATAATCACAAAATTAAAGGTACGACGAGCGAGGGCAAGAAATTTAATACATATGCTCCCACAGACCCTTGGTTGGTATCTGATCTTTTAAAAAATAATGTTGTCGTTGAAGCTAAACCTGAAGAGCAACAATCGGTGTTGATGAGTATTTTTATTTCATGGTTCCCGATGATTCTTTTAGTAGGCGTGTGGATATTCTTTATGCGTCAAATGCAAGGCGGCTCCAAAGGCGGCGGCCCATTTTCATTTGGTAAAAGTAAAGCAAGACAACTTGATCAAACCAACAATCAAACAACGTTTGCTGATGTCGCAGGATGTGATGAAGCTAAAGAAGAAGTCACAGAAATTGTTGAGTTCCTAAAAGATCCAGGCAAATTTCATAAATTAGGTGGCCGTATACCGCGAGGTGTTCTCATGGTGGGACCTCCAGGTACAGGTAAAACTTTATTAGCGCGAGCGATTGCAGGCGAAGCTAAAGTTCCTTTCTATACCATTTCAGGATCTGATTTCGTAGAAATGTTTGTAGGTGTGGGTGCTGCTCGAGTGCGTGATATGTTTGAGCAAGCTAAAAAAAGCGCACCATGCATTATTTTCATTGATGAAATTGATGCGGTAGGTCGCCATCGTGGTCAAGGTACAGGGGGCGGCAATGATGAGCGCGAGCAAACACTTAATCAACTTTTAGTTGAGCTTGATGGCTTTGAACCGAACTCAGGTGTCATTGTGATTGCGGCGACGAATCGTGCCGATGTGCTTGATAAGGCACTCTTACGCCCAGGACGTTTTGATCGACAAGTAATGGTCTCGCTTCCTGATATTAAAGGTCGCGAAGAAATTCTATTGGTCCACATGAGAAAAATTCCAGCAGACCCTGATGTGAAGGCAAGCATTATTGCCAGAGGCACACCTGGTTTTTCAGGCGCAGACTTAGCTAATCTTGTGAATGAGTCAGCATTATTTGCAGCACGTCGCAATAAACGTACAGTCGATAT
>CAIQUZ010000027.1 GCA_903875135.1 uncultured beta proteobacterium | reverse complement strand
TGAAGACTAAATGCTTGAAAGATACATTGAGCGTTCGAATATGACCTACCGGGCCAGATACCCAAATGATTTGCATACAGGGTTACGCGATTTGTTTCACTTGCGCAATGATGTCGCCAGCAATTTGCTCAGAGTCAAATTGATGTAAGGTTCCGTTGATCACAGCACCTACTTCAATCCCAATCGAACTATACGAAATATTGCCATCAATGCGCGCCGTCTTTAATAATTCCACGCGAGTATTGGAAAAAATGTTACCCCGTAAATATCCAGCAACAATCACCGAGCCAGCCTTCAAATCGCCATTGACCTTGGCTTTTTCTGAAATAGCGATGACAGCATTTTGTCCATCTTGTTGCAAAATATTGCCGTCAACCACGCCATCAACTCGGATACCCTTACTGATCAGAAGATTGCCATGGATCACCATCGATTGACCAATGATAGACTCAAAGGTTTCTTTGGAGTCGCCTAAGTTTTTATCTGCTTTAAAACGCATCATGTTCGCACCGAATTTTTGATGGAAAGGTAACTACCATACCAAAATTTTAAGAATATTTAAAGTGCTGATTGTATGTAGAAGACATTAAATAGGGTTTATCACTAACGGTCAGGAATTCAACTGAATTTCTGAATGAAAAAGAAGTAAAAAAATCAATTCTTTAGCTTCTTTGTCTAGAAATGACATTAAAAACTCATCAAATCTTTAGCCACCGTAATCTCACCTTTAAAGTACAGAGATGCCTCTGTTTTATAACGCTCATAATCATCCTTTGGGGTGGTCGTAGGCAATAAATGCGTCATAATTAATTTCTTTACACCCGCTCGCGTGGCCATCTCACCAACCTGTTTTGGCGTAATGTGCTCATCAACCATGTGCCGTGTCCAATCTTCTTGCTCACTTTTGGTCTTGATTTGCCATGAGCCATTTTTTTCCATCACCGCAATCACTTCTTCGACTTTGCCAACCTCAGCAACCAGAACATCACAGTTTTGAGCAAGTTTTTCTATTTCAGGTGATGGTCCTGTATCGCCAGTAAAAACGTAACATATATCTTTAGCTTCAAACCGATAGGCAAAGGATTGATGTTTGCGTGCCTCTTCACCAGAAAAATGGTAATGGGTGTTTTCTATGGCCATTACTTTGATATTGTCATCCTGAAAAATAACTCCTGGCTTTTTATCATGACCAACAAATACTTTTTCAAGCGGCACGACCTTGCCTTCGGTATAACGAATTTGAGCATCTTCAGTCATATAGTAAATTGCACCTTTGACCACCGACTCTGTGCCAACTGGTCCATAGACATCAATCGCCGTGCGTTTGGCATACTGCCAGCTGGTATCTAAGAAAGTGGCAAGACCCGCCATATGATCATTGTGTAAGTGGGTAATAAAGATCTGATTAACCTTCATAAAACTCGTACCCGTCTCGGCTAAGCGACGGGTCACACCATCGCCCATATCAATCAAATACGGCTGACCATTGACCAGTAAAAGATTAGAAGACTGGGCACGATCAGCTCTTGGCAAGGGACCCCCTGCTGTGCCTAGCGTCACGAGTTTGGTGGCACTATTTTGTGCAAACACTACGCCTGAAGATAGAACTATCAGAGTGATATTAAATAGTACTTTTTGAATCCCATTCATGTTGTTACTGCTTTCTATATTTAGTGATCGAAAAAGAGGGTCCAAGTCCACCTTCTACATGAGAAGTTTCATAGACAAAATCTTTATCGAGAAAAAAGACCGAGCCACCATCAGGATTTGCCATCTCGCCATAATCAAGAAAGACCATTCTGAAGGTGTCGTCTGAAATGTCATCGAGAATTTTTTTATAAGACTCTGAAGCAGCTTTCATTTTTTGATGGTCCGCTGCTGTAATGCTCTTTTCTTTCAACCACACTGAGAGGTTCTTCAGATCGTTATTCAGATCATCAAGCAATTGTTTCTTGCTAATCTTCCCGTTGTAATACGCTAAGCACTTTTTTTGCGCAGAAGTGACTTTATTCACCCATTGGCAATCGCCAAACTTCGTTGGACTAATCGTCAATTTACCAGTAGCTCCTGGAATCCAAACACCAACCCATCGCTCATTAATGGCTTGTGAATAAGCAAGATTGGATATCAATAAAGATAAGACGATTAGATATTTCATGATGACCCTTTACTCTCTGTTTTTAAACACCCTCAACCACATGACTCAAAGAACAATATAGGCAATAACTTATTTCTTTTCTTCTAAATTAGGACTTTCTTGAGCTCGGATATCGGCCGTATAAAATTTACCCGAATCAGCAACGGTAATTTTCTTGAGAGCCCCACCCTTACTACCATTTCGTAATGGACTGAAGTCAACCACGACCTTATCTGCGACCTTGATCGCATTTCTTGACCATCCACCAGCACGAATTAAATTACCAGGGCTAGTCATTTCCATCACCCAAACCGTCGGTTGCTCACCCTCTTTAAAAGTACCTTCAATAAATATCGCCACATGGGGATTCGTCCACTGAACTTCTTTAACCGTTCCCGTGATAGTAATCTTTTGGGCATGATCAAACATCGTAGTGGAATGATGAGCGCCAGCATAAAAAGAAGATAAGCCTAAAACGATAGCAAGGGCTAAAAGTTTGCTTTGCGTAAAACCTTGAATATTAAATGTCATATAAATCTCCTCAAATGTTCTCAATTACTGTGGGGGAATGCGATTACCACCAACATCATATTTGATGGGTAAAAAGATATGATTACCAGCTTTGTCTTTTGCCTCAGAGAAGAAACCTTCCAAGCAAACGCCTTCCACCATCTCAAATTTACGAGCGCGCTGTCTGAAGAACTCACGGGTCGTTTTCCAAGGCGCTGTCAAGACCTGTGGCGCCGTAATTTCCAGATCAACATGCATCACATCTTTGGAGACTAAATGAAAACGCTCAGTCACTGTCATGTCACCATTGTTTGGTACGCCAGCAGCTTCACTGACAGCAAAAATCGTCTGTGGTCGAATCCCTTTGGTTTGGACCACTAAAGTATCACCTTCCCAATGCCCCACGGAATAACCATGAAAACTCAGCTCTGGATCTTCTGGCATTTTTCGACCATCCGTATGAATACGACGCAAACGATTGGCATCGGATTCGCCGAGAATTGTGACACGACCAGGACTAAATAAGAACTCTTGGGCATTGTGCGTAATCAATGCCCAAGCTGGCATCGACTCTGGTAAACAATTCGTAAACAACGGGGTTGGACGACCTGCCTTCTCTTCGGCTAACTGAAACTTAATCACTTCTGCCTGAGCTGGCTTCCAGGGAGGCATGTTGGTGATGACCTGTTTGTCTTGATCCGAAATATTCGGATTCCAAATACCACTCCAATCAGGTAATTTCGCCAAATTAGCAAAATCTTTCGCCGTCGGTGCTGGATTAATGATTGGTTTTTCTTGCGCCTGAACTGCGCCTAGTGCCGCTGTAGAAAACATCAAGGCCGTGAAAAAATGACCCAGACTACTGTAACTCTTCAACATAACTAACCCCCTAAAGTTGGTTGCAACGTAAAACCAATCCAGCGACCACAAATAATGATACAAATCCATAAAAATAATGAAATCACGCCAGCCAACTTGGCCGCCGCCGGTGGTTGTGCATGCGGCACCCAAGTCGACATTTGATGGCCCGTGACTTTCTGAAAGACGAGCATATTAATCCCCGCAGCAAGCAGTAAACTCATCTTAATCAAAAAGAAGTTGTTATGGGAATAGGTGATTGCCCGAGAAACAAAGAGTAAAGATCCGGTGATGAGTGCTACACCAAAAGCTTTCCAGGTATAGGGTAATACTTCCTGTGTCAGACGATGGACCGAGCGCTCTAAAAATCCAATATGAATCAAGCGAAGATCCACCATAACAATCGACCCAAAGAAGGTGGTGATTGCCAAAACATGCACGGCCTCAATCCAAGGGAAGAGAAAATCACTTTCACTAATCAGGATGGCAATCTGAGAATCAGCTATCCAATGCAACAATGTGTTCAGTAGCGTAGTTTCCATGGATCCCTTTTATAAATAAGCAATCCAACGGCCAGCAAACACAATACTTACCCATAGGATGATGGATAACATCGCTAGCACCTTGATGCTAGACTGTCGACTTGCTGACTTTTGCCAATACCCTTCATCCTGAGCCAGGGCTCGCGTGATGATCCAAAAAATGAGCAAAGTACTCATCAGACAAATCATCTTGAATTGGAAAGCAGAATTTGCCAGAGAACGAGCCGGCTCACCAACAATCAACAAGATCCCACTAAGGATTAAAAAGACTAGGGAAGTCCGTAAAATCGGCGAAAACCGAGCCACTACAAATGACAAGGAATGGTCCGTCGATGCGCTACCTAAAATGCGTAAATTGATCAACGAAGAAGCAATCAGAATAGCCGCGATGGCCATGATATGAATGACTTGGACGGTAGGGATAAACCAGTCGCCATGATCTTGAATCCAAGCACTTAAAGGTGTGCCCTCTATGGCGGCACAAAGTTCCATTAATCCCGGTGTTCGCATGTCTTATGAATAATGATGAATTCAAATCATTCTACAACGAAGACTTTGACTGGTTTGAAAAACGACTTCAATAAAAGCCAGGCGTGATAGGTGCAACCAGCTACAAGCTATTCAACAAGCGCCCAAGTACTATCACCGAGCTTCTTGACAGCGTATGAGTAGGTCCAGTGCAGCGGAATGCCACAACTCCATTCATCCGGACCGTTTTGTATCAAAATATTTGTATTGTTTTTATTATCGAAATACAGGTGGTAGGTCTTGCCATGTAAGGGATTAAAACTAAATTTGGCACGATGAACCATTTCTGTGGCATCAAGTCGAGCTTGCAAAGACTTTGCCTGCTTCATGAGCACTTCTGCTTGCTCCATGATGCGGTCATATTCTAGCTGCGCGTTTTGACGGGCAATATTGACCGCTTTATCTTTTTCTTCTGTGACTTTGATTGGTGCAAAAACGGGGGCACTAACCTCCATCGGGTATTCAATAGCGGCGTGACGTGCCGGATCTTTGTCTTCAATACGCATAACAATTCCAATATCTCATCAAGGGATTTATTTACCCAATGCCTTATTATCGTAAATTTTGGACAATTACGTAAAAATAGTGCTCAAATCCGTGGTTCGTTACCAGCCCCTCAAAAACAAAAACCAGTCAACTCCTTGGGGAAGTTGACTGGTTCAGGACATCAAAGACTGATTGGCTCAATTAAGCAGGCAAGCCTGTCTCAATCGGCAGGGATGGGTCTCTCGACCATTCATTCCAAGAACCAAAATACATTTTGACATTATCAAATCCCGCTTGCTTGAGGGCTAAATACGTATTTGATGCCCGCGCACCTTTAAAACAGTACAGAATGATTTCATCATTGGTTTTTACACCAGCCGTCATACACTCAGCACGCACTTCATCCGGGCTCTTAAACACTGGCCCCATACCGGATGGTTTCATAAAGCGATACCACTCTAACCACTTAGCACCTGGTAAGCGCCCTTTACGAGGCGCAAAGTCCTTGCCATAAGGGGATGAACTATCACCAATCCATTCGTCAACGTCTCTGACATCCATGAGTACTGCAGCACTGCCGAGTTTTTCTTTGACATCCTCTAAGGTGACCATCACATCATTCCCTGTGGAGCTCATCGGAAAGATAGCTGCGATTGGCGTTGGTACTTCTGTCGTGATGGGCAAACTAGCGGCTTTCCAGGCGGATAAGCCACCGTTTAATACCTGAATCTTCGGATAACCTAACCAGGTTAATAAAAAGTAGCCACGACAAGATTGTCCATAACCACTATTCATGGAGTCTTCGTAAAACACCGCCGTCTCTTTACCGGATAAACCAATCGCACCGAGCTGAGCACTAAAGGATTTTTTTAAATCTTCTAAACCTTCCGGGGATGAGCTTGCCAAATACGTAAAAATCTCACGAAGATTGACTGCCCCAGGAATATGACCTGCTGCGTACGCATCAGCATCTCGCGTATCAATAATGACCATCGGATCAACAGTAAACTGTTTTGATAAATCTTCTGGAGAAACTAAAACTGGTAATTCCATCATGTTTGCCATACGTTGGTTCCTTTTGAGAAGTAAAAAAATCAATTAACCAAGTTCGAGGTGTGCTCCAACTTGGTCGTTATTCCATTGAGTCATTTGCCACTTGTGATTGGCAGGTGCTTCTTTGGATGGGGTAATCTTCCATTCACTATCGCCGAGGGCAATCCCTTCTAGGCGCATTGGTAAGGAACTTGTTTTAATCCGGATCGGTGAGGCATCTGCACAAAAGACCTGATTTTTGTCACCCACGATTTGATGGGCAATCACCTGTGCTTGACGAATAATGGGTTCAATATAGCGACTCACCTTACCTTCAATACTGATGCAATCACCTAAGGCATAAATGGCGTCTTGGTTGGTTTGCAAAGACTTTGGATCGACGGCAATCCCTTTGTCCCAAGCAATCCCCGCTGACTGGGCCAGGGAACTGTCTGGCTGCAGCCCCATACATAAAACAATCTGATCGGTAACAATCCCCAATCCGGATTGCATCGTTAAGATCTTCTGACCATTCTGGTGGTGCATCTTGGCAACCTGTTGCGCCCCATAAAACTGGATTGGTAAATCGGCCCAAGATTGAATGAGTGCTTGGGTGGCAGCTTCAGGGATGAGGTGGGCGAGTGGTCTTACGGCCGAGTCAATTAAAGCAATCTGGTGACCCGCCAGCGCCAAATCATTAGCCAACTCACAACCAATTAAACCTGCGCCAATAATCGCAATCTGTGATTGGGTATTTTCGATAGCTAAGCGCAACTCTCGATAATGACTGAGATGATTGACATGCCAACAATCCTGGGCACTGAGTAAAGGATGTCGTACCGGTTTAGCGCCATGTGCAAGAATCAGGTGTTGATATTTAAACATCCCTTTGGTGGTTCTGATGTATTTGAAGGATGGGGCTATCTGAACGACATGGGTATTGGAAATTAATTGCACATTGAGATTCTTGGCTGCTTCAATACCCGTTTCACGAACTAATCGATGCAGATCAATCTTTTTCACGAGTGCATTGGAGAGTTGGGGTTTTTCATAGACGTCACCATTGCAGCCTGTGACCATCGCAATCGATATCGTGTCATTAATAGCACGAAGCGCCTTAGCGACTTCCCAACCAGCCTTGCCAGCTCCAACAATCAAGACATCACTATATCGAGATCTAGCGGACTGACGATCCATTGAAGATGATCCATCCGTTGAACTCGATGCATATTGTTTTTTATCCACGACTACCAACAGCACAAAGTCGGATTTAG
>CAIQUZ010000026.1 GCA_903875135.1 uncultured beta proteobacterium | reverse complement strand
ATCCATCAAGGGCTTCGCCCAATCGCGCTGGAGGCGATCGGTCGGGGCTGAGAGCGAAAGACCTGCCACCATTTGACTAGAGTCATCATAAATACCAGCAGCCATACAGCTAACGCCGAGTTCAAGTTCTTCATTATCGTTGGCGGTACTATTTTTACGAACATCATTGAGTTCTTGCTCGAGGTGTGAGACTTGGGTGATGCTGTTGCGAGTATGACCCGCTAAGCCTGTTCTCGTGGCATAAGCGCGAACTTTAGGAGCGTCATCCTGAGCTAAAAACAGTTTACCCACTGACGTTAAGTGCAGCGGGGCACGCCCTCCAATGGCTCGGACGACTTGCATACCGGATCGTTCACTATAAGTTCTGTCGATATAGACAATTTCATCACCTTGACGAACGGATAGGTTAACGGTTTGATTGGTTAATTTATGCAGTGCTCGCATAGGTAGTTGAGCTGCATCACGCACCGACAATCGAGCTTTAACCAGGGTACCTAACTCTAATAGACGAAGACCTAGACGATAGTTGCCACCATCTGAACGATCGACTAAACGGCAAGCGACCATATCATTCAGAATGCGGTGTGCAGTCGATGGGTGTAAACCTGTTTGTTCCGACAAGAACTTTAAACTACAAGCTTCTGCTGAGTCAGCAAGCACATCCAAGAGATTCATCATGCGCTCTATGACTTGGATTGCGGTTTTACCAGTTGGTAGTAAAGGAGGTTTTTTTTCTAAATTCACCATGTCTTTATTGTAGCAATCATTTTTTTAATTGCACATCATGAAACGATGAATCGTAAAAATAAAGTCAAAATTGGTGAATGTGTCCTACTATGAGTGATCTTTTAGAGAAACGATACAGTCTTTAATCAGCTGAGGGCCCTGATAAATCAGACCAGTATAAAGTTGCACTAACTTTGCACCAACATGGATTTTTTGCAAGGCGTCATCCCCTTGCATAATTCCGCCAACGCCAATCATGGGAATTTTGTCTTGTAAATGTTGCGAGAATTTTTGGATTATTTGGGTGGATAAGGTTCTGACTGGAAGCCCTGAGAGGCCACCAGTTTCATTCTTGAAGGGTTCGTTGTCCACACCGTTTCGTGAGAGTGTTGTGTTCGTGGCAATGAGTGCATCCATCTGATACTCCAAGATGGCCTGCGATATATTTTGAATGGATTCATCATCAAGGTCTGGCGCTATTTTTAAAAATAGCGGAGTGCGTTTGCCATACTGTTGACTTAATTGTTCTCTGGTTCCTTGAATGGTTTTGAGAAGTTCAACTAAATCCTGACCACCTTGCAATTGACGAAGATTTTTCGTATTGGGTGAGGAGATATTGATGGTGATATAGGAAGCTACGCCATATACCTTTTGCATACAAGTGACGTAATCGCTACTGGCATTCTCAATGGGTGTTATTGCATTTTTACCAATATTTAGGCCAATCACACCACCGCTTTGATAAAAGGCTGAAGCTTTAACGCGTGCAACGCACGCATCGACGCCATCATTATTAAAACCCATCCGGTTAATAACTCCCATCGATTCCGTTAATCGAAACATCCGTGGTTGTGGATTGCCAGCTTGTGCAAGAGGGGTAACAGTGCCAAGTTCTAGGAAGCCAAATCCTAAGGTGCTCAATGCATCAATATATTTACCATCTTTATCTAAACCTGCAGCAAGTCCAACTGGGTTGGGTAGGTCAAGTCCACAAAAGTGGGTAGGTAAACTTGGGACTGGTCCAATCAGTGTCGATAGCAGATGGAGCTGATGGGATTGATTGAGGCTTTGCAGGGCGATGTGGTGGGCTTTTTCTGCACCCAAGCGAAATAAGATTGGTTTGATGAATGGATAGAGATTCATGCAGTAGCCTTTGGTAATACGAGGACTTTCCATGAGCCGTCCACTAATCCTTCAAGGGGTTTAAACAAGGCCTTGTAAGACATTTTTCTACTTTTTTCAATGTAGTAGCCTAAGTAAACATAGGCTAAGTTGAGTTCTTTTGCCTTCTCAACTTGCCATAAAACTCCATAGGTTCCAAAACTAGCGTGGTCGATTTGTGCGTCAAAGAAGGTGTAGACCGAGGATAGTCCATCGTTCACGACATCGAGTACGCTCACCATGCGTAAGACGCCATTTTCTCGAAACTCTACTAAAAATGAATCGATATGAGATTGGATTAAAAACTGTCGATATTGGTCTTCTTCATCTTCGATGGAGTCTGGCGCAGTTCCGTCAATTTGCTGAGCATGACGGCTACGTTGATAGTCTTGGTATAAGGTAAAGTGTTCTGGAACAAATTGCAGTGCCATGATTTTGGCTTGTAAATTTTGGTGATTTTTGAAGGCCCGTCGTTGACTACGATTCGCGACAAAGTCACTGACGGGGATTCTTGTTGCAATACATCGTTGACATTGGTCGCAATAGGGTCGGTAGGTGAAGTGACCACTGCGACGAAATCCAGCACGAATCAGTTCACTATAGGCCTTCGTGTTGATCAGTTGAGGGGGTGTTGCGACTTGGGAGCGGGCTTCTAAATTTTCAAGATAACTACATGCATACGGCGCAGTTGCATAAAACTGCAGCGATTTAAAAGGGAAGTCGTTGAGATTTGTCATACGTTGTTTTATTTGACTTTATTATATGCACAAAGTACTGACTTGTTCCAATTCCAAGGTGGTGCAGGTAAATCGATTTGACTCTCAATCCAATCTAAAAAATCTTTTTTAGGGATGGGGTGAGCTCCCAAGGAGCCAAGATGATCCGTTTCTTGTTGGCAGTCGATGCGTTGAATACCCACGCTTGCACACCAGGCGCAGAGGGCGGTCAGCGCGACTTTAGAGGCATCTGTAACGCGTGTAAACATCGATTCACCATACATCATCTTGCCTAAATTGATCCCATAAAGCCCGCCAACGAGCTCATTTTGATACCACATCTCCACGCTATGGGCGATTCCTAAGTGGTGTAATTTGACATAGCTATCAATGATCTCTGAAGTAATCCAAGTTCCATCTTGATCTTTTCTTTGTGTATTGGCACACGACTCCATCATCGTTTGGAAAGAAGTATCAATTTTGATCTCCCATTCTGAGTTCACTTGAACTTGTTGAATTTTTTTTCGAAGACTGTTACTGATTTTTATACTGCTTGTTTCTAGTACCATGCGTGGTGAGGTACACCACCACAATACTGGTTGACCTTTGCTATACCAAGGGAAGATACCTTGGCGATAAGCGGCGATTAGGCGATTCTCGTTGATGGAGTCGCTAATGGCAATCAATCCATCGGGTAATTCTGGGTCATCTTGTACGAAATCCCGGGGTGAAGGGAAGGGGCTATTAGTGCGTAGCCACTGAATCTCGGTCATGGATTTAGCTGACGACTGGCCGTAAATCAGTGAGGTGGGGGATCAGTCCCGGTTGTAATATATCTTTTCCAGCAGTGCGATCTGCAAAGAAATGTTTTAAGGTGGTTTTTACGGTTAAGAATGCTAGGTCATCCCAAGGAATAGTAGCCTCATCAAAGAGAGCGACTTCAGTACTCTCACTGGTGAATGGACTAAAGTCGGAGCTGGACATTTGAGCAATATAAAACCAATGGATTTGTCCAATATGTGGAACGTTGAGAATTGTAAAGAGAGCGCCGATCTTCACGTTCGCTCCGGTCTCTTCAAGTGTCTCGCGCACAGCACCTTCAGCACTAGTTTCATGTAATTCTAAAAAGCCGGCAGGTAATGTCCAATAATTTTTACGGGGTTCAATAGCACGCCGACATAATAAAATTTGCTCACCCCAAAGTGGAATTGTGCCCACCACATTTTTAGGGTTGTGATAATGAATTTCACCACAGGCTATACAGATATGGCGTTCACGGTTATCGTCTTCAGGTATTGCGACGTGAACGGCGTTGCCGCAGGTGGTACAAAATTTCATGGATGATCGACTATTTTTTGATGGTGGCTGAGATGATGGTGATGGGATCAACGGGCACATCGGACATGCCGTTACGGATGGTTGTTGGCGAAAATTTGATTTCATCAATCGTTGCCATGCCAGAAATCACCGTACCAAACACAGTGTAACCAAAACCATCCCGACTTGGATAGTCGAGCATGGCATTATCTTTGACGTTGATAAAGAACTGAGAGGTGGCAGAATTTGGATCACTTGTTCTCGCCATCGCGATAGTGTATTTATAATTTTTTAGACCATTTTGTGACTCGATCTCGATGGGTGTTCGGGGCTTTTTTTGTTGCATATCTTTCGTAAAGCCACCACCTTGCACCATAAACCCATTAATGACCCGATGAAAGATCGTATCGGAATAAAAATTACTTTTGACATAGCCGATAAAGTTCTCCACAGTTTTGGGGGCTTTTTCGTCATCTAGTTCGATCACAAAATCACCTTTTGTCGTTTTAAATAGCACTTGTGTACCAGCAAAGCAATTGAGTACGCTTAGGCTCAAGCTCAGAGCAATGAGTAGTTGAATGAATTTTCGGGAGTGGGTGTAGATGTTCATAAGGGATCTTGAGTGGTGAGGTATTAAAGACGATATATTCTATTATTCACCATTTTAAAATCACTTGTCGAATTTACCAAAAGTAGCGTAAAGCCCCTTGCTTTAGCTATGGGGAGTAGTCAGGTGTGGGCTAAGGGAAGTTCATCCCAGCGTGTTGTAAAACGTTGACTTTTATAATTAGCCCGAGTTCGCCAAAAATGTGAATTTTTCTTCGTGGCTCCCGTGCTGGCCAAAATAATCGTGTTGGCACCGAAGAGATGGTTGAGGTGGTCCATGGTTTGCATGGTTTGTGCAGATTTTTGTTGATTAATTTGGGTAAATAGATCCTCTTGATGTTGTTGTGCTGAGTGGATGTCAGAAAGAATGACGCCTGCTTTTTTATAGGTATAGCCGAGCTGATAAATCCGGGATAAGCCAAATAGTGCCGCTTTGGCGAGGCGTCGACTATCCGCACTTGCAATGGATAAAGGGATGGTGATTTGATTGCGATACTGCGCTTGATTCGCGGCGAATGGATTGGTTCGTACGAAGACCGTGACGTAGTGGCAAACACTATCTTGCGCGCGTAATTTTTCGGCGGCGCGACAGATGTAACTGGCCACAGCTTCTTGTAGCGGTGCGAGATCTTGAATAGGTTGTCCAAAGCTTTTACTGGAAATAATTTGTTGCTTGCGTGGCATATCTTCTAAGTCGCTAATCGCTAGGCACGAGATACCTTGGAGTTCTGCTACGGTTCTGGCTAAGACGACAGAAAAGCGACGACGAATCATTTCCGGGTTCGCGCAGGCCAGTTCGTAGACAGTCGTGATCCCCATCTCTTTTAAGTTTTCATTAATACGTCGGCCGACGCCCCAGATTTCGCCTACGGCAATTTTTTTCAACCAAGCCGTTTGTTCTTGCGCATTGAGTGCGGCCCAGGCAAAGACGCCACCGAAGGATGGATTTTTTTTGGCAATATGATTCGCGAGTTTGGCTAAGGTTTTGGTAGGCCCGATACCAACGCAAGTTGGTAAACCGAGGTATTGATGAACGCGTTCCTTGATCGTTTTGCCATAGGTGACTAAATCCTCATTGGGCATCATCTTTGATAGATCTAAAAAGCACTCATCAATGGAGTAAATTTCTTGTTCTGGCGAGAATTCGCTGAGTACGCTCATCATCCGTGCACTCATATCACCATAGAGAGTGTAGTTAGAGCTTAGCCATTGTAGGCCATGACTGTTGACAAGATGTTTCGCCTTAAAAAATGGCATCCCCATCGGAATTTCGAGATTGCGTGCTTCTTGGCTACGTGAGACGATGCAGCCATCGTTATTCGACAGAATGACGAGCGGTTTTCCGATGAGTTTGGGATTAAATACGCGCTCACAAGAAACATAAAAATTATTACCATCAACGAGGGCAATGGCGCGATCACTAGGAAGTAATTGCATGATTTAGGGTTTATGTACAACGTGTGAGACAACGCCCCATACTTCGAGTTCTTGACCATCACGTAATTCAATGGGTGGATAGTTGGGGTTTTCTGCTTTGAGCCAGGTGACACCACCACGCTTTTGCAAGCGTTTAACAGTAAATTCCCCGTCAATGATGGCAATTACGACTTGACCTGATTTAGCGTTCAGTGAGCGATCTACAACGAGTAAATCACCATCATAAATGCCGGCACCTTGCATGGAGTCCCCTTGGACGCGCAAGAAAAAAGTAGCTTCCGAATGGATGCCTAAATAATCGTGGAGATCGAGTCGTTGATCGATATAGTCAGATGCTGGCGAGGGAAAGCCTGCTGGGACAGCATCATGAAAGAGTGGGGCTAAAAAGGGGGGTATGGTGTGCATAAGTGGTATATACTGTATTTATATACAGTATATACCATAATGAACAAAAATGCGTGAAACTTTTTTTACGCGTTAACGCCTTGACCTAAGTCACTAAATTCAGCGATTTGATCAAAATTCATGTAACGATAAATTTCTGCTGACTTATTCACGAGGACTTCATAGCGCTCGAGGT
>CAIQUZ010000025.1 GCA_903875135.1 uncultured beta proteobacterium | reverse complement strand
CACAAATATCTGAACAAAACAGGCGTAAAATATCCCTGAATAACCTCTCGGAAATGCGTGACCTGAATTGATACTTATTTTTCATTGCCCTTCATAGACTTAAACAGATTTTGCTCTGCTCAGCTAGGAAAGACCCTAATTAATTTATTAATAAGGGTTCTTTATTAAATATCAGATGGTTAGCGAAACTCAACGATTACTATTTGTGCGTTAAATCGTCCAGCGGAGTCTTCTTATCATTGATTAATTTTGATTTAGGCAGCCTTGTTTTGGTCCAACTGCTTTCATTTTAGCAAGCCATGCAGCGAAAAAACGAGGAGCCTTAAATAAAAAAGCAATACATTGATTAATAGAGATTTAAGATATTTAAAAAATTAAAGATTGAACCTAAAGATCATTTTGACGTAAATGTTATACTCAATATCATAGTGGAGCGCGATAATTAAATCACCATTAAAAACATAAAAATGGAATACCGGCAATACCGGCACCGGCATTAGCAATTTTATACTAATAATTTATAAAATTAAAATACATTCGTTAAACCAACCTGCAATTATGAAAACTAAATTACTCAGTGTTTTACTTATCGTTCTCGGATTAACATCTTTGAATGCTCAAGATTCATCAGCCAAAGAAAAAGCTGATTTAAAAAACGCAGCATCAACGCCAGAAGTACAAGAAGAACTGGAAACCCCGGACGGTGTTAGTATTGAATTGCTACCTGATGGAGGGTGGAGGGTGTTTGGTAAAGGAACTGGAACCTATGATTTGAACGATGCGGATGAAATTCGGCAAGGAACAAAAGATGCTGAACTTAGAGCCAAAGCAGCTATATCGAAATTCATGTCCGAGAAGATTAAGTCGGATGAATCGGTTACTAATATTTCCAAAAAAACCAAACGTTTGAGTTCTGGCGTCGGCGAAAAAAGCGATCCGAGTGTAGAAGTATCTAAAACCGATGTGCAGGTTCGTCTAGAGCAATTGTCATCGAGATCAGATGCCATTCTGGCTGGGGTTATTACATTAGAAACTAAGCGTTCACCGAAGGGTAGCGGAGGTACTATCAGCGTTGTGCTTGGAGTCAGTACCAAGTCCTTAGCATTGGCTGGTAGGGTGGGTCAGGCAATGAAAGACGGTGGTAAAAACACACCATCATCTGGTAAGATGGGTGGAGCATCTGGTGGGGAGAATAAAGCAGAAGTCAAAAAAGCTAAAACCGAATTTTAAAGAATTATACTAGCGACCTAGCTAGGTCTAAGTATTGTTACAATTGTCTCTTAAGAGAATTTATAGTGGGATTATGCAAATGAGATTAACGATAATTTTAATCTCATTTTTTTATTGGGTTCCGCTTCATGGTGCTGAAAATCCCATAGTCGTATTTCAAAAAGAAAAGGCTGAGTTGATCAAACTATTGGAAAATAGTGATTTAAGTTCAGCTTCCAGTATATGCGCAGCGGAGACAAAATCCGGTAATTCCTATCTGTTTGCAATTGGTGAAGTGGCATGCGCAGATGGAGGTATAGATTCGATAAATAGTGCAAAAGCTATCGCGCATTCAAAGGCGATGCGAGCGATATCACAGTTCATGAAAACTGAAGTAAGTTCTGAAGAATCGTTGAAGGAAATCACAACGGTCAAACATACAAGCACCTCGGAAAAAAATAAATCAACTGAACGTGTTCGCTCATCGATCATTAAAATACGTTCAATGGCTATAATAAGTCAGGCTAATATTTTAAAATCAGAATTTAAAGCCAATGAATTAATGTACAGGACTGTGCTGGCCTTAAGAATTACGGATAAATAAGAAATTATAAAGAATTATTAGAAATTATGAAAATTGCAAAATCTTTAGCATGTGTCGCCATCCTGTGTTTAGTGGTGTCACTTCATGCCCAATCCGACGATGTTACTCTTACGGTGATGGGCCAAGGTAAAACAATTGAGGAAGCCCAGCAACAGGCATTCCGGGATGCCATCATGCAGACATATGGTGTGTTTGTATCAAGCAATACCGAGGTCGCAAATGAGAAACTTAAGGCAGATTCAGTGAACATAATCACCAACGGTTCAGTTAAGAGATTCGAGGTTGTATCGAAGCAAGATAATCCGGACGGAACTAAAGCAGTAATGCTGAAGGTTGTTGTCTCAACTCAAAATTTGGGCGCTTTCTTCGAAGGCGCAAGTGGCTCTACGGCTAAAATCTCGGGGGGGCTAATAGCATTCAAATTTAAACAACAGAAACTAAATGAACTGAATGAGGTAGATTCAATTAAAAATATGGTTGAGGTTTTGAAGTCGATTTTAGATCGCTCATTTGATTACAGCGCTACGATTGCAGCGGAACCTTATGTATCAAATACAAATCCGAAAGAATATGTTATTCCTGTGCAAATCGATATCAAATTTAATAAAAATGTACAATTATTCGTGGAGTATTTTGAAAAAACTATAGGAGCCATACAGTTAACCAAAAAGGAAGCTGATTCCTACCTTAAAAGTAACAAAAAGGTTTATTTAATGCGTTGTTTGACGTCGGCTGGAGGCCCGGTGATTAGAGACCTTAGAGACCTGAAGAGTAGTCATGATCACGAAATTATATCATACAACAATCAGGGTGTTAAATCAACGATGGGTGATCCTTACCCTATATATCTTCGAGCAAGGGAATCGATTTCGATGATAACTGATCTAATATTCAAATATTTACCCGACCGCAATTTTGGAATTAAGGAAAATTCGGGTGAGTTTATATTCAAATTGGGCACTAATAATTACGGAGGGCATAAAAGTCAACCAGGCGAGAGCGCGGAAAGTAAATTTAGGAGTGAATTAGAGAAAATTAATACTGCATTTAAATTTGAAGATTTTTCCGTGCTAATATTTAATGTCATAAGAAATGAACCAAATCCATGGGGCGGCTACTATTCAGGTGAAATTTATGAAGATTACACTAAACTTGCTTTTATGAATATTGAAAATGAATATACAAAAGTTATTGATGATATTCCCGATAAAATAATATACTCTCAGGAAAAAGAGGAGTGGGAATCGCTTTTTCTGTTTTTACGCACATTTAAACCTGGTTACTCAGCATTCAGGACCACAGTAGGAATTTCAGTAAATCAAAATGTCCTTGAGCGTTTGACCGAATTAAAGGCTGTGGGTAAAGGAAGTGACCTAAGTAACGGCATTAATATAGATATTCCGCCTGATAAGGAAGCAACTGCTGCCAAACCCGCTGCATCCCGGGCGGATCAGCAAAAATAGATACGATTTCCGGAATCTGGGTTTCCCGCATGGAAATTCTCGTTACCCGATGGCTGGGAGGTAGTTCCTGCTGACAAAGGTAGCTTCCGAATAATGAACGCAGCAAAGACTGGTTCAATTGACGTAAACGCAACCGACTTAGTTACGCAGTCGAAATTAGAATCAGCAATCGTAGATTTTTTGAAGGGGGCGGAGTTCGATGTACGTAAGCGAAACTCATCCAAGATTGCAGGTCGAGATGGATTTAAGTACAATAAAGTAATTAAGAGTCCAGAGGGTGCTGACCTCAATCTTGAACTTTCGATGGTTGTTATTGAAAATCGTTATTTACTAAATAGTATTGTCTTTACCGGCGTTCGTCATCCAGACGAAATGGAATTTCATAGAGTAGCGGAAACCATGAAAATTGTAGATAAATAACTGAAATTCATTTATGGCTCGTTCTCAAAAACTTGTGTTTCGGTGGGTGGGTAAGAACATAGAAGGGGCTTCAACGAGTTATCGCAAATATATTACTAATATCCAACGTGAGGAGTATCTTCGTTATCTCGACGAAGCTCTAACTGTAGGAAAGGGACTGTTTGCGACGCCGTACACTGATGAATATCTTGGGCGGAGAATTTCGAAAAAGACCCGCAAGACGCGCGGTATTTGGGAATTGGGTTCCGATCTGCCCTGTTTGTCGTTCACCGAGGTAGACCTTGGTGACTGCGCTGATCATCGATTAAAATATGGTCGCTTGGCATTGGGCTTCACAAAACAGTTTATCTTAAAGGAAGGAGGTTCGCCCATGCAGTATGTTCTTGGCACCAAGGGTTGTAACGTTGTTCGGGATATCAAAGAGGTGGCAAAGTCGGTAGATGCATTAGTTAAGACTGGCGCGAGGAAAGACGAGGGCGTTCTATCGGCGTTCAGACGGTTGATGCACTTTTATAAGCGAGTGCGTCCTATCGTGTCCGATAGAAATTCACCGGAAGCGCAAATGCAAAAAAGCGAGAAATCGCAGGGTGAAACGAAATCTGTAAATTCGTTTGATGGAACGCGAGAGGCACGGGAGGCAGGGTATGCTCGATTGAATCGAATGGCTTACTTGGAGGAACATGAGTGGCGATTGGTTTACAATGAGCGCAATACCCGCTGGCGGAAGGACGGCGAGAATGCGTGGTTCCAAGTGACTCCCGGCACCGAGTTGCAGATGGTGATCGTTCCTGATAACCGGACATTGCAAAGGATTCAGCAGTGCGATGTATTTACTGATAGGTTGTACAAAAACCTAAGAAAGCCGGTGCAGGTTATTAGTTTAGAAGCTCTAGTTCGTGTTTAGTTTAAACAGCTGACTCCTTAGCGGTATTAGCATAATTTATGCAATAAGCTAAAATGAAAAAATATAAATATAGCGTTTTTGTCCTCTTTCTGTTTTCGACTTCGATACTGCATGCCCAATCCGATGAGGTTACCCTCACGGTAATGGGCCAAGGTAAAACCGTTGAAGAAGCTCAATAACAAGCATTTCGGGATGCCATCATGCAGACCTATGGAGTGTTTGTATCTTCTAATACTGAAGTTGCTAACGATAAGCTTAAGGCAGACTCCGTCAACACGATCACTAATGGATCGGTTAAGAAGTATGAGATAATTTCAGCAGTTACATTGCCCGACGGCAGTAAAGCCGTCACTTTGCGAGTTATTGTATCGACTAAGGCGCTTAGCGGTATTTTTGAAAACCAAAATGGCGAAGCAAAAATCAATGGTACACTTTTCGCTTTAAAGTTCAAGCAACAGCTATTAAATGAAAAAAATGAGGCTCAAGCTGTTAAAAACATGGTTTCAGTTTTAAATAAAATTCTCGATAAAGCTTTTAATTATACAGTTGAAGTAGGCGCGCCATCACAGCCAGACAGAGAAAAACCTGAGATAGAGATCCCATTAATTATAAGATCAAGATTCAATGCTAACATAATAAATTTTAGCATATATTTTTTAGAGACGCTCGACGCATTGTCGATTCCTATGGCTGAGTTAAAAGAATATAATGAACAAAAAAGAGATTATATAACATTAAATATTTTACCTTCGGAAGTAAATTTATTAGTGCTTTCGAGGTATGCTGAGGGGAAGGATGCTAGAGCAAATAGAAAAAATTCTTTTCCTAGGAATCAAGATGACATAGGTAAAATAGAAGATTTCCCTAAGCAGCAATCTTTCAATTTGCGAAACTCAAGTTCCGCCAAAATGATCGCAGACTAATTTTTTCAAGAATTTCCTAAAAAAGCTTTTCAGTTTATTGTATCGGAAAAAACAAATTCAGTTCCTTTTGTTTTTTCGCATTACGTTCGTTCAAATAATTTTCAAGATGAAAATAAACCAAAAAGGGTGAAACTGCCTATTACCCAAGGTTATTTTGGCAATCTGTCCGATATTAAATACAATGGTCGCGAAAATAGTAATGCGCTTAAGATTCTACTAGATAGCGCATGTTACGAATTATACAAAAACATTGATAAAAATGGTAAAACTTATCCAGGATTGGATAAAAGATTTGGTCTTTATATTCAAGACAAAGCCTCCTATGAAGTTAGCCAAGAGTTTGTTTCCGTGGCATGGTGCAATATGTATAGTGAAGAAATCTACATGAATTTCACGGAACTAGTCGGATATGCTAATGATACTGAGGTCTTGGGCAACTTTAATAAATGGATGTATGAAAACGACGAAAGTAATTTTAATGAGCAAGCAGCGGTGAATGGAAGCCAGGCCGCAGTGAATAAAAGCAATTTAAAATTTAAGATTTTAAACAATATATATATCGTCGATACCCATTGAATATACGGAATTCTTTTGTTGAACGCGGTAAAGTATTCTCCATTCCAATAAATGTTTCTTGCTCCATTTCGGAATTTGATAAAATTAAAGGAGTCATAGTTCAGAGCCGATCTGAAGGTAATAATGCAGAACCAGAAAAAAATATCGAATCGAAGGACCAGGCTCCAGTATGCATAAAACAAGTTGCTCCAGTTTATCCAAAGGAATTACTTGCGGAGGGTATTGTTGCCACTGTATTGATAGATTTTATAGTGGATATTAATGGCGATGTGCGTGATGCTTCCATTATTCGCTCCGATCGACGCGAATTTGATTCAGCTGCATTAAATGCCGTCAATCAGTGGAAATTTAAACCCGCAAAAATCAAAGGTAGGGTATCAGATGTGCATCTGCAGGTGCCAATAAGCTTTGCGAAATAATACTAAACAGTTTAAATGGCATCAACGGTTTTGGTCTGCGCACAACATCCTCGAACATTTGTGCGTCCATCAGAGATTGGTCGTGGTTCCAACTAGATTCACCAAGCCAACATGCGGGAAGAGCTATTCTATGCCGATTCCTGGCATTCCTGGACGTTTTCCGCTGCCGTCAGCACTCCTTGGGGTGATTTTGGCTAATAGCCTTAAAAAGCAAGGAAAGCGCTTCCTGGCCGGGCGATAGGTTTAATGCGCAATCCTGTTCATCGCATTTTTAACCCTGTTGAACGCATTTGGCTTTAAAGAAAATCACGCACGTCACCTATGTCCCACGTAGCTGATCTCAAACGTTAACCAAAAACAAACGAACACGCCCATGAACCCTTCCGAAGAACTTCAGTTTTCCACGACACGTATCGTGACCACATTAGCTGATGGGACAACCGGAAGCGGTACAGGATTTTTTGCGACGTTGCTCAAGAACGGAAATTCAGGAGTCCCCGTGCTGGTCACCAACAAGCATGTTGTTCGTGGCGCCACCAATGGCTTTTTCCGTCTAACTACTCAAGACAGCAAGGGTGAACCAGTGATTGGACGGACCTACGACGTTGATCTCGTGGATTTCGAGAAGCTTTGGATCTTTCATCCAGATGCTGAAGTTGATCTAGCAGTGATGCTCCTTGGACCGCTGTTGACTGGAGCGGCCCAGATAGGATTCACAATTTTCTATAAGGCGCCTTCAGCTGAGTATATCGCGAAATCCGAGGATCTTTCACAGCTTTCCGCGATGGAGGAGATCGTGATGGTAGGGTATCCGATAGGCATATGGGATCAGAAAAACAATCTGCCGATTTTCCGACGAGGCATTACCGCTACTCATCCGGCCTTTGATTTTAACGGGAAGCCGGAATTTATGATCGATTGCGCCTGTTTCCCGGGATCGAGTGGTTCACCGGTTTTTTTATTCAATACGGGGTCCTATTGCACGAAGGAAGGGGCCACGGTCATAGGTTCTAGGTTGAAGTTGCTAGGTATTCTTCACGCAGGGCCACAGCACACGACCGAAGGAAAGATAGTTGTTAGAGATGTGCCAACCGCTCAAACGGCAATCTCTGTATCTTCGAGCATGATCAATTTGGGCTGTGTCGTGAAAGCTCACCGTCTGTTCGAATTCGAACCGATCATTGCAGCGATGCTGTAGAAAATAGCTAACCAGATGTTACAGCCGACGGCGACAAGCGTCGAACTCGCTATGACTTTAAGCGAGCAGGGTTAATTTGATGAACGGCATTTCGTTTCGGATATATATAATAATCAACACCTTGAATTGCTTCGCAGCGATCACAAGTACATCAATATCCACGCCAATATCTCCCACTCATCTTGGGATCTAGCGACTGTGGCTGGTTATTTCAGGAGTCGAGGGTCAAGTTTAACGGCGCGGTAGTGGTTATCAATCAATGATTTGACCTACTTTACCCATGCGGGATATAGTGCAAGCTGTTGTAAGCCATATATATGGTTTTTCGACAGCTATTTTGAACTAGCGTGTCAGACGGACCAGGTTGCAAGGGGGTACGTGCCTAAGTCCTATATCCAGAAGACACCTAAACCCCCACCTAAAACGGGTATGGGGGTGAGGTACGGGGGTCGCTATTACCAGCTACTTGCCGCACAACGCACAACTGGTATCCATAGCTGCACCCGCTTGCTCAGTGACGATGCCTCGACTCATAATGAACTTCGTGGACAACGATCCACTTGCTGGAAATCCAAGACAGTCTGCGATCCTGACTGATGGCTCGATATCAAATGCCGCAAAGTTCACAACATGCCCTTCCCAGAGCGAGTGAACAATGGCATCCAACTCCGATTCGTGGATAAAAATTTCATCTCCAGTCTTTTGAGACAGTGGAAGCGACGCCACAAACTTCAAATTGATGGTTCCGTCTGTCTGGCGGATAACATGCAATACGTACTCCACGATTGCATCGTCGTCATCGCGATACTTGGCGATTTGGCGTATGAGCCGTTTGAAATCGTTGATGCTGTCTAGGAAGGAATCGGATCTGTGACTTAGCTCACCGCTAAATTTCCATAGGTGTTGGTAGCTTGCGGCTCGTTGTAGGATGTGTTCGTGGTTTGTTGATTTTGACATATATCAATAACTATCAACATAATAAGTAAACACTTCAAAAAAATCATTTAAAATCAATTTTTTCGGCGAAACGGACATACTTATTGGGTGAAAACGTATGCATACCCAATTTTTTCCAAGCAGCTCAATCGATGACCCGTTTAACAAAGTTCACGGGCTTCAAACTTCTTCAATTTTCGACGCAAATAGTGAGGAGAAGAAGACAATTAGAAGTGGAGCAGCGAGAGGAGATGATGAGCAATTAACCGAATTTTTCCGTGGGTTGCAGAATATTTCGGTTGAAGTTGCAGTGATCTCCCTTCGCGGAGCTGACTTCGATGATGTCCTGCCGGACGCCGAAAACCAGCTCGACATCCGGAAGTACGGAGCGATGAAGAGTTACTTTGCTGATCTCATGGATAGAATCGCAAGTAACGTAATAGATTGGACTATAATAAGTAGTGCGCTTGAAAAGAAAATATATGACAAATATGCGAAGGTGATGGAGCTAATGTTAAGAGAAGACCTCATTACGGTCAAAAACGGTGGTAGTTACCGTTTTGCCATGCTAAATCCATACTGCCGATCTTATCGATTGAGGAGCGAAGTTGACCGACTATTTAAAATGGTGACGGTGTCGAAGATAAACACCACTGATCTTATAATTAAAGCATTAAACAAGAGAGAGAAGCATAAGAATCAAGAGACGCTTGACGAATTAAAATATCTCGAGGAGTTGATGCTGAAAATTGGATTTGACCAAGCAGCATGCGCAGTGGAATTAAGTTCAATCACGGTCGATCAGCAGTTACTAGCGGCATATAATGCAAATAAAATTCAAATAGAAGACTTGTTGGATAAAACACTATCAAAAAGTGAGTTGTCAGGGTTATTTTCTTTTCTCAGGTCTCAATCTGAGAGAAACGTAAGTCCATGCCGGAGTGCAAAAAACGGCAGGATATCAACTCGGTACATCAACTTGCCGAGCCGGTGGAGGAAGCATCTTTCATTTGAAGGTATTAAACTAGATGAGTATGACATCTCATCATGCCACGCGGCAATATGGATTAGTCAGTTTGCAGTAGATGCTAGCGAAAGACAAATTTTGAAAAACGCGTTTGAGGACGGAAGTTTTTATGATTTGTTCGTCGGTGACGGAGTTAGCAGGAGCTACGTGAAAAAGCAGTTCCTATCTTGGGTAAACGGTGACCGAGGACATGCTAAAGAAACCGTGGTTAATGGGAAAAAAGTGCGTGTCTTTAAGCCCAAGAAATTCGGCTCCCATCCACTCGACAAAATCATCGCGCAGGTAGCCCCAAACTTTGCACGGACGGTACGAGCCATCGACATCAACGGTAAGTATGCGAGGAGCAAATTTGCGTGCTTACATCAAGAGTGGGAGGCAGCAATCATGGTGGATATGATGTTGCAGTGGGCAGAAAAAAACAAACTGGTGTACCTCCCTGTGCACGATGGATGGTTGACGATACCAGAGCATGCGGCGCAGATCACCGAAAAAGTAAAAGCGCTGTGGTTGGAGCACTGCGGAATGACGCCAAAGGTCGTAAAATATAGCAGTTGAATGATTAAAGATTCAATTTTCTAGGATTATTTACTGCCGGATTTACGGGTGGAAAACTCTACATCTTCTGGTCAGTCGGCAAGGGTTTTTGACCAGCTTCGCTGCGACTTGAGCGAAATCTTGACCTTACCCGACCAGTTCGACCGCGTGTGTGAAATTGTTGCGGAAGCCTACCTTGTTGAGGCAGGAAGTATCCCACGGATTCGAAGGAAATGACCAAAATCCTTGGTCGTATGACCAAAATAAACCAAAATTTAGTTCATAATTTATTTTACAAAATAATATAAATCATGGATTTAAGAATTGTTTTTAAAGTAGACTCAAAATCTACCGACGCAAGTCTTGTGGGTTCGACCCCCACCCCGGGCATTCTTTATGTTATTCTTTATTAGTTACTTACGTATAGATAGTGTCTACCCCTGATTGTCGAATTAAGTGAAATATACGCAGTGAATGGTTAACTCATATAAGTATTGTAAGACTAACTGTATGAGGTCGGTCTTAGTGGAACCTAGGATTTGGGCCCTAAAATAGCTTAAACAAAACCTGTAATTGTTTAATAAACTGATCCAAGCGGAGATAGCTTAGTAAATCGTTCAAATATGAAAGAATCATTATCGAGGCGTGCTTTTATTGGTAGTGCTGTAGGAGCAAGTTTAGGGCTTGGGCTCAAGTCAGCTAGTGCAGATCAAACGCCAAGTGT
>CAIQUZ010000024.1 GCA_903875135.1 uncultured beta proteobacterium | reverse complement strand
TTGGTGGCCCGGGGCGGAATCGAACCACCGACACAAGGATTTTCAATCCTCTGCTCTACCGACTGAGCTACCAGGCCGCAAAAACAACAATTATATCCTAAAACAAAGATATTTATACTAGATTTCGTCGTGCTTTAGATGTCAGCAGGGCTAAAGGGCTACTTTGGGGGTCATATAAAGCCTTTAACGGCAAGTTGTAGGTTTGCTCCATCATGAACTGACCACTCATCGCGGCATGGGATGCTTGGTCCGAAAAACATACCCAAACATCACCAGGCATAAAATCAAATTGCAATTGAGGGGAGTTCTTTTGATAGTCGCTGTCTGACTTCATCGCATCATGAATCTGGAGCATCATATGGTCATATTCACTTCGAAAGCTTTTCGTCAAACCCAAAACATGTAATATCTTTGCCTGCAATTTAGAGTAGGGCTTTATGCGCGGTAAAAATTGATCCGCAATTTTTTCAAACGGCTCTCCAAGGCGCCAAACTCTGGGCTGGTTATTCGGATGAATATTCATGAACACTCTTAAAATTCGCTCTCCATAGTTCGGACGCGTGGCGAATGCATCAACGTGTAATCGACGATCGTCCGCTCGCCAGGATTGTTGTCGATTTTCTATATTTAAGGGTCTAAAACTTGTAGGGGAAACTTTTAAATACTCAGAGTATTTAGGCACCAACGAGTGCATCAAATCTTGAGACAAATTTCTAAAGCGAAGAATAAGCTGTTTAAGCGTCTTGCGTGTTTCATCTTCACCAATCGCCCCTTTTAATAAGCCATCAGCTCCTAAACTAATATTTCTTGAGGAGGGGCTTTGAATTGCTTCGTTAAAAAGAATCTTTTCATTTTCAGCAATCTCAAAAGGCAAATGAGTAAAATGCAATATTTTGCCACTTTCTAATGCTGATATCCAATCTAGCTGCTGATGGTCAATGACCCAGCTTGTATTTGGAATAGTGATAATCGAAGAAGTCATCTATAGATGTGGCTCTCTTTAAGTACTACTCGTTCCAATTTTTCTTACATCAATACCTAAAGCCTTTAACTTTCTGTACAGATGCGTTCTTTCTAAACCAGTATGCTCAGAAACTCGGGTCATACTTCCACCCGTCAGTTTTAAATGATGCTCAAAATACGCCTTTTCAAATATATCTCTCGCCTCACGCAAAGGTAAATCGAAGTGGCCTGGTGTTAGCTCTTTAATGTCTATAGATGGTGTCGGAAGATGACTTAGATCAGTTCCTAACTCTTGATGTTTACCTTGCCCACTTAATCCACTAGAAGAAGTAGAATACTCACGAACTCCATTATTGCCCGCCCCCACCGCATCTTTCGGCGACAGGCGATCTAATGCTTGAGAGACGGTTTTGAGTAGTTTTTGCAATGCGATTGGTTTTTCTAAGAAATTGCATGCCCCAATCCGCGTAGCTTCTACAGCCGTATCGATCGTTGCGTGACCAGACATCATGATCACCGGCATCGTTAATTTATTATCTTTGGCCCACTCTTTAAGTAGAGTCACCCCGTCAGTATCCGGCATCCAAATGTCTAAAAGCACCAAGTCGGGTTGTAGCTGATCTCGAACTGTTCGGGCTTGTTGTGCATTCTCAGCAGAATAAACAACATGACCCTCATCGCTCAAAATTTCATTGAGCAACTCACGGATTCCCATCTCATCATCGACTACTAAAATATTTGCCATACGTTTTTATCCTATTTACTAATTTTAATGTTTCTTTTCACTTCTTACTTTTTTATGCCAAGCGTTCAAATAAAATTGATATCCTTGCTCCTCGTATCACCGTATCTCTCATTCGATTCTTTAACTCAATTCTCGCACCATGTTCATCAATAATTTTTTTGACAACCGCTAAACCTAAGCCCGTCCCTTTAGCTTTAGAGGTGACATATGGCTCAAAGGCTCTTGTCAAAATTCTAGGGGAGAATCCTGGACCGTTATCTGCAACGGATAAACGGACAGATTTTTCTGTTTGATTGACAAGACCAACATAATTAACAACCTCTGTACGGATTTGAATTTCTGGATCAGAGTGCACCTCTGTCGCCGCGTCAATCGAATTTTGTAAAATGTTATGAATCACCTGTCGCAGCTGTGTCGTATCCCCTAAAATATCAGGAGCGTTATCGTCTAGTTTTAACTCAATATGCGTGCCTTCGTACAACCCTAAAATCTCTAAAATTAATTGGTTTAAATTAATTGCCTGCATTTTTGATGAGGGTTTTTTACCAAAGTCCCTAAAATTATTCACCATCGTTTTCATTGCTTGAACTTGGCTAATAATGGTGTTTGTACCCTTTAAAACAATCTCTTCTTGCTCGTTGGGTATTTTTCCAGTAAGCTTTTGAAAAATTCGCTCTGCAGATAGCTGTATTGGAGTTAATGGATTTTTAATCTCATGTGCCAAACGTTGAGCCACCTCTCCCCAAGCAATCGATCTCTGCGCAGCAATGACCTCGGTAATATCATCAAAAACAATAATATATTGTTTTCCTGTTAGCTCTGTGCCCCGCGCCAACAATATTGGTGAAATATTTTCTTGATCTTGTAAGTTGTCATATAAATGAATCTGACGTTGCCAAGACTTCTCATTCGTGAGAATGTTTTTAATATCAATAGAATTAGCTTGATCATCAGAACCAACAGAGACTTGATTCGCTGTAAAAGTTTCTTTAATCGTGGTTTCAAAATGGAGTAGTTCTGGATAAAAGCTAAGCGGCTTTCCGATCAGTTGTGTGATATCTTTTTCTAAAATTCTTTTTGCACCTTCGTTGGCGATCACGAGACGAAAACTCGCATCAAAAACACAAACCCCGGCCGTTAAATTCGTCAGTACTGACTCAGAAAAATCTTTTGCTTCTTGCAAAGATTTTCTGGCATCTGATAATTGTTTGGTCATGTTATTAAATTGTCTGGTCAGCATACCCAACTCATCGGGTGTGTCCATTTGAGGCTTTGGCGATAAGTCGCCTTGCGCCACCGCCTGAGTTCCTCTGAGCAACATTAATAAAGGTCTTGCCAATTGCCGACCTAAAATGAGCGCTAATAAAATAGCAACAAATAATGCTAAAAACATCGTTAAGGTTAATGATCCTATATACATTTTCTTTAAACCAAGACGGCTTAACGATTTTTCTTGGTAGTCGCTGTAGGCCTTTTGCACTAATTTAGCGTTTTCAACCAAGCTTGGACTTAACAACTTTTCCAGTCTTAATATTTTCTGATTAGGCATCAAAAATAATGCACTTAACTGATATGTTTCAGAGTTTGTCACGCCAACATCCTCAATTAAAGATGCTTTACCATTCTTTTTTAACTCAGAAATGATCTCTTGGCTGATTTTCGACTCCATCATTTCATGACGACCGCAGTTAACACTAAAGTACTCATGATTAGATTGATCAGTAATTGATATTTGATCTGCCTCTGTTTTACTGCAGAAGCTTTTTAACTCTAAATTGCTTTGTATGGACGACATTGGAAAGCTGTCCCGAAACGGTGTCCCAGAATCTAAAAATTCTCTTTGGGAAATCTCGAATGATGATCGACCGAGTTCTAGACCAGCCTCTAGTGCTGATTCAATATTGACATCAAACCAACTTTCAATACTTCTACCAACAAACTGAAGTGAAACTGAGTATAAAATTGCACCCGGCAAGACGCCCACCAAACCAAAAATCATTGCTAACTTAGCAATGAGTTTTGTCCCAAAGTAACCTTGCCTCCAACGGATGGTTAAAGTGATCACTAAGCCAATAATGACCGTTAGTAATAAAATTCCAACAACCACATTCACCGTGTACAACCAGACAAAGTATTTACTAAGAAATTGTGCGTCCGCACTGATCGCTGTTAATAGGCCAAGTAGTAGCAATGCTAAAACGGATACGAGAGTAACAAATGCCATCAACTCTTTTTTGATGCCATATCGACCGGCAATCATTTTATCTGAGTAATTTGCGATCGGCTCGTTCATTACTTAGCCAGCGGACGAATTTTAGGATTTATCTCAAAGGCATACCAATCACTTGAGATATTCCATTCCTTAGAATTCAGGGCGTTAATTTGAAAGGGCTTTGGGAGCTGACTTAAATCCAGCCGCATCCTGATCGAACCTTCATAGATGCGCCCATTATCTAGGGCGGATAAATCAGCCACCTGCCACCCAGCGATTGCCCCAACCTGCACTAACGCCTCTTCAAGGGTGTTTGCAGATAGTGTTAAAGCACCAACATTCACTCGATACACTTGCGTTAATGGTTGAAAGGACAGCTTAATGTACTTCACCGCAGATATGGGCTTTTCCTCAAACCAATACCAACGACCACGTGTTACGTTGAGCTCTGTCACAAATCGAAGCGAAATTCCTTTTTTCACGGCCTCCGTTAGTTCATTCGGAAAATCGATTTGATAGGAGGCATTAGTCACCCAACTTTGTTCTATGGGTTCAAATTGAATTTGTCTTAATTTAATGCCTTCAGCTAGCGCAAATGTTGTTGTCGCACACGCCCAGATTAATGAGCAAAAAAGAATTAGTTTTTTTATAAAACTCATTTTTTCTTTTCTAACATTCCATAATAAAAACCATCATGCCAATCATTCGGTAGTAATTGACCAAGACTCTCTAATCGTAACGCATCTTTAAGGTGCTCTAAAAACCACTCTATTTGACTTTCGCCTTCTTGCGGCAAAATCGAGCAAGTGACATAGAGCATTCTTCCCCCCGGTTTTAAGCTCTGCCAAAGCTCTCCAACGATTTTACGTTGTAATTGCTGTAACTCGGCAATATCGCTACCTCGTCTTAAATATAAGATATCTGGGTGACGTCGGATGATGCCCGTAGCTGAGCATGGCACATCTGCCAAGATGGCATCATACAATTTGCCTTTTGCCCATGTTGAGGAGTCACAAGCATCTCCAATGATTAAATGCGCACTTAACTGAAGTCTTTTAAAGCCTTCCTCAACCCGCACCATTCTGTCTGGACTAATTTCTAATACATCTAAGTCAATATCTTCTAATTCTAGTAAGTGACTAGCTTTTCCTCCTGGCGCAGCGCAGGCATCTAAATATCTTTCAGACCTTTTGGGCGCAAGTAGCCCAGCCGCCATTTGTGCGCCTAGGTCTTGTACGCTGACCTCCCCTTCCATGAATCCAGGGAGCTTATTCACCGGCACAGAGTTTTTTAATGCGATACAACATGGTGCGAGCTGTTGCCACTCCAATGGTATTTCTATCGTTTCAATCTCGGCTAATGCTAATTTTTTTAGATATGTTTGAACATCTGACTTTCTTGAGTTCACTCTCAAGAACATTTTTGCCGGTTTCAAATACGTCTCTAATATCGGTTGAAATGTTTGAGGATAGGATTTTTTTAAGTTTTTTACCCACCAAGCTGGGTATTGAGCATCTTCAACTGTTATTTCTAATGCCTGAGGATTTTCTATCACTCGTCTTAAGACAGCATTAATCAGTCCTTTTGCATATCTTGTTCGTATCGATTTTTGAGCGGCATTCACCGTTTCGTTAACAAGGGTATGTGCGGCGTATTGATTCATCGAATCTTTAAACAAAGTACTGATTGCGATCAACAAGATATCTTCAACTTCAGGATCGATGGCTTTATTAATGAATTGCTTTAAAGCCTCAATAATTTTAGGTTTATATCGCAAGGCTTCAAAGCTTAAGCTTTGTGCAGCAGAACGGTTTTCAGAAGGCGCTTTTGCTAAGGCTTCAGTTAACGAGGAACCCTGCCTAACCTGATCTAAAAAATCTGCCGCAAGGAGTATCGATTCACATAAATTACTTCCGAACACCTTTGTCGATTGTTTTTCTTGATTTTGGATTTGATTTTCTAATGACACTATGTTGGATATATTCCTGTCTGAGACATTTGTACTAATTTATTGACACGTTCTTCGGTTGCTGGGTGTGTAGAAAACAGCCCTTTTATTCCTCCTGAAGATAATGGATTCATAATCATCATTTGGGCAACCGCTGGATGGGTTTCTACACGATCAAATGGTATACCCTTTATCGTACTTTCTATTTTTTTTAATGCCGACGCTAATGAAATTGGATCACCAGAAATAGCGGAACCAACACGATCTGCTTCATACTCTCTGGCTCTTGAAATGGTCATTTGTATAACACTGGCCGCCAATGGTGCTAAAAACATTAATAACAGACCTCCTGAGCGCCCTCCTTCACGACCTCGATTTCCGGCCAACATGGCAAAGTTCGCTATGCTTGAAATTGCTCCAGCCATTGTTGCGGCAATCGTTGACAACAACATATCACGATTTTTGATATGCGCTAACTCATGACCCATGACAGCTCTCAACTCATGCTGATTCAGAATATTCATCAACCCAGATGTTGCCGCAACTGCAGCATTCTCAGGATTTCTACCCGTTGCAAAGGCATTTGGGGCACTTTCTTCGATTAAATACACCTTTGGCATCGGCAAGCTAGCCTGTTGCGCTAACTCCTTAATCATATTGTAATAAGCTGGAAAACTTTGCTCATCGACTTGTCTTGCCGAGAACATCTTCAACACCATCTTGTCAGAATTCCAATAACTAAAAAAATTCATTCCTATAGAGAGGATTAAGGCCATCAGCATTCCCTGCGGACCCCCTAAAGCTCCACCCGCGTATACAAATAAAGCAGTAATCGCTGCCATCAAAATAAATGTTTTTGTCAAATTAAACATCGTCCGCTCCCTTAAAGTCTTTTCAACTTTAATCTTAACTTTTTATTTTTAAACTTTCTCTTCATTTAAAAATATCGCCCACTTTTAACTGAACACTTTTGGCAAAAAGACTTGCCGACATTCTTTTAGCGCCTGCCTTTTGAACTTCTAATAACCTGACAACTCCGTTCATTGCACTGACACAAATGCCTAATTCATTTATATCAATAATCGTTCCTGGTTGACTCTCAGGTAATTTGGGCCATGATTGTGACATATTTTCTGAAAGCCATACTTTGATGATTTCTTGATGCAGCGTCGTGCTCGCGCCGGGGCTAGGGTTTAATGCTCGGATCTGGCGATCAATTAGTAAAGCCTCTGCGCTCCATTGAATCTTGGCATCCTCTTTTTTAATTTTTTCTGCGTAAATCACCCCATTTATCGATTGGGTTATGGGCTCTATTTTTGCCCCATGGGCTATCTTATTGAGCACTTCTATTAATATCCTCGCCCCTTGAGCGGCTAATCGATCGTGGAGAGTACCTGTTGTATCAAGACTTTGAATTGGCATTGTCTCTGTCGCAAGTATGGGGCCCGTATCCAAGCCTACTTCCATCTGCATGATGGTTGTTCCTGTGTAATCATCTCCTGACCAAATTGCGCGATGAACTGGTGCTGCACCTCTCCACCTTGGCAACAATGATGCATGAACATTAATGCATCCTTGATCATTTTTTTCCTGTACAAAATCTAACACCCATTTTGGCAATATAAGTCCATAAGCAGCAACAATCATGACATCGAAATCTAAAGCCTCTAATTGCCCTTTTATTTGTAAAGCTTCGCTTGCATACTTTCCATCGAGCTTTAAGGAACTTGGTTGATACACAGGAATTTGATGTAAAAGCGCTTTTTGTTTGACCGCGCTTGGTAATACCTTTAGACCCCGCCCAGATGGCCTATCGGGTTGTGTCAAAACAGCAACCACTTGATGGCATGTTTTGACGAGAGCCTCAAGGATGATGGCTGCAAATTCTGGGGTTCCAGCAAAGACGATTTTCAAAGGAGTCATGGGTTTGACGACGGTAATATGGCCCATTGTATTTCAAGTGGGGGGGCCCCTTCTTTCAATGTCCATGGTATCGACTCAACTCCTTTAACCGTTGCTTGATCAAACATCTTTTGAACTGCTTGCGTTGGCGGGTGACCAGCACGCCACCATACTCCACTGGGCTTTGGAACTTGATCAATCAATATCAGTGCGGTTTTTTTCTTATCCTCAGACTTCAGCCAAGGTGAGGACAAGTCATCTGCGTCAATCCATGGCTTTATATTTTTACCGCGAAGAATGGGGTCATGAATAATAACGTTGCCTATCATCCAGGTGTCGCCAACAATGAACTCTAGTGGCAATCCTTGAGTTAACTCCGGATGCTCTTGCCAGCGCTTTTGTAATACTTTTGCTAGTTCTTTACTGGGAAAGTTGGATCTGCCTTGATATCCTAAGTAACTCGCTACGGGTCCAGTCACGATGCCATACCCTAGACCGATCACTAGATGTAATCCAAGCGTCAATTGTATGAGCTTAGGTAAGTTTATTCGGTTGTCAGAAACAAACCAACTAATATAACCAATCATAATAAAGAAAGTAACCGCCCACTTTGCTTCTATTTTTTGGTCAAATACCACGCCTATTAGCATAGCGATCATCGTTGGACCGACGCCCACGATGATTAAAAATACTTGGTCTGGCTTTAGAACTCTTGACCACCATGAGTGATTAGAGGCTTTTTCGTGAAGCAAAGATGCGTTTTTTTGACAGATGCGATAACTCAATCCAACAACCAATAAACAGGGTATCAATCGCAAAACCTGTGTCAGAAAAAACTCAATCACGATTTGCCAAAGTCTTTGATTCAGGGTTGCGCTAGTTTGCATGGCATGATTCACGTAATAAATTGGTCCTTGACCAATCACCGTTTGACCATATAACCAATATAAGTGGGGTAATGTAATGAGTAAAAATGCACCCATAGCAAGCAATACTCCGAACCAAAGGCGAGGAAAACGCCAGCGCTGACTCATCACCACATGAATCAGTAATACCGCAACTTGAATGACAACGCTATATTTAGAAATAAATGCCAAGCCGGATAATGCGCCTAATCCTATCCACGATAGCCAGTAATTGATGATCCGCTTGTCAATTTCTCGCTCATATTCCCAAGTCCGATAATAAAAATAAAACATGGCTGCGATCGACCATAATTGCGCGGCATTATGGTTAAAATCCCCACCGCGAATACTGTAGTAAATTAAGGGAGACGCCGTCAACACCGCAACCATTCCAAGGATGCTTGGATTGATAAAACCTGCGTTTTTCGCAATACGACAATACAAATGGTAAGAAATATATTGTGCAAAAGCAACACAAAGCAGGCCTAAAGCCGATGGTAGCCACATCATCTTGCCAAATACTATTGTTAGTGGATACAAGAACCAACTAGGTAAGGGTGGGTGTTTTTGATAACCCCATTCAAAACTATTCGCCCATACCAGCTCTTCCATATTGTCCCACTCTGGGGCATTACGAAAAAAGGTAAATACACAAAACCAAATAACCGCAATGATGAAACAAACCAGCCAAATAGGGAGCGGTTTTCTAACTGAAGATGCGGGTAAGCTCGGTATCAAAAGGCGTCTTTAAGATGATAATTTATGTTTTGAGGATACATTTACAGGTAAACTTTAGGTATGACTATACAAGCTATACGGCCTAAAGACTTTAGTTTAACGATTGTTGTGCCCGCCTACAACGAATCTTCCAATCTTACCCATTTTGTGAATGCGTTAAAGCAAGTCCTTGAATCCATCACTCCTCTATATGAAATTCTAATTATCAATGACGGTAGTAAAGACAATACCGATGAGATTGCTGATGAATTAGCTAATCAACTAGGTATTCGTTATTTAGAGTTTTCTCGAAACTTTGGAAAAGAGGCGGCCCTGTCCTGTGGTCTTGATTATGCAAGAGGTGATGCGGTTCTTCTCATTGATGCCGACTTTCAACACCCACTGGAGAAACTCCATGAAATGTGCGAGTTATGGCTTAGCGGTTACGACATGGTCTTTGGGGTTATCAGTGATCGCCATCAAGAGGCTTTTCTGAAGCGTGTCGGCACTCGGTTTTTTTACTCTTTGATGAGTGCTGGCGCAGATGTCCCAATCCCACCAAATGCTGGTGACTTTCGATGGATTGATCGTAAGGTCGTAGACGCTCTGCGAGCCTTGCCAGAAAGAAACCGATTTATGAAGGGCTTATACGCCTGGGTGGGATTTAAATCCATCGCAATCCCCTTTATTCCGGCAGACCGTTTAAGTGGTACGTCCAGTTTTCGCCTACGGAATCTGATTAAATTAGCGCTATCAGGATTAACCTCTTTTAGCACCTTGCCCTTACGCGTATGGACGTTTATTGGTGCCATTATCTCTTTTCTAGCGATTGCCTATGGCATCTTTGTTGTTATTGATACTTTAGTGAATGGCAACCCAACCAATGGCTGGCCAACAATCACCGTCGCACTCATGTTATTTTCAGGTGTTCAGCTTTTATCGATTGGTATTCTGGGTGAGTATATTGGGCGAATCTTTACCGAAGTAAAACAGCGGCCTCTATATCTTGTTTCAAAAGACCATGACAATAGCCAACTTGATCGTTAAGCTCCCTCGACCCTTTAAGTTTTTGATTGTCGGCGGTATTGCCGCAACCGTTCATTTTTGTATTGTCTTACTTCTGGTTGAAACACTTCATTTAAACCCTCTACTAGCCAATATTTTCGCTTTTTTGGTGGCCTTTGTTGTCAGCTTTACTGGGCAGAAGATGTTTACCTTTGCCGATCGCCAAAAATCACTGAAAGAGTCAATTGGTCCCTATTTTCTGATTTCTCTCACCAGTTTTATCGCCAATGAGTTCCTTTTTTCTGTCGCTTTATATCTTTTTGACCTTCGCTATCCGTTAGCACTTTTCATTGTGTTAATCATCGTGGCAGTGGGCACGTATTTCGGCAGTAAGTATTGGGCTTTTGCGACCTTAAAAAAATGAGTATCTACATCTGCGCAGACGATATCGGTCAAGACCCCGCCATTAATGATGGGTGTTTAGAACTCTTCTATTTAGGGCGCATAAGTCAAGTGAGCGTTTTGTCTTTAGCGCCACACGTTAAATCCTACCATCTGCCCTTGATCAATGCCCATGCAAAAGGCCTTCAAATTGGGCTGCATTTCAATTTAACCCTTGCTTTTCCTGATGCCGTCTATGTGCAGCCTTTATCCCGATTGATGTTTCTGAGTCAATTAAGGCTCTTAGATTTACCAAAGATTCGGGACTCATTTTTACAGCAAATAAATACCTTTATTGACATCTTTGGATTTTTACCTGACTTTATCGATGGTCACCAACATGTTCATCAATTTCCACAAATTCGAGATGTGCTCATTGAATGTCTTTTAAATACTTACAACAACCGATCCGCTGTGTGGGTCCGCAGCACGGTTTTGCCCAGTCCCCATGCCGATCTACCACACACCTTAAAATGTCATTTACTGAATATATTGGGTGGTAACCATTTTTTAACCACCTTAAGTACACATTCGATTCCTCATAACCATGGGTTTTTGGGGGTTTATGACTTTGCTCCCCACTCAGTTCCTGCTTATCAATCCCTCATGCAAAGATGGTTAAGCCTGGCCAATGAACAATCCCTCATCATGTGTCATCCAGCATCTAAAAAGGTTTTCAATGATGCCATCGGCGCTCAAAGGCCCATAGAGTTTAATTATCTAAAGTCTGATTTATTTTTAGAGGATTTGCGTGTTGCTAAACTAGCCGTTGGAAAGCCGGTTTCCAATGAGCTTAGGAACTGAACCTTTTTTTCATCTTACTTTTAATGCGTGCCTTTTTTAGTGCTGACAGGTACTCTACAAAAACCTTTCCAATGAGATGATCCATCTCATGTTGGATACATACGGACATGAGTCCTTCTGCCTCCAACTCAAAAAATTCTCCCTGAACATTTTGCGCTTTCACCACGATTTTATCTGGGCGGGTGACTTCATCGAAATAGTCTGGAACAGATAAACACCCCTCTCGCCAGCTTTTTTTCTCCTCGCTTTGCCATATTATTTTGGGGTTAATTAAGACGAGTAACTCATCACGCGTATCAGAGGTATCAATCACGATGAGTTGTTCATGAACATCAACTTGAGTGGCTGCCAAACCTACCCCAGGTGCTTCATACATGGTTTGCGACAGGTTCTCAACGAGTTCCTTGAGCCGATCGTCAAAAACCTCAATAGATCTTGCGATTTTGTGTAATCGTGGGTCTGGGTAACAAAGAATCTCAAGTAAAGCCATATCTAAATTTTATCTCGATTTATCGCCAATTTTTCATTTTATACGATGTTATCCCGCTCCATGGTCTACGTTATACCGAAGGAGATTGTCTAGGGTGCATAATATTATTTATATAATAATCAATCATTTATATTATTATTTCCCGAAAAGTTCCTTTTTTGAAAATAAATTTACACACGAAGTTGATTTCTTCAGGTAATAATAAAAAAAGGAATTTATGAATAAGGTAAAAAAAGTGCCAAAAAAAATAGCCGCATCGAAAGAGACTTCAGGCAATTCTAAAACCCTGATTATTGCTGAAAAGCCGTCAGTCGCTGCGGATATTGCTCGTGCTTTAGGCGGATTTACTAAACACGATGATTTTTTTGAGAGCGATCAGCTGATTGTTTCTTCAGCAGTAGGTCATCTTCTAGAAATTGCAGCGCCCGAGGAGTTTGAAGTTAAGCGCGGTAAATGGTCATTTGCTAACTTACCAGTGATTCCCCCACGTTTTGAACTAAGACCGATTATAAAAACAGAGAGTCGGTTAAAGCTATTACAAAAGCTGATTAAACGTAAAGATGTTTCGAAAATAGTGAACGCGTGTGATGCTGGACGTGAAGGTGAGTTAATTTTTCGATTAATTGCGCAACAAACAAAAGCTACTCAACCGATTGAGCGTCTTTGGTTACAGTCAATGACACCAAACTCGATAAGAGAGGGTTTTGCAAAACTTCGTAGTGATGCGGATATGATGCCCTTATCAGACGCCGCTAGATGTCGTTCTGAAGCCGACTGGCTAGTCGGCATTAATGGCACTCGTGCCATGACGGCCTTTAATAGTAAAAGTGGTGGGTTCTTTTTAACGACGGTCGGTCGGGTACAAACACCGACCCTTTCGATTGTCGTCGAACGGGAAGAATTAATACGACGTTTTATTTCCAGAGACTACTGGGAAGTGAAGGCCGAATTTCTCTGTGCCAAAGGTGTCTATGAAGGTCGTTGGTTTGATCCTGAATTTAAAAAGTCATCCAAATCAGAAAACAATGATCCAGAACTTCGAGAAAGCCGAATTTGGAGTGCCGCCGAAGCGCAAAGTATTGTTGTCGCTTGCAAAGGTAAAAGTGGGACAGTGTCTGAAGAGGCAAAACCTGCTACTCAACAGGCGCCTCAACTCTTTGATTTAACAAGTCTTCAAAGGGAAGCGAATGCTCGGTTTGGCTTTTCTGCTAAAAATACTTTAGGGCTAGCTCAAGCTCTTTATGAGCGTCATAAAGTTCTAACGTATCCTAGAACAGACTCTAGAGCCTTACCCGAAGACTATATTAGTACCGTCAAAGAGACGGTTGCACAATTGGGCGAATCCGTACCCAACTACACCGTTTTTGCCCAACAGATAGCAAAAAATAACTGGATTAAACCCAATAAAAAGATTTTTGATAACTCAAAAATTTCTGATCACTTTGCTATTATCCCAACGCTTCAAGCCCCACCTAAAACGCTCTCTGAGCCCGAGCAAAAACTTTATGACTTAGTCGTACGCCGGTTTTTGGCGATCTTTTTTCCACCCGCTGAATTTATGGTGACAACTCGGATCACGACAGTAAGTGGCCTTCAATTTAAGACGGAAGGCAAAGTTTTAGTCCATCCAGGATGGCTTGCGGTCTATGGTAAATCCAATCAAGATGACAAGGAATTAATTGCTATTGGTCCAAATGAAAAAGTACAAACTGAGGCCATTGAATCCTTTGCTCTTAAAACCAAACCTCCGGCTCGTTATTCAGAAGCGACGCTTCTTTCTGCAATGGAGGGAGCGGGAAAACTAGTTGAAGAAGATGAGTTTCGTGAAGCGATGGCGGATAAAGGCTTAGGTACTCCGGCAACGCGCGCTGCCATTATTGAAGGATTGCTCTATGAGCGTTATATGGTGCGTGAAGGTCGGGAATTAATACCAACAGCAAAAGCCTTTCAATTAATGACACTACTACGTGGTCTAGGCATTGAAGAGCTGACTCAGCCAGCATTAACGGGAGGCTGGGAGTTTCAGTTATCACAAATGGAAAAAGGGTTGATTAAAAGAGAGTCATTTATGCAAGAAATTGCGCAAATGACTCAGCGTATTGTCAAACGAGCGAAAGAGTTTGATAGCGATACCATTCCTGGAGACTATATTACATTAACCACTGCATGCCCTAATTGTGGCGGTCCAGTACGAGAGAACTACCGTCGGTTTGCCTGTGAAAAGTGCGGCTTTTCTATTAGTAAAATTCCAGGCGGTAAAGCCCTTGAGTACACGGAAGCAGAAGAATTAATTCGAGAGAAGAAAGTAGGACCACTTCAAGGTTTTCGTAGCAAAATGGGTCGTCCATTTGCGGCCATCATCAAACTCTCACAAATTCCCATGGATGATAAAGACTATCCGAACGCTGGGTATAAATTAGAGTTTGACTTTGGTAACTCGAATGATGAGGACCAGGAGCCAGTCGACTTTACTGGCAAAATTTCTTTAGGACCATGCCCTAAATGCTCTGGTGCCGTCTATGAGCATGGAATGAAATATTTATGTGAGCACTCTGTTGGTCCTCATAAAAACTGTGACTTTAATACCGGTAAAGTGATTCTTCAACAAGAAGTCTCCGAAGAACAAATCGTCAAATTGCTCACGACAGGTAAAACTGATTTATTGACGAACTTTAAGTCACAACGTACCGGCCGAGTTTTCAAAGCCTACTTAGCGCGTCAAGACACCGGAAAAATTGGTTTTGAGTTTGAGGTGCGTGTTGCTAAAACCGCTCTTAAAAAGCGTCCTGGGTTAACTGCGGAAGCAACTTCTGAACAAAGTGTCGTTGACGCACCGGAGAAAAAGCCAGCTCCTAAACGGTCAGCACCTGCCAAAAAAGCATCCACATAAGCGGTTGTTAAAGGCGCCGCTAAGGCTGACCATAAAACGCCTCTGGAGCCATAGGCACAGGCGACAAATAATCCGGCTCGTTTCGGTATCGGGCCAATCAAAGGTAGCCGATCTTTTGAAGCGCTTCTGATTCCAACAAACGATTGGTCCGCTATAAGATCACCCAAATGTAAGTGGTCACACCCAATTAAATTTAATCCCCTTATTGCATTTTCTTGATCACTACTGAGCCAAGTTTCTAAATCGCGCTGATCTTCATCATAACTTGAGCCAACTTCCCAAAGCCACTCTTGGCGTGATCGGCGTGTTGCTGGCATACAATAACCATCACCTCTGATCGCTTTTTTGGGTAAGTACTGAGCTAAAAGACTATCTGTTTTAATCTTAAAAGTTGTGATTTGTCCTCGCACTGGCCTTAACGGTAAATGGACATCTACGGTCTTTAATAGGTCTTGGACATGTAGACCACCGGCTAAAATTAAAACAGGTGCCGATCCGATGACCTCACCTTGTTGATCTATCAGCTCCCAAAGATGGTTTTCATGACGGATACTTTGAATATAACAATTCCAATGCCTTTGTCCTTTATCAAGCAAAGCAAGCTCCATGGCACAAACCATTGGCAAGCTATACACGGCAGCCGTCGGAAACAATAAACCTGGCGCCTCGACATTAGTTTTGAGCAAGGCTTCTTTTTCTAACAGTATTTGAACCTCTCGTTGTGTTAACCCCATCTCATCTAAGAGCTCAGGTAAATGCTCCCACTGATGTGGTGTTAAATTTCTTAGTGGCTCAAACGCCTCTTGAGTTAGTTGCGCATTTTTCCATTTTTGATTGGCTAATTGATTCGCTAATTGTGTGAATCGTTGAAGTTTAGATATTTTTTTTCCAACTTGTGGATGTGCCAAAGCGGTTCCATGAGCGGAGGTCTCTTTAGCGTGACTGTCATTTTTGTCATACAAATGAACCTCATAACCCCGTCGCGTCAAATCTCCAGCAATACTAGAACCGGCAATACCAGCTCCAATCACAATGACTTTTATTTTTATGTGGCTCATTACTTTATTATTCATTGGCGAAAGCTATAATTATGGCTTGGTCGGCGAACTATGGTCACGATGTTAGACAATCCATCTCAATACGAAGAAGCTAAGAAATATATATCCATTCGAAAAAAATATTTTTTGATGTGGTTACTCATCTTAATCATTGCCGGTAGTTTTGGCTTGAGATATTTGCTTTTAAATGGCCTCTATATCGGATTCACGCCACCACCCCCACCGCCACCACCGCTCAGTAATGAGCTCATTTCACGGTTTAATCAATTAGAGGATACGCTCAATAAAACCATTAACGATGTTAATGAGGTGTTTTCTTATAAAGAAAAATTGGAAAAAATATCTCCAACTCCTAAAAACAATAATTCGAAGAATAAAAATCAAGGTGGCATCTATTCCCCCTTGAACAAACTAAATTTAGCCGAGACAGATTATCAAGTTGATCCATCTTTTGAACAGCTGATTGCAACGCTAACAAAAATTAATAATACCCTGCCAACCCTGAAAAAAGAGTTGGTCAACGCGGTTTATTTAAATAGCAACCTTCCCGAAGGAATTCCTTTGGTTGGAGCATATACGGTGAGCAGTGGCTTTGGTTTGCGACCCGACCCATTTACGGCTCAAGAATCTTTTCACGCTGGCGTTGATTTAGCCGCTGACAAAGGAACCCCTGTACTTGCAGCCGCAAATGGGAAAGTCTTGAAGATCGATCACGATACGGACCATAGTAGTTTTGGTAACTATATTGAAATCCTTCACCCCAATGGTGTTATCACTTTATATGGTCACTTGTCAGAGATTTTGATTAATGAAAACCAAGTCTTAAAAAAGGGCGATTTGATTGGCTTGGTTGGTAATACAGGACGCTCTAGTGGGCCACACCTACACTTTGAGGTTAGGGTTGATGGAAAGTCGATTGACCCAATGTTGGGTGGAGTTTCCCCCATATTGATTAAACCGAATCGTATTGCAATGAGCCCGGTTACTTCTGAGGTGCGCTTGCGATGCGCCCCTCTTTTGCTGATTGTGAAAGATGATAAAGCCCCTCTTTACAAAGACTGCATTGCTTCACAAGGTAAAAGAGCGAAAGAAATCCTCATTTCTAAACAATCAGAAATCCTATCTCAAGCCAAAAAAGATAATCGCGTCTTTAAAAATGAGTGTGCCCATATTGACGCTCAGGGAAGACTCCAAAAGGACTCCCCAGAGAAGTGTCGCTCCGACAATATTAGCCCTGAAGAATCAACTCAATAGTTTTTGTAATCTGGCTTTCGCTTCTTTTAAAACGACAGGCATTCCAAAATCCAGTTGCTCAAATAATTCATCATGCAATTTTAGTTCTTCACGCCAAGACTCATTATCAACAGAGATCACTTGATGAAACTGCGCCTCAGTAAATTGGATACCTTCCCAATTGAGATCCTGATAACTAGGTGAGTAACCAAAGATGTTTTCTTCAGCTTTTGCCGTACCGTCAATTCGCCCAAGCATCCAGGCTAAAACTCTCATGTTTTCCCCATATCCTGGCCAAACAAATTTATTATCATCACCTTTTCTAAACCAATTCACACAAAATATTTTCGGCAATACTGCATTTGCATCTTGTAATTTAGTGCCGAGGTTTAACCAGTGCTGGAAATACTCACTCATGTTATAGCCGGCAAAAGGCAACATAGCAAAAGGGTCTCGGCGCACAACTCCAGTTTTTCCTGTAGCTGCAGCGGTTGTTTCGGAACCCATTGTCGCCGCCATATAAACACCCTCAACCCAATCCCTTGATTCGGTAACCAGTGGCACTGTCGTTGAGCGTCTTCCGCCAAAAATAAACGCATCAATTGGAACGCCTTCAGGATCATTCCATTGTGAGTCACATGCAGGGTTATTAATTGCGGCCACTGTAAATCGTGCGTTGGGATGAGCTGCTTTACGGCCAGCGGTACCGTCTGCTGGAGTCCAATCTTTACCCTGCCAGTCAATCAAATGAGCAGGAGGCTCTTTTGTCATTCCTTCCCACCACACATCTCCGTCATCCGTTAATCCAACGTTCGTAAAAATAACGTTTTCGTTTAATGACGCCATACAGTTGGGGTTTGTTAACGCATTTGTCCCAGGAGCTACGCCGAATAAACCAGCTTCAGGATTAATCGCATATAAACGCATTTTGCCCGTCTGCGGATCTGGTCTTTGTTTAATCCAGGCGATATCATCACCAATCGTTGTTACCTTCCAGCCTTTAAATCCCGCAGGTGGTATTAACATCGCAAAATTGGTTTTTCCACATGCCGAAGGAAACGCGGCTGCAACGTGAAACTTCTTACCTGCTGGTGATGTTACGCCAAGAATTAACATATGTTCGGCATTCCATCCCTCATCTCTTCCCATGATGGAAGCAATCCGAAGTGCAAAACACTTTTTACCTAGCAATGCATTTCCACCGTAACCTGATCCAAACGACCAAATTTCACGCGTCTCTGGGTAATGAACAATATATTTTGTTGGGTTACATGGCCAAACGACGTCCTGTTCGCCTTTCGCTAAGGGCTTACCGACGGAATGAACACAAGGCACAAACTCACCATCATCTCCCAATACATCAAAAACTGCGCGACCCATTCTGGTCATGATCTTCATGTTCGCAACAACGAAGGGGCTATCTGTTAATTCAATACCAATATGAGCAATGGGAGATCCTAATGGCCCCATGGAAAATGGAATGACATACATCGTTCTGCCACGCATACTGCCGGTCATTAATTGACCCATTGTTTGTCGCATTTCTACAGGGTCAATCCAATTATTGGTTGGTCCTGCTTGCTCTTTCTTCGGCCAACAAATAAAGGTTCTATCTTCTACACGGGCTACATCGCTAGGGTCTGAACAGGCCCAGTAAGAGTTTTTTCTCTTATTTGGGTTTAACCGTTTCATCGTGCCACCATCGACCATCTTTTGGCATAAGCGGTCATACTCTTCAGTTGAGCCATCACACCAATAAATTTGATCTGGTTGAGTAAGCTCAGCAATTTCTTTAACCCAAGAGATTAATTTTTGATGACGTATGTAAGAAGGGGTATTTAAAGCAATCGTGGTCGTTGGAGTTGTTGTCATATGTAGTTTTAAAGAAGATTTAATTAATTATTTGTTATTTTCTCATTTTTTTTGATTTGCTCTTGTTGCACTGCAACCAAATCTTGGAATCAAACATCGGGAAATCATTCAATTTCTTGCTTGAAGCGCTTTATTTACCAATACAAAAAGAACTAAAAATCTTACCCAATAAGTCATCGGGCAATAACCGACCTGTTATTTCACCCAAAGCATCTTGGGCCAGTCGTAATTCCTCTGCAAAAAGTTCAAGACTGGCATTTCCTTGAGACAAATATGGACGAGAGTCCTCAAGATGTTTCATGCTTCGTTTTAAGGCGTCTATATGTCGACCTCTGGCTAATATCGTATTTTCAGTATGACTTTCCCATCCGAGGGCTTCGATAATACGTTTTTTTAAGGCTTCGATGCCATCACCACTTTTCGCCGATATACAAAGTGGCATCGTTACATGTTGCTGCACATTCTGATCTTGCTTATTCCAAACTTCGATTATTTTTGCTTTAACGTTGCCTTTTCCTTTTAGTGCTATCGAAATTTGCTGGACAAGCTCTTCGCTATCCCTCTGATCGATTTGCGAGGCATCCCTCAGAAATAAGATCAGATCCGCTTCTCCAATGGCGGCCCAAGACCGCTCGATTCCAATCCGTTCAACCTCATCACTACTTTCTCTTAAGCCAGCGGTATCGACCATCGAGATCGGTATACCTTCTATTTGTATCTGCTCTCTTATGCGGTCTCTAGTCGTACCCGCAATTGGAGTGACAATGGCAATGTCCTGTTGTGCTAGTTGATTAAGTAATGAGCTTTTTCCGACATTTGGCGCTCCAGCCAAAACAACAAGTGCCCCATCGCGCAATAAGGCTCCCTGCTCTGAGGTCTGTAAAACTTTGACTAATGTGTTGAGAATCTCATCCCATTGTTGCTTCGCCTTAGCATTTTCTAAGAACTCTATTTCTTCCTCAGGAAAATCCAACGTTGCTTCTACTAGCATTCGCAGTTGTGTTACTTTTTCAATGAGGTCATTAATCCTCTCAGAAAATATTCCAGATAAAGAACGATTAGCACTTTTCACTGCCGCAACAGTCGTTGCATCAATTAAATCAGCAATTGCTTCTGCTTGAGCTAAATCAATTTTATGATTTAAAAAGGCGCGCTCACTAAATTCTCCGGGTGTTGCTATTCTTAAGCCAATGGGTTTGCCAAGCTCGATGAAGCGCTCAATAACGAGATTCATAACGACCGGACCACCATGACCATGAAACTCAATCACATCTTCTCCGGTAAAAGAGTAAGGGGCAAGAAAAAAGAGAAGTAAGCCCTGATCGATTGTTTGATTGGTGACATCTCTCAATTGCATGAGAGTGGCATGGCGTGGCACTATCTCTTTTTCACTCAATAATCCTAAAAGAGGTGTGAGATTTTCACCAGAGACACGGATAACGCCAACCCCTGCTTTTCCTGTAGCCGAAGCTTGGGCAATGATGGGGCTGCGTTTATAGAACATTCATTCTTAAATATTTTTGACACCAAACATTTTATTAATTTGCCACTGTTGAGCAATGGATAAAACGTTGTTGACAATGTAGTACAACACTAAGCCTGATGGAAAAAAGAAAAACATCAAAGAAAAAGCAAGTGGCATATACAACATCACTTTTGCCTGAACTGGGTCTGGCGGAGTTGGATTTAATTTAGTTTGTATAAACATAGAAATTGCCATCAAAATCGGCAATATGCCAATTGGGGTTCCAATACCAACCAAATCGCTCAGCAATGTGTCCGGCTTTGATAAATCATGAATCCAGCCTAGCCAAGGTGCACCCCTCATTTCCACGCTCAATAAAAGGACCCAATATAAGGAGATAAAAACTGGTATTTGAATAACTACGGGTAAACATCCGCCCAATGGATTAATCTTTTCTTTTTTATACATCTCCATCATTGCGGAGTTTAGCTTTTGTGGATCGTTTTTGAATTGCTCTTTCATTTGCATCAGTCGAGGTTGTACTTCTTTCATGCGTGCCATAGATTTATAGCTCGCAGCGGATAGCGGAAAAAAGACCAACTTAATCATGATGGTTAGAACAATAATTGCCCATCCCCAATTTTGAACAATATGGTGAATCTGAGTTAATAACCAAAATATGGGTTTGGCAATAATGGTTAAGTGGCCATAATCTTTGATTAAGTCAAAGCCGGGTGCGACCTCTTTTAGCAATGCATCCTCTTCTGGCCCAATAAATAGTTTAGAGTTTTGTATCGTATTTGCTCCTGGCGCGACTGTTGGAAGTTCTGACTTGAGGCCAACTCTGAATAAACTATTATCTAACTTATCAAAATACATTTCTCTTGGATTTGCTGGATCTGGAATCCACGCGCTCGCAAAATAATGTTGAACCATCGCAATCCATCCCTCCTCTCCTTTTAATAAGGCCGTCGGGATTTTTACTTTATTTTTTTCAATATCACTAAATGCAACTTCATGATATTTTTGTTGGTCCGTATAGATGGCAGCTCCTGTAAAGGTACTATAAAACTGACTTTCTTCCTTTATATTCGAGTCCCTAATGAGTTCGGTATATAGATAGGCATTTACTGGTGAAGGACTGTGATTGATCACTTTATTTTGAACAGCAATGACATAGCTATCTGGTAATAGACTAAATGTCTTCTCTAAAGTAACGCCATTTTTATCTACTGAAAAAACAACCTTTTGATCCTCTTCAATAACTTTATCAAGATAAACGTCATTGTGGTTCGCCAAATCTAACCCCATCGAAATTAATCCACTTCTCGCTAAATAGGTATTGCTTCCTTGTGATTGAAGCAAAATAATAGGCTCATTATTTTCTAAATGTTGTTTTAATATCGCCTTTGTAATGGTTGCACCTTTAGTGCTTATTTCGATTTCTATTAAATTATTTTTAAGAGTAATTGTCTTAATATTCGTTACTGTATTTGCCTCAGGACTTTGTTTAGGTGCACTTACACCCTCTACTTTTTGCTCTGTCACTTTTGGTACAGCATCAACTTTTGTGTTATTTAATTTTTGCTGATTAGAAACAGATGGCGGAGGCGCTAAAAATGGCAGGGGATTGTTGCCTTGTGATATTTGCCAATTATTAAATAACATAACACCAGATACAGAAAATACTACCCACAGCAAGGTTTTTTTAATATCCATTTTTTACCATTTTTGAAAAAATATTTGAATGACTGATTGTAGTGCTTCTATGTCACATTTCCGCTTTGTTCTTTTTGGGAACTGGGTCATACCCCCCCAAACTCCAAGGTGCACAACGAACAATTCTCTTACAGCCCAAATAAAGCCCTTTTAAAACACCGTGTATCTCTATTGCCTCTTGTGTATAGTCGGAACACGAAGGAGAAAACCGACAATGATTCCCCAGCAATGATCGAAATAGCCATTGGTATGCATAAATCAATTGAATCAATGTTTTTTTAATCATTAAAAAGTTCTTGCACTTGTTTTTGGATGACTCTTCTTTCTGGTTCGCGAAGTCTTCTTTTAGTTTTAAGTCCTATAGGGGCATGAAGCTTAACAACCAAGTCGACCGTACCTAAGTTTTTGGCTTTTCGAAAGGCTTCGCGAATGAGTCGTTTAATACGATTTCGGTCAATCGCTCTTTTGGCATTTTTCTTTGGAATAGCAAGTCCTAGCCTTGAAAGCTCTTCTTGACTAGGATTCTTATAAAACGATAAATGCTTTTTACTCACCCCACGGGTTTTAAGAACTCTAGAGATATCCTCGGATTTTTGAAGAATTTGCTTTTTGGTGAGTTTTTCCATGAGCGATGCGTATCAATTGATTGTCGCCCATATCTTATTCAGAGGGTGTTTTAACCCTCTAGCTTAGACGGCTAAACGTTTACGGCCTTTTGCACGACGAGCATTAAGAACCTTACGCCCACCTTTAGTCTTCATGCGGATAAGGAAACCGTGTGTACGTTTACGACGTGTTACGGAAGGTTGGTAAGTACGTTTCATTTTCTGTCATCACTCTTTACTGGATAACCTGTTATTTTCCATGATTATTTTGTTAGAGTCAAGACTCTTGATGCTTTTGTCATAATGTAAAAAAGGGGAAATAAAGATGACAGCAAATTTTTGATAAAACCTTGATTATAATAAGTAAAATATGGTTATACACAAGTTATCCACAGATTTTCCACAGATTTTTCGTTTGTTGATAACTCTGAAACTTCGCTACAATCAACTTCCACTAAAAATAAATTATTCTTTACCCGAAATCTAAAAATACGAAATGAATCACTCCGCGCCTTTACCTCAAAAAGACTCTTTAACCTTAGAACAGGTGCAACAAGATGGGTTTTGGACCGAGTTTTTAAGTGATGCCATAAAAGAAATGTCGACTTCGCAGTTTAGAACTTGGATTAAGCCATTAGCTCCCATTGGATTTGGCCCTGATAAGGCAAGTTTTATTATTGCGGCCCCAAATCAATTCAAGTTAGATTGGGTTAAAAGTCAATTTTCTAATAAAATCAGTAGTTTGGCTGAGAGCCACTTACCGCCTGGAACACAAGTTCGGTTTATTGTTGACTCCAAAGCATGTAGTATCAATGAAGCTGAAAACAACTTTTCACCAAGTTTTATTGGCCAAATTGCAGAACCCGAGGATATTCTCGCCAGTCAAGATGAGCTTGACGACGATATGGGTGGAGTCTCTTTTCAAATTAATGTTGAAGACTTCTCAAAACTTAATCCCATTTTAACCTTCGATACTTTTGTTAATGGTAAAGCGAACCAACTAGCAAGAGCCGCAGCTGTTCAAGTAGCCAATAACCCAGGTACGAGTTATAACCCAATGTTTTTATACGGTGGCGTAGGATTAGGTAAAACGCACCTTATTCATGCCGTTGGTAACTACCTCTTGCAGCAAAAGCCAAATGCAAAAATTCGTTATATCCATGCTGAACAGTATGTTTCCGATGTGGTTAGAGCCTATCAACAGAAGGCATTTGATAAATTTAAGTCCTATTACCATTCGCTTGACTTACTTCTCATTGATGATATTCAGTTTTTTAGCGGGAAAAATCGCACCCAAGAAGAGTTTTTTTATGCTTTTGAAGCCCTGACATCCAATAAGTCTCAAGTCATTATTACCTCAGACACCTATCCTAAAGAAATGGATGGGATTGACGATCGGTTAATCTCAAGGTTTGACTCTGGACTCACCGTCGCTATAGAGCCTCCTGAATTGGAAATGCGAGTCGCTATTTTGATGAAAAAAGCACAGGCTGAGTTTGTCCCAATGTCTGAAGACGTCGCTTTTTTTATTGCAAAACACCTACGTTCGAATATTCGTGAATTAGAGGGCGCTCTAAGAAAAATTCTTGCCTACGTTCGTTTCCATGGCAAAGAAGTGAATATTGACGTTGCAAAAGAAGCTTTAAAAGATCTTTTATCCATTCAAAATCGTCAAATTTCAGTCGAAAACATTCAAAAAGCAGTTGCCGACTTTTACAGTATTAAAGTGGCCGATATGTACTCTAAAAAGCGTCCTGCGAATATTGCTAAACCAAGGCAAATCGCCATGTATATTGCAAAAGAACTGACGCAAAAAAGCCTTCCTGAAATTGGTGAATTATTTGGTGGTCGCGACCATACCACGGTTCTACATGCGGTTCGTCGAATTGCGGATGCCCGGTTACATGATAGCCATTTAAATCATGAATTACATGTGTTAGAGCAGACATTAAAAGCGTAAAATAGACCTGTGGATAAGTCTGTTGAAAACTTCTGTATAAGTCTGTGAATAAGCTGTTTAAAATTTGTAGATAACTTTACAGATTGAAGCAAAATAAGATGTTAGAGTAAGTTATCCAAAACTTATCCCAAAGTTATACAGAAGTTATTAACAGGTTTTTTTTGATGTAAAATATTGATTAATAAGAGTATTTGTAATTATCCACAGATTTTCAGATCCTTATTACTATTACTAAACTAAATATATATATATTAGGAATAACAACATGCAATTGGTCAGCACAACTCGTGACATTCTTTTAAAACCTTTACAAGTTGTTAGTGGCATTGTTGAACGTCGTCACACTTTGCCGATACTTGCCAATTTATTACTAAAAAAGACAAATGAAAAAATTTCATTTGTTTCTACTGACATAGATATTCAAATTACAACAACAACTGACTTTGGTATTGGTGACGAAGATGTAAGCACGACAGTTGCCGCTAGAAAATTACTAGATATTTTGCGAGCAATGCCAGAAGGACCCGTCAGCCTTAACGTAAAAGATAACCGGATGGTCGTACAAAGCGGAAAAAGTAGGTTTTCATTACAAACCTTGGCGGCAAATGAATTTCCGATCATGCAAGAAAATTTGTTGGATGTGCGCTCATTAAGCATTACTCAAAAAGAATTTAAGCAATTAATTAGCCAAGTCTATTTTGCAATGGCTCAACAAGATATTCGTTATTATTTAAACGGTATGTTGTTTGTTCTAGAAGGATCTAAGTTGGTGGCCGTTGCAACTGATGGACATCGCTTGGCGTTCGGTCAAATTATTTTAAACAACCCGATCAGCGGTGACAGTGGCAAGATTGAAGTGATTGTTCCAAGAAAAACAATTTTAGAATGTCAACATCTTTTAGATGATACTGACGATGCTCTAGAAATTCAGATTAGCCCCACACAAATTAAATTCACATTTGGTTCGATAGAATTACTATCTAAATTGGTGGAAGGAAAGTTTCCTGATTACCAACGCGTTATACCAAAGGGACATAAAAATACGGTCGTAGTTAATCGCGAAGGCTTTCAATCAGCCCTTCAACGTGCGGCAATTTTAACAACGGATAAATTTAAAGGGATTCGTTGCTCATTAAAAGATAATCTTTTAACGGTTCAATCAACGAATGCTGAACAAGAAGAGGCTCAAGAAGAAATTGAAACAATTTATTCTGGGGATGAGCTTGATATAGGATTTAACGTAACGTATTTGTTAGATGTTTTAGGCAATGTTAAAAATGAAGAGATCCAAATTAGTTTAGGCGATTCAAATTCCAGTGCATTAATTACCATTCCAGAAAATGATAATTTTAAATATGTCGTAATGCCGATGCGTATCTAAGTAAAAAAGAACCAATGACAATAGAAAATCAATCAGTAACAGATTTATACGGCGCATCATCGATTCAAATTTTAGAAGGTTTAGAAGCGGTAAGAAAACGTCCTGGAATGTATATCGGAGATACTTCTGATGGTACAGGACTTCACCACTTAGTTTTTGAGGTGTTAGATAATTCTATCGATGAAGCACTGGCAGGACATTGTTCTGAAATCGCTGTGACAATCCATACCGATAACTCTATTTCCGTTATCGATAATGGAAGAGGTATTCCGACGGGCATTAAATATGATGATAAGCACGATCCAAAGCGAAGTGCCGCAGAAATTGTGATGACAGAATTACATGCCGGTGGAAAATTTGACCAAAATAGTTATAAAGTCTCTGGTGGACTGCATGGCGTTGGCGTTAGTTGTGTCAATGGACTATCGAAGTGGTTAAGGTTAACTGTTCGACGTGATGGAAAAACACATTTCATGGAGTTTGCCAGAGGTGTTCCACAAAATAGAACGATTCTGGAAGAGAACGGTCAAATTGTGTCTCCGATTCCTGTAACTGGAACAACGGACAAAAGAGGAACAGAAGTTCATTTCAGCGCAGATGAAGAAATTTTTGGAAAAGTAGAGTTTCATTATGAAATTCTTGTAAAAAGAATCCGAGAACTTTCTTTTCTAAATAACGGTGTTCATATTCGAGTTATTGACGAGCGTAGTGGCAAAGAAGATGATTTCGCGTTTTCAGGCGGCGTAAAAGGTTTTGTTGAGTACATTAATAAAACAAAGTCAGTCCTACACTCAAACATTTTTTATGCCATTGGTGAAAAAGCTGCCGAAGTGGGTGGAATAATTACATCCGAAGTGGCGATGCAATGGAATGACGGATATAACGAGCAAGTTCTTTGTTTTACGAATAATATTCCTCAACGTGATGGGGGTACTCATTTAACGGGCTTGCGTGCCGCGATGACACGCGTCATCAACAAATATATTGATGAAAACGATCTTGCGAAAAAAGCAAAAGTAGAAGTGACTGGCGATGATATGCGTGAAGGCCTTACTTGTATTTTGTCAGTAAAGGTTCCTGAGCCTAAGTTTTCTAGCCAAACGAAAGACAAGTTGGTATCAAGTGAAGTACGTGGACCTATTGAAGAAGTTGTTTCTTCAACATTGACAGCTTATTTACAGGAAAATCCTGCAGATGCAAAAATGATTTGTGCCAAAATCATTGAGGCGGCTCGTGCAAGAGAGGCAGCTCGTAAGGCGAGAGACATGACTCGTCGTAAAGGTGTTTTAGATGGATTGGGATTGCCAGGAAAATTAGCGGACTGTCAGGAAAAGAATCCAGCCAACTCAGAGCTTTTTATTGTCGAGGGCGATTCTGCGGGTGGTTCTGCAAAGCAAGGCCGAGATCGAAAATTTCAAGCGATTTTGCCCTTAAAGGGCAAAATCCTGAATGTAGAAAAGGCTAGATTTGATAAAATGTTGGCGAGTCAAGAAGTTGTGACTCTTATAACCGCTCTAGGAACAGGTATTGGCGTTGAGGAATATAACATTGAGAAATTGCGTTATCACCGCATCATCATCATGACCGATGCCGACGTTGATGGAAGTCACATACGAACTCTGTTGTTAACTTTTTTCTATCGTCAAATGCCAGAACTTATTCAGCGAGGACATATCTATATTGCTCAGCCACCGCTCTATAAAGTTAAGCATGGCAAAGCAGAGCAATATATTAAAGATGATGCTGCGCTAACTACATATTTGATTGAGATTGCTCTTACCGGCGCTCAAATATCAAACGCAAATAATGACACATTTGACGGCGATAATTTAAAAGAATTAACAAATCTTTATTATTTAACTCAGAACGTGATAGATCGATTATCAAGAACGATGGACTCTGATGTGCTTCGCGTGATTAGTGAGGGCGCTGATGTTCGACTGGACTCATTAGAAGAGGCATCTCAATCTGCTCTCGATTTAAAAGAAGCGCTACAAAAAAGGCTTGGTGATCATAGCCAAAGTTTAGAAATCATTCCTCAATTAGAAGAAAGAACTGAAAGATATCGTTTATTAGTCTCAAGGCGTGTTCATGGAAACTTAAAACTTTCGTTCATTAATTCTGATTTTGTACACGGTACGGACTATGCCTCAATTAAAGCCTTTTCTAATTCTGCCGCAGGCAAAATAGGTTTAGGTTCAACAGTTAAAAGAGGTGAGTCAGAAAAGAGTAAAGAAATTGCTGTTAATAACTTCCAAGAGGCAGTTACTTGGCTAATTTCTGAAGCAGAAAGAACGGTATCAAGACAACGTTATAAAGGTCTTGGTGAGATGAATCCGAGTCAACTATGGGAAACGACCATGGATACCAATACTCGCACTTTATTAAGGGTCCAGATTGAAGATGCGATTTATGCAGATCAGACTTTTATGACCTTAATGGGTGATGATGTTGAACCAAGGCGAGCCTTTATTGAGTCAAACGCCTTGATTGCAAGAAACATCGATGTCTAAAAAGCTACCTAAATTACTAAAAAAATCCGCTGTCAGTGTTAAAGACTCAAACATCCATGGCAGAGGTGTTTTTGCCAATCAAGATATAGAAAAAGGTGACTGTATTCTTGAGTATACGGGCCAGAGAATTTCTTGGAAAAAAGCATTAGCAAGACACCCACATGATCCACAACAACCGAACCATACATTTTATTTTTCCTTAACGAATGGTAAGGTGATTGACGGCAAAGTGAAAGGTAATGATTCTAAATGGATTAATCATTCTTGCGCACCAAATTGTATTGCTAATGAGTTAAAAGACCACAAAGATCGTTTAAGAGTTTTTTTATTTGCTGATAAAAAAATAAAATTAGGTGATGAATTATTTTATGATTACAGTCTAGAGGTTGAGGGCAAAAAAACTAAGACATTGAAAAAAGATTATCGATGTTTTTGTGGGAAGAATAAGTGTCGCGGTACGATGTTAAGTAAGTAATGAGCCCATGTTATTTATTAGCCTACCTGAACTTGAAGCCGCCATTAATTATTGGCGTTCTAAATCGCCATCTGTTGGAGATGCTTTAGAGCTTTGTCCGGAAGTGTCTGCTTTAGCAAAACCCTATGCTGTATCAATTATTCAAGGTGCGCAAAGAGTTGCTGTAGACTATTTAGATCATCATGCCCGAGAGGCCTGGAGTGGTTACTTAAATCACCGGAGAAGCATCGCCGATCTGAATAAAGATGGACAGGGGTAAATCGTGAATCATGGCGTTTTTGACTATATTATTATTGGTGCAGGAAGCGCCGGTTGTTTATTGGCGAATCGGCTGACACAAAATCCAAATACGACGGTTTTATTGCTTGAGGCAGGAGCGAAAGATGATTATATTTGGATTCATATCCCCGTTGGATATTTATATTGTATTGATAACCCAAGAACAGATTGGCAGTTTAAAACTGAGCCAATTGTTGGCTTAAATCACCGTTCACTTTTATATCCGCGTGGAAAAGGTTTGGGTGGGTGTTCATCTATAAATGGAATGATTTATATGAGAGGGCAAGCCGAAGACTATGATCTATGGGCGGCACTTACAGAAGAGCCTGATTGGAATTGGGAGGCTTCCCTGAAGCGTTATAAACAATTTGAAAACTATCATGGTGGCAATAACGAATGGCACTCAAACCAAGGTGAATGGCAAATAAGCCAACAACGTTTAAATTGGAAAATACTAGAGAAGTTTAAGGAAGCGGCAGTTGATTTTGGTGTTCCAGAGTCATTCGACTTTAATCAAGGCAATAATCATGGGGTCGGTTATTTTGATGTAAATCAAAAAAATGGTTGGCGTTTGAATACGTCAAAAGCGTTTTTAAAACAAGCCGCTAAAAGACCAAACTTAACCATGATTACAGGCGCATATGTTGACACTTTGGACATCGACTCACAAACCAAGCAATGTAAAGGCGTTCATTTTATTGGCGGTGGGCAGACACATTATGCGTCAACGCAAAATGAGGTTCTTTTAAGTGCGGGGTCCATTGGTTCGGTGCAAATATTAGAACGATCTGGGGTTGGACAAGGCCCGCTTCTTCAAGAGTTAGGGATCCCCGTGATACATAACGTGCCTGGCGTTGGTGAAAATATGCAAGATCATTTGCAGTTGAGAATGATTTATAAAGTGAATGGTATTGAAACCCTAAATACCAAAGTACGAACTTGGTACGGTAAAGGCCTCATTGCTTTAGAGTATTTGCTAAAGAGATCTGGCCCGATGTCAATGGCACCCTCACAACTAGGGATGTTTACCCATAGCTCAACTAATCATAAAAGACCAAATCTTCAGTATCATATTCAGCCTTTATCCTTAGAGCGCTTTGGTGAAGACCTTCACTCTTTTAATGCTTTTACGGCAAGTGTCTGTAACTTAAGGCCAACCTCGAGAGGTAGTGTGCATATAACGAGTCGTGATGTTATGGCAAAACCAAAAATACAGCCGAATTACCTATCTACGAAAGAAGATCAACGCGTCGCGGTAGAGGCGATACGATTGACACGAAATATTGTTGAGCGGGGACCTTTAAAAGCATACTCACCGGAGGAGCTAAAGCCTGGGGTAGTGTTACAAAACGATGACGAGCTTATTCAAGCAGCGGCTGAAATTGGGACAACAATTTTTCATCCTGTTGGTACTTGTAAGATGGGGGCGCCAAAAGATTCAATGTCCGTGTTAGATGCTAATTTGTTTGTTAAGGGGATACATGGATTGCGGGTTGTTGATGCTTCAGGAATGCCGAACATTACTTCTGGCAATACCGCCGCGCCAACGATGATGATGGCTCAAAGAATTGCTGAACGATTAAAGTAGTCCTCGTATAAACCCCTAGTAATTAATACTTTCCGAAAGTCTGTTTTTATAATATTCTCAATATCCTTATGATGAACATTCCTGTGCCTTTTATTCTAGAAACACAAAGCCTTTCAAAATCTTTTAAAGGTTTTGTTGCGGTGAATAATGTTCATTTACAGGTCAGTGAAGGATCTATTCATGCGCTGATTGGCCCTAATGGCGCAGGAAAGACAACCTGTTTTAATTTGCTAACCAAGTTTTTGATTCCAACTAGTGGAAAGATACTGTTTAAAGGTATTGATATAACTCAACAGTCGCCAACACAGGTTGCCCAACTTGGGGTCATTCGTTCTTTTCAAATTTCTGCTGTTTTTCCTCATATGACTGTTTTAGATAATGTTCGCATCGCATTACAAAAGCAGTTAAAAACAGAATTTCATTTTTGGAAGTCCTCTAACTCATTAAATGAGTTAAATAGCAAAGCGCTCGAGCTTTTAGATACGGTAGGCTTAAATGGTTTTTCTGATCAATTAGCGGTGAATCTCCCATATGGACGAAAGCGCGTTTTAGAAATAGCAACGACCTTGGCTATGGATCCTGAGCTCATGTTGCTCGATGAGCCTACGCAAGGAATGGGTCATGAGGATGTGGAGCGTGTTACACAACTTATCGCGAAAGTTGCTAAGGGTAGAACAGTGCTGATGGTCGAACATAATATGAAAGTTGTCTCAACTATTGCCAATAAAATTTCTGTCTTGCAGCGTGGTGCAGTTTTGGCGGAAGGAACCTATACAGAGGTTTCTAGTAACCCTCTTGTTGTTGAAGCATATATGGGTCATGCAGGAGCCGCATTATGACGGTAGCTCTTCAAATAAAAGATTTGCATGCCTGGTATGGAGAGTCGCATATTCTTCATGGTATCAATTTAGAGGTTCATCAAGGTGAGGTCGTTACACTTCTTGGAAGAAATGGCGCGGGTAGAACGACGACATTAAGAGCTATTTTAGGATTGACAGATAAAAGAACGGGATCGATCCAAATTAATGGTAATGAAACCACACAGTTGTTAACTCACCAGATTGCACCGATGGGGATTGGTTACTGCCCTGAGGAGCGGGGTATTTTTTCAACTTTAACGGCACAGGAGAATCTCTTTTTACCTCCAGTAATTCGTCAAGGAGGGTTTTCGGTTGAAGAAATTTATGAGATGTTTCCTAATTTGTATGAAAGAAGGAACAGTCCTGGTACGCGATTAAGTGGCGGTGAGCAACAAATGTTAGCAATGGCTCGTATTCTTAGAACGGGTGCAAACATTTTGTTATTAGACGAAATTACTGAAGGTTTAGCGCCTGTTATTGTTCAAAAACTAGGTCAGGTTGTCAAACACTTGCGTGACAAAGGCTACACCATTATTTTAGTGGAACAAAACTTTCATTTTGCTGCAAATCTTGCCGATAGACATTATGTTATTGAGCATGGTCAAGTTGTTGAGGTCGTTTTAAATAGTGAGCTATCGGAAAAGACAGCTGTATTAAATAGTTATTTGGGAATTTAAGAAATTTTAATCTTGGGGAAATGTATGAAAATGAAAAAAATAGTATTAGCCTTGGCATTAGCTTCGCTTGCTAATGCTTCATATGCGGCAGATAACAAGCCGATCAAAATTGGATTCATTACGGACGGCTCTAGCTTATATTCTGACATCGATGGTATCGGTGGTAAAGAAGCTATGGAAATGGCCATTGCGGATTTTGGTGGCTCAGTTTTGGGCAGAAAGGTCGAAGTACTCTATGCGGACCATCAAAATAAAGCTGATATCGCAGCAAGTAAAGCTCGTGAATGGATTGATCAAGAGGGCGTCAATGTTGTTTTTGGTGGAACAAACTCAGGTACCGCATTAGCTACAGCTAAAGTTACTAATGAAAAAAAACGCCTTTATATCAATAATGGCGCGGGAACTTCTGCTTTAACAAATGAACAGTGTTCTCCTTATACGATTCACTATACCTACGATACGATTGCCCTGGCCAATGTAACTGGTAAGGCAATGGTTGAGAAGGGCAATAAAACATGGTTTTTCATAACGGCTGATTATGCATTTGGAGAACAGTTACAAAAAGACGCAACGAAAGTTGTTAATGATGCTGGAGGTAAAGTTTTAGGCTCTGTAAAGCACCCACTAAATGCTAGTGATTTCTCTTCCTTCTTATTGCAAGCTCAAAGCTCAAAAGCCCAAGTTTTAGCAATGGCAAACGCGGGTGGCGACACGATTAACTCTGTCAAAGCTGCCAATGAGTTTGGTATTAATAAGACAATGAAGCTAGCTGGCTTATTAGTTTTTATCTCTGACGTACATAGTATTGGTGTTAAAAATGCGGCTGGCTTACTAGCTACAGAGGCCTGGTACTGGGATATGAACGAAGAGACTAGAGCATTTGCTGGTCGCTTTATTCAAAAGATGAAGCGCATGCCTACATCGGTTCATGCTGGCGATTATTCATCGATGATGACCTATTTAAAAGCGGTAAAAGCTGCTGGCACTGACAATCCTGAGAAGGTGCTTGCTGAAATGCAAAAAATGAAAATTAATGACTTGTTTACGAAGGGTGGTTATATTCGTAAAGATGGCACGATGATTCATGACATGTATTTATTTGAGGTAAAAAAGGCTGAAGAAGTAACCAAGCCTTGGGATTATTATCGTGTTGTTAAGAAATTACCTGGAGAGCAAGCCTTTAATACGCTCGCTGAATCCAAGTGTGCTTTGATTAAATAGTAAAGATGATCTAGTGGAATTATTAAGTATCCCTTTGTCTGCTGTCCTTAGCCAACTCCTTTTGGGGTTGGTTAATGGAAGTTTTTATGCTGTTTTAAGTCTCGGCTTGGCAGTTATTTTTGGTTTATTAAATGTCGTTAATTTTGCCCATGGGGCAATGTTTATGATGGGCGCCTTGTTTACTTGGATGGGGCTGACGTTTTTAGGTATTGGTTATTGGCCAATGTTAATAATCGCGCCGATTTTGGTGGCACTGATTGGTTTCGTTATTGAGCGATTTCTCTTGAAGCACCTTTATCAACTTGATCACTTATATGGACTGCTCCTCACTTTTGGTCTTACCCTTATTTTAGAGGGTTTTTTTAGATCGTTTTTTGGTGTCTCTGGGATGGCCTACTCAGTTCCGGACTCTTTGGCTGGCGCAATTGATGTTGGCTTTATGTTTCTACCAATATATCGTGCTTGGGTCGTCGTCATTTCTTTAATCGTTTGCTTTGGTACTTGGTATGTTATTGAAAAAACGAAGCTTGGCGCATACTTACGTGCTGGTACAGAAAACCCAAAGTTGATTCAAGCTTTTGGTATTAATTTTCCGCTGATGGTAACTTTAACTTATGGTTTTGGAGTTGCATTAGCGGCCTTCTCTGGCGTTTTAGCTGCGCCAATTATTCAAGTTTCGCCACTGATGGGTTCCAATCTCATTATTACTATTTTTGCTATTGTGGTTATCGGCGGAATGGGCTCTATTATGGGCTCTATCATGACTGGCCTTGGTCTTGGGGTTATTGAGGCGATCACTAAAGTGCTTTATCCGGAGGCATCTAGTACGGTTGTTTTCTTAGTAATGGCTCTTGTTTTACTGGTGCGCCCTGCAGGACTATTTGGTAGAGAGAAGTGATGAAAGCAAATTTATCCAAACCCCTCTTCATTATTCTTGTTGGATTTTTACTGGCCGCTCCTTGGTTTATTTACCCTATTTTTCTAATGAAGGTTTTATGCTTTGCACTTTTTGCATCAGCATTTAATTTATTACTAGGCTATACAGGCCTCTTATCTTTTGGTCATGCCGCATTTTTGGGTGGTGCTGGTTACGTCTGCGGATATATCATTAGAGACTTAGGGTTACCTCCAGAGCTTGGTTTATTTGGCGGAACCCTTTTTGCTGCCTTATTAGGCTATTTCATGGGGGCATTGGCCATTCGACGTCAAGGAATTTATTTCGCGATGATAACGATGGCTTTAGCTCAAATGTTATATTTTGTTTTTCTCCAGGCCCCATTTACTGGTGGAGAAGATGGGATGCAGGGCATACCTCGTGGCGTGTTTTTAGGTGTTTTAGATTTGCAAAGCGATCTGAAGATTTATTATTTGGTTTTGTTTTTCTTTCTCACGGTTACGGCGTTGATTGCTCGAGTCATCAGCTCACCGTTTGGAAAAATATTATTTGCGATTAAAGAGAATGAGCCAAGGGCCATTTCTCTTGGATACGAGGTTGATCGTTTTAAACTACTTGCCTTTATCTTGTCTGGTGCCTTGGCTGGTTTAGCTGGGAGTTTGCAAGCATTATTTATGGGTTTTGAAACACTCTCGGATTCACATTGGTCAATGTCGGGACTCGTTATTTTAATGACTCTAGTTGGCGGGGTTGGCACCTTGATGGGACCTATGATCGGCGCGCTTGTCATTACAGTCCTTGAACACAAGGTTGGTGAAATTGGGAATTGGCTATTTACTTTGACGAGTATCGAGTGGTTTAGGAGTCTGGGTGAGTCTGTGACCATTGTCACGGGCTTTATCTTCGTTGTCTGTGTGATGGCCTTTAGAAAAGGGATTGTTGGCGAAGTCCTCAGCAAGTTCCAAAACAAGCATAACTAATTGAATTATATAGATATATTTAGCCATTCGTGGCTATTGTTGGCTTTGGCTGCATTTGGAGCTGGATTTGTCGATGCGATTGTCGGTGGTGGTGGTCTATTACAAATACCGGCGCTATTTTCCGTATTTCCAAAAGAAGCTCCTGCAACTCTATTTGGAATTAACAAAGTTTCCGCAGTTGGGGGGACCTTTGTGGCCGCTACTCAATATATTCAAAAGGTTAGCCTTCCCAAAAAGCTGATGTTTTATGCTGGACTCTTTGCGCTGTTTGGATCATTTCTTGGTGCCTGGACAGTTACTCAAATCTCACCAGATTTTATAAGACAGCTTTTACCAATCATTCTTTTAATTCTTTTATATTTCACGCTAAAGAATAAAAATTTTGGATTAAGTCACCAACATCAATCAGAAAACGGTAAAAGCATAGCCATCGTTGCTCTAGGCTGCTTGGCGATTGGTTTTTATGATGGTTTTTTTGGTCCTGGAACTGGGGCATTCCTAATGTTTCTTTTTGTTCGATTCTTAGGCTTTGATTTTCTTCATGGGGCGGCAGCAACAAAAATAGTGAACTGTATCTCTAATTTGGCGGCCCTGGCGCTTTTTATTCCTACGGGCCATATTCACTGGCGTGTGGCGTTATGGATGATGGCATTCAATGTAATTGGTGGGATTGTGGGTAGTCGTGTAGCTTTAAAGGGTGGCAGCCACCTAGTCCGCCGGTTTTTTATTGTTCTTGTTCTTGCCCTTGCGTTAAAAACTGCAAATGACTCTTATCATCTTTGGGATTTCATAAGATAATAGAGGCTGAATGTTTCACGTGAAACATGAGATTAATTGAAAAACCCCGAATAATGATGGAATTTAAAAAGCATTTTGACGTAATTGTCATTGGTGGCGGACATGCAGGATGCGAGGCCGCCTTGGCAAGCTCTCGTATGGGCTGTGAAACGCTTTTGCTGACTCATAATATCGAAACACTTGGTACGATGAGCTGTAATCCCTCTATTGGCGGTATTGGAAAGGGACATCTTGTTAAAGAAATTGATGCGATGGGTGGAGCGATGGCTCAAATTACGGATAAGGCAGGCATCCAATTTCGCATCCTGAACTCCAGTAAGGGTCCGGCGGTTAGGGCCACTAGAGCTCAAGCAGATCGAGCTTTATATAAAGCGGCGATGAGATCCTTATTAGAAAACCAAGAACACCTGACCTTATTTCAGTCTGCCGTTGATGATTTAATTGTTCTAGGTGCTAAGGTAATTGGTGCAGTCACTCAATTAGGGTTAGAGTTTTACGCTCCCACCGTCGTTTTAACCGCCGGCACATTTTTAGATGGAAAGATTCATGTTGGTTTAGAAAATCACTCGGGAGGGCGTGCGGGAGATCCCGCAGCCGTTCGCCTATCTTCGAGACTAAAGGAGTTGGCTCTTCCACAGGGACGATTAAAAACTGGCACGCCACCGAGAATCGATGGTCGAACCATTGATTTCTCTAAAATGCTTGAGCAACCTGGCGACCTAGATCCTTTGCCAGTTTTTTCTTTTTTAGGAAGGCCTGAAGAGCATCCAAGACAACTGCCTTGTTGGATCACCCATACCAATGAAAAAACCCATGAGATTATTCGTGGTGGATTGGATCGATCTCCAATGTATACGGGTGTTATTGAGGGGGTGGGGCCAAGATATTGCCCTTCGATTGAGGATAAGATACATCGCTTTGCCTCTAAGTCGAGCCATCAAATCTTTCTAGAGCCTGAGGGCCTTTCCACAAATGAGTTTTATCCCAATGGAATATCGACTAGCTTGCCATTTGATGTGCAGATGAATCTAGTACATAGCATCCCGGGTTTGGAAAACGCGCATATTTTACGTCCTGGTTATGCCATTGAGTATGATTATTTTGATCCTCGTGGGTTGACTCAAGGTCTTGAGTCAAAACAAATAGAAGGTTTATTTTTTGCTGGTCAAATCAACGGAACAACAGGCTATGAGGAGGCTGCCGCTCAGGGTATGCTTGCCGGAATTAATGCGGCTCTAAAAGTTCAGCAAAAAGATGCTTGGACGCCACTCAGAAGTGAGGCGTATTTAGGCGTATTGGTGGATGACCTTACAACAAAAGGCGTACAAGAGCCGTATCGGATGTTTACAAGTCGTGCAGAGTATCGACTGAGTCTGCGTGAGGATAATGCAGATTTACGCCTTACGGAGATTGGGCGTGGCTTAGGATTAGTGAGTAATGGGCGCTGGGAGTTCTTTTGTAAAAAACAAGAGGCGGTTTCACGTGAAACATCACGACTTAAAAGCACATGGGTTTCGCCTAAAAACATCTCTGAAGTAGAGAGTTTGGATATTTTTGGACAGGTTTTAGCTCATGAATATAGTTTGGGTGACCTGTTAAAAAGACCGCATCTCAGTTATCAGGATTTAACTAGCGCACTGGAGGGACGATGGGCCGCTGATGTAGAGCAATTTGAGCCGTCTCTACAATGGCAAATTGATGAACAGGTTGAGATTAGAATTAAATATCAAGGCTATATTGACCGTCAGGCGATTGAAATAGAGCGCCACTCGTATTATGAGGAGTTGGAGCTACCTAGGCAATTAGACTATTCTGATGTATCTGGTTTATCGAATGAGGTTCGTCAAAAGTTAATGACGATAAAGCCAAATACGATTGGACAAGCCTCTCGGATTTCCGGAGTAACGCCTGCAGCCATTTCTATATTACTGATTCACCTAAAAAAAAGTGTAGCTAGAAAAAGTAGCCCTCTATGATTTTTGATAAGAAGCTGTTTGAGGTCGATGTGATGGAGGGGCTTAAAGAGCTTAACCTTGCTTATACCGAGACCAATATTCAGCAATTGATAGAGTTTAGTACCGAGTTCTTTAAATGGAATACTATCCATAATCTCAGTGCAATCAGAAGTTATCACGAGTACCTTGGTGCTCATGTGATGGACTCGTTAGCCGTCGTGAACCCTTTGCTAAAGAAGGCTCACCAAGGGATCTTGCCGCACAGAGCAAAACTCGCTGATTTGGGAGTGGGTGGCGGGTTTCCAGGCATGTTACTTGCGATCTTTATGCCAGATGTTGAGTTTTATCTAGTGGAGGCAGTAAAAAAGAAAACGGCATTTTTACAGCATATTAAAGGATGTTTAAAGCTAAAAAATGTTTCTATCATCGATCAAAGAGTTGAACATTTTTCTAAGGACTTGCCACACTCTATGGATGCGACCATATCAAGAGCATTTACTGAGCTTAAAAATTTTGCAGCATATTCCGCTCCACTTTTAAGACCGAACGGTATTATGTTTGCCATGAAGTCTCAAAAAATTAACCTAGAAATTGATAGGCTACCGAGCGACTTTCAGATTATTGATTCGGAGGAGTTAAAAATTCCTTATTTAGAGGCTTATCGATGTCTTTTGTCGCTTCAATCCATGAGAAAATCATGATTCAAATTTAGGAACGACGATGGCAAAGATTTTTTGTATTGCAAACCAAAAAGGTGGGGTGGGTAAAACTACAACGGCGATTAATCTAGCGGCAGGATTAGCCGCCCTTGATCAACGAGTTTTACTTGTTGATCTAGACCCACAGGGAAATGCAACGATGGGTTCGGGCGTTGATAAACATCAGTTAAGCAACTCTATTTATCAAGTTTTAATCGGGCATTGTAGTATAAATGAATCAAAATGCTCTTCTGAATCAGGTGGTTACGATGTTGTTCCTGCAAATCGGAATTTGGCGGGTGCGGAAATCGAGTTAGTGGATTTTGAACACCGTGAGTCGATATTGAGTAAGGCGTTGAAATTTGTTGAAGGTGATTACGACTTTGTCTTAATCGATTGCCCACCAGCTCTTTCTTTGCTGACCCTAAATGGTTTGTGTGCAGCAAATGGCGTGATTGTTCCAATGCAGTGTGAGTATTTTGCACTAGAGGGGCTTTCAGATTTAGTTAATAGTATTAAGCAGGTTCATGCAAATCTCAATCCTGATTTAAAAATTATTGGGTTATTGCGTGTCATGTTTGACCCAAGAACGGCTTTACAACAACAAGTCTCCGAACAGTTGATTCAGCATTTTGGGGATAAAGTCTTTAAAACGATTATCCCTAGAAATGTAAGGTTGGCAGAGGCGCCTTCTTACGGAGTGCCTGGCGTTGTTTATGACAAGTCCTCACGTGGAGCAAAAGCGTACGTAGAGTTTGGAGCAGAAATGATTGAACGAATAAAGACACTTTAAACATGATAATTAAAAAGAAAGGCCTTGGCAGGGGGCTTGAAGCTCTGCTTGGGGACTCAGTTGACTTAAGTGGTCAAGATCAAAAAGATAACCCGGTTAGTGAGTTAAAACTGACGCAATTACAACGAGGCAAATATCAACCTCGAATGCAAATGCGAGATAGTGAATTAGAAGAGCTGGCACAAAGCATTCGTAGTCAGGGCATCATGCAGCCACTATTGGTTCGATCAATAGGTAACCAAAAATATGAAATTATTGCTGGTGAGCGACGTTTCCGTGCTGCTGGTCTCGCTGGACTAGAGTCAGTACCTGTTTTAATCAAGGATGTAGACGATCAAACCGCTGCCGCAATGGCATTGATCGAAAATATGCAACGTGAAGACCTTAATCCACTTGAGGAGGCAGAGGGATTGGCAAGGTTGATTCGTGACTTTGAATTTACCCATGAGCAGGCGGCTCAAGTGGTTGGTAAGTCGAGAAGTGCTGTGACTAACTTACTAAGACTGACACAACTTAGTAAGTCAGTGCAAACATTATTAATGAATGGCGACATTGATATGGGGCATGCTCGGGCTTTACTACCAATACCTCTGGCTATGCAAATTGGATTGGCGCAGAGGGTGGCGGCACAAGGGCTATCGGTAAGAGAAACAGAAAAGTTGGCGAATGCCATCTTGGCAAATGGCAAAAAAAGCGATCCAATTACAACGAACAAAATAAAAGAAAAACAAAAACTGGATCCGGATCTGAAAAGTTTAGAGACCCAAATGTCTGATCTTTTAGGACTAAACGTTCAGATAAAAGCACGATTAAAAGGCGGAGAAATTAAGATAAAATTTTCTCAATCGGATGAGCTTCATACATTCTTTGTAAAACTAGGGTTAGCAAACTAATTGAGTGTCTCTGAGATGGAGTACGACAAGAGTGCCTCGGGAGATCAAGAAAACCTTGAGCCTAAAAGGCTAACCCATCAAGAAGCATTAATGCTTTTTACAGAACAGGAGCTTTCGCCAAGGGTATCAACTCCATGGGATATTGTGAAGTTTCAGAGTATTTTAACAATTGCGGTTACAATATTGTCGATAGTTTGGAGTATGTTTTTTTTGACAAAAGTTGTGGTTGTATCCGTTTTATTAGGTGGGATTTTAGGGATAGTACCTACATCTGCGTTTATAATTCGTGTCAATCTTGTTAAAAAGATAGATAGTCGTTTTGCGAAAAGATTCGTTAGTTCACTTGTGTATGCTGAAGTCATAAAAATTACACTAACGTTAACTATAATCGTTTTGTCAATTCGCTTATATCAAAACTTAAGTTGGCCTTGGTTTTTAGGAATGTACATAATTACTTTGCAGGCGTATTGGTTGATTGGTTTTATTAAGTATAAAAAGTTATAAATTTAGGGTAATGGAAAAATAGATGTCTACAGCAGCCTCATCCGCAGAATCACTTCAGCCTACAGAATATATTCTTGAGCACTTAACTAACCTGAACTCCACAGGACATGTTCAAACCAGTATCGTAGACTTTAGCGTTATCAATTACGATACTGTATTTTGGTCCTTAGCGATGGGTCTAGTCGCCATCGGTATTTTGTTGATTGCTGCTCGAAGAGCAACGTCAGGAGTACCTGGAAGATTTCAAGCTTTAATCGAAATGGTTGTTGAGCTTGTCGAAACACAATCAAAAAACATTGTTCACGGTGACAGAACCTATATTGCACCCTTGGCCTTGTTTGTATTTTGTTGGATAGTATTTATGAATACATTGGATTTAATACCAATTGACTGGGTCAACGGTTTAAATGGCATATTCGAAATATTCCATATCCATATTCCGCACCATAAAATTGTGCCAACAACAGATTTAAACGGCACCATGGGAATGTCACTATCCGTGTTGCTGATCATTTTGTACTACAGTGTGAAAATAAAAGGCGTGGGTGGTTTTGCGCATGAATTAATTTCCGCACCATTTGGAGCCAAATGGTACTTAGCGCCGTTTAATTTATTCTTAAATCTCATTGAATATATTGCTAAAACAGTTTCCTTAGGAATGCGGTTATTTGGAAATATGTATGCAGGCGAATTAATCTTTATGTTAATAGCACTGCTTGGAAGTATTTGGACCTTTAATCTTGATCCAAGCATTTTTGGATTTGTGGGCCATGTAATAGCAGGTGCAGCATGGGCAATATTTCATATATTGGTCATCCTTTTACAAGCGTTTATCTTTATGATGCTGACACTGGTTTATATCGGCCAAGCACATAGTCATCATTAATTTTTTATTTTTTTATTTAACTAGGAGTCAGCAATGCTAAATCAGTTCATCGGAAATATTCAAGGTTTGACAGCGGTAGGTATTGGAATCATTATCGGCCTTGGCGCAATCGGCGCTTGTTTAGGTATTGGATTAATGGGCGGTAAATATATCGAGGCATGCGCACGTCAACCAGAATTGATGGAGCCGCTCCAGACGAAGATGTTTTTATTAGCCGGTTTGATCGATGCTGCATTTTTGATCGGTGTTGGTATTGCAATGTTATTTGCTTTCGCAAACCCATTGTTATCTAAGTTAACAGCTTAATTACTATTTTTAGACCAACTACTTTATGAAGTTAAGTGGTTTTGTCCAATTGAACCGAAAGGAAAAGCCGTGAATCTGAACGCGACCTTATTCGCGCAAATGGTTGTCTTTTTCATCCTCTGGTGGGTGGTAGCTAAGTTTGTCTGGCCTCCGCTCGTTAAAGCATTGGATGAAAGAGCAGCTAAAATTGCAGATGGATTAGCTGCAGCTGAGAAAGGTAAAACTGATCTTGAGTTTGCCACTAAGCGCGCTGACCAAGCCTTGGCTGAGGCAAAAAATGAAGGTACACAGCGTATTGCTGAGGCTGAAAAGCGTGCCCAATTAAGCGCTGAGGAAATCAAACAAAACGCTCAAGCAGAGGCCTCAAGGATTATTGCCCAAGCTAAAGCAGATGCAGATCAGCAAATTATTCGTGCCCGCGATGAACTACGTGCTCAAGTTGCTTCATTAGCTGTTAAGGGTGCGGAGCAGATTCTGCGGAAAGAAATTAATCCTGCAGCGCATGCGTCTTTGTTAGATCAATTGAAAGCTGAGCTCTAAAATGGCCGAATTAGCAACAATTGCTCGCCCATATGCGGAAGCTCTTGCTGGTACAGCAAAGCCAGAGAATCTGAGTAAATGGGCTGAACAATTAGATACTTTGGCACAGATGGCCAGTAATTCTGATGTCGCCAACTTGGCGTCAAATCCAAATGTTTCACAAGATCAACTATCAGCGTTGTTACTGGCTAGCTTAAATTCAGAAGTTTCGCCTGAAATTCAAAGCTTCATCACCTTGTTAACGATGAATCATCGAATTTCTGCATTGCCTGAAATTGCTAGTCAATTTAAGGATATTAAGAATTCGCGCGAGGGATCTGCTGAAGTTCAAATAACTACAGCTTTTCCAATGAGTAGCGACGAGGCAACTAGTTTAGTTGCTGCGATCTCAAAAAGATTTGGAAACAGAAGTTTAAAGCCAACCATTACTGTGGACCCTGAATTAATTGGTGGAGTTCGCGTGCAGGTTGGAGATGAAGTATTAGATACTTCAGTGAAAGCAAGATTAGAGGCAATGCAAGCAGCATTACTATCATGAACAGTTAGTAGTACAACGAAATTAAAAGACCCTAGGAGTTATAAATGCAACTTAACCCATCTGAGATCAGCGAGTTGATCAAAAGCCGAATTAGCAGTGTCGGTGTAGACGCTGAAATTCGTAATCAAGGCACTGTAATATCTGTATCTGACGGCATTTGTCGGGTTCACGGATTATCAGGCGTTATGCAGGGAGAAATGTTAGAGTTCCCTAATAACACCTTTGGATTAGCGTTGAATTTAGAGAGAGACTCTGTGGGCGCAGTGATTCTTGGAGCATATGAGCATATTTCTGAAGGTGATCCAGTGAAATGTACGGGTCGTATTTTAGAGGTTCCTGTTGGGCCAGAGCTTTTAGGTCGAGTTGTTAATACGTTAGGCCAGCCTATCGATGGAAAGGGTCCGATTAATGCGAAGAACTCAGACATTATTGAAAAAGTGGCGCCGGGAGTTATTGCACGTCAATCAGTTAGCCAACCACTTCAGACTGGCCTAAAGTCGATTGATGCAATGGTTCCAATTGGACGTGGCCAGCGAGAGTTGATTATTGGAGATCGACAAACTGGAAAAACAGCGGTTGCAGTAGATGCAATTATCAATCAAAAAGGTAAGGGCGTATATTGCGTTTATGTGGCGATTGGACAAAAAGCGTCTACAGTGAATAACGTAGTACGTAAGTTAGAAGAGCAAGGCGCAATGAGCTATACGATCGTTGTAGCTGCGACTGCCTCTGACTCCGCGGCGATGCAGTATCTTTCTGCGTATGCAGGTTGCACGATGGGAGAATACTTCCGTGATCGTGGTGAAGATGCTTTGATTGTTTATGATGACTTAACGAAGCAAGCGATTGCATACCGTCAAGTATCTTTATTACTGCGCAGACCTCCAGGTCGCGAAGCTTATCCTGGTGATGTTTTTTATCTCCACTCAAGATTGTTAGAGCGTGCCGCACGCGTAAATGCTGATTACGTAGAGCATTTTACGAAAGGTGAAGTAAAAGGCAAAACCGGCTCATTAACCGCATTGCCAATTATTGAAACTCAAGCTGGTGACGTTTCTGCATTCGTTCCAACCAATGTGATTTCTATTACAGACGGACAAATCTTCTTAGAAACCGACTTGTTCAATTCCGGAGTACGTCCTGCGATTAATGCTGGTATTTCAGTATCTCGTGTGGGTGGTGCAGCTCAAACTAAAATTGTGAAAAAACTTTCTGGCGGTATTCGTACTGACTTAGCGCAATATCGTGAATTAGCTGCTTTCTCACAATTTGCGTCTGATCTGGATGATGCAACACGTAAGCAATTGGATCGCGGTCGTCGCGTGACAGAACTTCTCAAGCAAGCTCAATATAATCCACAACAAGTCTGGCAGTTATCGGCTTCTTTGTATGCGGCGAATAATGGCTTTTTAGATAACATCGAAGTGAAAGACATTTTGCCCTTCGAAAAAGGGATGCAAGATCACTTGAAGTCAAAATATGCGGAGCTAATCGGTCGTATAGAAGACACAAAAGAGTTATCGAAAGAAGACGAAGTCGCGTTGAAATCGGCGATTGAAGATTTTAAACGTTCAGCTTCTTTCTAAGATAAAGAAGCGAGGAGAGCCGCGTGGCTGGAACAAAAGAAATACGAAATAAGATCAAGAGCGTACAAAATACGCGAAAGATCACAAAAGCGATGGAAATGGTGGCCGCATCGAAGATGCGTCGTGCCCAGGAGCGTATGCGTGCTGCAAGACCGTTTGCGCAAAAAATTAAAAACGTTGCTGCAAATGTTACTCAAGCAAATCCTGAATACAAACCAGCATTTTTAGTGCCTCGCGAAGTTAAAAATGTTGGCGTTATTTTAATTACTACGGATAAAGGTTTATGTGGTGGTTTAAATACGAATATTCTTCGGATGCTCACGAATACAATGAAAGTCTGGCATGCAGATAAAAAAGATATTCTTTGCACAGCCATTGGATCGAAAGGTTTTCAGTTTTTAAATCGCATTAAGGCAAAACTAATTTCACACGCCACGCACTTAGGTGACAAGCCACTTCTTGAAGATTTAATTGGGACCATCAAAGTTCAATTAGATGCGTTCGAAAATGGTGAGGTTGATGAAGTGTATATTGCCTTTAATCGTTTTATCAACACGATGAAACAAGAGCCAATCATAGAAAAAATTCTTCCATTGTCTCCTGCAAGTCTTGAGCAAGCGGCTCAAGAAAAGTCTGCCTACGGTTGGGACTATATCTATGAGCCAGATGCACAAACGGTATTGGATGACTTGTTAAAGAAATATATTGAGGCAGTAATATATCAATCGGTTGCTGAGAACATGGCTTCAGAACAATCAGCTCGAATGGTTGCGATGAAAGCAGCCTCCGATAATGCGAAGAATTTGATTGCAGAATTACAGCTTGACTACAACAAAACACGTCAAGCAGCAATTACCAAAGAGTTATCAGAAATTGTTGGTGGCGCAGCCGCTGTTTAATTTAAAGAATTGTAAATATTGATTTGATTGGAGAAATGCGATGAGTAACGGAAATATCGTTCAATGTATTGGAGCTGTTGTTGATATTCAGTTCCCGCGCGACGGAATGCCTAAGGTTTATGATGCATTAGTACTAGAAGATAGTAATGAGGCATCTTTTGCTGAAAAGGGTTTAACCTTTGAGGTGCAGCAACAATTAGGTGACGGCGTTGTAAGGACGATTGCTTTAGGTTCAAGTGATGGCTTACGTCGCGGCATGAGTGTTCGCGGCACAGGTGCACCAATATCTGTACCTGTTGGCCCAGCAACGCTTGGTCGAATTATGGACGTCTTAGGTCGCCCGATTGATGAGGCCGGCCCAATTGCAACTGAAGAGCGCCGTGCCATTCACCAACCAGCCCCGAAATTTGATGAGCTTTCACCATCCGTCGACTTACTTGAAACTGGTATTAAGGTGATCGACTTAGTTTGCCCTTTTGCAAAAGGCGGTAAGGTCGGTTTATTCGGTGGGGCTGGTGTGGGCAAGACCGTCAACATGATGGAATTAATTAATAACATCGCTAAACAGCACTCTGGACTATCTGTATTTGCGGGTGTTGGTGAAAGAACCCGTGAAGGTAATGACTTCTATCATGAAATGAAGGACTCCAACGTTCTTGATAAAGTTGCGATGGTCTTTGGACAGATGAATGAGCCACCGGGAAATCGTTTGCGTGTTGCATTGACTGGCTTGTCAATGGCAGAGCGTTTCCGTGATGAAGGCCGTGACATTTTATTCTTCGTGGATAATATTTATCGTTACACACTAGCTGGAACGGAAGTTTCTGCGTTACTTGGTCGTATGCCTTCTGCGGTGGGATATCAACCGACTCTTGCGGATGAAATGGGTCGCTTGCAAGAGCGAATTACCTCCACGAAGACAGGCTCTATTACTTCGATTCAGGCGGTTTATGTTCCTGCCGATGACTTAACAGATCCATCACCTGCAACGACTTTCCAACACTTAGACTCAACAGTTGTTTTATCGCGTGATATTGCCGCTTTGGGTATTTATCCTGCGGTTGATCCACTGGATTCAACAAGTCGTCAGTTAGATCCGCTCGTTGTTGGCTCAGAGCATTATGAAGTCGCTCGAGGCGTGCAAGTAACTTTGCAGCGCTATAAAGAGTTAAGAGATATTATTGCTATTTTAGGCATGGATGAATTATCACCAGAGGATAAATTATCAGTTAACCGTGCTCGTAAGATTCAGCGCTTTTTATCACAACCTTTCCACGTAGCCGAAGTGTTTACTGGCTCACCAGGAAAATACGTTACATTAAAAGAAACAATCCGTGGGTTTAAGATGATTGTGGCTGGAGAGTTAGATCATTTGCCAGAGCAAGCTTTTTACATGGTTGGTACGATTGATGAAGCAATTGAAAAAGCGAAGAAGCTTTAATCTAATAAAGGTTTTTATACATTATGGCGACCATACATGTTGACGTTGTAAGTGCTGAAAGCTCTATTTTTTCAGGTGAGGCAAAGTTTGTTGCATTACCTGGAGAGTCTGGAGAGTTGGGAATTTTGCCAGGTCATACACCATTAATTACGAGAATTCGTCCTGGTTCAGTCAGAATCGAAATGGCTGATGGTGGAGAGGAATTCGTATTTGTGGCGGGTGGAATTTTGGAGGTTCAGCCTAATGCAATTACTGTTTTAGCTGACACCGCGATACGTGGCGCTGATTTGGATGAAGCAAAAGCCATGGATGCTAAACGTAGAGCCGAAGAAGAGATGGCAACCCGTAGTTCGGATATTGATTTTGCTCATGCTCAGTCTGAGTTTGCTTTAGCTGCTGCTCAATTGGCCGCGATTGCCCGCTTTAGAAGAAAAAAATAAACTTAACTAGACATTCATGTCAGGATCAATGCCTTTAGAGCTGATGAATGACCGGTTCATCAAGGCCTCCCGCTTTGAGAGTGTTGACTCGACGCCCATCTGGCTTATGAGGCAAGCTGGTCGGTATCTTCCAGAGTATATGAAAACTAGAATGAAGGCTGGAAGTTTTCTAGAGCTTGCAAAAAATCCATCATATGCATCTGAAGTTACCTTACAGCCTTTAGACCGATATGATCTTGACGCAGCGATTCTTTTTTCAGATATTTTGACAATTCCAGATGCGATGGGATTAGGTTTAAGTTTTGAACAAGGCGAGGGACCAAGATTTGAGTTCCCGTTGCAATCAGAAAAAAGCATTCAAGACTTACGAGCAGCAGATATGGATCAGCTGAGATATGTCTTTGATGCTGTAGCTCAGATTCGTAAAGACCTTATACAAAATGGCAAACAAAGAGTACCTTTAATTGGTTTTTCGGGAAGTCCGTGGACGCTTGCTTGCTATATGATTGAAGGAGGCGGATCAAAAGAATTTCAGCAAACAAAGACCTTGTTATATTCACGCCCAGATTTGATGAGGCGTATCTTGGATATTAATATTCAGTCAGTTACAGAGTATTTAAAGTTACAGATAGAGGCGGGCGCACAAGCCGTGATGCTGTTTGATACTTGGGGTGGATTACTTAGTTATTCTGACTACTTAACTTATTCCTTGGACCCCATGAAAGAAGTCATTCGTCGACTTCATGAGGATCGCCATGTCAAACAAAATATTCCTATCTTACTGTTCTCCAAAGGTGGTGGTACTTGGTTGAAAGAAATGGCAAAGTCTGGAGCTAATGTTGTCGGATTGGACTGGACCCAGTCGATATCACAAGCACGAGAACAACTTTCTTCTCAACGAATTTGCCTTCAAGGAAATCTGGACCCACAGATACTGCTTGGTGATCAATCGATCATTAAAATAAAGGTCGCCGAATTGTTTAATGAGTTAGCGCTTACTAAAGCAATTCAACAAGAATTATCTCCGCTTGATGGCCATATCTTTAACTTAGGGCATGGGATCTCACAATTTACACCGCCAGAAAACGTAGAGATATTGATTTCAGCAATCAGAGCCGAGTCTACGCGACATCGCCATCAACGCCTTTTCGACTAATTTAGCTAGGCAAATCAAAAAGTTATTCACAGTTGAGTAATTATCTGAAAAGAACAAGACCTTGCCGATGACTTGAAATATCACTTTTAAATAATAATCATAAGATATTGATTATTATGGTAATTATGAATCACTGTAGATTGCTGTTGTTAAGTATTATAAAATGACATTGAGGCTTCGGAGTAGAAACTCACAAACAATCCACAGAGTTATCCACAGGCTTAAAGAATAAATAAAGTTTTGACATGACCTCCAGGATTGAAGATACAACAAAACTTTTATTAAGAAAACAATGTCAATAAAAATTGTAAAAGTCGCTATTGATATCCCTATATTTCAATTGTTTGATTATATTTGGGATGAAGAGGAGCTTAATCAAAAGCCAAAAAGAGGTCAAATTGTTAAAGTTGAATTTGGAAAAAAAATAAATGCAGGTATTGTCTTACAAATAAATGGCGACTTTTCGTGTGCAAATGATCAAGATAAAAGCCTTAAAAGAGTAATAGAACTAGCTCAACTTACGCATATTGATGAAGGCCTATTGCGACTTTGTCAGTTTGCTTCAAAGTATTATTTAAGACCATTAGGTGAAATTCTATTCAGCACAATACCTACGGATTGGAAAAAAACAGAAAAATGGGAAGCGCTAGAAAAACAAAGAAATAAAAAATTAAAAAAAGAAGAACATAACGCACCCCAAAATCAAGACAAAAGCAAATGGTTACTGAATAATGAGCAACAAACAGCATATGATCAGCTCATTCATATATCGGCAAAAAATGAATTTGAATTGATATTACTGAAAGGAATCACAGGTAGCGGCAAAACTGCAGTTTATTTAAATTGGTTAAAAAAAATATTAGAAGGTAACGATGATCAATGTTTAATTCTAGTACCTGAGATAAATCTTACGCCACAATTAGAAAAAATAATAAGACAAGTTTTTATCAATCAAGAGGTTAGTGTTCTTCACAGTAATATAAGCCCAGCTCAAAGAAATATTGCCTGGTGGAAAGTTCAACATGGAATGTCGAGAGTAATATTAGGGACTCGATTAAGTATCTTTGCGCCGATTCCACGATTAAAAGCCATCGTCGTTGATGAAGAGCACGATGGATCTTACAAGCAACAAGATGGTCTTCGATACAACGCACGAGATTTAGCAATCTGGAGGGGCGTTGATATAAAAATACCCGTATTGCTTACGTCAGCAACTCCATCGAGTGAGACCTGGCAAAAAGTAATTCAAAATAAAATAACATTATTTGAACTGACTAAAAAGGCTAAGGAAGGGGCAACAATATCCCAATTACATTTAATTGACCTCAATCAGGCAAGAAAAAATAAAACAATTGATACACATGGTTTAACGAGTGAAATAAAAAAAGTTATACAAAAGACTTGGGAAAAAAATAAACAGGTATTGGTGTTCATCAATCGAAGAGGCTACTCCCCAATCTTGCATTGTGGTTCATGTCAATGGAAGTCCGAGTGCAAAAAATGTAGTGCCTGGATGGTTGTACATAAAAAGAAATTTGGAGATAAGGACTTCAGTTTGCAGTGCCATCACTGTGGATTAGTCACCGCACCACCAGTTAGTTGTCCGAGCTGTGGCAATCAAGACTTAGCTACAGTCGGTATGGGTACTCAAAAAATAGAAGAGCATTTGAGCTTAGAGTTTCCTCAAATAGAAATCATGAGAATCGATAGTGACTCAACAAAAAGAAAGGGTAGTGCAGATGAAGCATTTTCTCTAATTCATCAAGGAAGACCTTGCCTCATTGTCGGTACACAAATGGTTACCAAGGGCCACGATTTCCAACATGTTGAAACGGTTATTGTTTTAGATGTTGATAAAAGTTTGTACTCGCAGGATTTTCGAGCTATAGAAAAAATGTTTTCTCAACTCGTACAAGTTGCTGGTCGTGGGGGTAGAAGCGATCAGACAGATCAATCCAATATTTACATACAAACCGAGTTTGTAAATCACCCATTATTTACTTCTTTAGCCAACCATCGATATGATGACTATATTACGGAGATTGTGCTGGAGAGAAAAGAAAATCAATTACCCCCATACGCATATCAAGCATTAATCATTGTGGAGTCCGTCACTGAAAAAAAGAACCTTGAAATACTTTACGAAATAAAAGGTCACATTGAAAATCAAAAAAATACTCAAACGACCATTTATGACCCGACACCAAGAATGTTGCATAAACATTCAGGCATAGAACGAAATCAAATTTTAATAGAATCAAAAGACAGGATAGAACTTCAAAGCCTTTTGGAAACGGCTCTAGACCAGATAGAAATGATTAAAAAGAAATCACGTTCCATAAAAATACACATTGATCGAGACCCAACTTTATTTTAAGTGGCCTCATATTCAGCGATGGGTACACACGAACAAAATAAATGACGATCTCCATAAACATTATCAACACGACCTACTGGAGGCCAAAATTTATTGAAGCGAAGACGTGATACGGGATATGCCGCGATCTCTCTCGAGTAAGGATGTGGCCATTCGTTAGCAACAAGCGATTGTGCGGTATGAGGTGCATTTTTAAGAGGATTATTCATCTTGTCAAAACGGCCAGTAATAACCATTTCAATTTCATCACGAATATGAACCATCGCTTCGATAAAGCGATCTAATTCAGCCTTAGACTCACTTTCAGTGGGCTCAATCATCAGAGTGCCAGGAACGGGGAAGCTCATGGTTGGAGCATGAAATCCAAAGTCTATCAAGCGCTTTGCAATATCTTCATTACTGATGCCGGATAACTTTTGTAAGGGTCGAATATCAAGAATACATTCATGTGCAATAAGTCCATTTTGGCCATGATAAAGAATAGGATAGTAAGAGCTTAGCTTTTTGGCAATGTAGTTCGCGGAAAGAATGGCAACCTGAGTTGCTTGCCTTAAGCCTTCAGAACCCATCATGGCGACATACATCCATGAGATGGGTAGTATTGAAGCGGATCCAAAAGGCGCTGAACTAATACGAGGATGATCTAGGCTGATGGAATGCGCAGTTTTTGCGGTGTAAGAGAAGGGTAGAAAAGGAGCTAAATGTTCTTTTGCCGCAATAGGACCAACACCAGGACCTCCACCACCGTGAGGAATACAGAATGTTTTGTGAAGGTTTAAATGACTGACATCGCCACCAAAATGACCTGGCGACGCTGTACCTACAAGAGCATTCATATTCGCCCCATCAATATAAACTTGACCACCATGTGCATGAATTAAAGCGCAGACATCTTTAACATTGGATTCAAAAACACCATGTGTAGAAGGGTAGGTAATCATGATGGCGGCAAGATTCTTAGAATGCAACTCAACTTTTGACGTTAAATCAGAAAAGTCAATATTACCGTTCATGTCACATGCAACAACGACGACATCTAGACCAGCCATTTGCGCCGATGCTGGATTCGTACCGTGTGCTGAGGATGGGATTAAACAGATGTTGCGAAAAGCTTCATTCCTCGAGGCATGATAAGCATTAATCACTAATAGTCCAGCATATTCACCCTGCGAGCCTGCATTGGGTTGCAAAGAAACGCAATCATAACCCGTTGTGGCGCACATCATTTTTTCAAGTTGATAAATTAGGTCAGCATAACCAAGCCATTGTTGGCTAGGTGAAAAAGGATGAATTTGATTAAATTCTGGCCAAGTGATTGGCAGCATCTCACTCGTTGCATTGAGTTTCATCGTACAAGATCCAAGAGGTATCATGGTTCTATCTAAAGCTAAATCTTTATCCGAAAGCCTTCGCATATAACGCAGCATTTCGTGTTCAGAGTGATAACGATTAAACGTTGGGTGAGTAAGAAATGTTGTTGACCTGTTGAGATCGTCAGGAAAGTGATTCTTGGTAATGCTTAGTTGATTCAACTCTTCTAAAGAAATCAGGATGTTAAAAACTTGTAATAATTGAATAATATCGATTTGAGTACAAGTTTCATCCAAAGAAATGGATAAATGTGATTTATCGATGAATCGTAAGTTAAGACCTAGCTCAAGAGCATGATTCACAGTCATCTGCGCATCTTCGGTTTGAATCAGTAAAGTATCAAACCAAGAAGAGTTCTCAATCACTACCTGATGATTTTTTAAGATAATAGCAAGAGTACTTGTAAAGTGATGGGTCCTAGTTGCAATCTTTAGTAAGCCATTAGGCCCGTGATAAACCGCATACATACTTGCAATCACCGCCAAAAGGACCTGTGCAGTACAAATGTTAGACGTCGCTTTTTCACGGCGAATATGTTGCTCTCTAGTCTGAAGCGCAAGCCGATAAGCTGGCTCTTGGTGTGAGTCAATACTCACACCCACTAAACGGCCGGGCATATTTCTTTTGTAAGCATCTTTAGTTGCAAGAAAAGCAGCATGTGGGCCACCAAAACCTATAGGAACGCCAAAGCGTTGAGAGTTCCCTAGAACAATATCTGCACCAAAGCTACCGGGCGACTCTAATAAAGTCAGCGCCAAAAGATCAGCAGAAACAATAAATAGCCCCTTTATGCGGTGAAGGTGTTGACAAGCTTGTTGATATTCACTCAAAGAATGGAGATACCCAGTGCCACTGGGATATTGAATCAAAGCACCAAAAACATCATAATTTGAAACATGAATAAAGTCATCAACGATGATTGAAATATTTAAAGGTCGTGCACGAGTTCGAATGACCTCAATCGTTTGAGGAAAAACATCGGCTGCAACAAAAAAGGAAGTTGACTTCGACTCGCATGAGCGAAGGGCTAATGTCATTGCTTCTGCGGCAGCAGTACCCTCATCTAGCATGGAAGCATTTGCAATATCCATGCCGGTTAAATCAATCACCATTTGCTGAAAGTTCATAAGTGCCTCAAGACGTCCTTGAGAAATTTCGGGTTGGTAGGGGGTGTATGCGGTATACCAAGCCGGGTTTTCTAAAATATTGCGTTGTATGACGGCAGGGGTAAACGTGTTGTAATATCCTTGACCAATCCAATTTCGATATATCAAATTTTTATGGGCAATCTCTTTTAACTGTTGAATTGCCGAGGACTCTGACATCGGTATTGAGAATTGATCTAGAGAAAGAGGCTGACTCTCTCTGATGGAGTCAGGAACCACCGCATTAACGAGATCGCTAAGTGAAGAGTAACCAAGAAATTGCAACATGGCATTTTGTTCGCTTGAGCTTGGACCAATATGCCTCGCAATAAACTCATCTGAGGTGCTTAAAGTATGGGTTGTGGAATAAGATGGCATCAGTTATTCACCGATTGAAGCTGCATAGGCGTTTGAGTCCAACAAGTCTTTTAATTCGTCAGAATTTGTCGGTTTTATTTTAAAGAACCAAGAACTATATGGGTCCGAATTGATTAATTCAGGTGTCTGAGTGAGAAGGTCATTAACGGCGGTAATTTCTCCACTGAGGGGAGCATAAATATCGCTGGCAGCTTTAACCGACTCAACAACGGCACAATTGGATTTGGCATGAACAACTTGACCCACTTTAGGTAATTCGATAAAAACGATATCTCCAAGAGCATCTTGGGCATGATGTGTAATACCGACAGAATAGGTTCCGTCTTGGTTTAAGAGACACCATTCATGAGATGTGGCGTAATGAAGATTTTCTGGAGAAGACATAAGGAGTTCCTAAAGGTTAAATAAGGGATTGACCGTGACGAAAAAATGCTGGTTTTACTATCTGGACATCATGGGTTTGATCGCGAATAAGAACATGAACCGTTGAGCCGATTATTTGGCCTTTTGGGAGGCGGGCTAAAGCAATTGATTTTTCAATAGAAGGACTATATGTTCCGGACGTGATTTCACCATCACCTAAGAGAGTTAGAACTTTCTGGTGACTTCTTAAGACGCCTTTACCTAAAAGTACCAGTCCTAAAAAATCAAATTGCTGCCCAAGGGTAATGAGAGCAGATTTCCCAATAAAGTCCCGTGGACTTTTTAAGTCAACAGTCCAACTCAGGCCGCAATCAAAGGGGCTGACAGAGGAATTCATATCTTGCCCATATAAGTTGTAACCCGCTTCGATCCGTAAAGTATCTCGCGCCCCTAATCCTGCAGGTTGTATTCCTTGGCTCAATAAACAATCCCAGAGCTCATGACCCCTGTTAAAAGATACGCTGAGCTCAAAGCCATCCTCACCGGTGTAACCCGTTCGCGAAATCATCAGTTGACCAAATAAGGTAGAAAGAGTAACAGCATGAAAATAGGGAAGTTGCTGAAGCTTTTCTTTAAACGCCGGAAAAATCTGACAAATTGCCTCTTCAGCATTTGGGCCTTGAACTGCCAATAGAACCTCAGGGTCACGACTAAGAGGCATATCAGAGCGACGCGGAATTAATGTCAGATCTTTAAATGTCAATGCTTGTTGCTCTAACCAAGAAACGTCCGTTATCGCTGTTGAGGCATTAATCACTAAACGAAAACGATCAGGTAATCGATACACAATTAAATCATCGATGATTCCACCTTCATGATTGAGCATGCATGAGTAAAGACCTTGACCAACAGTTATTAGCTTATCGATATTGTTGGCTAATACATATCTTAAAAAGTCTGGAGCATTGCTACCAAAACAATCAAGAACGGCCATGTGAGACACATCAAAAAGACTGGTATCAGATCTCGTATGAAGGTGTTCACCAACCTGAGATCCATAATGAATCGGCATGTCCCATCCACCAAAATCAATCATTTTGGCCCCAAGATGAAGATGCTTCTCGTGAAAAAGTGTATGTTGCGACATTAAGACGAACTAGTCCCTGACAAATGCCCCCCTGTCCTTGATACCTGAGAGATTGCACTCATTTGAGTGTTAGCCCCTTCGGTGGGCAATTAAATGCCGCTCTCCAGAGTGTTGGTGTTGATAGTCCTTTTGCCTGAGCGTTCATGGGCACTGCGCCTTCGGCGGTGATACGCACTCTCTCCTATCAACATGATTAGTTTAACCTGAAAAATTAAACAATAGATGACAAGATAGAAAAATATTATTCATGTAAATGCTTGGTATGATATTTTAATGACACTAAAAGTTGCTATTATTCCTGTTACTCCGTTTGAGCAAAATTGTACAGTTTTAGTCTGTGATCAGACAATGAAGGCTGCGGTTGTAGACCCAGGCGGAGACTTAGAAAAAATTTTTGCTGCGATTACCGAATTAAAGGTAGTTATTGAACAGGTCTTAGTAACTCATGGGCATGTCGATCATTGCTCCGCGGCAAAAGAATTAGCCACAATCTTAAATGTGCCAATTTATGGTCCTCACTTCGAGGATGCTTTTTGGATAGATCAATTACCAGAACAAGCCAAAAGGTTTGAGTTTACCCACCTGGGGAAAAGTTTTATACCATCTAAATGGTTAAATGATGGTGATCAAATACAGATTGGAAATCAGTCTTTAGAAGTGGTTCATTGCCCAGGCCACACACCTGGCCATGTTGTTTTTGTCGACTTGGCTTCAAGAGTGGCGGTCGTTGGGGATGTTTTATTTGCCGGATCCATTGGAAGAACAGATTTTCCACGCGGAAATCACCAAGACCTGATCAAGTCGATTAAAGAAAAATTACTGCCGATGGGTGATGACATCACTTTTGTACCCGGCCATGGGGAAACATCAACCTTTGGCTATGAAAAACTTTACAACCCTTACTTAGTCGATTAATCGAAGGTAAAAGAAGTTAAGCTTTGATAGCACCGGTTCTGTGAGTTCGATTATACAAACAGCTAGCACAAATCCAGCGTTGTTTACGATTACTCGTGGGGATCCAAGTTCCTCCATCAAGACGCTTCTCTCTACTGCATGAAGAGCAGAACTTAAGAGATTGGCTGGTGGTCTCAGAGTTTGTAGTTGTAGTTGTACTTGTGGTCATAATTTACTGCCTAAGCAACAAAACTATTATTTTAACTCATATTCCGAACAGTACCCAATTTACTCCGATAGGACTACTTTTATCGACTCGGCGGTCTTATTACCATCAAAATCGAGCCAGTGCTTGTTTTTAAAATCATACAATTTACACAATTTAGCCGTTTCGAAATACCAAGACCAAGAAAATGGCTGTTTAATGACTCTTCCAGGCAATAGCTCTTCCAGCTTATCCTGGGCATTACAAAGCTGATAAAGAGGAACGCCCATATCAACGTGGTGAGCAGTATGTTCCATAATGTGATGCAACAGCGAGCCAAAATGATATTTAAAGGTTAAGTGGACCGTTGTAGAAACAAACGGTTGAGCGCGTAGCCACTCTGATTTGTTGTCGTACCAAGAAACACTCGGATGCGTATGGTGAACATAAACCACCCACCCAATCATGCCATTCCAAAACAAATATGGAATAACAAACCCACAGAAAATGATGGTAAAGATAGACTGGTTTGTTGCAATCGCTAGATAGGTTAATGAAGCCAACCATACGACGCCAAAGGCAGCACATAACATACTATCTTTTTTGAAGACTTTTCTCGTCGAAGGCATGTGCTTACGACTTGGGAAGAACATTTTATTCCACCAAATTTCTAAGATGTAATAAATAACTGGGCCCCATCCACTACGATAAATACGCTCAAGATTTTGACGCCACATCGGCATCGCCCTAAACTCTTCTAAACTCGCAGGAGCCCAAACAAAGTCAAATCCTTTCAGATTCGTTTGACCATGGTGAACGACATTATGACCCACTTCCCAAAGACTAAATGGTGTTAAAGATGGTAAAAACGCAATCCGACCTAAAATTTTATTCAGTTCTCGATGGGGTGTATAGCTTTGATGACATGCATCATGACCCAGAATAAATAGCCGCCCAATCCAAAACCCAGCAATGTTCCCTAAAACAATTTTGACAAGCAAGTTGTCTATAAAAACAACTCCAGCGATCAACGCGAACCAGATGCCAATATCCATCCCAAGAAGCCCGATAGCTTTTAAAGTTTGCTTTTCTGCAAAAGGCTCAATCCAGCCACGAATCACTTTGCGATTCGGAATAGGCAACCCTTCCGGAATTGGTTGCAAACCGATTGATGGGGCTGTATTTAAGTTATTTATCGTCATATACTCAAAAGTTGGTCAATTAATCGACTATTTTATTATTGTTTTGATGACTGCGCATGAATCAACGACAAAACCGGATCGCACACGGGGGATTTTCTATATAAATCCTTATTTTGTATAAAAAACAGAGGGGAAAAAATCCGCACCAAATAGTCTTTGGTTGTGCGAAAACAACGACATAAATCAAGTCTAAAGTAGAAATTATCATTAAAAACAGTTTATTACAAGCATGGTATCGAATAGTAACAATTAATATGTTATTTTTTCGGATGTACTCATTGAAGTATATTATTTTAAAACTAGGAGGATTTGCATGAACAATTTTGGCAAATTTGGCACGGCGTTAGCGCTTGCCTCATTAATGGGCGCAACTCAAGCAGCACCCATTGCGTATGAACAGAACAAACAACCCGCAAACGATAACTGGAGTGGCGCAGCAAATGGCTCCGTTTGGAAAAATGGGACTGACGAACTCTGTTGGAGAGACAACTTTTGGACTCCAGCAACAGCGAATGCATTATGTGATGGTGCTCCTGTACCTGTGGTTGCTAAACCAGCTCCTGCACCAGTTCAACAGGCAGTTGTACAAACAAGACAGCCTGTTTCAGGTGTGTTCACTTTAGGTGCTGATGGTGCTTACGCTTTAGGTTCAGCAGTCATTACGCCAAAGGGTAAGCAGATTTTAGATACAGCATATGCAAAGCTTGCTAGCTACGACTTAACGAGCTTAAAGATTTCTGGATATACAGATTCACAGGGTGGGGAAAAAATCAACACGCCTTTGTCTAAAAACCGTGCCAAAAGTGTTAACGATTATTTAGCTGCAAAAGGTGTGCCTGCTTCAAAAATGACACATGAAGGTTATGGTTCAACCAACTATGTTGTTAGTCCTGCTTCATGCAATGGCATGAAAATTAACGGCCGCCCCGTTTCACGAACAGTTTGTGAAGCTCCTAACCGTCGTGTAGAAGTGAAGTTTGATGGTTTTGCAAAACCGACGACCAACTAATCAAGTCGATGTTGTTTAAAAGCACCGCTCTGCGGTGCTTTTTTATTTTAAAAACTCAGAGTTATCCGAACCTAAGCGAGGGTAGGGAACAATTTTTGCCGAACCACGAAGTTGAGGCGCAATGGGGATTGGCAATGCCGTCATTTGCTGTTGGCCGTCTTTTACGAAATGATGAAAGACCGAGCGTTTTATAAAATGATCACTCGTCATGGCTTCGTCTAGATTAAGAACAAGGTTACAACAGACATCTTTGCCCTCAAATAGGGATAACCAATAAGCAGAGGGTTGCGATGAAAATATTTCTGCAACTTTTTCTGTCACATCAATCGCAGATGCATCAGCGCTTCTGAGTTCAGACGGAAGTTGTATGAGATCACAAAAAAGAGTCCAGAATTTATCTTCAAGTGGAGCAGCGGCAATAAAACGTTGGTCACTCGTGGGATATATTTGGTAACGAGGAGTTCCGCCAGTCACCAGGTCATCTGAGTAGTTAGGAGACTTTTTTAGTAAGTCACGATTAGAAATGCCCCAATACATGAAAGTAAAGAGGTTCTCACTCATGGCAATATCGAGGTGAATTGCCTCATTGGTTAAATCTCTTTGACGTAAGGCTAATAAGATGTTCATGAACGCTGGATATGCCCCACCTGCAATATCCGCAATAAGAGCAGGGGGTAAATTGGGGGATTTTGTTTTGTCTCCAACAAGTGACAATAGACCTGCCTGAGCTAGATAATTTAAGTCGTGGGCAGCTACCTGTGCCATTGGGCCTGTTTGCCCATATCCTGTAATTGAACAGTAAATTAATCGAGGATTTATCTTCTTTAAAGTATCAAATCCGAGGTGTAGTCGATCCATAACACCAGGCCGAAACTGTTCAATCACAACATCGCATGTTTTAACTAGCTCGTAAATTAAATCAATCGATTCTTGCTGTTTCAAATCCAAGGCTAAGCTTTTTTTACCTCGATTAAGAATCACAAAATTACCACTGTCCGCGTCTGACTTTGGATTATAGGAGCGCATGTCATCCCCACCGACAGGTTTTTCTATTTTGATGACCTCAGCGCCAGCCTCGACAAGTAATAAAGAGCAGACCGGCCCCGGCAATAAAGTACTGAAGTCTAAAACCTGAATATCTGAGAGCGGTAACTGCTGAACGGTCATGAGTTTTTCTTATCAAGAGCAACTCGAGCACGGCGCGCCGGAGCAAACTCAGGTTTGCCAAGGGCATCAAATAATACTTGGGATACTTTTGCATGATGAGCTAAGCCAGACCTAGAAAGTAAACTGAGGGGACCCTCAGGGTAACCCAAACCTAACTTCAATGTGAGGTCCATATCAGTTGCACTTGCCAATCCATCATCAAGGCGACGCATCACAGCATTGAGGTAAGGCCTAATTAAACGATTAACAATTCTGCCTGGAGTGTCAGAACAAACTGCGACAGTCAATTGTTGTTCTTCAAATAGGGTTTTAGCGAGGTTGAGTGCTGTATGAGAACTGTTGGGTTGTTTTACCAATTCGATTAAGGGGGTCGGAGGATCGTCGCCCATGCGAAAACGAGCAAAGCCTAAAACATGAGACCCTTCAAGCCCCATTTCTTCACCGGTGTAGTATCCGAGACACTCTAAGTCTAGCTCAAGTAGGATCAGATCAAATTGATGAAGATTAGAAATTTGTTCAAACGCGGGAAGAATACTATCCCCAATGATCATGAGAATTCGAGTATCAGACGATGTGTTAACCGCAAATGGGACAGCATCTGGAAAAGACTTACTATTCTTTGTATCTAAAAGCTGAATATGCATCATGATTAAGCTCCAAACATTTTAGAGTCTTTGTAAGTAAAGAAACCTTTACCGGATTTTTTGCCCAGATGACCAGCCGCGATCATTCGCTTAACAAGTGGCGGACATGCCGAGTCTGGCTCATTGGTCAGGCTATGCATAGCCTGACATAAAAGCTTTTGGGTATCCATACCAACTAGGTCTATTAATTGCATAGGACCCATCGCATAGCCCATGGCAGTTTTGATGGCCTTATCAATATCTTCTGGTTCAGCAACGCCTGACTCAACCATGCGGATGGCATTATTGTTAAAAGGAATTAAAAAATAGTTCAAAATAAATCCAGGGGTATCTTGAGTTTTTACTGGTGTTTGACCAAGAGAAACACAAAAATCCCAAGCTTTTTGAAAAGCTTCTTCAGAAGTATTTAGCCCTGGAGACATCTCAACAAGTTTCATCAGTTGAGCCGGGAGGCAAAAATGCATTCCAACAAACCGATGATCCCGACCACTACCACCCGCAATTTCTGTAATGGAAATTGTAGAAGTATTGGAAGCAAAAATAGTATGGCTAGGACATATTTGATTCAACTTTTCGAATAATTGATGTTTTACCTGTAAGTCCTCAAAGATTGCCTCTATGACAATATCGCAATCTGAAAGGGATTGCAAAACAGTACTAGTGTGTAGGCGATGTAAAGTCGGCTCTAATTGATCCGCAGACATCTTGCCCCTAGCGATTGATTTATTAAAAAAATCGGAGCTTTGCTTTATTAGAGAAGACAAATTTTTATCATTTGCATCGACAACATAAGTTTCATAACCTGCCCGCGCACTCACGATGGCAATACCTGAACCCATCGTCCCACAACCAACGACCCCCACTTTTTTAATAGATGACATAAAGATTCCTTTTATTTCTGATAAAAATGACGGCCCACCAATTGCCGATGAATCTGATTGGTGCCTTCCCATATTTGGGTGATTTTTGCATCACGCATTAGTCTTTCAGCGCGATAGTCCTGACAGTAACCATAACCACCAAATAAGCCAACAACCTCGTTAGCAATCCGCATTGCCGCGTCAGTCGCACGATATTTCAAAATCGACGCTTCGGTACCAAAATCCTGCGCGCCATGATCAACAGACTTTCCGAGAGACCAAAGAAGCGATTCACATAAATACAGTTCACTGGCAAGATCGGCCAATTGAAATTGAATACCTTGAAACTCAATGATTTTTTTACCAGATTGTTGACGCTCATTAATGTAGTCAACACCATCCTCAAAAGCGGCGCGGGCGATACCAAGAGCGTGAGCTGCGACGCTAGGGCGTGATTTGTTTAA
>CAIQUZ010000023.1 GCA_903875135.1 uncultured beta proteobacterium | reverse complement strand
GATTTTCGAGTGCTGGTATAAATTATAAAGATAGCACTAAGAAAGCCGTCAATTATTACTCAGTATTTAACTATTCTCTTGAACAATCAAGTGATGGAAATACTGCTTATGCTTGCGATATTGAAAATCAGTTTGACCCCCTTAGTGTCAATGGAATTGTCAAAACCACTAAAGTTTGCGTCCAAGTTGATAACTCAGGCGCGCTCTTAGGAGGAGTTAATGCCATACTCAATGTTAACAATAGATTAATTAATCTAACTGGATCAATTCAGTAATTATAAAAAGACCTTATAGTTTGTAATTCGCTTCTTTAGAGGTATTGTGTTGGTGTCTTGTTTAAAACGACATTCAAAATAATACTTAATCAAACCCACCGATTTGATAAGGTTTTATCATTCACACCATGGGGACGGTTTCTGAGGGTTGATGGTGTCGTTTAAAACGACACTTTATAATGACAAAATGAAAAAAATACTCATCGCTTTTTACTTGATTTTTGTCGTTACGCATGTATGTGCTATAGATAAATATGATGAAAAAACTAACCAACTTACAATATCGTCAGTATTAGCAGGAGCAAATACATACAATAATGTCGTTGCTAATGTTGGAACAGTTGAAGTGGACCCAAGAGTCAGGACAAATTCTTCGGTAGTTTAAGCTAGACACCTTCAAACACACAGCTGAACAGCGCTGCCCTGATTTTCCGCCATCACTGGCACATCGTTCTCGGGTGCAGCTTTATTGAATTTCTCAATAATCATAGCACCACCACCACTGGCACTTTTGTAAACTGACTCCGGCGTTTGATTCTCAAGCGCTTGGTGTGGTCGCTCTGAGTTGTAAAAGTCAAAGTACTTCGTCAGCCCCAGGTGCAGTTCTCCCATCGTTGAATACCCGTTCAAATAGATGTCCTCATACTTCACCGATCTCCAAAGCCGTTCAACAAAGATATTGTCGTAAGCCCGGCCGCGGCCGTCCATGCTGATGATGACTCCTTCGCGATGAAGCACTCCAGTAAACGATTCACTCGTGAATTGGGTGCCTTGGTCGCTGTTGAACACCTCAGGCCTGCCATGGAGCCGCAACGCATCTTCCAAGCAATCTACACAGAACAAAGCCTCCATGCTGTTGCTGATTCTCCAACTCAATACACGCCTCGAGTACCAATCAATGACCGCCACCAAATAGGCAAAGCCCTTGCTCAACCTGATGTAGGTGATGTCCGTACTCCAAACCTGATTAGGGCGGACCACGGCCACACCTCGCAATAGATATGGATATTTGCGATGCTCTGGATGGGACTGGCTGGTCTTAGGCCCTGGGGCCATCCCCGCCAAGCACATCGTTCTCATCATGCGTTGAACCCTTTTGCGGTTCACTTGATGACCCTGACTGGCTAAAAAAACAACCATCTTTCTACTTCCATAGAACGGGTGAAGGGTATATTCTTGGTCAATCAAGCTCCTGATTTCTACCTCGGCCTCTTGGACCAAACTTGGAGTTCGTTTGACGTATACCGTT
>CAIQUZ010000022.1 GCA_903875135.1 uncultured beta proteobacterium | reverse complement strand
TCTTTGATGTCCGGTTGGAGTAATGTAGTTTTTGGCGTTGATTTGTGGCATAATATTAGGCTGTGCGGCTGTAGCTCAGTTGGATAGAGTACTTGGCTACGAACCAAGGGGTCGTGGGTTCAATTCCTGCCAGCCGCACCATCGATTATAAAGGGTCTAGTGAAAACTAGGCCCTTTTTTTGTCCTTCGGCGTTGGACCAAAAAAATTCAAACGCTTCTGACAAGTCAATCAGTATTGATGATCGACCTTCTTCTTCATAATGAACGGTATTTATGGGAAATGATGAAAAGAACGACTCCACCTCAAGCAAAACTCCAGTCTATAGAGAACGACTTATGCCACTTAAAATTCCTGCAGTTGAAATTAAAAAACCATCGATTGCGTCGTCAATTATTGCGTCAACATCAGCGTGTACAACTTCAAACATTACGCCATCAAAGTAGAGCTAGGCAAAGGCGAGATTGGATGATTTTCTGTATTGTCATGCTATTGATTTATCTGCTCAGGCAATGGATGGGTTTTGAGGAACAAGTGGTGGACCTGGTAAAAAACCATCCTTCGGTATTTTGAGTTCATCAGTGATGAGAAATAATTTCAGCTAGACATGGCTAAATGTGGCGTTGGTGCTGGTGGGGTTTTGAGTTTGTAAAGTAAGTAAAGAACGATAGATACATTCATGGCATTCCAGAGTAAGCCGTTGATAAAGGCTGCGTGATATGAGCCAGTGAGATCGAATACTTTACCGGTTAGCCACCCACCTAGCGCCATACCCAGCATTGTCGCCATAATACAGAGTCCTACGCGTTTACTTAGCTCATGAATCGGAAAATGTTCTCGAACAATAATGGCATAGGCAGGAATAATGCCACCTTGAAAGAGTCCAAATAAGGCGGCGATGATATATAAAGACATAAGGCTATTAAATGGTAGGAATAAAAATAGTGCTACAGCTTGCAAAAGCGATCCTAATAGGAGTGTTTTAAGTCCTCCGATTCGATCACAGACAAACCCGGACAATAAGCGGCTCACGACCCCAAAGGCCAGCATGACAGAAAGCATCTCTGCACCACGTGCAGGGTTAAAGCCAAGGTCGCTGCAATAGGCCACGATATGCACTTGTGGCATCGACATGGCTACGCAGCAGCCAACACCAGCGATACATAAAAGCAGTTGTGCGAAATTGATCGGCAGGCCAAAAGGGCGTTCACGATTACTCGCTTTTTCCGACACCGTTGATGCAGGCAAACTCAAAGGCGGGCGTTGCAACATCAACAGAGCAAGTAAAAACATCGCGCTGCCACAAATGATGCCCATCCCGATATAGGTAGTACGCCAGCCATATTGTTCGATGCCCCACTGCACGATCGGTGGCCAGATGGTTCCCGCTAAATAGTTGCCACTAGAACAAATACCAACTGCAATTCCGCGGTGTTTATTCCACCACATAGAGGTATCAGCCATCAGTGGGGCAAAAATTGCAGAGGCGCCAAAAAACCCGAGTAACAACCCGTGAGATATGCCAAAGATGAGGATGTTTGGCGCCAGTCCCGATATGATGTAGCCAAGCCCCACACTGATTGCGCCTAACATTAAGGCTGTCGCCACGCCAAAGCGATCAGCTACCTTACCCATCAGGATGCTACCTAAACCTAATCCCACCATCATGAATGTATAAGGTAGAGACACGGTCGAGCGACTAACGCCGAATTCAGCTTGAACCGCAGGCAAGAACACCGCAACGGCATACATGGAACTCGTTCCCATCATCATGAGCAGTAAGGCGATTAAAAGTCGTTTAGCGGCCGTTTTTGAATCGATTAAATCTGGGTTTGCTGGAAGAGATCTCATGTGTTTTATAAGAATTGAGTTAGGTAAGGTTAGCATAGTTAGGAATGCGTCTTCAATATCGATTAAATCCAAGGTATCCTAGTGGCTTACTTACATATTTTTTTCAAAAACTAAATGAAACGTACTTTTTCATATTTCTTTTTCTTCGCTTGGATGATCGTATTAACGATACATACACAGGCAGCTAGTTTTGACTGTAGTGCTAGCAATGTAACGAGAGATATTGATCGATTTGTCTGTCGTGACCCGGTGATTTCTGCATTGGATGAGCAGATGGGAACAATCTATCAAGAGAACTATCGTCAATTATCCCCAGTCAATCGAGCGACCTTTCTTAATAGTCAACGACAATGGCTCAGTTATTGGCCTCAAGCTTGTTTAAGAACTTATGACGCCAAACAAGGTCATTATCAATCCGAAGAGTTTGCACAATGTGCAAAGTATGAGTATGAGCGACGCATCAAGGAGTTGCCTATCCGAGTGATCCATAATCATTGGAAAGTATTTTCTGTGGCCCGTTATAGTCATTCGACGGCAGACATGCAGGCGGTTCCGGAGTGGGTGAAAAAAGTACAGCATCAACTGATTTATCCACAGATTGAGCTAGAAGGTTTATCCGTGGATGACCAGAGACGAGCTCAACTCATCAATCAATGGATTGTTACCCAATATAAAAAAGTAGGGGGCAGTCAAAAAACGGCGCTCAATGAAAATGATATGGATACATTTTTATGGCTGAAATTAGAAGATTCAGGATCTGATGTGATGAGTTTGGAATCGATTTATTATTTTAATAGTTTTGGGGCTCATGGTAATTCAGCGTTGAGTCATTCTCATTGGTCCATCTCGAAGGGGCGAGAACTGATGACCTCTGATATTTTGCAGGGGCCTTGGCCAAGTTTGGTCGCAAACGAAGTGTATCAAGGCTTACTAAAAAATGTGCCTGACATGATTCTGATCAATTCTCCTAAAGAAGTCTTACCTTCGATTCAACGCATTGACCATTGGAATTTTTATCAAGAAGGGCTTGAGTTCACCTTTAGTCCTTATGAAGTTGCCGCATACGCAGCCGGAATACCGTCGGTACTCATTCCTTGGATAAAATTACGTGCCTATTTAACTGAGGATGCCAAGTCCATCATTTCTAGTATGAAAAAACCATACGAGCATTAATTACGCCGTTTTGGGGGCCGCGTAATTGACGGCTTTTTCTTGGATTGGTAGGTGGATGAGAGCTGCAAAGACAGCGAGCATGATATCCATGTACCAGACCCAGTTGTAGTTACCAGTCGATTGATAGACTTTGCCGCCTAAAAAAGCACCTAAGAAGCCACCAATTTGGTGGGTAAAAAGAACGATACCAAACAGGGTACCCATGTATTTGGGACCAAACATTTTTGCCACCAGGCCTGCTGTTGGAGGAACTGTTGATAAGTAAGTTAATCCTAAAGTTGCCGCAAATAGTAGAACGGTTAACTCTGTTTTAGGCCCGAGGATGAAGAGAATAACGATGAGGCCACGAGCGGCGTAAATATAACTGAGGAGCAATTTCATCGGTATTTTTGTTGTGATCCAACCAGCACCAAGACTACCGATAATATTAAATAAGCCAATAGTTGCTAGCGCCCAGCCCGTAAAGGTGGGTGGTAAACCACACAAAGCGATCACACCGGGCATATGGGTAGCGATAAATGCCACATGGAAACCGCACACAAAAAAGCCACCGTTGAGCATTAAATAACTCGGGGTGCGAAAGGCGAGTGCGATGCTTTGTTGAAAGTTCGGTGGCGGTGGTGCAAGAGGATCGATTATAGGGGCGACTTTTTTACCTCGCAGTAAGAGTGATAAGGGGATGGTAATTAGGCAAAATAGAGCGATATATGTCAGCCCGTTTTCCCAGCCGCTACTCACAATTAACCATCCTGCCATTGGCGCCATGATAAATTGACCCACGGAGCCACCGGCATTGACAAAGCCGGCGTACATGCCGCCTTTACCCGGAGGAACAAAACGATTTACCGCCGACATGAGTACAGAGTTACCTGCAAAACCTGCGCCACCAGCCGATAAAATGCCGATGGTCATAATCAGTCCAAATTGTGATGTGGCATAGGGGATGAGCAGAGTGCCGGTAACGCACATCATAATACCAATCAGTAAAGCTTTCTCGGTACCGTACTTATCGGAAATCGCCCCAGCAATGGGTTGAAAAGTCCCCCAAGCGAGTTGACCACAAGCGAAGGCTAAGCTAACCGCAACAATACCCAGTCCTGTGTGAGTATTGATGGAGCTAAAAAACATCGGTACGGATTGACGTACGCCAAAAATCAACGCAAAAATGGCCACTGCAGCGGCCACTTGAACAAGATAGGGTTTTTCTTTAAATAAGGACATAGAGGATAATTTATTCTTCCTTGATTTTGTTTTCTCGCACAAATTTACCCCAAGTATTCATTTGCTTTCTCAAGAAAGGGTCAAATACTTCTGGGCCGCCAGCGATGAGATCAATTCCTTGGTCGTTCAATTTTTTGGAGATCTCTGGTTTTTTGAGAACGGTAATAATTGCTTGATTCATTTTGGCAATCGTTTCCGGAGAGGTTTTGATGGGAGCAATCACTCCCCACCAAGCAGGCGCATCAAATCCTGGAAAGCCACTTTCGGAGATGGTAGGTACATTCGGTAATTCTTTATTTCTTTTTGGACTGGTAATTGCCAAAGGAATGACGCGGTCTGTATCAACATGGGGTTTAATTAAATATAAAGAGCCCACGGCGATGTCAATATGACCGGCGAGTGCATCTGCCATCAGAGGACCTCCCCCACGATAAGGGATGTGCGTCCATTCAAAGTTTAATTTTTTTGCCAAAGATGCCATGGCAAGATGTCCAAGGCTACCTGTGCCAATCGAGCCATAGTTAAAGGGTGTTCCTGATTTTGATGCCTGGGTAAGTTCTTTAAAGCTAGTAATGCCAGATTTTTTACTAGCGGCAATTAACATTGGGGAAGTGCCAATCAGCGTGACTTGCGCGATATCTTTTAAGGTGTCATACGGCATTTTATCTTTCAGGGCTTGATTGACACCATGGGTATCAAATACGACCGCGAAAGTATAACCATCCGGCTCAGCATGAGCTAAGGTATTCGTACCGATCACTCCAGAAGCACCACCGATATTTTCAACAATCACTGTCTGTTTGAGTTCTGCTTGTAAAGCCGGGGCGAGGACTCTTGCTACAGCATCGACTGAGCCACCAGGGGGGAATACAGAAATAAGACGAATGGCTTTTCGGTTGGGCCAATCATCTGCTGCGAATACTTGCCCCATCGCCAGGATGCATAAAGATAGACTTAATAACTTTTTCAGCAGCATACAATCCCCTTTTTTTAAATGTCACTCATTGATGTTTGTATTGTAGGTGATTCGGTAGTGAGGGAAGTTGTTTTACAAGGAGCCACATAATAGCTCCCCAAAAAACACTGAGAAGAGCAAAACCTAAGGGGTGGATATCGATAAATACCCCGAATTTTTGTCCAGATAGGTAGGCAATGGGCCCTGCAATCATTCCTAAAGCGACGGCGAGAGAACGGCGTTGTTCTAGCCAAGAGAAAGAGGATTTGGCACTGGCTGCGAAACATAGCCAGAGTAGTGAAAGCCACCAAGGTTGAAGCCATGCAAAGGGTGATGGATAAGCACTCATGTACGTCATTAACCCAAGACCACTAATGAGACTATCAGCGATCAAGCCACAGAGCAGAAATTTGCCTAAAAAAAGATAGGCTATTTTTTTATCCGATTGTTTTGACATGAAGGTGTTGAGATAAACCATACTCAGTAGCAATGGCAACAACGGGTAATGGTGACTGATGCCCCAGGCGCAGGCAAACCAGACTAATTGAAAGCCGATAATCATCCACCAAAAATACATGCTTAGTCTTTCGTAAAGGATAAGGTCACTTCACCTAGGTAGATACCAAATTTTGTCATTTGTGCGCGGTTGAGCATCACTTGCGAATTAACCAGATACATCCAGTCATTAAATTGCACTTCAATATTTTTGCCATCGACAGGCAGCAGCAGAGTGTATTTCCAATTGAGTGCATTGCCTGAGGATTTGCCAATAGCCACACCGACAACATCAGCTGCCGTTCCTTCATATTGATGGGGAGCAATTTCTTTGATGGTCCAAATTCGTTGTTGAGTTGTCCCATCAGAGTACTGAAAAGATTCGTCAAGGGTACCCGTGTTGACGCCATTGATGGTTTTCCAATTTGAGACAATTTCAACAGTGAAGCGCTTAACGACCTTACCGCCACGATCGGTAAAAATACCATAGGCATGCGTCTTGCCATTAAAGTACTCTGCAAGATTGAGAACGGGAGTTTCATTTGCATATTCCTCAATTTTCGTACTTGAGCAAGAAGCAAGAAGCAACACGATTCCTAAGGCAAGGCATTTAAAAGTGATGGAATGGATTTGTCGCCGCATAGGATACTCCTCTGTTAGTTAGATAACCATTATGACAAATGATCTCATTTGCTGCTAAAAGTCTATCGACGTAATAACACTTTTATAAGTGTGGAAATAGTTCAATCATTGACGGATAGTTTTATAAAATATAGATTATGAAAATATCACAAACTATATTCTCCTCAGAAATACATCCGGGAGAGTTTATTCGAGAAGAATTTTTACAAGCTAGTGGCCAAACTATCTTTCAGTTTGCGGTTGCGATGCAAGTATCTGAAAAAATGGCGTGTGAAATTATTGTTGGTCAGCAAGCCATCACCCCTGAATTAGCAGAAAATTTAGCCCGTATCTTTGGTATCAAAAGCCAGCATTGGTTAGATATGCAGGCATCGTATGATGCGCGTAAAAAATTAGACAGTTTGAACGGAAATAAGCTCTAAGGGCGATGTTTTATTGACTTGGATGTAGCGAGCGATATAGGCGGCGGAGGACTGGCAAGGAATCTTTGCGTACACCACATGACCAGCTCCAGGAGCCACCTGAATGGATTTACCATCGAGATTCCACAGTGCTTCAATAACAACATCGGTATTGCCACTTGGTTCAATGATTTCGAGTCGATCGCCAACAGCGAAACGATTTTTCACTTCAATTTTGACCCCTTTGATGGGATCGATTTCGAGGACATTACCGACATACATACTTCTACCTGAAATAGAAAAGCCTTTGAGATAGTTTTGATAATCTGCATCATGATGGCGTTGGTAGAAGCCATCGGTATAGCCGCGGTTCGCCAAACCCTCGAGGTGACCTAATAATTCAGGCTGAAAGGGACGACCAGCTACCGCATCATCGATGGCGGTTCGGTAGGACTGGCAGGTTCTTGCTACGTAATAGGGGGATTTGGTTCGACCCTCGATTTTAAAAGAGTCGATACCCATTTTGGTTAGTCGGTCGATATGTTCAATCGCACGTAAATCCTTCGAATTTAGAATATAGGTACCATGCATATCTTCTTCGATCGGCATTAAAGCATCGGTTTTGCCACCTTCTTCGAGCAAGTAAATGTCGCCAGTAGCATCTTCGTTACCGGGGTAAATTTTATAGTCCCAGCGGCAAGAGTTTGTGCAAGCTCCCTGGTTCGGGTCACGATGACTAAAATAACCCGATAGTAGACAGCGTCCAGAGTAGGCGATACACAGAGCGCCGTGGACAAAGACTTCAAGTTCCATTTCGGGGCAGTCTTGGCGAACAGATTCAATTTCATCCATGGATAATTCGCGGGACAGAATTATTCTGGTGATTCCTACTTTATGCCAGAATTTTGCCGCAGCCCCGTTCACGGTATTCGCTTGAACGGATAAGTGGATGGGCATCTCTGGCCAAGTTTCACGAACCATCATGATGAGTCCGGGGTCAGACATAATTAAAGCGTCGGGTTTTAAGGCGATGACAGGACTCATATCTTGTATAAAGGTTCTTGTTTTACCACCGTGTGGCAAGATATTGGAGACCAGATAGAATTTTTTACCCAGTGCATGAGCGTGATTGATTCCACCTGCGAGAACCTCTAAATCACCAAAGTCATTATTTCTGACTCGTAAAGAGTAGCGTGGTTGGCCAGCGTAGATTGCATCAGCACCAAAATCGAAAGCGGTATCGAGCATGGCACGACTGCCGGCGGGAGCGAGGAGTTCTGGTTTTTTCATACCCTGATTTTATTAGGGTTTAGGTGGAAAAGCGAGCAATCTTTTACACCGTAAGATCAATAAAAACACGACCTTCTTCGACCTTGATTGGGTAGGTTTTCATGGGTTTGGTGGCTGGTTCGCATGTCACCCGACCATCGCGGACATCAAAACGACCTTGATGGAATGGGCATTCGATCTCATGACCCTCTAAAAAACCATCAGAAAGCAAGGCATTGCCATGGGTACAGACGTTATCGGTACAAAAGACTGCACCGCCCACATTGTAAAGAGCTAGATTGTTGTTTACGGTATCAACGCGAACGACTTCACCTTCAAAGGTATCATCGATTGACATTAGGTCAGTCCAGGTATTTGCCATAGTAAATTGTGCTTGAAATAAAACCTCTATTTTACCCAATGAGACAGGAAATTGGCCAAGCATCTCTAATCAGGTGCATAATTTGGTTTTTTAGGCATGTCATGGCCATCAAGTCCACTATATATAAAGTTAACTTAGCGATCGCCAATATTGACGATGGGTACTATGCTGATCATTCCTTAACGTTGGCGCGCCACCCTAGTGAAACAGATGAGCGCATGATGATGCGTTTAGTCGCACTGGCCATGCAGGCACATCAATTACAAACCGTTTGTCACGGTGATGGGATTTTAGCTTTTGGTGCTGGCTTATCTGATGCTCAGGAGCCCGATGTCTGGTTGAAAGACTTTACTGACCAGATTAAAGTATGGATTGAGGTTGGTCTTCCAGAAGAGCGCCCCATATTAAAAGCCTGTGGAAAATCCAAAATGGTGTATGTCTATCCATACCATCATGCAACGCATGTCTGGTTTAAGAGTATCGAAAACAAAATTGCGCGATTATCGAACTTAGAGATCCACCAAGTACCTGCAGAACAGTCTCAGGCTTTAGCATTAATGGCCGAAAGGTCCATGCAGTTACAGGCAACAATTCAGGAAGGGCATTGTCTGATGAGTAATGGCCAGCAAAGTGTGGAAATTATTTTTGAGCGTCTTTTTTAAGGGACGCAATCTTTAAATAGAGCATTGAGCTCGACATTCCTAAAGTGAAGACATTGGCCACTAGGACTGGCCAACTGTCGATATAGATTGCATAAATAATCCATAGAATCACCCCTGCCGTGAATAAAGAATACATCGACAGTGAGATGCCAGAAAGATCCCGTGTTTTCCATGACTGCAAGGTTTGTGGAAGAAAGGCGAGGGTAGTTAAGCTAGCCGCCACAAAGCCTAAAATGCTGATCAACACGCTAAAACTCTCTTCATCAAAATATGATATCTTAATTGATTCAAACGATTTAGTTTCTATCAACAATAAGTGGGAGTCAGTTCAATGATTACAGTAGCAGGAATTATGGCAAAAAAAGGCAAGTTGGTCTATTCATTGACATCTGACGATACCGTATTTGCTGCATTAGAGATGATGAAAGAGAAGACTGTTCGTAGTATCGTAGTGATTGAGGATGATCAGTTGTTAGGGATTGTATCTGAAAGAGACTGCGCGTTAAAAGTCCTTTTGCCTGCTAAAAGTGCTAAAGAAGTGAAGTTAGACAAAGTTATGACAAAACAAGTGGTTACAGTGGGTGTGAATGACACGTTAGAGCGCTGCATGCATGAGATGGCTTCTAAAAATATCCGTCATTTGCCGGTGATGGACCATGGCAAGGTGATTGGTATGGTTTCGATTGGAGACGTTGTCAAAGAGATTATGGGTCAACAAGAAGAGCACATTAAGTATCTGGAGAGTTACATTAAAGGGCACTCTGGCAGTTACTACTAACTTAGTTGGTGCGCAGTTCTTTACGTAGAATCTTTCCCACATTCGATTTTGGTAAAGACTCTACGAACTGAATATATTTGGGACGTTTGTAATTAGTGAGATTTTTAACGCAGTGTTCGCTGACCTCAGACTCTGTTAAGCTCGCGTCTTTTTTTACGATAAAAGCTTTTACTTCCTCGCCGGAGTATGAGTCTAGAACTCCAATCACAGCGCACTCTAGGACTTTGGGCATTTGCGAGAGCACTTCTTCGATTTCATTGGGGTAGACATTAAATCCCGATATCAAAATCATATCTTTTTTTCGGTCGACGATTTTTACATAACCAGCATCATTCATCAAACCAATATCACCACTTTTAAAGAAGCCATCTGGCGTCATGACTTGTTGTGTTTCATCATCACGATTCCAATATCCTCGCATGACTTGAGGTCCCTTGATACAAATTTCACCTAGCGCATTGATGGGTAGTTTATGACCGTCATCATCTCGAATGGAGATTTCTGTGCTGGGTAATGGCAGACCCACGGTACCATTAAACTCAGATAGTAAAACCGGATTACAACAAGCAACGGGAGATGTTTCAGATAAACCATAACCTTCCGCAATGGGGCATCCAGTGAGTTCATGCCAACGTTGAGCAACAGCTTTTTGAACGGCCATACCGCCGCCGTTGGAAATCACTAAATGAGAAAAATCAATTTTCGTGAAGTCAGGGTCATTCATTAATGCGTTATAGAGCGTATTCACTGCCGGGAAAATATGAAAAGATTTTAGATTGATGAGTGTTTTAATCAAGCCTGGGATATCTTTTGGGTTAGCAATTAAAATCAGTTGACCACCCGCTCGAATGCTAAAAAGACCGCAGGCAGTTAGCGCAAAGATATGATAGAGAGGCAATGCACAAACAAAAGTGAGTTGATCAATAGGGTGTTTTTTGAGAGCTGGGATCAGCCAAGCTTCGATTTGTAAAACATTGGCAATGACATTGCGGTGTTCGAGGATTGCACCTTTTGAAACGCCAGTTGTGCCACCGGTATATTGTAAAAAAGCGATATCGTGAGGCTCAATCGTTGGTTTTAAATACCCCATTTTTTGACCGATCGAGATGGCTACTTGAAATGTTGTGTAATGGGGTAACTGCCATGCGGGAATCATTTTTTTGACATGCTTGACCGCAAAATCGAGTAATTTACCCTTACTGCCGAGTAAGGCGCCTAAGCTAGTAACAACGACATGCTCGATGTTAACTTTGTTCATCACCTGTTCAAGAACATGGGCAAAGTTTTCTAGGATGATGATGGCACATGCACCACTATCTTTGAGTTGATGTTCTAGCTCTCTGGGGGTGTAAAGGGGATTGACATTCACTACGATGGCGCCACATCTTAATATGCCGGCAAGGGCAATTGGGTATTGCATGACATTGGGCATCATGATGGCGACACGATCGCCTTTTTTGACCCCTTGAAATTGTAAGAATCCCGCAAAGTTTTTTGAAGCTTGATCCAGTTGCGCGTAAGTGAGTATTTTGCCGAAGGACTCCACTGCGAAGCGATCGGCAAATTGTTTGAAGGAATCTTCAAACAAATCCACAATAGAAGAATAGTTATTGACATTGACCTCAGAGGGCACATCTTTTGGATAGCTTTTCAACCAAACCTTTTCCGTGCTCATGTCATTCTTTCTGAAAAATCACCGCGTAAAAATTCAGTAACTAATTGTTAAGTATAGAGATTTATTAATCGTTCTTTTTTTTAATATGATCGTATCGTTTTATTCTAATTAATTCTCTTGGGAGCGTCCACTCTAGGAAATACCTAGTTAATAAAAAAGTGATATGTTTTATAAATAAATCATTACACCATGCAAAGGTAATTTAATATGGATTTCAATGTCGCCATTCTTTTCGGTACGTATTTAGTTTCCATCATTGCGTTATTTTTATTTATCTATTCCATGTCGAATGGCATGTTTGGCGATGGAACATCCGCCTCAGAGATGATTTTTGATAGTCAAGAAATCGGGCACGCCGAAGACCCTGCTGCCACGATGGCGCAGAAAACACAACTTCAATTAGACGTTGGCGAGAAGGATACTTTTCACCATGATTTAGACACGGATGAGCTCGATGCCCGCCTTGTCGCCGATCAATCTAGTTCTTTAGTTGTTGGTATCTGTTTTACTGCGGCGGTTCTTTGGTTGATATTGGCATCCTTCGCTGGTTTAATTTCTTCGATTAAATTGCATGAGCCTGATTGGTTAAATTCGATGGCTTGGCTGACATTTGGCAGAATTCGTCCGATTCACGTCAATATTGTTGCTTACGGTTGGTGTGCACTTTCCGGTATTGGTGTTTCCTTATGGCTTTTGCCAAGGTTACTGAAAACTCCTCTCATCGGTGCAAGATGGGCCATTGCTGGAGGATTGATTTGGACAGTAGGAGTTTTTTTAGGTGTGGTTGCGATTGCACTAGGCCTGTCCGACGGCATGGAATTTTTGGAGTTTCCTTGGCGAATCGACATTATGTTAATTGTTGGTGGAGGACTTGTTGGAATACCTTTATGGCTGACCTTGCTGAATCGTAAAGTGGAACACTTGTACGTTTCAATTTGGTATATCGCCGCTGCCTTGTTATGGTTCCCGGCTTTATTTACGATTGCCAACTTTCCAAACCTTCACTTTGGTGTTGAGCAAGCGACCGTCAATTGGTGGTTTGGTCATAATGTACTTGGATTATTTTTTACGCCGATGGGGTTAGCAACGATTTACTACTTTGTGCCCAAGGTTTTGGGCCGTCCGATTCATAATTACAATATTTCCTTACTAGGTTTTTGGGCTTTAGCCTTCTTTTATGCTCAAGTTGGGGGACATCATTTGATTGGTGGTCCGGTTCCATCGTGGTTTATTACTTTGTCGATTACTCAATCCATCATGATGATTATTCCTGTGGTCGCTTTGGTCATAAATCAGTACTTTACGATTCAGGGTAATTGGAGGGCGTTAGTGCATTCACCCACATTACGTTTCATCGTATTTGGCATCTTCATGTACGTGATTTCTTCTATACAGGGCTCTTTTGAAGCGCTTCGCTCGGTTAACACGGTGACGCACTTTACGCACTTTACTGTTGCTCATGCCCATTTAGGTTTGTATGGCTTTTTTACGATGGTCATGTTTGGGGCAATGTATTACATCATGCCACGCATTATGCATTGGGAATGGCCTTATCCTACCCTCATTGCATTGCACTTTTGGTTGGTAGTGATCGGGTTTTTAGTCTACGTTATTTGGCTATCCATTGGAGGTTGGTTACAAGGGGTGGCGATGTTGGATGCGGCACGTCCATTTATGGATTCGGTACGATTGACGATTCCTTACCTTGAGGCAAGGTCTGTTGGTGGAACGCTCATGACCTTAGGACATCTCGTTTTTGCAAGTCACTTTTTTATCATGGCGTGGAAATTTGGTCCAAGACGTTTAGGGGCCGCGGTGATTGGACCTGAATTGATTACAAAATACTTCAAAAAAGGAGTTGCATAATGTCGGGCAAGCAACTATTTGAAATGGACGAAAAGCGCCTAGTCATTGGTGCGATGGTGACCCTAAGCTTAGCAACAGGTGTGATGGTATTAATGCCTTACTTTTTTGTAAAAAGAATCACTCCACCGAAAGATTTAAAGCCATATACCGTTCTTGAGGCACGCGGGAGGGAGATTTATGTTGCGCAGGGGTGTGTGTACTGTCATTCACAGCAACCAAGAGACGCCAAACAAGCGCCTGATGCGAAACGAGGCTGGGGTAGGGTTTCCGTTGCTGGAGATTATTTTTATGATTCACCGCACCTTTTAGGTACCATGAGAACAGGACCGGATTTATTTAACATTGCGGCTCGTCAACCCAGTAAAGATTGGCACCTAGGACATTTATATCAACCCCGCGCCTACACACCTGGCTCGATTATGCCCGCCTATCCTTTTATGTTTGAAGTCAAGAAGACTCAAGACGTTACCAAGGACGATGAAGTCGTTAATTTACCCCCAGAGTTTGCAAAAGCTGGTGAGACTGTTGTGACAAAGGCTGACGCGCATGCCTTGGTAGCCTATTTACTTGCACTGGACCATACCTATAGCCCATTGCCTGCAATACCTGTGCCAGGTGATGAAAAAAATCTTTCAGGAGATAAATAATGTCTAACCAAGATACTCCACCTCCTTACGAGCAAGAGTTAAGAGAGAAGAGCGAGCCGAAAGAAAATGTCCGGCGTGTACCGTATTTTTTAATCATGTTGGTTGGTGCCATTGCGATGTGGGCGCTCAATAATATTTTTAGTACACCTTCGGGTGAATTAACTGAATATGGTGATCAGCGCACTGTTGCTGATTTACGTCCTCCCATTGCCACTAGTGGAGCGTCGAAGGTAGACGGTAAACAAATTTATGCTGGTAAATGTATTGCTTGTCACCAGGGCAATGGTAATGGTGTTGCGGGCGTATTCCCGCCTCTAGCAGCTTCTGATTGGGTGACTGGTGATGAGAAGACACTCACGCATATTTTGTTGCACGGCATTAATGGTGAAATTGAAGTCAAAGGTGTCGTATACAAAGGAGCCATGCCGGCATGGAAGACTTTATCGGATGATGAGCTAGCGGCGGTGATGTCTTATATTCGATCGGATTGGGGTAATACCGCACCAGCGATAAAACCTGCAACGGTGAAAGAACAGCGTGAGGCAACTAAAGATCAGACGGGACCTTATGAGGGTGGTAAGGCACTTAAAGAAGGTTCGTAATAGAATACGAGTGTGCCCAGTAAAGACTCTCCACACACCTCTCTCCTACCAACTTTTGTCGCTAGCTTATTGGTTTTATTTTTCGGCTCTGGGGTATTCTTTTACTCTACGAATCAAGGGCAGGCAGTCACAACAGAAGCCCTACGCCAAGCTGAGTTAGTTGATCATCCCAAAAGGATTCCCCCATTAGAAATCATTGACTCTTCTCATCCAACTGCACAGCTGTTGACAGAAGCGTTATCACGTGATTCTCGGGTAAAAATAGTTGACTTTGTTTACACGCGCTGTCAAACCGTCTGCGTCTCTTTAGGTTCTTCATTTCAGAACTTACAAACCCTCATCTTGCAAATGGGATTAGAAAACAAAATTGCGTTAGTCAGTATTAGTTTTGATCCTGAGTATGATGATGCCGCAGCGTTATCAAGGTATCAACAACGTTTGCAAATGAACCCTCTTGTTTGGCAGGTCTACAGTCTCAAACATTCTAAGGATCGCCAACAATTGCTGGATACTTTTGGCATTATGGTGATACCTGCGCCGCTAGACGAGTTTGAGCACAATGCCGCATTTCATCTTGTTCACCGACAACATCTTTACCGGATCATCGAGCTTGATCAAGCTTTGGAAGCGATTGATCAAGCCCTAGCGATTGGTCAGATCAAGTGACGAAGGTGAAGCGATTGCCAACACAGGGTTTCATTTTTGGAGCGATGTTGTTGGCGAGTAGTCTTTCTGTGCCGCCATTGCGCGTTTTTATAGAGCAGAGCATGTTTGTTCAGATGGTGATTCAAATACCTATTTTATTGTTCGCTGGAGCAATGTTCAGTACATATGAGTACTTTAAAAAAACCCTTAGTAAGATGAATCACATCAATGTTTATGGTCTCTCAGGGTTGATGCTAGCTCAAATGATTTTAATTTATTGGATGTTGCCTTTAAATATTGATCGTGCGGTCGTGATTCCGTGGGTAGATGGTGCCAAGGTCATCTCCATGGTTCTTGCAGGACTTTTAGTTGGCGAAGCCTTGCAAAAATCGCCGGTGACTATCCAGTTATTTTTTATCGGTTATTTTTCTGCCATGATGGTTTGGTTAGGCCTATATTTTCTTCATACCGATCTTCGTCTTTGCAATGCCTACTCGTTAAATTCCCAGCATTGGACTGGTTACGGCCTCATTTTCATCAGTATTTTTACGCTCGCGTATTGGTCTTTCCGAGTGGTAAAGAACAAGTCGTCGATTTAATAATCTTACAAATATTAAGGGTATTAAAAACTCCTCATTGAGTAATTGCCTATAATTTCCGTAATTTATAATAAACCTTGTTTTATTAGATGAATACTAAATAAAGGATCTATTAATGTCTAATTATGATGAACTCATTCAACAACGCAATCTTTTAGATCGTCAAATTGTTGAATTACTTGAAAAAGAGAAACAAGTCGCCATTGCACAGGTGAAGTTGATCATTGAAAAATACCATCTTGTTGCAAGTGACTTATTTTCCAAAAAAGGAAGTGTCAGTGCTTTTATTAAAAAGGTTCCAGTCAAGTACCGCAATCCAAAAACGGGAGAAACATGGACCGGAAGAGGTAAGGCGCCCTTGTGGATTGCGGGACATCATCGCGATGACTTTTTGATTAAATAAATATAATCAACAAATTCAATAATTAGATTATTTTTTTTAATAATGCGGATTTGATTATATTCTCTAGAGTTTCTAATCGATCCGTATAATGAATTAGATGTTGATGAGGACCTGGACTATTCAAATTCCGCTCCGAATTACTTGAGCTGGGTTCGAGAGTTTGGCCAGTTAATTGTTGATAAGTATTTTGGTGAATTAATACCGGAATATTGCAAGTAATGTTATTTTTATTTAAATGATGGATTAAGTGATATTGATCAATAGAATTTAAATGTTGATCTAAATAGATAATTTCTGGATTTAACTCTACGGCCGCCATCAGGGCTTCACTCATGTCAAAAAAGGTATTCATTCGAATTTTTGATTCAAACTGAAGGCAGTGTTCATGAAATGACTGCGCTTCATTGGTGTTGCTAAAGACGCCGAGAATACTAAAGTTTTTGCTACAAAAATGTTTCAGCAGCTCCTTACGTTTATCTAATTGTTGATTAATGGACAGATCGAGTATTCGACGATGGCCACCGCGAGTTTTCCAGGCGATTAATTCACCGGTTTCGACCATTTTTTGAATAGTGCCAAGAGATACTTGTAAGATTTGGGCGGTTTCCCGAGTGCTCTTGTAGGACAGCTCTTGAATTTTCTCGGTATTTGACATTGATTGATCTCCTTTAAGTAATGAAAGGTTTATCTTAAAAGTGTCAAATCGTTTTAAATATCAGAAGTATCGGAATTACTTGTAGGAAAGTCCTGATTGCTTCTTATTTCCTTCAATTACAACGGTTTGTAGAGAAATGAGGCGACTTTATCTTATTTGTCATAAAATTAGCTGACAATCATTCATATGATGTTTAAACAACAGTTACTTTCATATCAATCATTGTGGAATGAGTTTATGTATTACGCAATTCACTAATCGGTTTGGCCGTGTCGTGAATGGTTGATTAACCCACTTACACATCGGGATACCCGAAGAAAAGGTGAGCAATATGATGCAGTCTTATCAAGGTACTTCGTACCTCTTTGGGGGCAATGCTCCCTACGTAGAAGAGCTTTATGAAGCTTATCTCAATGATCCATCATCTGTGCCGGATAATTGGCGCCAATACTTTGATGGAGTTCAAAATCTCCCAGCAGTTGACGGTTCGGCGACAAAAGATATTGCGCATGCTCCGATTGTTGCTTCTTTTGCGCAGCGTGCCAGGATTGCACCGATTCGTCATGTTGAAGACTCTGCTGATTCCAGTATGGGGCGCAAACGCGTCGCTGTTCAACAATTAATAGCGACATACCGAAACGTAGGTACTCGTTGGGCTGACCTAGATCCTTTAAAGCGGACAGAGCGTCCGAATATTCCCGAGTTGGATCCAGCTTATTACGGCTTTACAGATGCCGATATGGATATTGTTTTTAATACCAGCAATACTTTTTTTGGCAAAGATAAAATGAAGTTACGTGAGTTGTTACAAAACTTACGTCAAACTTACTGTGGCACCATCGGTTCTGAGTACATGTACATTACTGATCAAAACATTAAAAAATGGTGGCAAGAGAAATTAGAGTCGATTCGTTCTACTCCAAATTTTAATGCGACCAAAAAAACCAATATTCTCAATCGACTCACTGCTGCAGAAGGATTAGAACGTTTCTTACATACAAAATATGTTGGACAAAAACGTTTCTCATTAGAGGGTGGTGAAAGCTTTATTGCTTCGATGGATGAAATCTTAGATGCTGCGGGAGTGGCAGGGGTTCAAGAAATCGTCATTGGTATGGCGCATCGCGGACGTTTAAACGTTCTGGTGAATACTCTAGGTAAAGTACCTAAAGATTTGTTTGCCGAATTTGATCACACTGCTCCAGAAGATTTACCATCTGGCGACGTGAAGTATCACCAAGGTTTCTCGAGTGATATCTCAACGGCTGGCGGTCCAGTGCATTTGTCATTAGCATTCAATCCATCCCATCTAGAAATTGTGAACCCTGTCGTTGAGGGATCGGTTCGAGCCAGGATGGATCGTCGTGGTGACAAGACGGGTGCTCAAGTATTGCCTATTTTAGTCCATGGCGACGCAGCGATTGCTGGGCAGGGAGTTGTTCAAGAGACTCTCGCTTTGGCGGAAGTGCGTGGCTACCATACGGGTGGAACAATTCATATCGTGATTAATAATCAGATTGGATTTACTACCTCGGATCCTCGTGATATGCGTTCGACGCTCTATTGCACCGACATTATGAAAACGATTGAAGCGCCAATTTTGCACGTCAATGGCGATGATCCAGAAGCGGTGGTGTTAGCGACACAACTTGCGGTTGAATACCGCATGAAGTTTAAAAAAGATGTTGGTATTGATATTATTTGTTTCCGTAAGTTAGGTCATAACGAACAAGATACACCGTCTATGACCCAGCCCTTAATGTATAAAACGATTTCTCAGCATCCGGGTACTAGAAAGTTGTATGCTGATAAATTAGAAGCTCAGGGTGTTCTTCCTGCCGGTGGCGGTGATGAGATGATAAAAACCTATCGTGCAGAGTTGGATGCTGGGGATAAGAGAACATCAGATCCGGTGATCACGAACTTCAAAGGAAAATATGCGGTGGATTGGTCACCATTTTTAAATCGTAAATGGACCGATAACGCAGATACAGCAATTCCACTGACTGAGTGGAAACGTCTTGCCGAAAAAATTAGTAAGGTTCCCGAAGGTGTTAAGGTTCATCCGTTAGTCGAAACAGTACTGAAAAATCGCGCTTTGATGGGTAAAGGCGACATTAACGTTGACTGGGGTATGGGTGAACATATGGCCTTTGCTTCTTTAGTGGCAAGTGGCTATCCGATTCGTTTGTCTGGTGAAGATAGTGGACGCGGCACATTTACACACCGCCATGCGGTCTTGCATGATCAAGATCGCGAAAAATGGGATACTGGTACCTATATTCCATTACAACACGTAGCTGAAGGACAAGCGCCTTTTACCGTGATTGACTCCATCTTGTCGGAAGAAGCGGTTCTTGGATTTGAGTATGGTTATGCTGCGGCAGAGCCAAACACCTTAACGATTTGGGAAGCACAGTTTGGGGATTTTGCCAACGGTGCGCAGGTTGTTATCGATCAGTTTATTGCCTCAGGAGAAGTGAAGTGGGGTCGTGTGAATGGTCTGGTAATGATGTTGCCTCACGGTTATGAGGGACAGGGCCCAGAACACTCGTCTGCAAGACTTGAGCGGTTTATGCAATTATGTGCCGATATGAATATGCAAGTCGTTCAACCAACGACAGCGTCACAAATATTCCATCTGTTGCGTCGTCAAATGATTCGGCCGTTCCGCAAGCCCTTGATCATCATGACACCGAAATCATTACTGCGAAACAAAGATGCGACTTCCCCGATTGTTGAATTTACCAAAGGTGAGTTTCATACTGTGCTTGGTGAACAAGATGCCAATGTTGATCCAGAAAAAGTGACACGCTTAATTATGTGCTCTGGTAAGGTCTATTACGATCTAGTCAAAGCACGTGAAGCCAAAAAATCTAAAGATACCGCGATTATTCGAATGGAGCAGTTATACCCATTTGCACATAAAGCATTTTCTGCAGAACTGAAAAAATATCCCAACGTCACAGAGCTTGTTTGGACGCAGGATGAGCCACAAAATCAAGGAGCATGGTTCTTTATTCAACACAATATCCACGAAAATATGGTGGAGGGTCAGAAGTTGAGTTATTCCGGCCGTCCAGCATCAGCTTCACCAGCGTGTGGATATTCGCACTTGCATCAAGAGCAACAGAAATCGTTGGTTGATGGCGCGTTTGCAAAGTTAAAAGGTTATGCGCTTTTTAAATAAAACTATAAATCAACAACACCAATTACCCAATATAAGGATTTACCATGGCAATTTTTGAAGTCAAAGTTCCCCAACTTTCAGAGTCTGTTGCGGAAGCAACACTTTTACAATGGAAGAAAAAAGCCGGAGACTATGTTGCAATTGATGAGATTTTGATTGAGATCGAAACTGACAAAGTGGTCTTGGAAGTACCGGCGCCATCTGCTGGCGTGTTATCAGAAATCGTGGTTGCCAATGGCGGCACGGTCGTTTCTGATGAGTTGATCGCTAAAATTGATAGTGATGGCAAAGGCGCTGCGGCACCCGCCGTTGCTGCAACTGCATCTCCCCCGGTAGCGAAGTCAGTTCCGGCAACTACACCTGCTTCAAATAGCGCAGCTGGAATCGCAATGCCTTCGGCCGCTAAAATTTTGGCTGAGAAAAACATGTCTGCAACCGATGTTGCGGGCTCTGGTAAAGATGGACGTGTTACAAAAGCGGATGCGCTAACGGCAAGTCCGGCTCCTGCGAAGGCGCCTGTTGCGCCCAAGTTAAGTCAGTTACCTGTTGATGTTGATTACGGTAATCGACCTGAAGAGCGCGTTGCTATGAGTCGACTTCGTGCACGGATTGCTGAGCGTCTTCTTGAGTCTCAGGCAACCAATGCGATTTTGACTACCTTTAATGAAGTGAATATGGCGCCAGTAATTAACATGCGCAATAAATATAAAGAAATCTTCGAGAAAGAGCATGGGGTGAAGTTGGGTTTCATGTCGTTCTTTGTGAAAGCAGCGGTTCACGCGTTGAAAAAATATCCCGTATTGAATGCATCAGTAGACGGAACTGATATTGTTTATCACGGTTATTTTGATGTGGGAATTGCGGTTGGTTCACCACGTGGTTTAGTGGTGCCTATTTTGCGCGATGTTGATCAAATGAATTTAGCGCAAATTGAAAAGAAAATTGCTGAGTTTGGTGCCAAGGCGCGAGATGGTAAATTGACTTTAGACGACTTAACCGGTGGCACATTCTCGATTTCCAATGGTGGTATTTTTGGTTCGATGTTATCTACACCGATTATTAATCCACCGCAGTCTGCCATTTTAGGGATTCATGCGACGAAAGATCGTGCCGTGGTGGAAGATGGTCAGATTGTGATTCGTCCGATGAATTATTTGGCACTGTCTTATGATCACCGCATCATTGACGGTCGTGAAGCCGTTCTTGGCTTAGTAGCCATGAAAGAGGCGTTAGAAGATCCAGCACGTTTATTGCTTGATATTTAAACGACGGAATATTCATTTAAGGAAGAACAATGAGTCAAGAATTTGATGTGGTGGTAATTGGTGCTGGACCTGGCGGATATATTGCCGCAATTCGCGCTGCCCAACTTGGTTTCACGGTTGCTTGTGCTGAGGGCAATGCCTACGACGACCCTAAAGCAGAACCACGCTTAGGCGGTACTTGTTTAAATGTTGGTTGTATTCCTTCTAAAGCATTACTAGCATCCTCAGAAGAATTTGAGAATGTGGAGAAGCATATTGCTGATCATGGTATTGATATCAAGGGTGCCTCGATCAATGTGCCAAAGATGATTTCTCGCAAAGATAGCATTGTTACCAAGATGACGGGTGGAATTCAGTTCTTGTTCAAGAAGAATAAGGTAACGCATTTAAAAGGTTATGCCTCTTTTGTCGGTAAAGAGAATGGGCTTTATCAGTTAGCTATTCACGGTAAAGAGCCCCAAACGGTTTCTGCTAAACACGTCATTATTGCTTCAGGATCTAAAGCACGTCATTTACCTGGCATGGGGGTTGATAATGTATTGATTTGTGATAACGAAGGCGGTTTGAAGTTTGATCAAACTCCCAAAAAGCTCGGCGTGATTGGTGCCGGAGTCATTGGTTTAGAGCTTGGCTCGGTGTGGCGCCGTTTAGGATCTGAGGTCACTATTTTAGAAGCCCTGCCGACATTTTTGGGTGCTTGTGATCAGGGGATTGCTACTGAAGCACAAAAACTATTCACCAAACAAGGGCTACAGTTTCAATTAGGCGTCAAGATTGGTGAAGTTAAAAAAGGTAAAAACAATGTCACCGTTTCTTATGTTGACGCGGCTGGTAGCGAACAGTCATTGGTCGTGGATCGATTGATTGTCTCGGTTGGACGTATTCCCAATACCGACGGTTTGAATCTTGAGGCTGTTGGACTCAAGACCGATGAGCGTGGCTTTATTCCTATTGACGACCACACTTGTGCCACCAGTGTTCCTGGTATCTATGCGATTGGTGATGTGGTTCGTGGCCCAATGCTTGCGCACAAAGCGGAAGATGAGGGTGTCATGGTTGCTGAAATCTTGGCGGGTCAAAAACCCCACATCGATTACAACTGTATTCCTTGGGTGATTTACACATCTCCAGAGATTGCTTGGGTTGGAAAAAATGAGCAGCAGCTCAAAGCTGAAGGTCGTGCTTATAAACCGGGTCAATTTCCGTTTGCTGCCAATGGGCGTGCATTAGGAATGGGTTCAGCTGATGGCTTTGTCAAAATATTGGCAGATGCTACGACCGACGAAATCCTAGGAGTACACATCATTGCTTCGGCTGCTTCTGATTTGATTGCAGAGGCAGTTGTAGCGATGGAGTTTAAAGCCTCAGCTGAAGATATTGCTCGTATTTGTCATCCGCACCCGAGCTTATCAGAACCAATTCGAGAGGCTGCCTTAGCTACGGATCGAAGAGCTTTGAATTTTTAATTCAGGAATACATGCGCGTTACGGAGTTATATCAAGCAACGCTTGTTAAAAAAGGGTATAACAGCGATGTTGCCCAAGAGGCAGCAGTTGCCCGTTTACAACAATGCCAGGATGAGTGGGAGTCTTTGCCCGTTAAGTCCTCAGGATTGTTTTCTCGACTCATGAAGTCATCCACTCCCAATGTTCCTAAGGGAGTGTATTTTTGGGGAGGGGTTGGACGTGGCAAATCATTCATCATGGATAGTTTTTATGATGCGATTCAGATTGAAAAAAAGACTCGTCTTCATTTTCATGAATTTATGCGAGAGGTTCACCGAGAGTTGCAAGATTTGCGAGGTCAGGCAGATCCTTTAGATGAGTTAGGTAAAAAGATTGGCCAGCGTTATCAACTGATTTGTTTTGATGAATTTCATGTTAGTGATGTTGCCGACGCCATGATTTTGTATCGACTGCTCGACGCCTTATTTAAAAATCAGGTGCAGTTTATTATGACCTCCAATTATCGACCGGATTTACTATATCCGGATGGCTTACATCGGGACCGTGTTTTACCAGCGATCCGGTTATTGGAGCAAAAATTAGATGTGATGAACATTGATGCTGGAGTTGATTATCGTAAGGTCGTCATGGATCAGGTACAAGCGTATTTGACACCACTGAGTCAAGAAGTTGATGACCGAATGAAAGAGGTTTTTAATCAATTAGCCGGAGCGCATACTGACGAATCCAAAGAATTGCATATTGAAAATCGCGTCATTGAATGTGAGCGTCGTGCGGGTGGTATTGCTTGGTTCGACTTCGGGGTTCTGTGTGGTGGACCTAGGTCACAAAATGATTATTTAGAAATTGCTTCCATGTTTCATACGGTGATATTAACCAATATTCCAAAAATGACTTTGTTAATGTCAAGTGAAGCAAGGCGCTTTACATGGCTCATTGATGTTTTTTATGATCATAAAATTAAGCTCATCATGACCGCAGCAGTTGCCGCGGATGAGTTGTATGTGGAAGGTCAGATGGCTGGAGAATTTCACAGAACGGTGTCTCGGATTATTGAAATGCAATCCAAAGAATATTTGCATGCCCCTCGTCGTGTGGTCGACACTTCGTTGACTTAACGGCGAATCGACATTTTTTCTGATTTTATCAAGTACCTTTTATCGAAATGTTGTCCCGAAAACGGTAGAATAGACTCATGAATTCTATAAATGCCGATTTGCATTGTCATTCCGTGGTGTCAGATGGCACATTGACTCCTGAGGCTTTGGCACAGCGTGCCTATCAAAATGGTGTGGAATTGTGGTCGCTCACTGACCATGATGTCCTTGGTGGACAACAAAGAGCCAAAGTGGCGGCAGAACAACTAGGCATGAAATATCTCGGCGGTGTCGAAATTTCAGTTAGTTGGATGGGGCAAACGATTCATATTGTTGGCGTTGGTATTGATCCAGAAAATCTGATGTTGATCGAAGGTTTACGTAAAACTAGGGATGGTCGAAGTGCTCGCGGTCAAGAGATGGCCAGCCAGTTAGAGCTAGTTGGAATTGCTGGAGCTTACGAAGGAGCCCTTCGTTTTGCTGGTAATCATGAATTGTTATCACGCACGCATTTTGCTCGGTTTTTAGTGGAAAAAAATATCTGTAAATCGACCGATGACGTCTTTAAACATTACTTAATTGAAGGCAAGCCTGGTTATGTTGGTCACATTTGGGCGACTTTACAAGAGTCCGTTGAGTGGATTAAAGCGGCGGGTGGTGCAGCCGTCATTGCCCATCCTGGGCGTTATCGCTTCACTGAATTGCAAAAAGATGAGTTGTATAAAGCTTTTTTGGCAGCGGGAGGCTTGGGTATTGAGGTGATTACTGGAAGTCATAGTCCCCATCAGTACGAAGAGTATGCCAAAATAGCAAAGAAGTATGATTTTTATGCTTCACGTGGATCAGATTTTCATGATTCTAGTGAAAGTTATATTGATCTTGGGCATTTGCCACTGTTGCCGAGTCATCTCAAACCTATTTGGTCATTATTTTAAGTCTATCTACCTATGTTTTCTGAACGCGTTTTATCTGGAATGCGCCCCACGGGGGCACTACATTTGGGTCATTATCACGGAGTCTTAAAAAATTGGGTCCGTTTGCAATCCGAGTACCCTTGCTTTTTCTTTGTGGCTGATTGGCACGCACTGACGACTCATTACGAATCACCGGAGTTGATTGAAGAGTCTGTTTGGGAGATGGTGATTGATTGGTTAGCGGCAGGGGTGGATCCTTCGCAAGCTACTTTATTTATTCAGAGTAAGGTACCTGAGCATTCCGAGTTATTTTTATTGCTCGCCATGGGTACTCCATTGGGTTGGTTAGAAAGGGTTCCGACTTATAAAGATCAAATTGAAAAATTACGTGAAAAAGATTTGCAAACGTATGGATTTTTAGGTTATCCCTTATTGCAGGCAGCAGATATTTTAATTTATCGTGCAGAGCATGTTCCGGTTGGCGAAGATCAAGTACCTCACGTCGAGATGACTCGTGAGGTTGCTAGACGCTTCAACTATTTATATGGTCGTGAAGCTGGCTTTGAAGAAAAAGCTTTGGAAGCGGCCAAAAAACTAGGCGGTAAAAGAACGAAGTTATATTTAGAAGCCCGAGTCGCATTCCAAGAAAAGGGTGATCAGGAAGCTTTAGAACAAGCGCAAGCGATAGTTCATGAGGCGCAAAGTTTATCAATGGGTGATCGTGAGCGTTTATTCGGTTATTTAGAAGGCGCTCGTAAGATTATCTTGCTTGAACCTCAAGCCTTACTGACTCAAGCATCAAAAATGCCAGGGCTAGATGGACAAAAAATGTCCAAGTCCTACGGTAATACGATCGCTCTCAGGGAAGATGCTGAGTCCATTACGAAAAAGGTCAAAACGATGCCGACGGATCCTGCGAGGATCAGAAGGACTGACCCGGGCAATCCCAACCACTGTCCAGTATGGGAATTACATGCTGTGTATTCTGATCAAGTAACGAAGGATTGGGCTTCGCAAGGGTGCACTTCCGCTGGTATTGGTTGCTTGGAATGTAAGGAACCCCTCATTCAAAGTATCTTAAAAGAACAACAACCCATGTTAGAGCGGGCGCAAAAGTATCTTGATGACCCCAGTTTATTGCGTGCTCTCATTGCGGATGGTTGTGATGTAGCGCGTAAAGCAGCGCAAGAGACGATGCGAGATGTTCGCGAGGCGATGGGACTTGATTACTCATAATCAGTCTTTGCCCTCTGATTGGGTTGTTCGATTTGCCTCCCAGATCCCCAAAAGTAATGAACTATCTTATCGTGTCCTAGACTATGCCTGTGGGACTGGCCGGCATGCGCGGTACCTTTTAAGCTTGGGACACTCTATCTTGGCGATGGACCGAGATCGCCAGTGTTTGATGGAGTTAGAAACTTCTATAGACCTCTGTCAACCCCTTCCGATCGAGTTGCGTTGTATTGACCTAGAGCAGGAAATGTGTGTTTTAGAGGAAGAGAACGAGTTATTTGCTGGCATTATTGTGACGAATTATTTGTATCGACCCCATTTACTGCGCTTGTTTGAGCAACTGGAAGTTGGTGGGGTGATGATCTATGAAACTTTTGCGGTAGGTAATGAGCGTTATGGCAAACCATCGAATCCGAACTTTTTATTGAAAGAGAACGAGTTATTGGAAATTGCGATGGGGTATCACTTCCATATTCTTGCTTTTGAACAACTCGAAGTGACACTTCCAAAACCCGCCATGATTCAACGAATTTGTGCCGTAAGAACCAAAGATTAGGCTACAATTCTACGATGAATATGAAATCTCTTTATCCACAGCACTCAATTTTGGGCAGCGTTGTCGCCATTGTGACGCCGATGTTCGAAGATGGTTCTTTGGATCTTGAGGGACTTCGTCGCTTGTTGGATTGGCATGTTGATCAGGGTACTCATGGCATTGTGATTGTAGGCACCTCTGGAGAGTCGCCAACGGTCAATGTTGAAGAGCATTCGGAGTTGATTCGGATTGCTGTAGAGCATATTGATGGGCGCATTCCGGTTATCGCTGGTACGGGGGGCAACTCTACTACTGAGGCGATTGAATTAACGAAATTTGCCAAGCAAGTTGGCGCCAATGCTAGCTTACAGGTTGTCCCTTACTACAATAAGCCGACTCAAGATGGTATTTATGCGCACTTTAAGACCATTGCACAAGCAGTCGATTTGCCGGTGATTTTATATAACGTCCCTGGGCGAACTGTTGCTGATATGAGTAATGCCACCATCTTACGTTTAGCTCAAGTTCCTGGGATAGTTGGTATTAAGGATGCTACTGGAAATTTGGAGCGCGGTAGCGCTTTACTGGCGGGACTTAAAGAACAGAAGAGCTCGCATTTTGCGGTCTACTCGGGCGATGATTTAACGGCTATCTTTTTGATGTTGATGGGTGGGCAGGGCAATATTTCAGTAACAGCGAATATTGCGCCACAGTGGATGTCGGCATTGTGTGAGGCTGCGGTGACCGGAAATTTGATCCGTGCACGCGAGATTCAGTTTCAGTTACTCAAACTTCATCAAATGATGTTTGCCGAGCCTAATCCAATTCCCGTTAAATGGGCATTGCATCAAATGGGAATGATTGATGCAGGGATTCGTTTACCATTGATACCTTTATCAGATAATCTTCGTGAACCCTTAAAAGATGAATTACGAAAGATTGGTTTAATTGCTTAATCAAGTTAGGACTTTATGCGTAACGAATTAAAACTTATTCAAGCGTATTCCATTGGGCTTGTATCGAGTGTCTTGTTCTTGACATCTTGTACTTCGACGCTCAATGGTGAGACAATTGATTACAAATCACAAGGTGAGAAAAAAACACCGAGTTTAGCGATTCCTCCTGACTTGACTGCTACGAGCTCTGAGAAGCGTTATGCCGTCAGTGATGGAACGGCTACGCTGTCTCAATACAATTCTTCGACAGTCAAAAAGAAGCTGGACGATAAAACTAATACGGTGACTCCAACTCAGGCTGGTATTCGTGTCGAGAGAGATGGACAACGTCGTTGGTTAGTGGTTTCTAAAAATCCTTCTGAGCTCTATCCTAAAGTTCGATCTTTTTGGGAAGATACGGGATTTTTATTAGTGACCGATTCTCCTGTAACGGGGATTATGGAAACGGATTGGGCAGAAAACCGCGCCAAGATTCCACAGGATTTTGTCCGCCGATTCTTAGGAAGCGCATTAGATAGTATTTACTCTACGGGTGAGCGAGATAAGTTTAGAACACGATTTGAAAAAAATGCCGCTGGTGAGACAGAGATTTATATAAGTCATAAAGGTGCTGAGGAGAAGTTATACTCAAAATCGGCTTCAAATATTGCAGAGACGACATTGTGGACCGCACGACCTTCTGATCCTGAGTTAGAGGCAGAAATGTTAGCGCGCCTGATGACATATCTTGGTGTTGGTTATGACAGCGCTAAATCAGACATAGCAAAAGCGGTACCGGCGACAAGTACGAAAAAATCTCGTTTAACTGAGGAGGGAGATCTCAGTGTTTTGACGGTTAATCAAGGATTCGATAAATCATGGCGCGAAATTGGTTTAGCCTTAGATCGCTCCAATTTTACGGTAGAGGATCGTGATCGCTCACAAGGTATTTATTACGTTCGTTTTGTGAATTCTAAAGATGTTGATCCAAAGAAATCGAGTTCATGGTTCACTGGATGGTTCTCATCATCCAAAGAGGATGATCTCAAAAAAGCTAAAAAGTACCGTGTGATTGTGAAGAGTGATGGGACGTCTACCAGGGTGACAGCGTTGGATGAAAATGGTCTGGTGGTCAAGGGTGACACAGATCAGCAGATTCTAAAGGTTATTGATGAGCAAGTAAGTAATTAATGATCAAACAAAGGCATGCAACTGCGGTGAGTTGCATGCGAAGTGGTAAATACCAAGCTGGCATATTTGCCAGCTTTTTTATATAAAAGTCTTGCGATAAGTGACTTAAAAATCCAATCACCAACACCAAGGTAGCATTCATTGGAGAAAGCGCAAAGCTTGACCATGCTAGTAATGAGGGAATGACACTCCAGATAAATCGTTGATTTTTTTGTTGGGTGGTGAGTTCAGGCAGGGTCATCGCAAAAGCCCAGTGAAGACCTCCTAAGAAACTGAGGATAATAGCTCCATAGGAAAGCCCAATTTCCAACCAGCCAATTTGCGTGTGTTGTAGGACAGCAAGGGCCAATGAACTACTCAGAAATGGAATTAATCCAGCGTATCCCAATAGTCTGACATGAAGCGGCGTGCTCTGTGAAGGACGGGGTATATTCATGATGATGAATCTTGAGCGGAATAAAAAAGCCGCTCAAATGGAGCGGCTTATCATAGCGACGGAAACTTACTTCTTCATTGCATCTTTAGCCGCATCAACGGCAGCAGTACCAGCTTCTTTAGTCGCATCAACAGCTGCAGCACCAGCTTCTTTAACAGCGTCCTTAGCTGAATCAACAGCAGCAGTTGCTTCTTTAGCTGCTTCTGGAGCAGGAGTAGAAGCTGCAGGAGCAGGAGTTTCAGTTTTGCTACATGCAACAACGGCTAAGGCTAACAACGCTGCTAATAATAGTGACTTCTTCATGAGTAATATCCTTTTAATTAGTTAAAACAAGATAACAACAATTACCGGTTAATTGGTGTTGGACTATTTTTTTAAATCCAAAATAATTATAGCTAAAACTTATGTACGTAGGATGAGTTTTTATAAACCATACTCTCCTAGTTCAAACCAACCATTGCAATAACCTTCATAAACGTGTTCAAACATCGATGGATAGGCTAAGAATCGACGGCATTGAATGGGTAAAAAACCTCGTTGATGAGCAAAAAGTAGCCAATATTCATAGGCTTCAGATTTTTTATCTAAAAATGTCAGTAAAGTGCCATTACAAAATAGATAGTCTGAACTAATGCTCAAACGGCTCTGTGGATGAACTGAAAGACCCTGCAATAAACAGGCGGTTCTGAATTCATTTTCAGATAAAAGGTCAATGTCTGGTGAGAAAACGACTTGAGGCTTCGGTTCGGAGAGGATTTCTCCAAGAGAAAATTCTAGAAGGTCCTCTAGGTTTTTACCATGCCATGGTAGTTCATTAAATCGGTTTTTAAGGGATTGGATTAAGTGGCCTGGGATTTTTGAGGGCCGATCGCTGGCTTGTTGATGAGGGTCTGTGAGAATTTGTCCCAAGCTGATGTCGTCATCGAGTTGATCGGCAAGTCGCCACAGTGTTTCTTGCAAAAGCTCACGCCAACTTAAAGCCCTAAAGCCCACTGACCAAGTTTGTGTGCCGGGATCTAGTGCAACTCCCTCGTGAGCAATTTGAGGTGGAAGATAAAGTAAGTCACCAGGATTGAGGGTCCACTCATCGGAAGGGTTGAACTCGGAGAGAATCTTCAAGGGCAGATCTTCAATAAATCCTTTTTTTGGTTGGGACTGAATTCTCCAAGTACGTCGACCTTGCATTTGGATTAAAAAGACATCGTAGGAGTCGAGGTGAGGTCCTACACCGCCGCCAGGGCCTGCGATACTAATCATTAAATCATCGAGTCGGTAGTCTGGAATAAATCGAAACCACGAGAGAACTTTTGCAGCGGCCGGGTGCCAACCTTCCATTCCTTGGATGAGCATGGTCCAATCTTTTTGCGTGACTTTAGGGATGGAGCGAATGGCGTGAGGGCCGTGCTCGAGTCGCCAGGGGTGACTTTTAACAAGGCGAGATTCTACCAAGTCATAACTCGCTAATTCATAAAGCTCTTTATTAGAAATTGGGCTTTCTAGTTCAGGGTCCATGCCAAATGCAGGAATTGCTCCTCTGACTAATAAAGGTTTTTTTTGCCAGTAATCCCGCATAAATTCAGTTGGGCTCATTTGGCCTAAAAGGGCCCAAGGTGCCTTGAGAGGGAGGGGAAAGGGTGGAGTTGGGGGAGTGTATTGTGGTTTCAAGTAGAATATCTTTAATGAAGATTGAAAAAAATACTGTTGTTTCGCTAATATACCGTTTATCTGACGCTCAAGACAATTTAATTGAAGAGTCAGCGGATCCCATGGTGTATTTACACGGGGGATATGCTGGCACTTTTCCGAAAATTGAAGAATTGCTCGATGGACAAGAAGTTGGCTTTGAAACAAAGCTACAACTTGAACCACACGATGCATTTGGTGATTATGATGCAGATTTGTTAAGAATTGAACAACGCGAACGTTTTCCGGAACCGCTTGAGATTGGGATGCAATTTGAAGGCGTTCCATCGGTGGATGAAGAGGAAGATGGCGCAGAGTTTATCGCTGCAGATGACGAAGATGAGGAGACCCTCATCTATACCATTACGGATTTAGCGGAAGATCGCGTCATTCTTGACGCCAATCATCCTTTAGCGGGTATGGCGCTACGTTTTTGGATTCAGGTATCCGATATACGTCCCGCGACACCGGAAGAGGTTGAGAATGGCCGAGCGGATGATGCGATGGGTTTGATGGTCGGTGAGAACGATGACGATACTGATTATGAAAATCTCGACGATTTAATGAATCTACCACCGCTTAATTACCCGACGCTACATTAACTCAGTAATTTTTTCAGTTGGTAGAGCGCATCTAAAGCCTCTTTGGGGCTGAGTGAATCTGGATCTAATTCTCGAACCGCTTGTTCAATCATATTGGGTTCGATGACTTGTTCAAAATCCATCTCAAAAGAGTTTTCAGAACCAATCGCAAATAAATCATTTTGCACACCTTGTTCTTGATTTTGCGACTCTAATTGGGTTAATTTTTTACGGGCTTGCACAATAATTGGTTTTGGTACTCCGGCTAATTGCGCCACTTGTAATCCGTAGCTTTGACTGGCATGACCTGGTTTAACTTGATGCAAGAAGATCAGTTCTTTTCCTTGCTCGATAGCGGATAGGTGAACATTAATGCATTGCGGATAAGAGCTTGGTAGATGTGCGAGTTCTAAATAGTGCGTTGCAAATAAAGTTAGGCTTTGATTTACTTCAAGCAGATATTTAGCAATAGCCCATGCGAGTGAAAGACCATCGAAGGTGGACGTTCCGCGACCGATTTCATCCATCAGAACAAGGCTATTCGGTGTGGCGCGATGTAATATCCCGGCAGCTTCTGTCATTTCCACCATAAAAGTGGATTTGCCACTGGCTAAATCATCCGCCGCACCGATGCGGGTAAAGATTTGATCGATAGGACCTAATTGCGCCGCCTTGGCGGGCACAAAAGAGCCCATATAGGCCATGATAGTAATCAAAGCCATTTGACGCATATACGTTGATTTACCGCCCATATTGGGACCGGTGATCATCAGCATTCGTCGCCCATGATGAAGTTCACCATCATTTCCAGAGAAAGTTAGGGCTTTTTTGGCTAGTTGGGCTTCCACGACAGGATGGCGACCGTTTTGGATCTGCAACATCGTTTGATTGACCAGTGTCGGTGCCGACCATTGATAGGTTTTAGCGCAACTGGCAAAACTGCCTAAGACATCCAGCTGTGCGAGAGCACGAGCGATACGTTGGATTTTCGGAATCGTAACTTGCAATATCTGGACGAGTTCTTCGAACAGTTGTTTTTCCAAGGCGAAACTTTTTTCTTTGGCAGAGAGCGCTTTATCTTCGAAGGTCTTTAATTCTGGGGTAATGTACCGTTCTGCATTTTTCAGGGTTTGTCGACGTTGATAATCCAGTGGCACTTTATCGGTTTGACCGTGCGTCACCTCGATAAAAAATCCATGGATTTTATTAAATTCAACGCGCAAAGTATGAATACCCGTCCTTACTCTTTCGCGAGCCTCAAGATCAAGCAGAAATTGGCCGGTATCAGCGCTGAGTGCTCTAAGTTCATCGAGGTCAGCGTTGTAACCATTGGCGATGACGCCCCCTTCACGAATCACACTAGCAGGATCGGTCATCACTGCACGGTGCAATAAATCGATTAAGTCGTGTTCGATGCTTAAATCTTGACAAAGATCTTGTAACAATGACGATGCTTGATTGATTGTGCCAAGCGCCAATTGCATTTGCGGTAGACTATCTAGCGTATCTCTTAAGCTCGATAAGTCTTTGGGCCGGACACTTTTTAAAGCGATTCGCGAGGCGATCCGCTCGATATCGGAGATGTTTGACCACTCTGCACGTAATGCTTGAAATTCAAAAGGGTGTTGAGAAAATTCATTCACAGCGGCATGGCGCAGGCGAACGATATCTTGGGAGCGAAGTGGATGGTGAATCCAATGTCGCAATAAGCGACTACCCATCGGGTTGGCGCAATCATCTAATAATGAGAATAGTGTTGGCTCTGTTTCACCGCGCAGAGTTTGTGTCAGTTCTAGATTGCGGCGCGTTGCTTCGTCCATACCGATATATAAATCATTACTCTCAACTTGACACGACTGAAGGTGCGGAATCTTGCCGGTCCAACCGAGGCCTTGGGTATGCGCGGCAAAAGATAAGAGTACCCCAACGGCATGCAGTGCGAGTGGCATTGGGTGGCTATCATCAATCCCTAAGACGGATAAATCCTGGAGTTCGAGTGTTTGCGCAAGGCGCTGTGCTCCATCTTTGGTTTGCCACACCCAGCCCGGCACTTGTTCAGTATTGGGCGCCGATAAATAAGGTAAGTCTTCTAAAAAAGGAGCTAGAGCTTGCCATTGTTCTGGCATACAGAGCCATTCAGAAGGGGCGATACGGGCAAGATGTTGCGATAACTCAGATCGGGCAAACTGCGCAATGCGTAATTCACCACTAGCCATCACCAGCCAAGCAATACCGATCTCTTGTTGATGTGAAAATAAGGCTAATAGGCTAGCATTTTTTCGTTCTGACAAAAGTGCTTTATCGGTGACTGTCCCAGGTGTCAAGATGCGCATCACTTTGCGCTCAACAGGACCTTTACTGGTTGCGGGGTCACCAACTTGTTCGCATATAGCCACGCTTTGACCGGCTTGAATGAGTTTGGCGAGGTATTGTTCTGCCGAGTGATAGGGTACTCCCGCCATTTTGATGGGGGCACCATTCGATTGACCTCGTTGGGTTAGGGTGATATCTAAAATTTTCGAAGCGATGAGCGCATCGTCAAAGAAGAGTTCATAAAAATCACCCATCCGGAAAAAGAGTAAAGCATGTGGGTTTTCTGCTTTGATGCGTAAAAACTGCTGCATTGCCGGTGAGTGACCTGCCAGTTGATCCTGCATATGATTAATCTTTGAGCCAGTTTTTTAACTGATCAATATCTTTCGCGTGTGACACTGTTTCAGCGCAATCTTCACGATTGGAAGACACTTGTAGCTCTAAGGTTTTTACTTTTGCTTCTAGTTCGAGCGTGATATCGATTAAGCTTTTGAGTGCCAGTGAGACGGGGTCATCGGCTTCAGGGGTAATACCATAGGCAGAGAACTCAGAAGATGAGGTTGGTGAGGCAGTGCTCGGTAATTCAGCGCGAATAATTCTGGCGGGGATGCCCACTGCGGTGGCATTAGCAGGTACTTCTTTCAAGACCACGGCGTTTGATCCCACGCGAGCGTAGTCGCCAATGGTAAAGCCACCTAAAATTTTTGCCCCAGCGCTCACCACGACCCCGCGCCCTAGGGTTGGGTGGCGTTTAGCACCTTTAAATAAAGAGGTGCCACCCAGCGTGACCCCTTGATAAATCGTGCAGTCATCACCGATTTCACTGGTTTCTCCAATAACGGTCCCCAAACCATGGTCGATAAAAACACGTTTACCGATTTTTACGCCTGGATGAATCTCAATACCATTAATCACTCTGGACAAGTGAGACAGGAATCTTGCGGGCCATTTAAAGCCCGAGTTCCATAGAGCGTGCGAGATACGGTGAACCCAAACGGCGTGCAGACCTGGATAGCAGGTCATCACCTCAAAGCGATTTCTGGCTGCAGGATCGCGAGCCATAATAGAATCGACGGTTTCGAAAATATTGAATGCCATGACTATAGTTTAAATCCTTTGTCATTTTTGAGGATCATTTGCTTAGCAACCCCTCTGAGGAGGTCAACTTCTTCTGGGTATAGACCAGCGCGATCAAATAAAGAACGTAATCGTTCCATGAGTTTTTTGGGATGGGACGGGTCGAGAAATTCAATGGCGATGAGTCCTTCTCGTAAGTGTTCCATGAGGGCGTTAATCGCTTCGATATTCGCTCGTGGCGCAACTTGTGGGAGCTTGAGTTGCGCACTCTCTTGTAAAGATTGACGCATTTCATAGGCACATACCATCACGGCTTGTGCTAAGTTGAGCGATGAGTAGATTGGGTTAGCATCAATCCAAACTCGGTGAGTGCAGTAGTGGTAATCCTCATTACGCAGACCAGTCCGCTCAGTACCAAATAAAAAGGCGCAGCTTTGGTCTTTGGCGATCGCACAAGCTTCTTTGATAGAGATGCTCGGCGGACCAAATTCACGGTCTCTAGCTGATAATCCAAAGACGAGTCGGGATGACTTTGTAGCCTTATCTAGCGTTGTCATTACTTGTGCTTTGGCGAGAACGTCATCGGCACCACTCGCCAATGCGATTGCATCGGGTGTTTGAATCGCTTCTGGGTTCTTGGGGTCGACTAAGATTAATTGATCAAAGCCCATTGTTTTAATAGCTCTAGCGGCTGAACCCACATTTCCAGTATGGCTAGTTTGATGCAAAATCCAGGAGACGCTTTGCATGATTCGCTTTCTGAAGGTAATTTGGTTAAAATAATCAACTTACGTTAAGTATCACTTAACTTGCTCTTTATCAATTTGTGTTCTTCCTTGTTGTTGTATTCTACTTTTTGAGAACTATTTATGCATCCGATGATGAACGTAGCGATTAAAGCAGCGCGTAGTGCTGGCAATATTATGAACCGTGCTTCTTTAAATTTAGAACGCTTGCAAGTGGCTCGTAAGCAGCAAAATGATTTTGTGACCGAAGTGGATCGTGCTGTTGAATACGCGGTCATTGAGGTATTAAGGGAGTCTTACCCTTCTCATCACATTCTTGCAGAAGAGAGCGGCTATTTAAATGCCCATGGTGAGAGTTTAGGTGGATTGGCTTGGGATGAAGTCGTCCGTTTACAAGAAGAGGACCCTGAAGAACACTTTTTGTGGGTCATTGACCCTATTGACGGCACCACCAATTTTATTCATGGTTTTCCGCAATTTGCCGTCTCCATTGCCTTGTTTGTCAATGGAGTGGTCCAGCAGGGCGTTATTTACGACCCAACTCGTGATGAATTATTTAC
>CAIQUZ010000021.1 GCA_903875135.1 uncultured beta proteobacterium | reverse complement strand
TGGTATAACTCTTGTTTTGTGAAATAACATATCATAAAGATTGATCCCCTATTTTGTCGATTAAGCCTCTTTTTTCATTTCTGAGTTGATCACCTCGCGATTGATCACTACATTTGACAAAGATAATAATTTCACATTGTGTAAAAAAATAGGTTGATCTGCATTTACGGGTTTACCAAAATCACAGTTACTGATGTATACGTGATCGACCGGATAAATAAATTTTGAAACATCAGGTCCGTTGTAGCTCTCTTTTACAGGACCCAAAATGACGATGGGTTGATAACAAGAAAATAAACCTTTTTCCGTCATAACATTGCCTACTTGAACATCTGAGATATGAACGTTATCAATGACAGGTGGACGGGTTCTGATGTTGTCGTTTGTTGGGGAGTAATCGCAATCGAACGTTACAACTGCGCCGGCAGCAATAGGTAGTGTTTTTGAATTAATAGGTGAATTGGGCAAACTTTTATAAAAGGCAGGAGTCGTTTGTACTCCATTTGGAAGTGAAATTCTACGAACATGAAAGTTCATTAAGTAGCCTCCTCTGTTCATATTGGTTTTTAGACGGATAGCTGTATTCAATGGGTTGGTTTTCCAATTTTTATTTTCCATCAAAATATCTTGAACAAAGATATTTTTAATGCCGCCAGACATTTCGCTTCCTAGTGTGATGCCTCCGTGGCCACTCTGCATGATGCAATTTTGAATCACGATATTTTGAGATGGACCAAGTTGAGTATCTAAATTTTTACCTGATTTAATGGCGATACAGTCATCTCCTGTGTCAAAAGTGCAATTTTCAACCAGGACTTGATCACAGGATTCCGGATCAAACCCGTCACTATTTGGGCCAAGACTATTGCAGTAAACATCGTGGATGTACAAATTTTTGCAGTTGATGGGATGGTGCTGCCAAAAAGGCGAGTTGGTCGATTGATAACCTGATAAAAGAACATCAGTGCAATTAACCAAATTGATCAAGCAAGGTCTTAAGTAATGTCCAAGTCCAAAGACCCTTAGCTCCTTCTTGACCTTTGCTTCAGATAAGGACGGTAGAAAAAACTCATCGGTGAGCCACCTTTTGTCAGAACCTGCGATTGAAACCCTTGTATTTTCATCCAGGCCGTGAGCGACTAATTTAAAAGTGTTTTCATTCATCGGGTTAACAGAAGAACCACTCATTGATTTGCTATTTTTAACTCCCTGAGAGATACCTGATTTCCAGGACCACCAAGCGCCCTCAGTGTTGGTAAAGGGTAGGCCGCCTTGACCATCAAGTACGCTTGACCAATCTTCGCCTGTCAAGGCAATATTGTGTTGTCCATATGCATAAATCATTGACGTGAAATTTAGACAGTCGTTTCCTTGCCAGCGTGTGAAGGAGAGTTTCCCGTTCGCACCACAATCAAATTCGCCATATTTCGCATAATCTTCTGGTGAGTTGCTGAAATAAATATGCGCTCCTGACTCAAGGTGAACATGCACATTTGATTTTAAGATGATTGATCCTGCGCAATACCAATTACCTTTTGGAATAATAACCTTGCCTCCACCTGCTTGGTGACAAGCATTGATTGCGTTCGTAATGGCAACACGGCAATCAAATGAATTATTTTCTGGAGTGGTTATAAGCCCCGATTTATGATGATCGACAAGTCCTTGAATTTCTTTTAATTGGCAAGACATAGCACCAAAATTTAAAATATTAAAATTTTGATTTTTGAACGTGAGTGGCTTTCTTAATCTTTGGGTGATGGCTGATGCTTGATCCCATGGGTTTGACGATTTCTCCATTTGATTGGCAATGGAAAAGTTCGATAGACTTGTTAAAGGCAAGCCAATAGAGCTAAGCGTTTGAATTAGGTGGCGGCGATTCATTGATATTAAATTTAAAGTTAAAGTTTATAAATATTGAAAATACTCATATCAGAAATTTTTGTATTCTGATAAAAATATTTGATGTGATTTATTATTTATTACATCCATTTCTGAAAGTAATTGAATAAAACCAATTTCTTTCAGGTTTTGAATGTAATTTTCTTTTGTGTATTGAACAGGACGGTATGAAATTTTTCCTAATGTGTTCCAGTCTGCCCATGGATGTGTTTTATTAATATGTGGGCCAATGATTGAATTCATTACGATCATTTTCCCAACGTTTTGAATGGTGTTCGGACTGATGTATCCTTTGGATTCGCTGAGCGAATCGCTGCTGCCAAGTTGACAACTGTATTGATCGAGTAATACCGATCCATAGGGCGTGCATTTTTGATTGTGAAACCATTGCCTTGCAAGTCGATAAACACCAAGTTGTGCTTTCTGGCTGTTGTCACTGGTAAAGTGGCAATGATCAAATACAAATCCATATCGACTGTTTACATGTGTACTCGGTGCGCCAACATAAGAGTCTTTTCTAGTTCCAAGGGATTTGATCTCAGTTTTATAGAAAAAAGCAGTCGCATCTCCAAAAATGAAATCGACATCACCTTGAATGTATGACTGAATAAAATAACTTCTAGAAGTGAAGTGGTCTGATTGTGATTTGAGGTAAAGGGTATCTTGTAATCCTAGAAGTCGAATATTGCTAAAGATAGACTGATCTGCGCCATCAACCATGAGCGCAACAGCTTGATGCATGAGTCCAGGCGAAAACTGTTCACAATCTGAGGCGCATATTGATGCTTGTCTTGTATAGCTATTTTCAATTGTGATATTTGTCAATTGAAATCCTTTGTTTCGAGTCCAAAGGGTTGCGGTTCCAAACGTAGTAATTTTTTCCCTTGCTTTAATTTGATCAAACATCTCAGTGATGATTGAGTCGGAGTTTGAAAATTCTTTTTCAATGAGTTGTGCGTATTTCGTGCCACTCAGGGAGGCATCTAAATTGAAATTTATGACTGTATCCGAAGGAGTAGCTCCCATACCTTTTATCGAAATCGGAACCTTTAGATTTGGAATATAGACTACTTCGTTGTAAATACCAGGATATACAGCAACGAATTGCCTTTGCTCTAACTGAAGATTCTTAACGTCACGAATTAATTGATTAATTGCTGCTTGAATGGTTTTAAAGTGTGTTGAATCTTCCTGCTCTAGTATGGGGTTCACGACATAATCAATATGACTGCTATCGGATACTCTAGCCATCCAAGGCGATATTATTTCCTTGCCTGGTAAACCTGCGTACTTAAATACCTCTTCCATTGAATAATGTGCAACGTCTTGTTCGCTGAGCTCAGGCCTAGAGGTCACTTCTAAAGTCTCTGGATAGGGGATAAGTGAATTTGAGCACAGACGCTTGAGATCACTTAAAAGAGTGCCATATTCAATTCCATTCGGTTCGGACGCATTCATTAAGGAAAAATTTTTCTGACCTGAAAATTGAACTCTCTCAAATCTGATTTGACCAGATGGCTGAGTCGGAAGATTGTGAATCACTATTTTCCCAGGTGACAGGCTGTAAACAGAGTTTATTTCAATCTCAGAAAATTCAGGTTTAAATTGACCCTGAGCTTTTGGGTTGTATAACTGTGTAAACTCAATTGGATTTTTAACGCTCTGCAAACAAATGCGACTGTATTTAATATGATTAACGGGGCCACCCCGTGATATATCGCTCTTGATACGTAGCCCGGCAGTACCCCCATCTAAACTCAGTTGATCCACCCAAACGTTTCGAACGCCTGAAATTGTCTCACTCCCTATAGACAACCCGTGTCCGTTATAAAAATGATTGTCTAAAATTGAAATATTTTCACTGATCCCTTTAAAGCCAGCCTTGATGGCAATACTGTCATCACCAGTTCTAATAAAACTCTTGGTAATGGTTATGTTTTTTGACGAGATGGGATCGATACCATCTGTATTCCTTGCATTCATCGGCGAATCAATTTTGACTCCCCAAGCAGTAAAACCATCAACTAAAGTAAGAGCTACGTGAAAATTTGGTGAATTCTTAAGTGTTATTTTATAAAGAGAAAAATCAGTTGAGTTGTTGATTTCAATCAGGCGTGGAATATTGTATTGACTGTTCTCTTTTTGTGCTCTTCGTGCAAGGCCCCACCATGACTCGTTTGATTCCGATATAAGTTGATTACCCTGGCCTTCAATGATTCCTTGCCCCATGATGCTACTGGAGTGAGTATTGTTAACCGTAATAAATGCTTTGCATCCATGTCCAATTTGATTTGTGGTCCCACAAGTATTTAAACCTTTGTCGTAAAGTTTAGGATCTGTACTCGCAAAAAGAGTCGTGCCTTTATCTATAACCAGGCTAACACCTGATTTGATTGATATGGGGCCAGAAAGAAAAACTGTTTTTTCGTTGCTTGAAGCTAAGTGCACTGATCGCCCGCTTGGGCATTGGTCTATTGCATTTTGAATATTGATTTGATCACTACTTATATCCTTATTCTGTAGGCTTTTGTTTGAGATTAAATATGCACAGGGGGGTGGAATTTCCGGTTCTTTTACTAAACGCGAGTCTTGAGCGTGTGCGTTTCCGGTCAAAATGAGAGTTGCGCAAATGCAGATTAATCCAAAATTGAACATTTTTTATTCAATAATATATGGAGCTAAATCTGGAATGGCTTGCTTATAGAGTGGAGTGACCAAGTCAGCAAAGAATTTAGCGCCTTTAGGTCCAACATGTGTATGGTCAAACGCTTTATTGACTCCGCCCGGTGGTTCAATTGCTAGGGTATCAGCCTCCTTCGACCCCATCTTTTGGATTGCCTTTGAGCTGACATCCAGAAGATCTATGAGGGCGACTTGATTTTTGATCGCAACTTCTTTTGTCACTGCAGCCCACTCATCCAAATCTCTGACTAGTTGATCATTTTTAAAGGATCTTCGGCTCAATGGGGTTGATAAGATTGGAATTGCGCCCAATGCTCTTGTTTCTATTAAATAGTTAGTAAGGTTGGCTGGAAATTCGATCTTGAGATCAGTCGATCGACCTGGTTTTCCAGGTTGATCGTTATGACCAAATTCAATCAAAACATAAGTTTTTTGTGATTTTGCCGTTTTCTTTAAAATATCAATGGCCTTATCCCAAGATCCCTCGGCTTTATAACTGCGTGTGCTGCGTCCGTTCTTTGCTAAATTGAAACATGAAACATTGGCTGTGAATTTTTTACAAAATTCATCGCCGAAGCCATTCTTCGGTGCAAGTGTCGAGTCGCCGATCAATAGGATTTGAATAGGAGCTAAGTCTGTGCTTTGAGCAATGCATTGAGCTGATGCAAGTGCTAAAAATAAAAGCAATAAAGTTTTAAATGTTGTCATGGCACGGAATGGATGGTCTGATTGAAATTTTTATTGCCTATTTTGACGTTCTCAAGTCTGACATTGGTTGCGTTGTATGCATAGATTGGATTTGTTACATTAATAGGTAAACCAAAATCACAGTCTTTGATCAAAATATTTTTTACGGGATGTATTTTTGGAGCCGGCGAAGTATATCCGTTGTAATCGCTGACTATCGGACCAAGGATTACCAACGCTTGGTAACATGAAGCAAGATTGTTTTTGTATCGAACATTTCCTACTTCAATGTTAGATATTTCAATATTTGAAATTTCTGGTGGCCTTGTTCTAACATTGTCAGCCGCGGAGTCGTAACCGCAATCTATGGTCACCACTGCGCCAGCATTAGTTGCAATGCCAAGATTAGTAAGTTGGTTGTTGTTCAAGCCTTTGTATAAGCCCGGGACTGTTCTGATGCCGTTAGGAATTTTAATATTCTTAATATAGACATCATGGACGTATCCTCCACGGTTCATATTGGCTTTGATTCGGATTGCTATATTTATGGGATCTGTTTCCCAAAATTTATTGAGTATGTTTACGTCGTGAACGTAAATTTTCTCAACGCCACCCGACATAATGCTGCCAATGGTGATGCCACCGTGACCACTTTGCATATGACAGTGTCTAATGACAATATTTTTAGATGGACCGTATTGGGTGTCAAGTCCTTTGCCCGATTCAATAGCTATGCAATCATCGCCTGTATTAAACTCACAATTTTCGATCAAAACATTTGAGCACGATTCTGGATTCAAACCATCATTGTTGGGTCCTGTTCCATTCGCAAATACAGAGTCTACATGTAAGTTTTCACAATGAACTGGATTATGTTGCCAGAAAGGTGAGTTTCGAGTTTGATAGTTTTGAAGCAGTACTTGATTACAATTAATAAATTGAATCAAGTGTGGGCGTAAGTAATGACCAATTCCAAAAATTCTGGATGTAGCAGGAACGCCTGCCTCAGCCAAAGTTCTCAGAAATTCAGGGTCTCTTCTAAATCGATCGCCTTCACCCTTAAGAAATCTTTCCACTTCAGGCTTTAAGTTGTTTACGATGGAGCTCAATTGTTCAGGATTGTTCGGATTGATGTGAGATTCAGAACGCCCTTTATTGCTTATATGTTCTGTTGTATCATTAAAAGCAGACCTATTTCTGCCTTTCCATGACCACCAACAGTCAGTGTCATTTTCAAATTCAACACCGCCTTGGCCATCTATAATACTCGTCCAGTTTTCACCAGTCAGTGCAATATTTTCTTGATCGTATGCATAAATAAGTGGCGAAAAATTGAGTAGGTCATTGCCTTCCCAGCGCGATAAAGTCAGTCGTCCATTATGGCCGCAATCATAGGCACCATTTTTTGCATAATCTATTGGATTATTCCCAAAAAAAAGTTTTGTATTTTTTTTAAGGTGCAAATTGACATTAGATAGAAGAACAATAGGGCCATTTGAGAGCCAATTTCCTGACGGAATGACGACTCGTCCACCCCCATTAGAGTGACATTTTTGGATGGCTGCATTGATGGCCTCACAGCTATTGAATCCATTTTTGATTGGTTTTTCTTGTTTGATTTTCTTTTCAAAAGAAATCCAGATTTCAGCTGTTTCAACCTTGCATTCTTGTGCTCCAAAATCAGTTATTGGATAGTCTATATCTTTAAAGAAAAACAAATTTTTAAATGAACTCGCAATGTCACTTGATCTTTGCCATGGGTCAGATTGTTTTGAATTGCTTGTGAATGGTATTGATAAATACGAAATTAATGAGAGTAATCTTAAAAAATTTCTCCGTTGAATCATTTGTTTCTCATTATTTTTAAACTAATATTTTGAACAAAACAATATGAATATTGATCTATAAAGTAAAAAAGTAACCAATACTTTAGGTACTGGTTACTTCGCGGGTTCTTAAATTAGAATTTGTAGGTTAAAGATGATATGAATGATCTTCCTAATGGGCTAGCTGCACTGCTCAGATATCCGAACGGGTAAGAGCTGTTGTTTGTGGCGGGAGGCATAGCATCAAACACATTGTTGATTCCTCCAACAATCATCATGTTTTTAATACCCGTGTATGAAACGGCCAAGTTAACCACTGAATAAGCAGGGATGACATGATTGTTTGCTGATGCAACAGGCGTTGTATTTTGATCTTGGTAGCTTGAGTTAAAGGTTTGTGTAACTTGAGTACTCCAGTCTCCCTTGATCCATTGCATGCGTAAGTTATGTCTCCATCTAAAGCTAACAATGGGCAATGAGCTAACTGTTCCATTTCCAGCTAGACCAAATTGTCCAATATTTGAAACCCATGGACCACCATTGACGACTTGATTGTCAAATTGTGTGAGATACGTACCATCCATTCCAATTTTGAACAGGCCTGCGCTTGAGGCGGGGAATTGGTAGTTACCGCTTAGGTCAATTCCAGAGACTTTTTGTCCGCCAAGATTAGTTAACGTGTTGTTGATATAAGCCAAACTTCCGTCGGGATTACGAACAAAAAGATTCGAATATGCTCCTGGGTTGCCCATGAAAGCAGCTTGTGGAAGGCTACCGATCATATCGGTCATGTTGATATGCCAATAATCAATGGAAAAGATCGTGTCTTTATTAGGCTGAATCACGGTACCGATTGTGAAAGTCTGTGATTTTTCTGGTGACAAATTGGCCGTAGCACCAGTCTTCAAAGGTTGTTTTGCATTACAAACAATTGAAGTGGTTTGCCCCGAAACTGCTTTACCAGTGCCCGAGATATTTGGGGTCGCACTTGGGCAAAGCAAAGGATCATCCATTGGAGCGGATGTAGATGTATTTGCGCCAGCTACTGTATATCCGTACATATCAGAAAGAGTGGGCGCTCTAAATCCTGAGCTTGCAGATCCTCTGAACATGAGTTCTTTATTGGGCTGAAATCTAAAACTTGCTTTGGGATTAATGGTGTTACCAACATCGCTATAGCGGTCATCGCGAATGGCGGCGTTAAGCGTTAGTTTTTTGGTTACAGGCATGTCAAGCTCTGCAAACATAGCGCTTACCATTCGTTTGCTATTGGCCCACGTTGGTGCAGCTGATACAGGTGCGGCATACAGGCCAGCAAGCATCTTTTGGTCCTTGTTTGTGTCTTGATGTACATCACCGCCAAGGGCCAATGACATTGGGCCACCTTCAAGCTTTCCTATTTCTTTGGTAATTGTTCCATCAACACCCAAGAACGTTGAGGTCGCAGCTCTCAGAGTTGTACCATTCATGTCAATACTATTCAGATAGCTTTGACCAGTAGCACTTTGGGCGCCGAAAGGATTGATTGTGCCGTTGGATATACCGGCATTTAGTGCTTGTGCGTTCAAAATTCCTTGTGCAGCAGTGATGTTTCTATTGCTGATTCCATAATTTGCACCAGCTTTGTAATCCCAATCTCCAATTATCCCCTTGTCATTGACAACAAACCTGTTGTTGACCTGGAGATCTTTGGTTGCTGCTAATCCCGGCGCACTGTATTGGACTGTGAGTGGACCTGTTAAACCTGCGATTGCAGGTACGCCTGCGGCACCACCGGGATAGTAGGGGCTGCTAGTAGAGGTAATCACTGGTGCTGCTACAGAGGTAAAGCCAGTGGATGTTGCGTATGAAATTGGTGCTGAGGTTGCGGGATTTCTAACCGAGTCGATAAATTCTTGTCCACGAATATATTCGAACGTTGTCGTGTGGTCAGCATCATGCTGAAGAGTACCCTTGGTATAGAAACTCAACTGTTGGTTGCCATAAAGTGCAGTATTGTAGTTGTCTCCATTCAAAAGGCAGGTGCTGTTGGCTGCCTGAACAGAGTAGGGTGATTGGCAGCCTGCTGCATAAGATGGATTGCCAGGTGTCTTTGATGATGAAGTACTTACGACGTTTGCTGGATATGCATAAGATCCTGTTCCTGTCGTAGGTGAGCGTCCGAGTGCTGTGAGAGCTGCATTGCTGCTCAAAGAGGCTCGATCTGATTGAGCCAATCGGCTTCTTTGATGAGCATCAACAGTTGCAAACCAGTTAAAGCCGTCTTGATCTAAATCCCCTTTGCCTGTTATGAAGCTCAGTCTTTGTTCATCGCCGCCACCTGCACGCTGTGGTGTGCCCAACTGCGCTGTCATGGAGGAGCCGTTGTAAGATTTTTTTGTGATGAAGTTAACTACACCACCAATTGCATCTGAGCCATAGATCGATGAGGCACCGTCGTTCAATACCTCTACTCTTTCTAAAGCACTAAATGGTATGACGTCTAGATTTGCAAAACCATCTGCAGTTGCTTCATTGGCTAATCTTCTTCCATTCACCAACACGAGTGTGCGATTCACACCGATACCGCGTAAATTAATATTTGTTCCTGCTCCAGCGTTAGATGGAGCAAGGGACAATGATTGTGGAAGTGTCATCATGACATCTGCAACCGTGGTGATTCCGCGGGCTGCAAATTCCTCTGCTTTGATCATGGTGACGGGTAAAGCTGTTTCTGAGTCAAGGTGTTTGATCAATGATCCCGTGATTTCTACCTTTCCCAAGCTGTTAGATTGCTGAGCCTGGGCCTGAGATACCAGTGTTAATCCCGCTATGGAAATTGCACTCAAGAAAAATTGAGTTGACTTGTTTTTTTTCATCTTTTGGGTCTCCAAGTTTGTGTCGAATAAGAGAGATCGTGTTTTTGTAATGGTTACTACAAAATATGCGTTCAATGACTTATTATGTACGACATAAAATTGTTTTCAGTCTAATGTTAAACATTAAACACTAGGGAAAACCCTTTTAAACGATAGGATTTTCAACTTAAATTGAAATTTTTAATACTAAAATATCAGTTATTTATAAAAATAAATTTATCAATTTCAGCGCAGGATTGTCCCTTCAAAAATGCGCTTCTTTGCATTCAAGACATGGATCAAGACTGCTGCAGAGGCCTCTCTTGCCGATCGTCTTTTGATGGCTTCAACTATATCCGAGTGTTCTTTTTGAGTTTCTTCAATTCGGGAATTGCTCTTTTTATCGTCAATATTGCGCACTAATTCAATGAATTGTCGAATAGGTGCAATGCTGGTCTCAAGGGTTGTAACAAAAAATGGATTGTGTGACGCTTTGGCAATGGCTAAGTGAAAGGCAACATCCTCATCAATTCCGCTGGAACCGCTTAGCATAGCTTTGTTAAGAGAATCCAAAGCAATCAGTAAATTATCAATATCCTTCTCCGTATGATTTTCCGCTGCAGCTTCGGCGGCACCAGACTCAATACAAGAGCGAAAAGAGTAATATTTCTCAATATCGTTGAAGTTTTTGATTGGGACAGCGCGAACCAGTTTTTGTGCTGGATTTTTAATTACGTACGTCCCCGCTTTTTTTCTTGACTCAATAACCCCATCAACTTTAAGTCTATACAAGGCTTCTCGTATGGTAGAGCGGGAGACTTTGAATGTTAAAGCCAGTTCATTTTCAGCGGGTAGTTTTCCTAAAGAACCGAATCCACCTTGAAGAATATGCTCAACGATTTTGGCGTAAATTTTTGAAGAAAGTGGGCCAATTTCCTTGTCTGTAATCAAAACTTCACTCAAAATGGGACTGATTGTTTCACGCATGGCTTTGTTTAATG
>CAIQUZ010000020.1 GCA_903875135.1 uncultured beta proteobacterium | reverse complement strand
TTCATGATGGCAGATATATCACCTGAACGGGGTGCAGGATGATTGATTTGTGCCATCGCTCGTAAATAGACTTTTTCCATCGGCGTGCACCGATCAAATCGAACTCTAAAAAAACCCGCATCTAATTGAACAATAGCTAATACGATGCAATCCAATAGAGACATCTTCTATAATTTTTTCTCTTCCCGCTAACTCTGGAGGTGTTGCCCCTGCACCTGGTGCAAAAGGATTAGTTCTAGGATCCATAAGGTATAAGTATATTAGGTAATATTATGAATAATGCATAATATTACCTAATATTGCTATACATACGTCAAGTTGATGTAAAAAATCTATCTAAATCAATGACTTGTTTATCCAACCTTTATACTTCAACGTTGTCAATGTTATTGTGCAAATTTGAGATTAATTGGCAACTTTTCAGGGATTCATTATCAGTCGTGGACTGAATAGATACATGCGCTTTAGGCGTGACCTACATCACCACTTAAATGACTAGGATCAATGCCCATCAAATGCATGACTTTTTGATACCTGTCTTCATAAGGTGTATCAAACACGATATTTTTGATTTTATCGATATGGGTGGATACGTTTAACCAACCGTTTCTAGAAATCTCATCCTCGAGCTGCCCAGCACTCCATCCTGCATAACCTAAAGTCATGAGAAATTGATCGGGCCCATGCCCGGAAGAAACTGCCTCCAGCACATCTTTCGAGGTAGTCATTGCTAAGCCCCCTGGAACCGTTAAGGAAGAACTATAGCGAATATCGTCAGCTTGGGGATGCAACACAAATCCTCGCTCAGTTTGAACAGGTCCCCCAAGATAAACGGGTTGCGTTTCTAAAGGAGCGATTTCAAGCTTAAGTTCAATACGGTCAAATAAATCTTTTAAACCTAAATTCGTTGGACGATTCACCACTAATCCCATGGCGCCTTGGCTATTGTGCTCACAAATATAAACAACCGTTCCGGCAAATTGGTCATCCAACATGCCCGGCATGGCAATCAATAATTGATTCGCTAAGTGAGATACATCTTCTGTAAAAAAGTCCATTTGTTGATTCTATCCCTAAAACCACCATTTCTGAAATATGGTTTTTTAAATTTGTCATCATTTCGAATGTGACTAACCACTATTTCCATCGAATAAATTTGACAAAACGTACGTTTTCACGTACGCTATTGCAAAGGAGTTAAATCATGGCAACATTAACAGCAAGTCAGGCTAGAGCTGGACTTTATCGTCTAATGGATCAAGCGGCAGAAACACATCAGCCAGTTATTATCTCTGGGAAGCGCTCCAACGCAGTTTTAATTTCTGAAGAGGATTGGAGTGCGATTCAGGAAACACTGTATCTATTGGCCATTCCTGGAATGCGTGAATCCATCAAAAATGCAATTGCCGAGCCATTAGCGAATAGCAAGAAAGCACTAAAGTGGTAGGTTGGGAATTGGTTTATTCAACATATGCCACTAAAGATGCAAAAAAACTTTCTGCTGCCGGCTTAAGAGACAAAGCTCAAGCATTATTAGATATTTTAAAAATAGACCCACTTCAAAATCCGCCTCCATTTGAAATACTAGTAGGCGACTTAAAGGGGGCTTACTCGAGCAGAATTAATATTCAACACCGCCTTGTCTATGAAATCTTTCGAAAAGAAAAAACCGTGCGCGTTTTAAGAATGTGGGCACACTATGAATAAGTTTTTTAGCGCCTTATTTGATACTCTATAACTATAGGGTTATTTTTCGTAGCACAATATAAAGTCTATTTTTTTCGGGAATCCCTATGAAACTTGGTTTGGTTTGGCTACGTCGTGATTTACGTCTGTTTGATTCTCTGGCGATCTATAAAGCTCTACAAGATTGTGATCAGGTATTTCTGTGCTTCGTCTTCGACACAACTATTTTGAGCCCTTTACTCGATAAAGGTTTTACCAAAGATCGTCGTGTCGATTTTATTTGGCAATCTGTTCAGGAACTGCATACTGAGCTTGTGAAGTTGAATCCCCGGGCAGGTATGATTCGTTTACATGGCGACCCTCAAATACTCATCCCAGAACTGGCAAAGTTCTTACAAGTGAGTACGGTATATACAAATCACGACTATGAGCCAGATGCTCAGGTAAGAGACCATACTGTCGCAGCCGTTTTACAAAAATCAGGCATTGCGTTTTCATCATTCAAAGATCAAGTCATCTTTGAAAAACATGAAGTGCTCTCCAAAGAAGGCAATGTTTACTCAGTATTCACTCCTTATAAAAATGCTTGGCTCAAAAAGCTCAGCGAAGCGGATCTTGCTCCTTTCCCCTGTTTATTAAATGAAAAAGAATTTAAGCAATTAGCAGCTGTTCCTGCTCCTTACTCAGCAGAAATTTCTTTAGAAAAAATGGGCTTTAGTCCTTCTGGGATAGAGTCTTTTATTCAACCTGGCATGACAGGAGCCTCTGCATCATTTGAGAACTTCGTAGAACGTATGCATCAATATCATGTGAGTCGAGACTTCCCCTCTATTAAAGGGCCTAGTTATCTTTCTACCCATCTACGCTTTGGGACCATCTCGATTCGAGCTTTAGTCAGAGATGCACACCATCAGATGCTCGCAGGAAGCATGGGGGCAAGTATCTGGTTGTCTGAGCTAATTTGGCGAGAATTTTATTTCATGATTCTTGCTAATCACCCACGACTGGCTAAAGGAGCATCCTTTAAACCTGACTACGATAAAATCCAGTGGGATGATGATGCATCAGCTAATAAGAAATTCTTGGCATGGTGTCAAGGTAAAACAGGCTACCCACTCGTCGATGCAGCAATGCGCCAACTCAACACGACGGGCTATATGCATAATCGCCTGCGCATGGTTGCTGCTTGTTTTCTCATTAAAGATTTAGGCATTGACTGGCGTAAGGGTGAAGCTTACTTTGCAGACCAACTCAATGATTTTGATTTTTCAGCAAATAATGGTGGCTGGCAATGGGCCGCATCTAGCGGTTGTGATGCTCAACCGTATTTTAGGATTTTTAACCCCATCACACAATCACAAAAATTTGATGCGGAAGGTAAATTTATCCGGCGCTATTGTCCAGAGTTATCCGCTCTATCGAATAAATCGATTCATGCTCCATGGTTAGCTGGTGCTATTGAACTTGAAGCGGCCAATATTCGCCTTGGAACTCACTATCCATTGCCAGTTGTTGATCATGCGCAGGCTAGATTGGCTACTTTACTGCGTTACAGTGTTGTGAAATCCTCTACTGACAAATAGGCTTGATAAAATTGTTGTGAAATATTTAATATCTTCCGAATCGTCTGACAATCTCTTCAGAACCTGGAAGTCGTTTTACGTTTAAGATAAGTCATGGATCATATTTACGCAATTGGCGATATACAAGGTTGTTCAGCTCAACTGGACACTCTCGTTAAAGAACTGCCCAAAGATTCAAAAATTATTTGTGTTGGTGACCTGGTTAATCGCGGCCCCGACTCCCTTGGAACACTCCGAAGACTCAAATCTTGGCAAGAAAGAGGGGATTGCGAGTGTATTTTAGGCAACCATGACCTTCATCTCTTAGCACGTGATGCGAGTATCCGTGGCTCAAAATCTCTCGATACGCTCGATGATATTTTGCAAGCTCCTGATCGTCGTGAACTCATTGATTGGCTTCGTCATCGGCCAGTTGCCTTATTTGATGGCGCTTGCTTGTTTGTCCATGCAGGGGTTCTACCAGCTTGGAGTATCAATCAAACGATGGAACTTGCCGATGAGGTTCAAAAAGCGCTTCGCAAAAAAAACTATGTCAGCTTTTTAGAGAATATGTATGGTAATACCCCAACCAAATGGACCAATAACCTCAAAGGTGCCGATCGCCTTCGCGTGATTATTAACGCGTTTACAAGGATGCGGTTTTGTTCCGCTAAAGGCGAAATGGACTTTATTAGTAAAGAAGGTGTTGGATCGGCCCCAAAGAACTTTTATCCTTGGTTTGATGTCCCGAACCGAAAAACCGAAAAATATAAAGTGTTTTTTGGCCACTGGTCAACCATGGGACTAGTCAAAAGAGAGAATGTGGTTGGACTTGATACGGGTTGCGTATGGGGCGGCAATCTCACGGCGATGTCAATCGGACCAGCATCAAAAATGATTCAAGTTCCTGGCTTAGTTCGTCACGTGGCTTTTTAAATCTTCGCAAATGCGGCTTTTGTTGCCGCGAGCATTCTTTCAATCACGACACCCTCATGCTGTATCGATAAAAAACCAGCTTCATACGCCGATGGTGCTAGGTAAACACCCTCATCTAACATCGCATGAAAAAATCGTTTAAATTTCTCAATATCCGATTTAGTAATGTCATCTAAAGAATGTGGCTTGCTCTTGGCAAAATAAATACCAAACATCCCACCAACATGATCACTCGCAAAATCATGGCCTGCCTCAATGGCCAGTTGTCCCATTCCTGTGAGTAAAGTTTGGATGTTATTCGATAACTTGTCGTAAAAGCCAGGAACACTGACGAGATTCAAGGTGGTAAGACCTGCGGCAACCGCTAAAGGATTGCCCGACAAAGTACCTGCTTGATACACATTACCAATCGGCGCTAATTTTTGCATGATGTCTTTGCGACCACCAAAAGCAGCCATTGGCATACCGCCACCCATGACTTTACCTAAACACGTAAGGTCAGGTTTGATACCATGCAAACTTTGTGCGCCACCGAGCGCGACTCTGAAGCCCGTCATCACTTCATCATAAATGAGTACTGATCCATAATGAGCCGTGAGATCACGCATTGCCTTGATAAACTCTGGGGTCATTTGTACGAGGTTCATATTGCCGGCAATAGGCTCAACAATAAGCGCCGCCACCTGAGGACCAAATTGTTTAAACGCTGCTTGCAACGCTTCTAAATCATTGAAGGGTAAAACCAGTGTGTGTTTGACGAGGTCTTGTGGCACGCCACTCGAAGACGGCGCATTGGTGGCAAGATCCATCGTTTGATCGGCAAATGTTAATAGTCCAGATCCTGCTTTGACTAGGAGGCTATCAGCATGTCCGTGGTAACAACCTTCGAATTTAATGATGAGGTCACGACCGGTAAAACCACGCGCTAAACGCAACGCACTCATGGTGGCCTCTGTGCCACTGGAAACGAGTCTGACCTGCTCAATACTGGGAACAAGCTGAGTGATTTTTTCTGCCATGAGGATTTCTGCTTCGGTAGGTGCTCCAAAGCTAAAACTATTTTCGGCGGCAAGCTGCACCGCTTTGACCACCTCAGGATGCGCATGACCAAGAATCATGGGTCCCCATGAACCAATGCAATCAATATATTCCTTACCCTCTACATCCCAAAAATAAGCCCCTTTTGCTTTGGCGATAAACCGAGGAGTTCCTCCAACGGACCTAAAAGCTCTGACCGGTGAATTGACGCCACCTGGGGTGGTGATTTGGGCTCTGTCAAACAAAGATTGATTGGTGTTCATCATGCTTACTCTTTAAATCGCCATCATTTCAAAATCTTCTTTACGCGCCCCACATTCTGGGCAAGCCCAGTTCGGTGGTACATCAGCCCAAAGCGTTCCCGGTACAATGCCTTCATCTGGAAGTCCAGCTTCTTCTTCGTAGACCCAACCACAAATCAAGCACATATACGTCTTAAATTCCATGTTTTCTCTCTTTATTCATTAACTGTATTTGATATTGATATTGTATTATTCTTCTGGCTCAGGGGTCTGATCAGTTGCTTTTACCTGTGGATTTTTTCGAATCTCAAACCGAAATAAACGACATTCAATTGCGCCATTAAACAGTGGTGTGCGTTTGGTTTCTTTCATACGCAACTGGCCAGGCAAACCCATATCCGCTGTCAATACATCAACTTGCCAACCATCAAATTGATCTTTTAAATGCC
>CAIQUZ010000019.1 GCA_903875135.1 uncultured beta proteobacterium | reverse complement strand
TTAAAAAAGCCAGGTTGCCCTGGCTTTTTACATACATACGATCTATCTCAATAACAGGGGCAAGCCCTGCATTAAATTAGAAAGAGTGCTTGATACCTAACATTGCTCCAGTAACGTTTGTACCTACGCCATTTGATGCTGCAGCTGAACCACCATTAGCCGGAAATTGTGCGACGGTTGCATTTTGACTTGCAGCCCCATAGATTGGGCCCATAAAGTTAACACCACTATTATTGGCTTGTCCAACACCAGCGTACAACTGCGTACGTTTACTCAAGTTATAACGTCCAGTTAAACCAAATATAACTGTAGAGTTAGCAGAGCCGCCTGTGGAGTTATCTTGAATGTTGGTGTAGGCAACGTTAACATCAGATGTTGGACTGACTTGGTAATTCACACCAACTGACCACATATCGCTACCATGAACACCTGGGTTATATACAGCGGTGCTTGAAGCAGCAGTAGGTGCTTGGTATGAATTGCCCATTACACTAGTTGTTGTAGCTGTAGTAATTAAGGTAATGTCATTTGTGACTTTGTATCTCAAACCTAAAGAAGTTAAAGTCATGCCTAATAGACCCTGATCATCAAATCTTCTTGATTGAGCAAGTGCACCAATCAATTTGCCATCCATACCTGTATAGAATAAACCCATAGATTGTTGTTGACCAACGTTGTAACCTTGGATTGCTGAGCTTGCACCCATGCCAGTTTGTGCCTTAACAGTAAATCCGGCCATGGTTGGCGATGTATATTGAATACCTGTCATAAACGCATCTGACACACCCATGTATGTCGAGTTAGCAGCCGAAGCTGTACCAGCAATTGAACATAATCCCGTTGTTCCTGTTGTTGCTGTTGCAGCTACAATAGCGGCACATGTGCCTAAGCCAGCCGAGTTAAGATTACCGATTTGAGCATGAGCATGATTTGAACCAAATGAATTTGAACCAGAAGTGCTGAAACCACCAGACATTGCCCACTCAATATCGTCCATACGACCAACTTTAACTTCACCCATTGAAGCTGATGAAATAAACATGTTTGTGCCACGATTAAACACGTTAGAAGTAGCACCAGCTGTGGTAGCAGCAGTTACTGTTGGTGTGACGGCAGTTGTAGTACTTCCAGATTGACCATTAACCAGATTAAGTTCTGACTTAAAGTCAAAGCCCATTTTCATGCCGCCGCCTAAATCTTCAGAACCTGTTATGCCCCATAAGGATGTTGTATTGGCAGAGTGTGTCAGCGCAACTGATTTGTCACCACCACCTGCTTGATATGCTTCAGTTAAATCTGCATTACCATAAAGTGTAACGCTGGACTGTGCTTGAGCTGCTGTAGCAAATGCGCTTAATGCAGCGAGTGCGAATAGCGATTTTTTCATTCGTAAATCTCCATATAAAAAAAAGAAAACTATTTAAGAAACTTCTTCCCTGACATCAAGGAATAAGGTAATCATCCACTAAACTTGTTCTTATTTCATTAAACTTTAGTGTGAAGTGTTGTTTTTTGTTGATTTTTCACAAACAAAGTGGTTTGCGTTGCTAAAAGACAACAAATTTGAGGCTTTTTTACCACGGTAAACCTTCCTCACAGAGACTGTTTTAACTCATCAGACACTATAAAGAATAAGCCTAATCGGTCTATACCCCGGATTAAACTTCGTCTTTGGAGGGCTTGGGCTGGTAGAACCTAGCGACGATTAAGCCAAGCTCAAACAAGATACAGAGAGGAACAGCTAATAAAAGCTGAGACATGATGTCTGGAGGGGTCACTACCGCAGCGACGACAAAGGCCCCAACGATGATGTAAGGACGCCACTCTTTCAGTTTGGCAAGGCTGACAATACCCATCCTAACAAGGACAACCACAACAACTGGAACCTCAAAAGTAAAGCCAAACGCTAAAAAAGTCGTCATTGCAAAACTTAAGTACTTATCAATGTCTGTACTCATATCCGCCCCTAAGGGAGCGTTGTAATGCACCATAAAGCCAAATACCGTTGGAAAGACTAAAAAGTAGGCAAATGCCATCCCTATTAAAAAGAGGGTGTAGGTACTAATGACAAGAGGTAAAACGAGCTTTTTTTCGTGTTGATATAGCCCTGGAGCTACAAATGCCCAAACTTGATAAATCACCACAGGCAAAGCCAACACAAACGCTGCCATAAATGTGACCTTAATGGGTACAAAAAATGACCCCGTTACATCCGTCACGATCATATGTGCGCCGGCAGGTAAAACTTTTAACATTGGATCAGCCAAGGCATGAAAAATATCTGGCGCCCAATACACCATCCCCAAAAAAATGATGAAGATCGCAAGTGCTGCTTTAATAATCCGATCACGTAATTCGACTAAGTGACTGAAAAAGCTTTCTTCGGGGGCACTGCCTTCTTGCGGCATCTCACTCATAAATTTTAATTAACCAAAAAAAGATTTTGCAGAAGACACCGCACTAGACGCTCTTCTAAAGCGTTTGACTCTGGCCGAGCCGGACTGAACTCGCACTTTAATTCCTGTCGTATGTTTAAACCACATGGGTACAGCACCTTTTTTATTGCGCCAAGATTTTCTGCCCTGACGCTGACTCGACTCAAACGTGTCGATACGTGGAGAATATATCGAATTTTCCGAACTGGCGGGTGAAGTTTCACTTGTAATGCTTGAAGTTAAATCATTCACATTGGCACTGACCTGGGCCATTTGTGAGGAAATCACTTGATCCATGTCTTTGAAGTCATTTTTGGCGCTGTTAAAAGCCTCGGTCGCCGCTTCCTTCATTTTTTTTAGATCTTCTTGCTCCATCTGACGGCTAACCTCTTGCTTGACGTCGGCCATATAGCGCTGCGCTCTTCCAAAAAGGTTGCCCGCCGTCCTTGCGACGCGTGGCAAGCGCTCTGGGCCCAATACGACGAGAGCCACTACGGAGATTAAAGCAATCTTCGAAAGTCCAATATCAAACATAGAGTAGATGCACTAAAGTGTCTGTGGTGCTACAAGTGCGCTCATTAACGAACTTCTTTAGCGCTAACATCTACCGTGTGCGGATCTTTGGCAGTTTGTTGCTGTGCATCTTGGGCAACTTGTTGAGTTGCTGTTGTGGTTTCTTTTGCCGCATCACCCTCAGGTTTCATGCCATCTTTAAAGCCTTTAACGGCAGCGCCCATATCGGTACCAATATTGCGTAATTTTTTGGTCCCAAAAACCAATAAGACAACAACGATTACCGCTATCCAATGAATCGGACTCATTCCACCCATGATAACTCCCTATTTAAAATTAAATGTACCCTATTTTTAGCGTTGCCAAGGCCTCGGTCCAGCCATAACGTGTAAATGAACATGGTAAACCTCTTGACCTCCATCTACACCTGTATTGACCGAAACCCTAAATCCCCCTGACCCACCAGGCCTAGCTCCGAGCTCTAATGCTAGTTTTGGGGCTAATAACATCATTTTACCCAGTAATTGCTGATCTACGATAGTCATATCTGAAAGCATAGGCACATGTTTTTTCGGAATCATTAAGAAATGGATCGGTGCCGCCGGATGAATATCATGAAAAGCGAAGATTTCCTCGTCTTCATAGACTTTTTTGCTGGGAATTTTTCCTTGAATAATCTTACAAAACAAGCAATCTGGGTCCTGACTCACCAATTTCTCCAATAAAAATATTATTTATTCGTGCGTGAAGCTTTTTCAGTTACGCCACTAATCCCCTCGCGGCGCTCTAACTCACCCAATATATCCTCAGGCCGTAAATTAAACTGCGCTAGGAGAACCATCGTATGAAACCATAAATCGGCAACTTCCCCAATCAAGGCAGTTGTCATTTCATTCGTTTTCGTTAGGTTTTCCAAGGATTGCCGTAAATCTTTAGCAGCCATAATTGTTTCTGCAGCTTCTTCAGCCACTTTTTTCAAAATAGCGTCATCACCTTTAGCAAACAATGTGGCTACATAAGAGGGGTTTGATAAACCGCCATCGTTTAACGTTTGTTTTCTTGAGGCAATCGTATCCGCTAAATCTTTAAGAATGGTATTCATTTCATCAGGAAGACGCATTATTTTCTCCATGTTGGTTGCCCCAAACACTGACGCCATCTTTTTGCTGCAGTGGCTGAAAAAAACAGTTCGGAGCGCCAGTATGGCAGGCAATGCCGCCCACTTGCTCGACCATTAAGAGGATCGTATCTCCATCACAATCGAGTCGTACTTCTTTGACATTCTGAAAATGCCCGGACTCTTCGCCCTTATGCCAACGCTTACCTCTTGACCTTGACCAATAGATCGCTTGGCCAGAACGTACAGTTTCTTCTAAGCTTTGGGCATTCATCCAGGCCATCATCAACACCTCTTTCGTGTTCACATCTTGCGCGATGACAGCCACAAGCCCCTGCTCATTGAAGCGCACTGTTTGTAGCCAATCATTTCCATTTAACGGATCCATTGGAACATTCTATTGCATTCGATTCGAATCTTCTAGCGGACAGGAATGCCTAGTCCTGCTAAATACGCTTTGGCCTGCCCAACGGTGAACTGACCATAGTGAAAAATACTGGCGGCTAAGACAGCGTCCGCGTGACCCAATATGATGCCGTCAGCAAGATCTTGAAGACTGCCAACTCCACCAGATGCGATAACCGGAATTGAGACCGAGTCACTGACTTGACGAACTAAATCAAGATCGAAACCATTTTTTGTGCCGTCACGATCCATGCTCGTCAACAAAATTTCTCCAGCACCCCTTTGACAGACCTCCTGGGCCCAAAGTAAGGCATTGATTCCAGTATTTTTGCGACCACCATGAGTAAAAACCTCCCAGAGATTGTCACCCGTTTTTTTTGCGTCAATCGCCACCACAATACACTGCGAACCATACTTAGCACTTGCCTCCGATACCAGCTCAGGACGCGCAACCGCAGAAGAGTTAATACTCACTTTATCTGCGCCAGCGTTGAGTAATCTTCGAACGTCAGCAACTTCTCGAACACCACCACCCACGGTCAGAGGAATAAACACCTGTGAAGCGACTTGTTCAATAATATGCAAAATCAGATCTCGACCATCGCTTGTTGCCGTTATATCTAAAAAAGTGATTTCATCGGCCCCCTGCTCATCGCATCGACGCGCAATTTCAACAGGGTCTCCGGCATCTTGTAATTCGGTAAAATTAATTCCTTTAACGACTCGACCAGCGGTAACATCAAGACAAGGAATAATGCGTTTAGATAGCATCGACGATTAATCTTGTGGCGGATTTTTGGCATCCGCATATTTTTGCGCTTCAGCTAAATGAATATTGCCGTTATAGATGGCGCGGCCTGCAATCACTCCAATCACGCCCTCATCTTCAATTTCACAAAGAGCGTCAATATCTCGAAGGTCCGTCAATCCACCACTGGCAATAATGGGAATAGAAACGGCTTGGGCCAACCGTAAAGTGGCTTCTATATTGATACCCTTGAGCATGCCATCTCGGCCAATATCCGTGTAGATGATTGCCTCAACGCCATAATCTTCATATTTTTGCGCCAAATCAATCACTTCGTGACCCGTTAATTTGCTCCAACCATCGGTAGCGACCTTGCCGTCCTTGGCATCAAGTCCAACCATGATATGTCCCGCAAAGGCTAAACAGGCGTCCTGTAAAAATCCTGGGTTCTTGACGGCAGCAGTACCAATAATGATGGTTTCTAATCCATCATCGAGTAATCGCTCAATCGTCTCCAAATCACGTATACCGCCCCCAAGCTGGACAGGGATTTCTTCACCAACTTCTTTCAGAATCGCTTTAATCGCAGCTTCATTTTTAGGGCGTCCAGCAAATGCGCCGTTCAGGTCCACCAAGTGCAACCTTCTAGCGCCTAAATTGACCCAATGACGAGCCATCGCCGCAGGATCTTCAGAAAACACTGTTGCCTTTTTCATATCGCCTTGCTCTAAGCGAACGCAATGGCCATCTTTTAAGTCAATTGCAGGTATTAACAGCATTTAAGGATTCCAACGTGTAAAGTTTTGATAAATACGTAAGCCATATTGCGCACTTTTTTCAGGATGAAATTGTGTCGCAAAAATATTATCTTTAGCAATCGCACTGGTAAACAAACCGCCATAATTGGTTGTTCCGAATTCATGATTTTTATTTGCTGGTATTACATAATAACTGTGTACAAAGTAAAAACGCTCACCATCGGGAACTCCATCCCAAAGTGGGTGCATTTGTTGCTGAAAAACCTCATTCCAGCCCATGTGTGGAACCTTCAGATGTGAACCATCTTCTTGTAATTGGTGCTCAAGCGAAAATTTAACAACTTTACCTGGGAAAAGTCCTAAGCACTTGGTGCTCAGCAGGGGTGCATGCGCCTCAAAACTTTCCTCAAATAACATCTGTTCCCCAACACATACGCCGAGCAATGGCTTATTTTTAGCGGCCTCTAAAACCGCGTCCATCAACCCAGATTCATGAAGATTGCTCATGCAATCCGGCATTGCGCCTTGACCAGGCAAAATCACGCGATCGGCGGCTTGGATTTGACTTGGGTTTTGTGCGATCACTACCTGACACTCAGGAGCTACTTTCATGACGGCCTGTGCTACGGAGCGAATGTTGCCCATTCCATAATCGACGATCGCAATATTAGACAAAGCGCATACCTATGAATGAGCGAAGTTAAAGACTTCCTTTGGTGGAGGGAACAACGCCGATAGCTCGCTCATC
>CAIQUZ010000018.1 GCA_903875135.1 uncultured beta proteobacterium | reverse complement strand
TCACGATACTGCATACGGGGCGCAACGAGTCCTTGATCAATTAGTTTTTCACTAATTCCAAATCGATCAAGATAATCTAAGGTAGAGGGTTGAAAAGTAGAAGCACGAAGAGTGGTTGGTAGCTCAGCCTCCGCTTCAAATATAGCAACTGATATTCCTGCATCGGCAAAAATATTGGCAGCAACTAAACCAACTGGACCAGCTCCAGCAATCAGGATGGAAGGTTGATTATTCTTCATACAGTGAGTTTATCACTAACAAGTCGCTATACTATTAGAGATTGTGATGGCAGAGTTTATTTAGAATTCATCTGGTGCAATCCTAGTCTAATTTGATCTTAAAGAAGCTTAATATTCTTTGTGCAATCGACTGACGATTTTGATTGATTAAATTCGTCTGATCAATATGGTTTAACTTCGATTCATTATGAGAGCTTCGTTCAGCAAGTAATTTTGATAATTTTTCAATTAATAACGCATTCTTTGTTAGTAATGGTTCTATATCTTCTTTATTAATTTGTATTAGTGTGGAGAATTTATTAGCAACAATTGTTGCACTTCGTTTCTCTCCAGTTAAAAGAGACATCTCACCAAAACAATCACCTGGCCATAATTTAGCAATACTAAGGGATGATTCATTCTGATTGATAAATACCTCGACGCAACCTTCAGCAATCAAGTACATACAATTCTCTGTATTGCCTTGTTGGGTAATAACAGAAGTGGGGCTAGAGTGTATTAGTTGAACCCGTGAGGCGAGCTGTCTGGCCTCATCTATATTGAGTACTTTAAGAACTCCATATGGATATAGCTCCATAAAGCGTGCTTCGATCGTCGTTTGAGCAATTTCAACAGCAGTTCTTGCATGCCCAATAGGACCAAGAATAATGCCTGCCCCCTTTAAAAATCGAATCGCTTGTCGGGTCATTATTCCTTGTGTCTGAATAAAACTTAAAGTCGGCTCACATCGATACAAAATACGATAGATAGCCATATTGGTAGTCAGGGATATCACATTGACACTGAAATTATTGATAAATCCAGGAATCGTATTACAAACATAATCAGCGGCTGATTCCAATATCTCAATAATTCGATCTTCATTGTTATGAACGCCAATTTGTAAATCGATATGACGCATACTCCCGTTGGGCTGTTGACTGATATTGACAAACGGCATTGTGAGAACGCGTTGATTGGGTATTCTTGTTAATTGATTCGCATCATTCAATAGGGTGACGTATCGAAAGTCCATTTTTTTTACTTGATATCGATTGATGTCAAAGTCTCGGAATTCAATCCAATCTCCAATAGCCAGTAGTTTATTATTTTGAAGAGAAATACTCGAGACAATATCGGAAATCATATTTCTTGTAGCGAAGGTGATAAAAAATCCTAGTGCGCTAGTTGAGGCAATGACCGAACTCATGGAATGTTCAAAGAGTGCAATAAATCCAACAAAGGTGACAAGTCCATAAAACATAAACACACTAGCTTGGATTAAGATGTCTGACCACGCATTATCCGGGTGGTGATGGTTGTAGCGTCGGATAAAAAATTTAAAGAAATTATCAAACGTAAAACCAATTAGAAAAAATTGAACACAGGCAAGGAATTCGTTAAGCTCTAAAATTCGATCATTGGATAGGAGGGTCGCCTGCCATCCAAAAGGAGTATGGACGATCGAAAAGAGCCAATCTGCCACAATAAAGTTGGAAGCAAAAATAGCAGATAAATAGATCCAGTATAGATATTTTTTTAACTTCATTGCTTTGACACGTTGAGGATTTCTCATGAATATTTTTTCTGAATGAGTTAAATCTACTTGTTGATGTTTATTGTAAGTTATTTGTTCTAAATATTGTAAGAAATTGAGATTTAAAGATACCTAGATCTAAGCGATACCCATCTAGGGCTATTAAAGGGTGATAAACGTTGAAGTGCATTATTTTCAAGTAATAAAGTTTTAGGGTGGATGTGTTTAAAAGTGATTACTTTTCGTTTCAGTGACTACTTTGCGTTTCATTGATTTGAGTTAGGTCGATTGTATGTTCACCTGTAATAGGGTCTTCCTGAATAATACATTTAAAGCGTTGATTCCAAATAATATCTTCTGGGGCGTAGGTATGAACATGATTGACAGACTCTGATGTCGTGCCATCTTGTCCGGTAATGGTTGCAATCAAAGAGCAATGCTGCCTTTTAAGGTCGGTAGAGCCCTTGCCATAAATCGGACTACTAATCGTAATATGATGTTTGATTAGCCACGCGCTAGTGAGCACGTGGTAGAAGTCCGTTTCTAAGTCTAAAGGCTCCATTACCATTTCGATTTGACCATTCGAATTTTTAACGGGGGAAAGGAGTTGTAAGCTGATATGGACATCGACTAAAAAGTTTTGCCGCAAATGTGCAACACGAAATATGAGTGTTGGTTCTCCATCATCCTCGTTGATCAGTAATTTATCACTGACAGTCAGCTTACTACTGGGTAAAGAAATCCTGGCAAAAGCTAAAGCAGCAAAAGTTCCAATACCAACTAATCCGATCATTACCTCTAGGGTCACTAAAAGGTGGGCAAATATACTTGTTGGATAAAAGGTGCCGTAACCTACCGTACCCATTGTTTGAACACTGAAGGAGAAACAGTCTAGGTAACTAGGATCTCGAGGGCCAGTGATGGTTCCCGGGAAGATAAAATACAACAAGCCAAAGAAAGCGTTGAGAGATAAAAATACACTGACATAAATTCCTAGAAAACGTTGATGAGAAACCTTTAAGGTTTCATGATAGAAATCACCATTGTTTTGATGGAAAACTTCCTTGATGCCTGTATGAAGAACATCAGCAATTCTTTTATTATTTGCCATTGAAAATACCATTAATTGAGAACTTATTTTAATAAAAATAAAAGTAGCTTCGATGAAACTACATCGCGCGATGGATCATTTTTATTGAAAAGTGGTATCCCTGAGGTTTACCTACTTTTCGGATGGTAAAGAGTCAGCTGAAATAGTTTGGATCTTGAATCTTCAGTGTGTCAAAGCGCTTTGTTGGCGATGAGATCAAAAGTAACCTTGATTTCATCTTGGACGGCTAAAACACCACCCAATGCTGAATAGGGTTGAATGCCGAAATCAGACTGTTTCATTGAAAAATTACCCTTGATTTGTAATGTATCTAAATTCTTTGTGAATAGTACTTTGATGGGGTAGGTAAAGGTTTTTCCATGCAGTTCAATGATCAGTGATGTATTCATTTCAGGGACTTTTCCTGTAATCGGTCCAGTTTTAATGATGAGAAGGGGGAATTGATCCGCTTGAAGATTATCTACACCCAGCATATGGTTTCTCGTGCCATTGATATCTTCTTTACTCGGTTGACTCGAAAAATCTGCGCCCGCAACTTGCCGATGTTGTGGATTATCAATTTCAAGGTCTGCTAGGCGCAGTCCTAAAGAGCATTGCGAATCTTCTAAAATATTTCCTAAGTAGCAATAGGATTCAAATTGAGGTGTTGAGATGACGTGATTATGACCTAGTGATGGAAATAGGCCAGCACTATAGACCAAGAAACGAATCTTTGACTTTTCTGTTGAAACTTGAAAGAGTTGACCCTTCGAGGAGTCTAATTTTGCAAAACTCTCTTTTATTGCAAAAGACTTTATGGAGTTTTGTGCGAATGCTTGAGAGCTTGTTTGATTGAAATTCAGAAAAAAGAACGTGGTGAATAATAAAGCAAAAACTTTTATATTTTTCATAGAAAGAGTATTCCTTGATGAATTGACTACTAATGATAAGCACTATTTGAAGTTTTAGCGAATGATATTCAGCTTGTCCTCTTGGAGGCGGATATGCTTTGTTATGATGAACTTCAGGTGAGATTGCCGAAAAATCCGAGAAAAAAAGAACTGCGTCAATGAAGCTTGGTTGAGAGCCATATTACCAAGGGTAAAATATTAGTAATGAAGATTTCTAAAATACAACGTCTTTTGATCATGCTGATCATCTTTTTCAGTAGCATATTGTGTTCGTGTAGTTCTTTTCAATTGGCCTATAAGCAATCAGATTTTCTTTTAAAGTGGTGGATTGACGACTATATTGACATGTCCTCCGATCAAGTAGATTTATATGATCAAGCTATTCCCACCATTATAAAAAAACACCGTCTACAGGAGTTGCCTAAAGCTCTCCAAAAACTCCAACTATTAAGAGCAAAACTCGATCAACCCTTACGCATTGAGGATGGGGTGATGATTGTTAAAGACATTAAGTCCTTTTCGAGAGATTCGGTTGATCTACTTTTGGATGAAGCAGCAAATTTAGCATTAACAATTCAGCCGAAGCAAATCACTTATCTAGAAAATGCATTTGTTAAATCGAATAAAAAGTTCCAATCAGATTATCTGAAAGGGAGTCCCGAGGAGCAATTCGATAAACGTCTTGAAAAAGTCATCGAACGGACAGAATCCATCTGTGGAGACCTAAATAAAACACAAAAACTACAAATTCGGGAGATTGCTAAAGAGTATTTGTTGGACATGGAGATCGTCTATCAAACAAGGCTTCATAAACAGCAGCTAATTATCAAGACACTGAAAAAAATACTTCAAGATAAACCCTCATCCTCACAAGTGAAGTTAATGATCAATCATCTATTCAACGATATTGAATACGGCAGTAATGATGAACAAAAAGAATTTGAAAAAAAACGTGACGTCAATAGTGGTACTGTTATTGCCAAAATTTCAGAATTGCTTGATGACAAGCAACGTAAAAAGTCACAATTGAAAATACAAAGCTGGGAGAGTGATATCAAAGCGCTTATTCAAAACAAAACGAAGTTGTAGTCTGTATTGCCTCTCTGACTTTAGATAAAACTGATTTACCCTAGTATCATATATACCCCGTCAATCATCATTTTAGGATGTGATAGATGTTATTTAGTATTCAAGTAGCGATTCAATTTGCGAAGATAAATATATTACGATTTAGAATTAATTTTATTTGAGATTAACTCCAGATGTTCTCTTGCTATATATAGATCTTGAACAAAATAACTATATAAAAAAGGAATTTTGAATTTTGATAATTCGTTCTCTAAGGTAGATAGCTCTGATAAAAATTTTTCTTTTGAGATTGACCTATTTTTAAAAGAGGACTCTAGAATTTCAAGCTTTTGGTACCAAAGGTAAATCTGTTTTTTTATGTAATTAGAGTAAAGTTTGGGTGTGATTTTTGCGACGGGATAAATGAATGTCAGAAGTGGGATTAATATAAGTGCAATCGTTTTTAAGAAGGATGCAGTAGTTGGGGTAAGTATTTCACTTAAGAATCCTGGTCCATCGCGATAATATCTTTTCGCTATGGTATTGGGGTAAAAGGAATCCTCGCTGGAAAATTTCGGAAATTCATTTATGTCACTTGCAAGGAATCCTATTCCATTAAAACGATCACTGTTAAATTGGAGCTTTGCTGTTTTTTCTACGGCATCTGTTAATAATTCAATTAAGCTTGAATCAAGATTTGATTTAATGCTTATGCTATTTGTATAGGTTAATAGCTTAATATCTTTGGGGGGAATTACTCTACCCCCTTTCCAATCTCTAGAAGTAAAATAAGAATAAGACGCTTTTGGATAAGTATATAGTGAGTAGAATTTATTTCGCTGAACAAATGAGTTAATGTCTTCAAATTGAAAAAACTCTAAAACGTTATCTAGAATTAAAGGGCGTAAGATTGAATCGGCAATAGGATCAAGCATTACGAATATGTCCCAATCCGAATTATTCAGGCTGACTTTTATAAGATCTATTGCGTCAGTAACAACTTCAGCTTTTCTTAAATCAGGCCACAGCAATTTCACATCATTCTCATATCCAAGAAATCCTCTTCTTGTACCCAATGGTTCTATTTGTTCGTCTAGTTCCAATGGGGGCATAAGATCAAGCATACTTAATGTAGTGTAAGGATTTCCTACGATTCCGATATTTTCATAAAACGGTAGTTTACTCACGTAAGGATTTTTAATGGGAAGACTAAAGAAAATTATTTTAGAGTGATGTAAATCATCGATGTTTTTTATTTTTTTTGCCCGTACGCTTTTAGGATTTTTAAAAAATAAAATTGGAGATCTCGATACCACTCCAATGGAAGATATTTCATCAGTGTCTATGTGGCGGAAATTTCCATGAATAATAAAGTCGATCTTAGAGTCCTCATACAAAAAGGATATTGGATCAGTTCTGGTTGATTCTCCTTGTGTTTTTAACCGTAATTTAATACCATTTTTCTCTAGGTTATAACTCAAACTTCTTATGAATGCACTTTTATCATCATCCTGGAATGCACTTTTATCATCTTCATAACCTCCAATAGTTAAATATTTCCTTGGGTAAAAATGTACGCAAAGAATAGTAATTAATATGGTAATAATTAAAACAATTGAAATTTTTAATTTCATGATGTTAGATATATTATTTTTTTGTCTAAGTTAATTCATTTAGCAATGGTTGGCACCAGTACTAACTTAAAAAGTTTTAACGTTTCTTATCCCTTGGATTGTTAACCGAAACCGTATCGCACTTTAATTTGTATTCTTTTTCTTGTTCGTCGATCCTTTTCATCATAGATACATATGCAGGTCCTGCACCAGGTTGCCGATTGTTGGATTGTCCAGAAAGTTCTTTAAGAGCATCATTTTTTAAAAGGATAATTTGATTTTGTAAATTTTCACAATACTTACGGTTAGACTCAGGCATTGATTCTGAAAAAGAACTAAACGATAAAACGCAAGTTAAAAAGCAAAAAAATTTTTTCATTAAGGAGGTTCCTGTGTGAACTGATGTTAATTTAGTACCACGATTAAAGAGAGTATTTATATCTTATCATTGGATCATGATGGGTTGATTGTGGATGATTTTCGGCACTTGGGTTTGTGGTGCTGGTGGTCGATAACCTAAGGCACTGTGAGGCCGAACATGGTTGTAATGCTTGACCCACTCGCCAACGACAACTCTTGCTTCTTTTAGGCTATAAAAGAGTTCACCATCAAGTAAGTTATCTCTGAAGGTTCCGTTAAAGCTTTCACAAAAGCCATTTTCCCAAGGACTACCTGGTTCAATATAGGCGGTCTTGACACCAATACCGCTGAGCCACTTACGAAGGTCTTTGGCAATAAATTCTGGGCCAT
>CAIQUZ010000017.1 GCA_903875135.1 uncultured beta proteobacterium | reverse complement strand
TGCGGCTGGCTGGTGGTAATTCATCGGCTGGCAGATGATGATCCGTGACGAGAACTTCCATGCCCAATTGATTAGCTAGTTCAACACCTGCAATGCTAGCGATACCGTTATCCACGGTGATGAGAATATCTGGCCGAGGATCATGTTGCGCTGCTAGCTTTACCACTTCAGGAGTAAGGCCATATCCCATCGTGAACCGATTAGGTACTAAAAAATGAATCTTCACACCAAAAGATTGACCCAGCTCCTCCAGTCCAAGGATTCCCACAGCGCATGCAGTTGCACCGTCGCAGTCATAGTCAGCAATAATGAGTAGATGTTTACGTGCAGCAAAGGCATCAGCTAAATACTTCGCAGCACTAAAACAGCTCTTCAGTTCATGTGGTGGAATTAAAGATTTAAGTTCTAAATTGGCCGCTTCAATGGACTCAACGCCTCTGCTTGCCCATAATTTGGCCAAAATGGGATTAATCCCATGCGTTGTGAGTTGTTCTTGAGAGCTTGGATGTGTTGTTCGTTCAACAAACTGCATGTAATGATTTTATAGAGGTGTCCAATTGAGAATTTTAGAATACTCCATCCAATCAGCTTGTTTCGATTTTATTAGGTTTCTTGAAGAAAACAGCTTTTTCCATAAACTGATGTTTAAATGAGTTTTCGTCAAAGTGCATTGTTGTATTTGACCTTGATATTTGCGCAGTAATTGAATTTTTTCCAGGTCATTTTCTGCAAGAAGCTCAATATTTTTTGACCATAAGTTGTTCCAGTCAGTTAAAGAAAGATCTTGAGCAAATACAAAGTGATGTTCATTGGCGGATGATGATAGCTGACCCACTTCAAGTGAAACCATTCGATGATCGAGTTGCACAGGGTGGCGACTGTGTATTTTTGAAACACCGTTGAGGATGGGGTGTGCCTGAATCATTGTCTGTTGACCGATACCATACAGCCAAACAGAATTAATACTTAATTGGCCTCTTGCTTGACGAGCCTCATTGACTGGATGGTCATGCCAGATCATTTGAATCTCGTTTTGTAATTGACGCCACTTTTTCGCCAAACCTGGGGTGCCTGCATCTTTGGGCATCCAGATATCGATATTGAGTCCCATGGCGTGCTGGGGTGTATGCGTTTTAAGGCTTGAAAATGGACCGGCGGGATAAATCCATCTTTCAGAAAAAAATTCACCCTGATCACCTAAAAAATGTTGCAAGGTATCTTCAACGCAGTTGCGTAGGGTGAGTTCTTCTTGGGGATCAATCTCCATCATGCGAGGATCCATCAGCACAATATGATCTCGTGTTGCGTGCAAATGAACGAGTTCTAAACACATACGATCTTGCAAATCTCTTTTTTGACTGAGTTTTGCCCCAATGGGGACATCTTTTCCTAAAAGTAGGATTTCCTCTAACGTTCCTTTTTGTTCATAAAAAGAATCCTCAACCTCAGCTTGCTCTTTGGATTGAGGAAATTCGGGAATTAAAAAACTGATTTTAGTGCTCATAGCCCTTATTTTATGTGTGATTTAATAAAACACTAAACTATGAGGATGAAAAATAAATTATTTCCATTTGATTTACCGATATTTATGGAGATTGGCCTACGTTATGTCAGGGCAAGGCGTAAAACAGTCAGTCAAAAAAGGGATGGTTTTTTATCTTTTATCTCGACTTTATCCATGGTTGGTATTGCTTTGGGGGTTGCCTCTCTCATTATTGTTCTCTCTGTCATGAATGGTTTTCAAAAAGAGGTCAGGGACAAAATGCTCTCAGTTTTATCTCATGTGGAGATACGGTCGAGTAATGGTCTTGAAAATTGGCAAGAAATGTCCGCTGCACTGCTGAAGCAACAACATGTGATTGGGGTGGCGCCGATGTTACAAACACAAGGGCTGCTAGTGAGGAGTGGTTTGATGCGTGGGGTGGAGTTACGTGGCGTAGATCCTCTGCAAGAACAGTCCGTTTCGGATATACCAAGTCAAATTCGGGGTGGTGATTTCAATGAGCTGCAAGCTGGAGCATTCAATATTGCTTTAGGGGTTGAGTTGGCAAATACTTTAGGGGTCCAAAAAGGTGACAAAATTGCCGTCATGGTGCCACAAGGCGATTTAACTCCTGCTGGAGTCCTACCACGCCAAAAATCCTTTAATGTGATCGGCGTTATTGATAGTGGCCATTATGAGTTTGACAGTAGTCTTGCGATGATCCATTGGCGAGATGCTGCAGCGCTGACCCAAAACCGATACCCAACTGGATTACGGATTAAATTAGATGATATGTACGCAGCTCCATTGATTGCTTCTAAACTCAACGGTTCTTTACCGCCAGGTATTGTGGCGCTAGATTGGTCAATGCAAAATCGTAATTGGTTTGCTGCTGTTCAAACTGAAAAAAGAATGATGTTCATTATTTTGGCGATGATTATTGCGGTAGCTGCCTTTAACCTAGTTTCAACTCTTGTGATGACGGTGACCGATAAGCAAGCGGATATTGCTATTTTGAGGACGATGGGTGCGTCCGCGCGCATGATACAAAAAATATTTTTTGTGCAAGGGCTTGCCATTGGTATTTTGGGCTCTATCTTTGGCGTTTTATTAGGTTTACTAGTAGCGGCAAACATTGATGTCATTGTGCCAGCGATTGAGGCTATTTTTCAGGTTCAATTTTTACCTAAAGACATTTATTTTATTAGTGAATTACCCTCAGATATTCATACAGATGATGTTGTCAAAGTCGGTAGTATGGCTTTTATCCTGAGTCTCATCGCTACTCTTTATCCGAGTTGGCGAGCCGCAAAAGTCAAACCGGCGGAGGCGCTTCGTTATGAATGATGTTCTGAGCGAACAGGATGATTTTGCGCTGATTGCCTCCAGGATTGTGAAGGTCTTTGGCAGTGATGTAGAAGCAATTACTGTGTTAAATGGTATTGATTTACAGGTCAGAGCCTCTGAAAAAGTAGCGATTGTGGGTGCCTCAGGCTCTGGTAAAAGTACGCTCTTACATATTCTTGGGGGGCTTGATGAGGCAAGTGCTGGACACATTCAGCTAGGTGGGCAAAAATTTTCTGATCTTGACGAAGAACGACGTAATCTTCTACGTAATAGAGAACTAGGTTTTATTTATCAGTTTCATCATTTATTGCCAGAGTTTACCGCGCTTGAGAATGTTGCGATGCCATTACGGATTCGCGGTCTAACAAGGCAGAAAGCATTTGATGCGGCGACCCAGATGTTAGATCAAGTAGGTCTCAGTGCTCGCCTGCGCCACACGCCAGCCATGTTGTCTGGTGGGGAGAGGCAGCGTGTTGCAGTTGCAAGAGCCTTGGTGGGCAAGCCAAGCTGTGTTCTTGCCGATGAGCCTACCGGTAACTTAGATACGCAAACTGCTGATCAGGTATTTGATTTAATGATGCATGTTGCGCAAAGTCAGGGGACTGCATTTGTGATTGTTACGCATGATCCTCTTCGGGCCAAACGATGTGATCGTATTTTAAAACTCACGCAGGAGGGTTTAATCGACATTACTTCTGAAATTAAGAATGGCTAAGTGATGTGGTTTGATACCCATTGTCATATTGATGCGCCTGAGTTTGCAGATGATCTATCTTTAGTACTTGCGCGGGCGGCAGAACAGGGTGTTACAGGCATCCTCATACCGGCTGTTCAAGTAACCGATTATGCTCGCGTAGTGGGGATTGTTGATCAGTGGAGTGGGTTAATTCCTCACATCTGTTTTAGTTTAGGCGTGCATCCCTTGTATACACATCAGGCACAAGAAGCTGATATTGAAATGACACGTCAAGCGATCGAAAAATACCTTAACCATCCTCGGCTCGTTGCAGTCGGCGAGATTGGTTTGGATTACTTTGTGACCCATTTAGATAATGAAAAGCAAGAATGGTTTTTTGAAGAGCAGTTAAAAATTGCGAGAGACTTTAATTTACCTATCATCATGCACGTTAGAAAATCACAAGATCAACTTCTCAAAAGGTTACGTCAAATCAAGGTGAGTGGTGGGGTGGCGCATGCATTTAATGGTAGTTTTGTGCAGGCACAACATTTTTTAGACCTCAATTTTGTGTTGGGCTTTGGTGGTACGATGACCTATGAAAGATCATTACAAATCAAGCGCTTGGCAAAAGAGTTTCCGATCGAGTCTTATGTTCTAGAAACGGATAGTCCGGATATACCACCTTCATGGTTAATGGATGAGGATGTGAAAAGAAATGAACCTTCCTATTTGCCGAGGATTGCTCAAAGCTTTGCAAAAGAGCGATTGATATCACTTGAAGATTTGGCGATTGTCAACCTAGAAAATATCTCACGCGTTTTACCAAGACTTCACCAACTTTTATAAATTACGATGCGTCTGATCATCACAGCAATTATTGCTGGGGAATTATTTTCTGTATTTTTTATGATGCCACACCCCCCATATGAAATGATCTGGACATCAGTCATATTGATTGCCCTTTATCTATTTTATGTATTTTATCAACGATGCCAATTCAATCATTTACCAATTTGGTTTCTTTTTATTGGAGTGTCTTTTGCTGCTGGTTTTTATTGGGTTGAATATTTAAAGTATCAAAAAGACTTCAATCAATTAGACAATCGATTGGATGCTTCTACCGCTTATATTGTGGGGTACATTGACGGACTTCCCAGGGTTTCAGAGAAAGGTGTTCAATTTACTTTGACAGTAGAACATTGGGATCATGTTAATCCCCAAAAAATCAGTGATCCTAAAATCAACACACCACGGCGCATCTCTCTTTTTTACCCGTCGTTCACCAACCAATTTCAACCTGGTCAGCGGTGGCGGTTTCTTGCCAAAGTCAAACAACCCCATGGCCTTAAGAATCCTTATTCATTTGATCTAGAGTATTGGATGTATATCAATGATATTGGCGCTCAAGGCCTTATTCAATTGAAAGATATGGATTTGATCAGTCCGTGGGTATGGCGTTTTACAACCATCATCGAGAGAGCGAGGTTCTATTTTCAGCAAAAAATCCAGAACTCTTTAGGCACTCATTCGCCCTATGTGGGTGTGATAACGGCTTTAGTGATTGGTGAACAACAAATGATTCATCAGGAGGATTGGAGAATATTTAGTGCTACGGGGATTGGTCATTTAATTTCCATATCTGGATTACACGTAACGATGTTAGCAACTTTTGCTGCATCTATTGGAAGTTGGATGTGGAAAAAGAGTCGATGGATTTATTGGCTTCCTGCGCAAATTGCCTCTTCAACGATTGGGTTTTTTACGGCAATGATGTATAGCTGCCTTGCTGGGTTTCAGATTCCGGCTCAGCGAACCACTTTAATGGTCGGTGCGAAAACGATTGGACTTTGGGGTGGACGTGCGCTTCATCCATTTGATCTTTGGTTTTGGGCATTATTGGTGGTGATGTTATTCAACCCGTGGGCCGTTTTTTCTCCGGGGTTTTGGTTATCGTTTGGTGCTGTAGCAGCCATTTTATTTGCGATGTCCAGTGAATCAATGACATCTCATGATGTTGATTTGTTATTTATACAAAAACTGCAAACATCAATTCTGGAGGCTATCCGAGTTCAGGCGGTTGTGACCATTGCTTTAATACCTTTGACATTGTTTTGGTTTTATCAAATCTCCTTGATATCACCACTGGCGAACGCAATTGCCATTCCTGTCGTAAGTTTTTTAGTTACTCCGTGTGCGATGTTAGGCGCTTTTTTACCATTTTTCTTAGGCGATCTTTTTTTATACTTATCTCATTTTATATTTCAGGGATTAGTGATGTTGTTAGATCCCATGGCCAAATTGGAGTGGGCTATGATCGATGGTGCAAGGCCTTCTGGCCTTCATTTATGGATAGCTTTACTCGGGGTTGTGATCTGTATTTTTCCTGGGAATATTCGTTCATCTTGGAAGTCTCGTTCATGTGGTCTCATACTTTGCTTGAGTCTTTTTATTCCATCTAATTACATTCCTGGCAGAAAAATTGATCATGGTGAATTTGAAATGACTGTTTGGGATATCGGGCAGGGAAATGCAGTCTTCATGCAAACAAAGTCACACCAATTATTGTTTGATACAGGACCATTGAGTTTTGGGAAGTTTGATCCTGCAGAAAAAGTGATTATTCCGCATCTGCGTGCCAACGGTATTACTCAGATTGATCTACTGGTCATTAGTCATCAAGATGCAGATCATATCGGCGGGATTCATTATTTACTTGCGCATTATCAGGTGAATCATTTATATGGATCCATACCTCCCCAGCACTCTTTACAGTCCCTTTTTCACAAATATCAAGTTCCATTTGAGGATTGTCGCGCTGGTGATTCTTGGGAGTGGGATGGTGTTCAATTCATCATTTGGCATCCACACTTAGAAGAAGATTTGCACCGTCAATTTGCATTGACTAAGCCCAATGAGATGAGCTGTGTATTAGAGATCAGAAATCAACATCATTCTGTTTGGTTGACGGGTGATGTTGAGAAGCGAGGTGAATCATTGATGACGCAGCGAATCAAATCCGATACGCAGCAACATCACGCCATCTTAGATCGGCAATTAATTTTAATGGCGCCTCATCACGGCAGTAAAACTTCTTCAACACAGGCTCTCATTGACACCTTAGATCCGCAATACGTATTTTCACAAACTGGATTTAACAATCGATATCAACACCCCCATACTGAGGTGGTGGATCGGTACCGCCAAAAAAAAATTCCATTGTTCGATACGGTTAGCTCAGGCGCTCAGATATGGCGCTCGGAAGGTCCAGCACTACAGCTTCAAACATGGCGTTAATTAACGAGCAGTCACTAGAGCTTCTTGAACCGCATCGGCGTTTGTAACATAACCAAGTCCTAGCGCTTCATTGACGCGCGGCATTACTTCATGGGCCATTAATTCCATCGATCTTCTTCCAAGTACAGGGTCAACGAGATCCATACCTGCATAAACAAGTTCGCCAAAAGCACCGACCTCTTCTTGCATTGCTAGAATTTGGTCAACAACTTCGTTGACTGTGCCACTAATAACTAAATCATCCAAAATACCATCGAGGCTAATCGTGCTGTCATCTGCTTCTTGGGACTTTTTAAAGATGACGTGACGGTTCGAGAGTTTCATTTTCGTTAGCATTTGTCGGTAATAGTAACGGTAAGGACTATCTGCATGCGCTTTACCATAGTCTTTAGCGATCGCAGAAGTGTCACCGACAAAGACGGTTCTTGCAACACGCCAATCTTTAATTTGTGCCACTTCACCTACTTCAGATTTACCTTGAGCATAATTATTCCAGTGTGAAGGTAACCAATTTTTTAATAAAAAGTTCGCGGACATTGGGTGAAAATCTCTCTTTCCCATGGCGATGACTCCTTTGGAGAATGGGGCCACCACCGTTCCGACGATTTCTGGTCGTGGCTTTTGGAAAGGTTTCATAATATGACCGCGACCAATTTCGAGAACCTGTGTATTTTGTACACTTACTTTAAATCGGTTATCGGGTAGATCAATGTTATAGGGCGGTTCGCTTTCCCATATTTTTAAAATGACATCGATCGCTTCAGCGAACAGTTTGTTACGATCTTCCTTCAATATGCCTAAGGCTTCAGCATCAGAGGCGAGTGCTCCAGGGCTGATACCAAAAATAAAGCGCCCTTTCGCCAAGCGATCGAACATGGCGGCTTGAGCAGCGATCAAAGTGGGGTGGGCATGTGACAGGTTTGAAGTTCCAGTACCTAATTTGATGTTTTTTGTTTCAAAAATGAGGGTTGCTAAAAATATCATGCTGTTGGTGACATTTTCTGCTTGATCTGTAAGATGCTCGCCGACAAAGGCATCATAAAACCCTAATTGATCAGCATAGATGATTGTTTGACGGTCCTCATGCAATGTTTCAGTACCATCGCGGTGAAGTGGATGGAGGGGCATTGTGAAATATCCAAGGCGCATGAGTAATCTCTAAAGTGAATTGATATGAAATTGTAAGGTTAAAACATTATTCGGGTTGGATGCCAGCTTCTGGCACTATTTTTGCCCATCGTTCTTTTTCGCTTCTTACAAATTTTTGGTATTGCTCGCGATTGAGTTTGCCTGGATCAAGCTCTAGGTTATTTATTTTCGTAATAAACGCAGGATCTTTAAGGGCGGTTTCTAATTGGGATGTGATGGTTTGTAGGATATCGACGGGTATTCCAGCCGGCGCACCCAGTCCTAAGTAAAAGCTCAGTTCGTAACCAGGATAAGTTTCATTAATTGCTGGGACATTAAGCCACTCTCTAAATCGAGTTGCGCCGGTTACACCGAGTGCTTTGACTTTGCCACCCGCGATTTGTGCTTTTGCCGGTGGGTACTCGATAAAGAGTACTTGTGTCTGATTGCCGTAAAAATCTTGTAGAGCGGACCCAACAGCTTTATAGGGAATTCCGGTAAGTTTGGCGCCAGTGCGTGTTTTGAGCATTTCAACGGTCATCCGTGAGGCTGAGTTGTAATGGCCATAAAAATATTTATCAGGATTGGCTTTGGTCGCCGCCACAAGATCAGCAATCGTATTCAGAGGAGATTCTTTTGGCACAAGCGCAACCGATGCAGCTGTTCCAAATAACCCAATGTGTTCAAAATCTTTAATAGGGTCATAAGATAGCTTTTTATAAAAGACAGCATTTGCTGCCATCGTGGTATTGGTGGTCAGTAAAAGGGTATAACCATCTGGGGCTGCATTTTTAACAAATTCCGTCCCTACCATACCGTCTGCGCCAGGTTTGTTATCTACAATGACAGTTTGTTTTAGATTGGCCTCTAAATATTGAGCGAAAGTTCTTGCCATCAGATCTCCCGATCCTCCAGGTCCAAATGGAACCACAAAAACGATGGGCTTTTTAGGATAGTTTTGAGCAATAGTCGGTAGGCTAAGGAAGCAGACCAATAATAGGCTAGTTAATTTGAAACAAGAAAGTAGCTGAGAGATTTGCATCAACATGATGATCCTTCTAGTTTTATAGGAGTTATCAGAAAAATTCCATTATATTAGTCAACATGTGCAAACCCAATAAAATAATTCGATATGACCGATAAAATAAATTCCATAGGCAATAAAGACGCTACTGCGGAAGAAGCTACAGCGATGAAGCCGCATGAAAGATTGGCATACAGCGCCATGATTCAACGACCGCCTTTAAAGTTGCCGGGTGATGCGAGGGTTGTGATTTGGCCAGTGGTCAATATTGAAGAGTGGGATATAACTCGGTCGATGCCAAGATCAGCTTCGCCGCCTCCAGGTGGGATTCCTCCAGTGCCAGACATGCCGAATTGGACTTGGCACGAATACGGCATGCGAGTGGGTATTTGGCGAATTTTTGATGCATTTAAAAAGTACGGCATTAGTGCCACGATGTCACTCAATGCCAAGGTCTGTGAGACTAGGCCTTTAGTGCCTGAAACCGCCCTGAAAAATGGCTGGGAGATCATGGCGCACTGCTATGAACAGATTCCTATTCAAAAGATTACGGATCAGCGTGCCATGATTGCGCAAACGGTTGAAGTGATTCAAAAGTTCTCTGGCATGAAGCCGCAGGGATGGTTAGGACCAGGTCGAAGTCAAACCTTTGCCACGCTAGACTATGTTAAAGAGGCAGGTTTTCGTTGGTTTGGTGATTGGGTATTAGATGATCAGCCACAGCTAGTAAAAACGAATGGTGGTCCTTTGGTATCCATCCCTTATACCGTTGAATTGAATGATATTGCTATTATGCTCACGAATGCTCAGGAATCAGATGCGATGCTGATTCGGATGAAAGATTCTTTAGAGAGGGTTTATGCTGAATCTGCAAATGGCGCCAGAATTTTAGCGTTTGGAGTACATCCTTATATATCCGGGGCCACGCATCGGATCAAGTATTTTGAGATGATGCTAGAGTTTTTAAGCAATCATCCTGGCGTTGTGTTTTGGAATGGGTCACAGATATGCGACTGGTTCGAGACTACCATCAGCGCGTCGTAGAGTAATGATTGCGCCACCGGTTACTTTAGAAGATGCTTTAAGCTTGCTTGAGCAAGGGCGCGTTAGTGCAACTGAGTTAGTTGAATATTCGCTAAACCGGATTCATCAAAAAGATATTCATTTTCATTCTTTCATCACCGTCACTAAAGATGAGGCGCTAGAGTATGCTGATCTCATTGATCAGCAAAGAAGAAATGGTGAGAATTTAGGGATGCTTGCTGGTATCCCGATTGCGCATAAAGATGTCTTTTTTACCAAGGACATTCGAACCACCGCTGGATCAAAAGCTTTTAGCGAGTTCAAGCCTGATGTTGATGCAATTGCTGTGCAGATTTTACAAGAGTCTGGTGCGATTAGTTTAGGTAAGACCAATTGCCATGAGTTTTCATTTGGATCCCCCAGTCCAGAGGACTTTTTTCCTGCGGCGCGCAATCCCTGGAATCCTGAATATATGCCGGGCAGTTCTAGTAGCGGTTCAGCTACCGCTGTAGGGCTTGGTTATTGTTTTGCTGCTACAGGATCGGATACCGGTGGTTCGATTCGTCACCCAGCAGCAGCCTCTGGTTTAGTCGGTATGAAGCCCACGAGAAATTTAATTTCTTCGCAAGGATTGATTCCATTAGCGCCAAGTTTAGACACCGTTGGTGTCTTGACGCGCAACGTACGGGATAACCTGATCGTTTTATGTGCCATGACGGGTGCAAATGCTTATCAACCGTTTTTAGATGGTCTTCAACCTCAATTAATGAATCTTAAAATTGGTGTTGATATTGACCATTGGCAAGACACGAGTGTGAGTATAGAAGTTCGCACTACATTTATTGAGGCTTTAGAAGTATTAAAGACATTAGGTGCTTTAATTACTCCGATTCACTTGCCAGAATTACAAAATATCACCGAAGTTGCGAGCAACATCATCAATTTTGAAGCCTATCAACAGTTGGATCTTTTTTACACGCATCAGCGTGAATTGATGGGGGCGGGTTTGATTCAAAAGCTCAATAGTGCCTGCAAGGTGGTGAAAGAGGACTATGCTCAAGCGCAACGTCAGTCAGAAGCTTTTACGCAAGATTTAATCCACCTATTTGATTCAAGTAATCTAGAGCGTGTCGATGTGATTGTTTCCATTGGAAGAGAGGCGCCTGCGGAAACGATGGCGTCTTTATTGACCAATCCCTTGGGCGCGAGAAGTAGTTGTAATCGTCTCTATAGTTTGACGGGGCATCCCGCATTGACCATTCCAATGGGGTTTGCGAGCAATGGTATGCCTCTAGCCATTCAATTTGCAGGGCATTTTCATGACGAATATCTTCTGTATCAAGTAGCGCATGCCTTTGAGGCGAAAATACAATGCTTTAAAGACCGTACCGACGTTCCTTGGATGTCTGTTTGAATTCAGCAATTGTCGTTTTTTCTGAGCTTGCAACAAGTCTTGTATATAATTCAGTATTACCAACAGAGTGAATGCGATGACCAAATTTGTCTTCGTTACTGGCGGTGTAGTTTCTTCCCTCGGGAAAGGAATTGCAGCCGCATCCCTGGCTGCGATTCTTGAATCCCGCGGCCTAAAAGTCACCCTACTAAAGTTAGACCCCTATATCAACGTTGACCCTGGCACCATGAGTCCGTTTCAGCATGGTGAGGTATTTGTGACTGAAGATGGCGCTGAAACAGACCTCGATTTGGGTCATTATGAGCGCTTTGTTTCTGCCAAAATGCGTAAAAGTAATAATTTTACGACTGGCCAAATTTATGATTCAGTGATTCGTAAAGAGCGTCGCGGCGAATATCTTGGTAAAACGGTTCAGGTAATTCCGCACATTACCAACGAAATCATAACTTTTGTTGAGCGCGGAGCCGCCGCAAGTCATGATGGGCATGCTGATGTGGCCATTTGCGAGATTGGCGGCACCGTTGGTGACATTGAGTCATTGCCATTTTTAGAAGCTGCTCGTCAAATGAATTTGCGAAAAGAGCGTGGTGAAACAGCGTTTATTCACCTCACTTTAGTTCCATTTATTGCCAGCGCCGGAGAGTTGAAAACCAAGCCAACACAACACTCAGTCCAAAAGCTACGAGAAATCGGTATTATCCCGACGGCTCTTCTTTGTCGGGCGGATCGTCCGATACCAGAGGAAGAGACCGCTAAAATTTCTCTATTTGCCAATGTGCGCGAGGAAGCAGTCATTTCTGTGTGGGATGTCGATACGATTTACAAAATTCCTCAAATGCTTCATGAGCAGGGTCTTGATGACCTTATTTGCAAAGAACTCAATATTCAAGCACCACCTGCCGATTTATCCGTATGGAGTAATTTAGTTGCTCGGATGGAAAATCCCAAGCATCAGATAACGATTGGTATGGTTGGTAAATATGTTGATTTAACAGAGTCTTATAAATCGCTGATTGAAGCTTTGCGACATGCCGGCATTCATCATCAAACTCAAGTGAATATTCGCTATATTGATTCTGAGGTATTGGAACAAGAGGGTTTAGATAACTTAGAAGGCCTTGACGCCATCTTAGTTCCTGGAGGGTTTGGCAAACGTGGTACTGAAGGGAAAATTAAAGCGATTGCATATGCTCGTCAGAATCAGATCCCTTATTTAGGAATTTGTTTAGGGATGCAACTTGCTGTGATTGAGTTTGCCAGAAATGTGGCAGGTTTAAAGGATGCAAATAGTACAGAATTTGATCCGAGTGTTCAATATCCAGTCGTTGCTTTAATTACGGAGTGGAAGAATCGTGATGGATCGGTTGAGACCCGCACGGATGATTCCGATCTCGGTGGAACAATGCGTTTAGGCTCGCAGCGTTGTCCTGTAAAGCCGAATACGATGGCTTCTGCAATTTATGGCATGGAAGTGAATGAGCGGCACCGTCATCGGTATGAGGTCAACAACGGATATGTAGGGCAATTAGAGGCGGCAGGGATGATTATTTCTGCAAGGACGCCAACAGAAGATTTACCGGAGATGATGGAATTGCCAAAGAGTATGCATCCCTGGTTCTTTGGGGTTCAGTTTCACCCAGAATTTACTTCTACACCACGCGATGGTCACCCTTTATTTAATGCCTTTGTTGGAGCGGCAATGGTTCATTCAGGGGTTGAATTTCCTATCAAGGAAACGGTATGAAACTCTGCGGCCATGAAGTCGGTTTACACCAACCTTTCTTTTTGATTGCTGGGCCATGTGTCATCGAATCAGAGCAAATGGCGATGGATACGGCTGGTGCACTCAAAGAAATAACTGCCAAATTAGGCATTCCATTTATTTATAAATCATCTTTTGACAAGGCCAACCGTTCTTCTGGAACTTCTTATCGTGGCCTAGGAATGGAAAAAGGGTTAACGATATTAGCTGCCGTTAAACAGCAAATTGGCGTCCATATCTTGACGGACGTTCATGCGATTGATGAGATCAAAGCTGTCTGTGAAGTGGTTGATGTTATTCAGACGCCGGCATTTTTGTGTCGTCAAACGGACTTTATCCATGCTTGTGCGCAAAGTGGTAAACCTGTCAATATTAAAAAAGGGCAATTTTTAGCCCCAGGTGATATGGTGAATGTCATTAATAAAGCTAGAGCGGCAGCAAAGACCGCTGGACTTCTCGAAGATAATTTTATGGCGTGTGAACGCGGCGTTAGCTTTGGTTATAACAACTTAGTTTCTGATATGAGAAGCTTGGCCATTATGCGCGAGACAGTTGCCCCGGTAGTCTTTGATGCAACCCACTCAGTGCAGTTACCTGGTGGTCAAGGGACAACGAGTGGCGGGCAACGTGAATTTGTTCCCGTGTTAGCTAGAGCTGCTATTGCAGTCGGTATCAGCGGCCTATTTATGGAAACGCATCCTGATCCTGCGCATGCGATGTCGGATGGACCGAATGCGGTACCTTTGCATAAAATGGCCGAGTTACTGGAGTCCCTCAAGGGGATTGATCAATTGGTCAAATCTTCGGGACGTTTTTTAGAAAACCATTTTGATTTAGATTAAACAGAATTCATCATTTTTTGAGAGAAACACATGAGTGCAATCGTTGATATTATTGGTCGTGAAATTTTAGATTCGCGTGGTAACCCCACGGTAGAGTGTGATGTTTTACTAGAGTCGGGTGTGATGGGTAGAGCGGCAGTTCCATCTGGAGCATCAACAGGGACAAGAGAGGCCGTCGAATTGCGTGATGGTGAGCCTGGTCGATATTTAGGTAAAGGTGTACGACGCGCGGTTGATAACATCAATACTGAAATTGCTGAATCGATTATGGGGCTTGACGCAGCAGAGCAAGCCTTTTTAGATCGTACGTTGATTGATCTCGATGGCACAGACAATAAGTCAAGGTTGGGCGCGAATGCGACCCTAGCGGTCTCGATGGCAGTTGCTAGGGCTGCAGCGGAAGAAGCTGGATTGCCGCTATATCGCTATTTTGGTGGTTCTGGTGCGATGCAAATGCCAGTTCCCATGATGAATATTGTGAATGGTGGAGCGCATGCGAACAACAGCTTAGATATCCAAGAATTCATGATCATGCCTGTCAGTATGACAAGCTTTAGAGAAGCGCTGCGCTGTGGCGCAGAAGTTTTCCAGTGCTTAAAGAAAATTATTCATGATCAGAACATGCCAACGCAGGTAGGTGATGAAGGTGGGTTTGCGCCTAACTTCAAGAGCAATGAAGAATGTTTGAATACGATTTTACAAGCGATCGAAAAAGCGGGGTATCGTCCTGGAGAAGATATTTTATTAGCTCTAGATTGTGCTGCTAGCGAGTTTTACAAAGATGGTAAATACCATCTAGCTGGTGAAGGTCTAGAACTCACATCTAGTGAGTTTACAGACTACTTGAGTACATTAGCGGACAAGTATCCGATTGTTTCCATTGAAGATGGCATGCATGAAGGTGACTGGGCTGGCTGGGCTACTTTAACGCAAAGATTGGGAAGTAAGATTCAATTGGTGGGTGATGATCTGTTTGTCACCAATACTAAGATTCTGAAAGAAGGGATTCAAAAGGGGATTGCAAATTCTATTTTGATCAAAATTAATCAAATTGGAACTTTGACAGAAACATTCGCAGCGATTGAGATGGCCAAGCGCGCCAATTACACGAACGTGATTTCACATCGCAGTGGTGAAACGGAAGATACAACGATTGCGGATATTGCGGTTGGTCTCAATGCTGGTCAGATTAAGACCGGTTCGCTTTCTCGTTCAGACCGAATTGCTAAATATAATCAACTTTTACGGATTGAAGAAGATTTAGGTGATGTTGCTTCATACCCTGGTAAAAGTGTTTTTTATAACTTAGGATATTAATTGCGCTATATCGTCTACGGACTCTTAGCATTGATTGTGGCTATCCAATACCCACTTTGGATTGGTAAGGGTGGGTGGTTGCATGTGTATCAGTTAGATAAAGAAGTAAAGGCCCAACAAGACAAAAATGAAGAGCTAGAAAAGCACAACAACAAAATAGCCGGTGATGTGAATGATCTTCGTGATGGCACTAGGGCGGTAGAAGAGAGGGCTCGGATTGAGCATGGCATGGTCAAAGAGAATGAAACAATGATTCAGATTGTTCAAAACGATGATCAGTTACCAAAGCCTACAACGAAAAATAAAGTAGAAAAAAAAGATGATGCCCTGAGAGAGGCAACATCGAAAGAGAACTCCAAGAAAAAATCAACGTCTAAAGATGTTGTTGAAAAGGGCCCCACTACAGAGAAAGTATCTCAATAAGCTAATGCTTCCCTTGCGCGGGACGAATGCCATCCAGTAGGTTTTGTGCGGTAAAGAGTTGCTCACAATCCACCGCGTCAAACTCATAGATTTCGCCACAAAAATCACAAGTTGTTTCTACCCGGTGTTGTTCCTCAAGAATACTCAGTACTTCCGTATGGCCTAACATGATGAGCATATTGCCGACACGTTTACGTGAGCATTGGCATTCGAAATGTACCCGGCGAGGTTCAAACCTTAATACGTTTTGGTGTTCAGACTCTTCAGAAAATAAGCGTTGCATCAACACTTCTGGAGGGGTGCTCAACATTTCTTCTGGACTCACGGTATTGGATAACAGATACAGTCGTTGCCAATCGTCGAATAACTCCTCAGCAGAAATTTCCTCACGTTTTTTTCCACCCATTTCGGGTAGTCTTTGGATCAGGATGCCGCTAGCAAAAGTATCATTGCAAGATAACCAGATGTGGGTATCTAATTGTTCTGAGTGGTGCATATAGGCCATCATCGCTTGCGCAATCGTTTCAACAGGTTTGCCATTATGGATGAGTGGCACGATCCCTTGGTAGGCTTGTTGACCCTCACCACGATTTTTGGGATCAAGAGTGATGGCGAGCTTACCTTGACCGTCGGGATTGATGAGTTCAGCCAAGCTCGTATTTTCATCAATCAGACTGCCGTCTAAATGCGGGGCGAGTTTAATCGTTGCTCGTAAACCCAGCTCAGCATTGCATTCCACCACCAGTAGACGAACAATACCTGTACCTTGAGCTTGGATGATCAGAGTGCCATTAAATTTCAGGGTAGCACTTAATAAAGCCCCGGCAGCGACCATTTCGCCAAGGTGGCGTTTAATAGCGGCAGGATATTCTCTTCGCGACTGAATTGTCTGCCAAGATGAGCCTAGACGAACAATTTCTCCCCTTACCTGACTTTTCTCAAATAAAAAAGTTTGTAAAACATCAACTTCGGAAGAAATACTTGATTTTTCTGACATACGCAATGATAAAAAGGTAGAGATGATTCAATACTTTGTTATTGTATTGGTTAATGCGTGATTCAGTTGATTTTCCTCAAAAGTACCCTATTATTTGTGCTATTGCTTTAGCATTTGGTTCTGCCATTGCTTTGGGCATTTCTCGTTTTTCCTACACCTTATTTTTACCTCTGATGAGAGACGATCTGCACTGGAGTTACTTCACTTCGGGCAATATGAATACAGGTAATGCTTTAGGTTATTTTTTAGGTGCCTTAACCTGCAATATGCTGTTTAAAAAGTTCAAGCTGACCCATGTCTTTTTTGTCTCGATAGTGCTCTCCATCCTATTAATTGTTGCTTCAGGATTATTCACGACGGTACCCTTGATTTTTATTTGTCGGTTTTTGGTGGGAACCACCTGTACTTGGGTTTTCGTGAGTGGTGGAGCACTTGCAGCTCAATTAGGAGCAAGACATTCTGAACGATCGGGTTGGATTTTAGGTATTTACTATGGTGGTGTAGGCTTTGGTATTTTGCTCTCTAGTATGTTTGTCAATACTTTTCATCAAGTCGCGCAAGCCCAAGGTTATGAACATCCATGGCAAGAAGCCTGGTGGGGCATGGCCATAGTGGCAACCGTTTTAGCTATTTTGCTATATATCCCTGTAAGGTCGTTAACCACCCCGATTGCTCTGCCAAAAATCGGACAATCGGTACCTCTACGAAAAATGCAACCGATGATCATCTCCTATTTTTGGTATGGATTAGGCCATATTGGTTATATGACATTTGTGATTGCCTTGATTCGTGAGATTGGTTTTACGGGGAATAGCATTGATTATTTTTATGGTTTAGTCGGTGCTTTTATGATGCTCTCTTCCAAAATTTGGTCGAAGCTCTTGGATCAAAGAAAAGATGGATATGTCCTAGGTTCGGTGGCCATGGTGTTAACGATCGCTTGCTTTATCCCCGCGATGATTGCTGTATTTGGTGATGCAAAACATTTAGCTACTTGGCAAATCGTCGCCATCTTTATTTCTCCCATGTTATTTGGTTCGAGTATGGTGAGTGCTGTATCCGCCACGACAGCTTTTGTGAAACATAATTTACCGCCAGAGGATTGGGTTTACGGTATTCGAGTTTTTACAATTGCTTTTTCTGTCGGACAAATCCTCGGACCATTTCTCGTTGGCTTAATTTCTGACCTCACCGGCAGCCTGGGTATTGGGTTATTATTTTCAACTCTAATTATGTTGATTTCAAGCTTAATTGGCTATCGTCAAAAAGCGATTGCAAGCGTGGGATAATAGCGTTTATGGAAAATTTATCTACACGTATTCGGACACGTTTTGCGCCAAGTCCCACTGGTTTTATTCATTTAGGTAATTTACGCAGTGCCTTATACCCATGGGCGTTTGCTCGTTCAAAGGGCGGCGATTTTATTTTACGTATCGAAGACACAGATCAAGAGCGTTCATCGCAAGAAGCGGTCGACGTGATTATTGAAGGTTTGCAATGGTTAGGACTGGATATCGATGAAGGTCCTTTTTATCAGATGCAAAGACTTGAGCGCTATCAAGCAACTCTCAAGCAACTGATTGATAGTGGCAAAGCATATTACTGTTATATGAGTGAAGAAGAGCTCAATACATTGCGAGATGCCCAAATCGCCAATAAAGAAAAGCCACGATACAACGGTACTTGGCGACCCGAGCCCGGGAAAAAACTACCTATAATTCCTGACGGCGTCAAACCAGTCGTGCGCTTTAAGAATCCCTTAGACGGAAATGTGGTTTGGGTCGATGCAGTAAAGGGTGTGATTTCGATATCTAATGAAGAGCTTGACGATCTCGTAATTGCAAGACCAGATGGAACCCCCACGTATAACTTTTGCGTTGTGGTTGATGATTTAGATATGAACATTACCCACGTAATACGAGGTGATGATCATATTAATAACACCCCACGTCAAATCAATATTATTCACGCCCTAGGCGGTAAGGTGCCTGTGTATGGACACTTACCAACTGTGCTCAACGAGCAGGGTGAGAAGATGAGTAAGCGCCATGGCGCGATGAGTGTACGAGATTACCAAGAGGCTGGTTATATGCCAGAGGCGATACTCAATTACCTGGCGCGCTTGGGATGGTCGCATGGAGATGCAGAGATATTTAGCAAAGAGCAGTTTATACAGTGGTTTGATTTAGATAGTTTAGGAAAATCACCAGCGCAATTTAGTCCCGAGAAATTGATATTTCTTAATCACCACTATATTCAACAAGCAGACAGTGCGGATCTTGCGCAAAGAACATTACCTTTTGCACAAAAAGAGGGGATTGTATTTAAAGATGGGCAAGTTGCAAAGGGCCCTGATTTTGTTAAGGTAGTTGATTTACTCAAAGCTCGCGCCAATACGCTGATAGAAATTGCGCAGGGCGCTAAGCTTTTTTATATGGATACACCTTTACATGACCAAAATACTGAAATTTTTACTCAAAATGTTTCTGCGACAGTAAGGCCGGTGATTAATGATTTTATAGAATTAATCAAGGTAAGTGACGGCACAAAAGAGTCGATTGCAAAAGCAATGAAAGAGGTCCTCACCAAACATAGCATTAAGATGCCAGCGTTAGCGATGCCAATAAGGTATCTGATGTTTGCAACAACTCAAACTCCAGCGATTGATGCCATGATGTCCATCATGGG
>CAIQUZ010000016.1 GCA_903875135.1 uncultured beta proteobacterium | reverse complement strand
TTCAATGCAGCCATATCTTTTTACTTTTTTGGTAGTGTTGTTGGCAGTCCTTTTAATGATTGGTCTCACACTTAATGTTGGTAGGGCTAGAGCAATATATCAAATAAGAGCTCCCGCTACATCAGGACATGATTTATTTGAGAGGGCATTTCGTGTACAACAAAATACTCTTGAAAGTGTAATCATGTTTTTACCGGCCCTATGTTTGTATGCTTTTTTGATTGGGGATAAGGGTGCTGGTATCGCTGGTAGTATTTGGATTATTGGTAGACTGTGGTACGCCGTCGCTTACCAGCGTGAACCAGCTCAGAGAGGAATCGGATTTATGATTTCTTTTCTGATGGTTATAGGTTTATGGATTGGTGCTGCCTATGGTTTATTTCTTCTTTACTTTAAAGTTTAATTATTTAGTTTTAGGTAAGTTTTGTATGAGGTCTGCAGCACCTTGTTTCAATAAATTTTGAGCAAGCAAGAGGCCTAAGGCCTCAGCCTCAGTCACGCTTTTTACAGAAGCGTCACCCTGCGCTCTACAAATTTTCTGGCCATCGACGCTTGCCACAAAAGAGTTTAAATGGATGTGGTCATTTGCCCAGACCGCGTGAGCAGCTAAAGGAATCTCACAGGAGCCCCCTAACTGACGTGAGATCATTCGTTCGGCAGACACCTCAAATAATGTGGGTAAATCATTTAAGGGTTTAAGCCATTCTTTCATGTTTGGCTGATGAGAAAGAGTTTCAATACCAAGTGCACCTTGACCAGCGGCAGGGGTGTACCTATCCAAAGGTAGAAAAGCTCGAATACGATGTTCTAGCCCAAGACGTTTTAAACCTGCTGCAGCTAGAATAATTGCTTGGTATTGACCTTTATCCAGTTTGCCTAAGCGTGTATCTAAATTGCCGCGTAAAGGTTCAATCACCAGATGCGGAAAGTGGGCTTTCAAAATCGATTCACGTCTAAGGCTTGAGGTGCCGATTACAGCGCCTTTTGGTAAATCCTCTAAACGATGAAAATCATTCGACACGAAAGCATCTCTAGAATCTTCCCGCGCCATGACACAAGCAAGTTCAAAGCCATTTGGCATCACCATTGGCACATCTTTGAGAGAATGAACGGCTAAATCTGCGCGACCTTCTTGTATCGCAGTTTCTAGTTCTTTAACAAATAGTCCTTTGCCTCCAATCTTAGAAAGTGCTTTATCTAAAATTTGATCACCGATCGTAGTCATTCCTAAAATCTGTACATCACATGCTGGGTAAAGTTTTTTTAAACAATTTCTGACATGCTCCGCTTGCCACATCGCTAAGCGACTTTCACGAGAGGCGATAACAAGACGGGTTGGAGGAAGGATAGGAGCACTCATTGGTGTAATCTAACTTGAGTAGATGCCGTACGGACTGCCTCGATTAAGGTTTGAACATTTTCAGGAGGTGTTGCTAGATTGATTCCATGTCCCAAATTAAAGATATGGCCTTGCAGTGGATTGTTATTAGCAATTTTCGCCTCTGCTAGATTCAACATACTATCGTGAACTCTTTTCTCTATTTCTTTTGGATTGGCTAAAAGAATCAGCGGATCTAAATTACCCTGAATAGCTAAGTTTTTCCCTGTGTTGCTTAAGGTTTCTCTTGCTACTTTCAGATCAATAGTCCAGTCTAGTCCGATGACATCGGCATTGGATGTCGACATTGCATGAAGCCAACCGCTACCACCTTTCGTAAAGAGTATGATGGGTACGGACTCATATTTTTTTACAGATTTAATCTCTTTGATGATGCGAGACATTGGCTCTAATGAATATTTCAAATAATCTTGAGTACTTAGCATTCCTCCCCAAGTATCAAATATCATGACAGCCTCTACCCCAGCTTCGATTTGAAGTTCAAGGTATTGCGTCACTGATTTAATATTGATATCTAAAATTCTTTGTAAAAGATCAGGGCGGTTATAAAGCATTTTTTTGGTATTGATAAAATCTTTAGAACCACTTCCTTCAATCATGTAACAGGCCAGTGTCCAAGGACTTCCAGAAAAGCCAATCAGAGGTACACGTTGTTGACCGTTACGTAGTAATGATTTTTTAATTGTCTTGACAGCATTGAAAACATAGTCGAGTTTGGCCATATCGGCTTCTACAAGATTTTTGACAGCAGTTTCTGTATTCAGGGGATGCGAGAATTGAGGGCCCTCACCATTGACAAAGCTGAGCCCTAAACCCATTGCATCTGGGATGGTTAAGATATCTGAAAATAGAATTGCCGCGTCTAAGTCATAGCGATCTAGTGGTTGAAGAGTTACTTCCGCGGCATAATCCGGATTTGTAGCCAGACCCATAAAGTTGCCAGCTTTTGCTCTGGTTTTTTGATATTCGGGTAAATATCTTCCGGCTTGTCTCATTAGCCAGACAGGACTTCTATCGGTTTGCTCGTATCTACAGGCGCGCAAAAAAAGATCGTTTTCTATGGTCATATTTATCTACACTATTCATTACAATTTTAGGAATTATTTCACACTTTAAGTGTAAATAAAAACCAAGAAATAATATGGTTTGTTAAAGAATTGTAGAGTTAAATGAATTTATAGGTAAAAACTTAATAAAGTTGAACCTATTGAAAGCCTTCGTAAAGTATTAAGATCTTAGATCTTTACATTCAGGATCTCTAGTTGACTAGCTAAATGTTGCAAGCCTTGCATGACAGAATAACGAGGTTTGTACTGTAATTGAAGTAATGATTTTTCTGTTGATAGCGTAAATGTAAAGCCCGTTAGTCGCACGATTTCTCGTGTAATTGGCGGCAGTCCTTTTAAGGGAAGATATTTCCAGCCATTCTCAGTCAATCTAGCTAAGGCCCAAGCAAAATAGCAGGGAATCGATAAGGTAGGTATTGGGAAGCCACTGATACGAAGTCTTTGGCTCATGAATGACCGAAAACTGATTGGTTCTCCATCAGTAATAAAAAAAGATTCTCCAAAGAGATCTGTAGTGAGTGCTTTCGATACGGCCTCATAAAGATTGTCGATGTAGCAAGTAGAGTACAGATAATGACCTTGATTAAACCAGCCAAATTTACCATTTAATGCGGCTTGGCCAATTTGACGATCGACGATATCTCCTTTGCCCCAAATGAAAGCAGGCCTAAGAGCAATAGTTTTAAAGTTTTCAGTCGCGGCTTCTAGGACTAAAGCTTCGGCTAAAGCTTTAGATTTTATATAGGGAAGTTCAGGTCGATTCGTTAAGGGGAGAGACTCAGGTATATTCATGAGATCTTGTCCTTGCTGCATCACGACAGACGCACAACTCAAAAAGATCAAGCGTTGAACGCCAGCTTGTTTGGCAGATTCCAATAATGTTTGTGTGACGGACACGTTATTTTGATAAAAGTTTTCCGCGGTACTCCAAGTACTCACAAGCGCCGCACAGTGAATCACTGTATCTACACCGCTCAGTTCATACAATATTTCTTGGTGATTAAGAAGATTAACATGAGAGAATTTTCTTCCAAAATCAGGGGTTGCTTCTGAATTGCTATGGGCGTGCCCGATCACCTCGTGTCCTTGCTGGATGAGAAAATCCATCAGACTTTTGCCAACGAATCCTGATGTACCTGTTAGAAATATTTTCATTTTGAAGTATGCTTGTAATTCAATGAATATAAACGAAAACCCAATATAGCTTCTTATCTGATGAAAAATATCCGCCGTATTTTTTTACTGTTAGTTGTTGCCATTCCCTGTTTAGCGCTGCTTATTTTCTGGAGATCAGATCTGAATGAAAATGATTTGGTCAAGAAATATAGTAATTCAACATCCCAGTTATTAGAAATTGAAGGAGATCGATTACATATTCGTGATACCGGCAATCCTAACGGACCAGTCGTGGTATTTATTCATGGTTTTGGTGCTAGCCTTCATACGTGGGAAGACTGGTCCAAAGACTTGGAGAAAGATTTTCGCGTGATTCGTTTTGATTTGCCTGGATTTGGTTTGAGTGGGCCCGATCAAAAAGGGGATTACTCGGATAATCGCAGCAATCAAATTATTCTTGGTCTTTTGGATACCTTGCAGGTAAAAAAAATTAATCTCGTCGGAAATTCGATTGGTGGAAGAATAGCGTGGTACTTCACAGCGAATTACCCGGAGCGAGTTGAAAAGCTGGTCTTGATATCTCCAGATGGTTTTGAAAGCCCTGGAATGGACTACAACAAACCCCCTGAGATTCCTGTTTATATGAATTTGATCAAGTATATTTTCCCGAAATTTTTATTTAAAGAAAATTTAGAATTTGCTTATTTCAATAAATCGGTTTTGTCAGATCTATTATTTGAACGATATTACGATCTAGCTTTATATCCTGGAAATCGGCAGGCGATGATTGATCGCATGCGCCAGACTGTTTTAAAGGACCCAGCCCCATTCCTGAAAGAAATTTATTGTCCGGTTTTACTCTTATGGGGTGAGCGTGACGGGATGATTCCTATTCGAAATGCTCAAGATTATTTAGCTTTAATGCCACAAGCCCAACTCCAGACATTACGTAATGTGGGTCATTTACCTCATGAGGAAGATCCTCAAGCAAGCCTTCCATACCTGCTGCAATTTTTAAAGCCTTGAATTATATCGGCTCAGTAAGTGTTTTATTGATACTATGTAATTTGGCTGATTTATTGACTATCAAGGTATTGCGATGACAGAACTTCACAAAATTGTAGTAGTAGGAGGGGGGGCTGGTGGTATAGAGCTAGCAACGAAGCTCGGAGATACTTTAGGTAAAAAAAAGCAAGCTCAAATTACTCTAGTTGATAAAAATAGAACGCATATTTGGAAACCGAAGCTGCATGAAATCGCATCTGGCAGCATGGATTCAGGTGACCATGAGTTGGATTATATTGCGCAAGCCCATTGGCATCATTTTACGTTCCGTATTGGTGCAATGAATGCACTTAATCGTACCAATAAAACCATTCGTTTAGCGCCATATATCGATGAGAGTGGGGAACCAGTAACCCCCGAACAAATCATCGAATACGACACCTTAGTAATTTGTGTGGGTAGTTTGAGTAATGATTTTGGCACGCCAGGCGTAAAAGAAAATGCATTTTTATTAGAAAATCAAAGTGACGCTAAAAACTTTCATGCTAAGTTAATTAATGCTTGTATACGCGCGCATTATCAGCCTGAGTCGATTAGTGATGGACAGCTCCATGTAGCCATTATTGGTGCAGGTGCGACAGGCGTTGAGTTAGCGGCGCAGTTGTACCACAGTACTAGGGAGTTGGTTTCTTATGGCCTTGACCGGATTGATCCTGATAAAGATCTGCAAGTCACCGTCATTGAAGCGGCTCCAAGGATTTTGCCGGCTTTATCTGAAGCGCTCTCAACAGCAACGACAGTCCTCTTAGAAGATCTAGGTGTCAAGGTCATGAGTGCCACAAAAGTATGTGAGGTGAGTTCTAAAGGGGTTCTTTTAGCAGATCAGCGTTTTTTGAATTCAGAATTAGTGGTTTGGGCCGCTGGGGTAAAAGCGGCTGATTATTTAAAAGAGATTGATGGTCTAGAAACCAATCATTTGAATCAACTTATTGTTTTACCAACGCTACAGTCGACTCGAGACGAAAATATATTCGCGCTTGGAGATTGCTCATCTTGCCCTTGGTCAAAGGCAAATGGGGGTAAGGGTGGTTTTGTACCACCGCGCGCGCAGGCCGCGCATCAGCAAGCAAGTCACATGTACCTACAAATTCAACGAAGATTAGCTCAGAAAGAATTAAAGACATATCAATATAGAGACTTTGGCTCACTTGTTTCGCTCGGAAAATTTAGTACTGTGGGCAGCATGATGGGTGGGATCATCGGAAATAATTTAATGATTCAGGGATATTTTGCAAAATTCATGTATCTGTCGTTATATAAAATGCATGAGTTAGCCATTCATGGCTATGTAAAGGTATTTTTAGATACGATTTCTAGGTTCATTACGAAGCGAACTGAGCCTCATGTCAAACTTCACTAAAATTAAGATGTAAAAGATAATCTGATGAATGTAAAACTTATGATTAAAAAATCATCTAAATTATTTACAAGTAGTCTTTCAATAGCAGTCGATTCAGCAAGTCGATGCATTAATGTTTAATATAGCAATGTTTACATCATGATAAAGAAAACAAAAAATGGCATTTAATTTCCCTTTTACAGCGATCGTGGGTCAGGAAGAGATGAAGTTGGCAATGATTTTATCTACCATTGATTCTAGCATTGGCGGTGTTCTGGTTTTTGGTGACCGTGGTACAGGAAAGTCGACCATGGTCAGGTCTTTGGCAGCTTTATTGCCCCCTATGAAGGCGGTTGAATCTTGTATGTATCACTGTGATCCTACTAGTAGCAATCTATGTAGCAATTGCCTAGCCTTAACTCAGAGTGGTAAAAGATTAAAATCTCAAACCATTAGTGCACCTGTAGTCGATTTACCATTGGGGGCGACGGAGGATCGCATTGTTGGTTCGTTAGATATTGAAAAAGCTTTATCACAAGGAGTGAAGTCATTTGAGCCAGGTCTCTTAGCAAAGGCGAATCGGGGTTTTTTATATATTGATGAGGTCAATTTGCTCGAAGATCATTTGGTAGATCTTTTGATTGACGTGGCCGCTTCTGGTGAGAATGTTGTAGAGCGTGATGGCTTGAGTATCAGGCATCCTGCTAAATTTGTATTGATCGGCAGCGGCAATCCTGAGGAAGGAGAATTACGCCCACAATTATTAGACAGATTTGGTTTGTCGGTAGAAGTTAAAACCCCTAGAGAGGTAATGACGAGAATTGAAATTATCAAACGTCGTGAAATGTTTGAGCGTCAATCAGAGGTATTTATTGAGCAGTGGTCGGTAGCACAAAAAGAATTGCAAGACCGAATTATTGCTTCGCGCACGCGTTTGCTCAAGATTTCTATCAGTGATGAACTGTTGATTCAAGTTTCTGAATTGTGTGCGCATCTTGGTGCAGATGGCTTGCGGGGTGAACTGACGATGATGCGAGCCATTAGAGCGCTTTGTGCTTTTGAAAATAAGAAAGTAGCGACACTTGATCATCTCAAAAAAATATCTCCCTATGCATTAAGACATCGCTTACGAAGAGATCCTCTAGATGACACAGGGTCTTCAGTTCGTATCGAGCGCGCTTTAGAAGAGCTCTTTGTAAAATAAATGGCTTCATTGATAGAGCAATCACAGCAAGACCAAAGGCGTTGGTTAGATGCTTGTCTGATTGCAAAGATGATTGCAGTTGATCCAACGGGTCTGGGCGGAGTTTGGGTAAAGTCTCAAGCCGGACCAGTAAGAGACTTGTGGCTAAAAGGTCTACAACAACTAATTCATAACCAAGTTGATTTAATCAAAGTTCCTAGTAATACAGATGAAGGAGCTTTGATTGGAGAGTTAGATTTATTAAAAACCTTAGCGCAACAAAAGAAGGTTTATACCCAGGGAATATTAGACCAAGTTCATACGGGCTTGCTCTTACTGCCAATGGCTGAACGCATCAAATCGCACGCTGCCGCTTTATTAACGCAAGCATATGATTTGAAATCTCAATTTGGTATGGTGGCTTTTGATGAGAGCCTTGCTGATGAAGATCAGCAGTTATTACCTCGCTTTGTCGAGCGCTTGGCTTTTCAGATGAATTTAGAATCATTATCCTATCGGAATTGTCACTTTCCTTTGGAGCAACTTGATCTCTTAGAGATTCGAAATCGTCTTCAACATATTGAGTTTCCGATGGAAGCCCTGGACGCTACTATGACGGCGGCACAATCGTTAGGTATCGATTCCTTGCGAGTAGGTTTATTTGTCGCCCGTGCATCTCGAGTTTTAGCGGCATTGCGAGGTAGTGACATGCTTGAGCAGGCGGATATTCAAACAGCAACACGTTTAATTTTTGGGCACCGTATTACCAGACTCCCAGAATCCAAAGAGCCTCCTCCTGAGGAAGATTCCTCTGAGGAAAATGCCCAAGAAGAACCCCCTGCGTCTTTCCTAGAGGAGAATCAACCGCCGCCCCAAGAGGACACGTCATCGAATTCAGAGGAAAAAAATCAGGAAGATTCGCAGAATGCTCCTGCGCCTTTGCGTCAAGAAGATTTAGAGGAGATGATTATCGAAGCCAGTAAAGCGAATTTATCTCAAAATCTTTTAGATTCTTTCGACCAACATCAAAAAATCATCAAAACTAATGGGAACTCGCAAGGGAAGGTGGGTCAGCTACAAAAAGGATTACTCAGTGGTCAATCCCTTCCTTCACGAAAAGGTCGCCCAAGTTATAAACACAAAATAGATATTTTAAAAACGATACAAGCCGCCAGTCCTTGGCAAAAAATACGTCGCCTTGAAGCTCCCAATGCATTTACTACTTCTCAAAGAATTATTGTGAAGGCCGATGATATTTATTTAAAACAATTTGTGCAACGTACGACTACGGTGACTGTATTTGTGGTGGACGCATCCGGTTCATCTGCAATGGAGCGATTGTCAGAGGCTAAAGGGGCGGTTGAACTCTTGCTAGCGCAGTGCTACATCCGCCGTGATCAGGTTGCCCTCATGACGTTTCGGGGAAAGCAAGTTGAATTGATATTACCTCCTACTCGATCCCTAGTTCGAGCAAAGCGTTTATTAGCAGGTATGCCGGGTGGTGGTGGAACTCCTCTCGCAAGTGCGATTAGAGACTGCGCAGCGTTTGGAAAAAAACTAAAGGCTAAAGGACAAACTCCGTTGATTATTTTATTAACGGATGGAAGAGCTAACGTCAGTATTGATGGCATTGGTGGCCGAGAAGCAGCCTTTAATGATGCGCTATCTTCAGCGAAACAAGCGCGCTTAGAGCAATTACAAATTCTTTTTATTGATACTTCTTTGAAGCCTCAAGAAACGAATCAACAAATGGCAAAAGATTTAGGGGCTCAATATTTACCGCTACCCCAAGGTAAATCTGCGTCAGTTGTACAGGCTGCCAAGATGTTAATGGACTAGTGTTAATTGTCTGACTGATCTGTTTTACTGATTTTACCGAGCGATTCATTGCCAAGGATATAGGCTCTCAGAAAGAGTCCCACGCCAAAAACTCCAAGAACTACACAAATAATGAGTAATGTTGTATTCATAGAATTGATCTCCTTTTTGGGTTATCTATGGTTCTATTGGTAGGTATTAAATTAAGTGTTTACCCTAAATAGACTCCATTATATTGACTTTAATACTTCAAGTGTCTATATTTGTTTACATATTAAGTGAATAAATTAATTTACATATCATTCACCAATACCTAGATGAAGGAGCCAATATGTCACCTAAGTTGCTGATAGAGAAAGCTTTAGAAAGTACCTTGAGTTCCTATGAAAATCAAGGTGGGCCTGATTTATTGAATCAAGCGATTCGACATGCGGTGATACCTGGTGGGGCTAGAATTCGTCCGCAATTGTGTTTGGCTGTCGCCATGGCTTGTGGCAACGATGACCCAAGATTAGCGATGGGGGCTGGAGTTGCTTTAGAGCTTTTGCATTGCGGCTCTCTGGTCCATGATGATTTGCCCTGTTTTGATAATGCAGAATTACGCCGTGGCATACCCTCCGTACATACAGCCTATGGTGAGCGATTGGCCGTTTTAGCGGGTGATGCATTAATTGTGATGGCCTTTGAAGCGCTCTTGCATTCCGCAGAACAATCCTTAAATCGTTTAGCTCCGGTCATGAAAATCGTGATGCAAGGTGTTGGCGTTCCCCACGGAATCATTGCTGGTCAAGCTTGGGAGTGTGAGCCCAAGGTATCCCTTCGAACTTATCAAAAAGCGAAAACTGGCGCTTTATTTTCTGCCGCGACTGCTGTAGGTGCTGCTTCTGCAGGAGGAAATCCAGCGGTTTGGTTGACACTTGGAGATAGTTTGGGTGAGGCTTACCAAGTTGCAGATGACATTCGAGATGTGATTGGTGATATGCAGAGCTTAGGTAAACCGGTGGGTAAAGACGAAGAGTTAGATCGTCCTAGTGCAACCCGACAATTTGGCTTAGATGGCGCTGTCGAATATTTCGATGAACTAGTTAGCCGTGCAATTCGTTCTATTCCTGATTGTCCGGGCCAAGAGATGCTGCAAAAACTCGTCTTGTCTGAATCTGAACGTTTAGTACCGAATGCCTTGTATGACAGGGTCAAAAAAGAACGGATCGCTCAAACTAGCAAACGCTCTATTGCTTAGTTGTATGGCAAATACTCTATCCAATATGGTGCCCGCTTCTAAAGATAAATATTCTTTATGGGATAAGTTATTCATTTGGAAAGATCGCTTAATTGCGAGTCGCCAGTTCCAGAGAGAAGTGAGCCGTATACCCCTTCTAAGTTCGATTTCTCAACACCGCGCTAAAGGTGTTTTTGACTTAATGGCAGGTTTTGTCTATTCACAAATTTTGCTGGGATGTGTACGCATCAATTTATTTGAGCATTTAGCAGATGGACCTTTGACCATCGATGAAATAGCCACTAAAGTGGACTTGCCATTTAAAGGGTTAGAGCGTTTATTGCTGGGTGCACAGGCTATTGATTTAATCGAGACACGGCAAGGACGGTTTGCATTGGGTACGCTTGGGGCGCCTCTTGTTGGCAATCATGCCTTGCTATCAATGATCGAACATCATAGTGCCTTGTATCAAGATTTGCGAGACCCGATCACTTTGTTGCGGGGTGATTTAAAAGAAAAAGCCCTTGAAAGTTATTGGCCGTATATCACTGAGCACAGCGAAGAATTAAAGAGTCTTTCTGCGGTAGAAAAGGTGGCGCAATACTCTGAGCTGATGTCTGCCTCGCTGCCGTTAGTGGCCGATGAGATTATAGATGCCTATGACTTCAATCAACATCAATGTTTGTTGGATATTGGCGGTGGTCAAGGTACCTTTATTAGTCTTCTTAGTCAGCATACTAAAAATCTAAAATTTAAATTATTTGATTTGCCTGGCGTAGCCACATTAGCTCAAGATATATTGAATCAACAATTAGGTCAGGGTCGTGTGGATTGTATCGGTGGTGATTTTTTTAATGAGGCCTTACCGACCGGCGCAGATATTGTGACATTAATACGGGTGATATTTGATCATGACGATACCAGAGTCAAACAACTACTGAAGTCTGTTTATCAGTCTTTGCCCCTTGGTGGTAGGCTTCTCGTCGCTGAACCGATGGCGGATACCCCGGAATTACCTGCGATGGGACAAGCTTATTTTGGTTTTTATTTATTGGCAATGGGGCGGGGTCGTCCTAGAAGCGTGCAAGAAATTTCTAATTTTTTACATGAGGCTGGTTTTCAAAAAGTAAGGTCTATAAAAAATATGATGAAAATCAATGCTCAAATTGTAATAGCTGAAAAGTAAGGGTAAACCCTTTAAGGGTTTTAACTGATGCTAAATTGTTAATAAGTGTATAAATTAGTTTACACGTTGTATGTAACATTAATTAAACAAGGTAAATATCGTGCAAGCGCATGCAATTGTAATTAATCAGCCTAAACAAGTTACTTTGACCAAGCTTCGTATTGACGAAATGGGTCCAGACGATGTTGCTGTTGAAATGGAATACAGTGGAATTAGCACTGGTACGGAAAAAATGATTTGGAGTGGCACGATGCCACAATTTCCAGGAATGGGATATCCACTTGTACCCGGTTATGAATCCGTTGGACGCGTCATCCACACCTCTGAAAATACGAGCTTACAAGTTGGTCAACGTGTTTTTGTACCTGGAGCTAAATGCTACGGCGAAGTAAAAGGTTTGTTTGGCGGTGCTTCATCACATGTCGTCATTCCGCATCAACGCTTGACTGTTCTCGATGAAAGCTTTGGTAAAGAAGCAATTCTCTTAGCTCTTGCAGCCACTGCCTATCATGTCACAGAAGGCAAGTCTGAAGCGCAACCTGACTTGATCATTGGTCACGGTGTAGTGGGGCGTTTGTTAGCTCGAATTGCGATGGCCAAAGGAAAAACACCGATAGTCTGGGAAACAAATCCCATCAGAATGTCAGGTGCAACTGGCTATCAAGTAATCCATCCAAAAGATGATGACTATCACCAATATGGCATGATTTGTGACGCAAGTGGTGATGCCAGTTTAATTAATCAATTAATTAGTCGCTTACGTCCGCAAGGCGAAATTGTTCTTGCAGGCTTTTACGATCAAGCTATTTCCTATATGTTTGCCCCAGCATTTATGCGTGAAATGAAAATGCGTATTGCTGCTCAGTGGCAACCTAAGGATATTCAAGATGTACACCAACTCATTCGGTCTAAGCAATTAGCCTTGGATGGATTGATTACACACAGCAGCGATCCGCAAGACGCTGATACAGCATATCGAACTGCTTTTAACGATATGCAATGCTTAAAAATGACTCTTAATTGGAGACAGTAATATGAACAGTCCTATACCAACAGAAGCAACCGTACAGTTTATGAATTTAAAAAAAGAGGCAGCAATTGAGCCTGATGCTGTCTCAACAAAGCCCGTTACTAAAGAAACGCAAATTATTGCGATCTACGGTAAGGGTGGTATTGGTAAGAGCTTTACTCTAGCCAATCTTTCATACATGATGGCGCAGCAAGGTAAAAAAGTTTTATTGATTGGCTGTGATCCAAAGAGTGATACAACATCCCTTTTGTTTGGAGGTAAAGCATGCCCAACCATCATTGAAACATCTTCCAAGAAAAAACTCGCTGGAGAGTCTGTTGAAATTGGTGACGTGTGTTTTAAACGTGATGGCGTTTATGCGATGGAGCTTGGTGGACCTGAAGTGGGTCGTGGATGTGGTGGTCGCGGAATTATCCATGGATTTGAAACTTTAGAAAAATTAGGCTTCCATGACTGGGGCTTTGACTATGTGCTCCTTGACTTTTTAGGCGATGTGGTGTGCGGTGGTTTCGGATTGCCAATTGCCCGCGACATGTGTCAAAAAGTGATTGTCGTTGCTAGTAACGATTTGCAATCATTGTATGTCGCTAACAACGTCTGCTCTGCAGTGGAATATTTCCGCAAATTAGGTGGAAATGTTGGCGTGGCAGGGATGGTCATTAACAAAGATGATGGCACTGGAGAAGCAGCAGCTTTTGCAGAGAGAGCGGGTATTCCAATCTTATCAGCGATTCCAGCAAATGAAGATATTCGTCGTAAAAGTGCTAACTACGAAATTATTGGTAAGCCTGGTACAGAATGGGCTAGTCTATTTGATCAATTAGGCGAGAACGTTTCTAAAGCGCCGCCGGTTCGACCAAAGCCCCTTTCGCAAGATGAATTACTAAACTTATTCTCCGGTGATCAAGTAGGGCGCCACGTTGTACTAGAGCCAGCAACTTTATTTGACATGGTAGGTAAGCACGAAGTGCATAAAGATTCTTTAGAAGTGATTTACGACAAAGTCTAAAAAATGAGTGAAAAAATCATACCAATACTTGCCAATCCACAGGCGGCTTCAGTCGATGGATTAGGTTGTCATTCTGGGGCAGAGCAAATGATTGAGGCTGCTAAAGCAGCCAATAAATCAGAAGTTCTGCAACGTTACGCTAAAGACTATCCTAAAGGTCCGCATGACCAACCGCAAAGTATGTGTCCAGCATTTGGATCATTACGGGTTGGTTTAAGAATGCGTCGTACCTCGACGATTTTGTCAGGTTCAGCGTGTTGTGTTTATGGGCTTACATTTACCTCACACTTCTACGGCGCTAAAAGAAGTGTTGGGTATGTTCCCTTTAATTCGGAATCATTAGTGACGGGTAAGTTATTTGAGGATATTCGTGAGGCTGTCTATAAAGAAGCTGATCCTGCTAAATATGATGCTATCGTGATTATTAATTTATGTGTACCAACTGCTAGTGGAGTACCTTTGCAGTTGTTACCAAAAGAAATTAACGGCGTAAGAATCATCGGTATCGATGTGCCAGGCTTTGGTGTACCAACGCATGCTGAAGCAAAAGATGTTTTGGCGGGTGCTATGTTGAAGTATGCAAGGAGTGAAGCTGAAGCTGGCCCTGTAACTGCACCACGTCAAGGCGTTTCAGAAAAACCGACAATTACTTTACTTGGTGAGATGTTCCCAGTAGATCCTGTGGGTATTGGCATGATGCTTGAACCGATGGGTTTAGCTGCTGGTCCTGTAGTTCCTACGCGTGAATGGCGAGAGTTATATCAAGCCCTAGACTGCGCTGCTGTTGCAGCGATTCATCCTTTCTATACAGCGAGTATTCGGGAGTTCAAGGCTGCAGGTAGAAATATCATTGGGTCAGCACCGATTGGATACGAAGGTACGGCGGCATGGTTAGAAGCGATTGGTAAATCCTGTAATGTTTCAGCAGACATGATTGCGGCAGCACAAAATAAATTTTTACCAATGATCAAAGGCGCGCTTGCAGCAAAACCGATTCAGGGTCGCATAACCTTAAGTGGATATGAGGGTTCTGAATTATTAGTCGCGCGTCTATTGGTTGAAAGTGGTGCTGATCTGCGTTATGTAGGTTCGGCTTGTCCGAAGACAGAATGGAGTGCAGATGATAAGGCATGGCTTGAGTCTAAAGGTGTACGTGTCCAATACCGGGCATCCTTAGAAGATGATTTAGCTGCGATTGATGAATTTAAACCTGATCTTGCGATTGGGACAACTCCAGTAGTACAAAAAGCAAAACAGCTCGCCATACCTTCCTTATATTTTACGAACTTGATTTCTGCTAGACCTTTAATGGGTGTTGCTGGTGCAGGTTCTTTAGCGCAAGTCATTAATGCTGCGATTGCTAATAAACATCGCTTTAATGTGATGGAAGAGTTCTTTGAAGGAGTTGGAACTGGTCATGCAACAGGGGTTTGGGATGAAGTGCCAGTCGATCGCCCTGACTTTAAAGCTGATGTACGTCGTCGTTTAGAGAAAGCTGCCAAAAAACGTAAAGCAGAGGAGATGGGCTAATGTTGATATTAGATCATGACCGCGCTGGAGGATATTGGGGAGCAGTCTACGTATTTACTGCGATTAAAGGATTGCAGGTAGTGATTGATGGTCCGGTTGGATGTGAAAACTTGCCAGTAACATCTGTCTTGCATTACACCGATGCATTACCACCACATGAGTTACCGATTGTTGTGACTGGCCTTGCTGAGGAACAGCTTGGGCGCGAAGGGACTGAAGAGTCTATGAAGCGTGCTCATAAAGTATTAGATCCTGATTTACCGTCGGTTGTCGTTACTGGATCGATTGCTGAAATGATTGGCGGTGGCGTCACTCCTGAGGGTATGAATATTGCTAGGTTCTTGCCAAGAACTATTGATGAAGATCAATGGCAAACTGCAAATCGTGCTATTAATTGGTTATGGACTGAATATGGCGTCAAACATATTCCTGAAAGACCAGCACGTAAAGAAGGTGAGAAACCTCGCGTTAATATTATTGGCCCAGCTTATGGCACTTTTAATATGTATAGCGATTTAGCTGAGATTAAACGTTTAGTACAAGGAATTGGCGCAGACATTAATATGGTTTTCCCATTAGGTTCTCATCTAGCAGATGTTCCTAAGTTGGTCGATGCCGATGTCAATATTTGTATGTATCGTGAGTTTGGAAGACTCTTGTGTGAGAACTTGGATCGACCTTATTTACAAGCACCAATTGGGATGCAGAGTACAACACAGTTCCTTCGTAAATTAGGAGAGTTGTTGGGCATTGATCCAGAGCCATTTATTATAAAAGAAAAAAATACAACATTAAAACCCATTTGGGATTTATGGCGTTCTGTCACGCAAGATTTCTTTGGTACAGCTAGTTTTGGCATTGTAGCGAATGAAACATATACCCGTGGTATGAGGAGTTTCTTAGAAGATGAGATGGGATTACCTTGTAACTTTGCTATTTCAAGAAAGCCAGGTGACAAAACCAATAACCAAGAAATCCGCGAGTTAGTGCAAAAGAAAACTCCATTAGTTCTCTACGGAAGCTATAACGAACGCATGTACGCTGCTGAAGTTGGAGGAAGAGCCGCCTATATTCCTGCATCATTCCCGGGAGCAATAATCCGACGTCATACTGGTACCCCATTTATGGGCTATGCCGGAGCAACTTATATTATTCAAGAATTTTGTAACTCTTTGTTTGATGCACTATTCCATATCTTGCCTTTAGGGACAGATCTTGACAAGGTTGAGGCAACGCTGGCTAAAGCCGGTCAATTAGATAATCTTCCTTGGGATGAAAAAGCTCAGTTCATCTTAAATTCGATTGTTGCTGACCAGCCAGTTCTGACACAAATATCAGCTGCAAAACGTTTGCGTGATCGTGCTGAGAGAGAAGCTAGATTGGCTGGCGCAACTCGTGTTACTGAAGAGTTATTAAATCGTATCCAAGCAACAGTTGGATCAGGTGTGAACTCGTGAGCTTAATGTTGAATGACGCTTATGAGTCTAAAGAATATGACGGATTATCGTTATATCCCAAAGCTACACGGGGTGAGTGTAGTAACAGTAGTATGCATTTTTAAGGAGTAATCAACATGAGTGAAAACAGATCTCTATCTGGTTTGACGGATGATGAAGCAAAAGAGTTTCATACATTTTATGTACAAGGGCTAATTGGCTTTGTGTCAATTGCGGTCGTTGCACATATTCTTGTATGGGCTTGGCGTCCTTGGTTCAATTGATGTTCTATTAACAAAAAATAAAGGAATTACCATGCAAGGAAAAACAGAATCGATATCAAAACTTATGAAGAATGATTCAGCGTCATTCAAAATAATTTTTATTTTATGTTTTGTGACGTTTTTCATGGGAGCTTTATTTGCGTTAGTTCTACCGATGCAATGGCGTGGTTGGTTGCCAGGCTCCGAAGGAGATAAATCTTTTTTTGAGTCAGTAAAGGTAGGCGTTTATAGCTTTATGTCGTACTTAACATAGGAGAAGCATTATGTGGAGAATTTGGAAACTATACGACCCATTGCGGGCGATGGTAGCTCAAGGCGTTTTTCTCTTTGCTTTGGCAGCTATGATTCATTTGGTTTTATTGAGCACAAATCAATACAAATGGCTCGATGGTATGTCACAGGCGCAATATTCGCAGTCTCGCGCCGCGAAGTAAAAAGTATTACCAAGCCTTGGAAGTGGTTGGTGACAATTTTCTTCCAAGCACGAATTCTGTTGTGTAGTTTAATTTTATGAAATAGGAGAGCACATCATGGCGATGCTCAATTTTGAAAGAAAGTATCGGGTAAGAGGTGGAACCTTAATTGGCGGAGATTTATTCGACTTTTGGGTTGGTCCGTTTTATGTCGGATTTTTTGGAGTAACCACTGTCTTTTTCAGTTTCCTTGGAACGGCCATGATTTTGTGGGGTGCTGCGCATCAGGGTACATTTAATGTGTGGACTATCAATATCGCCCCCCCCGACCTGAAGTATGGCCTTGGTCCTGCTCCTATGATGGAGGGCGGGCTTTGGCAAATCATCACGATCTGTGCACTAGGGGCCTTTGGATCTTGGGCATTACGTGAGATTGAAATCGCCAGAAAATTAGGGATGGGACTCCATGTGCCTTGCACCTATTTAGTGGCTGTATTTGCTTACTTCTCATTAGAAGTTATTCGTCCAGTAATGATGGGCGCTTGGGGGCATGCATTTCCGTACGGGATCATGAGTCATTTGGACTGGGTCTCAAATACTGGTTATCAATACTTACATTTTCATTACAACCCCGCACACATGCTTGCGGTGTCCCTTTTCTTTGCTACTACATTAGCGCTTTCATTACACGGCGCTCTTGTGTTGTCATCGACAAACCCAGCTGCTGGGCAAACAGTTAAAACACCTGAGCATGAAGATACATTTTTCCGCGATTTAATTGGTTATTCGGTTGGTACATTAGGTATTCACCGCGTCGGACTCTTCTTAGCGGTTTCGGCTGTTTTTTGGAGCGCGGTATGTATTATTTTAAGCGGCCCATTTTGGACAAGAGGTTGGCCAGAGTGGTGGACTTGGTGGTTAAACATGCCTATTTGGCGCTAATTGAATAGGAGCTTATAAAAATGGACTATCAAAATCTATTCACTCAAACTCAGGTCATTGGCCCAGAAAATCATGGGGCACCGATTAATCCCTACGATCAGCGTGAACGCACAAAAGGTATCGGATTTAATTACCTTCTTGGTAAATTAGGAAATGCTCAATTAGGACCAATATATTTGGGTCGCCTTGGCGTTGCTGCATTGATCTTTGGAGCATTAGCCTTTTTCATTATTGGTTTTAATATGTTGGCTCAGGTTCACTGGAGTCCAATTCAATTTGTTCGTCAGTTATTTTGGTTATCCCTTGATCCACCTGCGCCTAAATACGGATTACGTTTAGCTCCCTTAAGTGAAGGTGGTTGGTGGAATATTTGTGGATTATTTTTGACAACGGCAATTTTATTGTGGTGGATGAGAACGTATACGCGTGCTAAGGCATTAGGAATGGGTACTCATGTTGCCTGGGCCTATGCAGCTGCAATTTGGTTGTATTTGGTATTAGGATTAATTCGCCCAGTATTGATGGGTAGTTGGAGTGAAGCAGTTCCTTTCGGAATTTTCCCGCACTTGGATTGGACAGCAGCACTATCAATTCGTTATGGTAATCTGTTTTATAACCCATTCCACATGTTGTCAATTTTCTTCTTGTATGGTTCAGTGCTGCTATTCGGCATGCACGGGGCAACAATTCTTGCGGTAGGAAGATACGGAGGCGAGCGTGAGATTGAGCAGATTGTCGATCGTGGAACAGCGTCTGAGCGTGCCGCTTTATTTTGGCGGTGGACGATGGGCTTTAATGCAACGATGGAATCGATTCACCGTTGGGCTTGGTGGTTTGCTGTTTTATGTCCAGTCTCTGGGGGTATTGGAATACTTTTAACAGGAACTTATGTAGATAACTGGTATGTCTGGGCAATGCATCATGGCATGGTTCCGTCATATCCTCCAACCAATGTGATTGATCCATCAATTGCAATGCCACCATTCTCTCCTACTATTGAAGGGGCTAAATAATGAAAAAATTATCTCTTTCATTTGTGGTTTTATTGGCATCAGTCTTAGCTCTAACGGGTTGTGAACGTCCATCTTTTCAGAAAGCTCAAAATGGTTTTCGTGGAACCGCAATGGTTGATATTCAGAACCCTAGAATTAA
>CAIQUZ010000015.1 GCA_903875135.1 uncultured beta proteobacterium | reverse complement strand
AGTAAGCGCATCACCAGCATCACCCAAGAACCCTTCAGAAAGAGAGACCGCCATGTTTGACCCCTTAGCATTAGAAGTCGTACTCACCCCACGTAAACAAGTACTCGTCGATAGCCCAAAGCACCAGCTTGACCTTTTACTGCGTCTACGTGCCCACGAACACGAAGCATCCAATCGTAAAAGAACACCACTCGCCATCTCGATGGTGATTGACCGATCAGGTTCGATGGCAGGCGGTAAATTAGAGCAAGCCAAACGCAGTGCGGTCGATATTATTAACCGACTGCACGACCATGACAGCGTCAGTGTTATCTCCTATGACGATAGCGTTGAAGTACATTTAGAACTAATGCCAGTTCCGTCAGCTAGGATTTTTATTGAACATCATTTGGATCAGCTTTACACACGAGGTGGAACCAACCTGCATGCCGGATGGCTCAAAGGAGCAGAGACACTCGCGCCAAGATCGAATGGCAATGAGTTATGTCGAGTGATTCTCCTCTCGGATGGACAAGCCAATGAAGGCATTACCAGAACAGATCGCATCTGTGATCAAGTCGCTGAACTTGCACGTGCTGGTATTACCACCACAACCGTTGGTATTGGTTTAGATTTCAATGAAGAGTTGATGACCGCCATGGCAAATGCAGGGCAGGGCAATGCTTGGTATGGTGAGCGAGTAGAAGATCTCCAGGATTCCTTTGATTCAGAAATGAGCTTTTTGACGCATTTGGTATTTAAACAAGTCCAAGTGATAGCCCATTACACCGGGCATGGATTAAAAATGCGCAATGATATCCAAAGCTCAGCACCGCATATGTGGCGTGTCTCAGGACTTGCGTATGGCTCAGAGAAGTGGCTGGCTTTTAGCATCCCAATGCAAGATGCAATTCATGCGCAATCACGCGCACATTTGCGTGATCAAGCCCAGGGAGGCATCATTGATTTTGAGATCGTACTCACCAACCATGACAACCAAAGTGTTTCTGTGCATGCTAAGTTAATACCATTGCCTGTGGTAGATCTTGAACAGTATCAAGCTGCCCCAGAAGATGAACTTGTTGGTCGACGGTTCCAAGAAGTTGAGATGGCAGATCTACAAAGAGAAGCCAGAAACTATGTCAAAGACCGTAATTGGGAAGCAGTCGAGCGAATGATCAATGATCTAGATCGCCAATCGATTGACAATCCTTGGGTCCAAAAAACCATCCAATATTTACGCAAACTCATGGACGAGCGTGATCATCTGCGGATGGAAAAAGAGTTGATGTATTCCGTAAAAATGATGAAGGGTCGTTCCGTTGCTTTAGACGAAGGTGTTGAATATAGTATGAATATGGAATCAATAAAACCAGCATTTTTGAGAAGAAAAACACATCAAGGACGTAATCAAGATTCACAAAGTTAATACTTTAAACGTTACCTATCAAAAGGCTTACTCCGAATGGGGTAAGCCTTATTTTTTACTCTTCGCAATCGATATACTCATAGAATATTTTTTGGAGGAGAGATGGATAAAACACGCATTTTTATGCACGGTAGAAGTCAAGCAGTACGCTTGTCTAAGGCATACCGATTTGAAGAGAAAGAGGTCACTATTCAGCATTTTGCTGGAGGGGTTTTACTACTTCCTAAGATAAAAATATTTGGTAGTATTTGTGCTGCGCTCGATCTTATTGAGTCTGGTTTCCAAGTGAAACGTGAACAACCAAATCAACAAATAAGGAAAGAAATAAAACCTTGATCCTACTCGATACGAACACCTGTATTCATATTATTAATCACCGACCATCTAAAGTATTGAGTCGCTTTCGTCAATTCAATCATGAAGACATTGGCATCTCCAGTGTGAGTGCTGCTGAGTTAAGCTTTGGTATTGAACGATCAGGCTCAATGAAAGGTAAACAATTTCTCGATATATTTTTAGCGACGTTAAAAGTTTATCCGTTTGATGAGGAGTGTATTTGGACGTATGGCAAGCTAAGGGTTTTTTTAGAAAAAAGGAGTCAGTCGATGGGTGCTTTAGACACCATGATTGCTGCTCATGCTTTGGTATTAGATATGTTACTCATTACCAACCATGAGGATGAGTTTGCAGTAGTACCTGGATTGAAAATTGATAACTGGACTTGAGTCCAATCACTCGCTAATTCAAGCTTGATGGATATGATCTTCTACTTTAGACTTTGTCCATTTGTGATCGACCAGTTCAATAAAATCATACATATGACTTCTAAAATAATTGGATTTGTTAATTAAAATATTTGTATGAGAAATCGTAAATAAATGGTCAACCGATCGCTTATTTAAGTGGATATCGAGATCTTTTTCAAAAGCCATTTCTTGGATAATCGCAATCCCTAGTCCCGAATTGACATAGGACTTAATCACTTCCGCATCGGTGGCGGTCAAAACAATGTTCGGAGTGAGCTGGTGTTCATGAAAGGTGTTCACAATCACAGAGCCGGAGCTTAAGCTGGAGTCATAAATAATTAATGGGAAGCTCGCAATATCGTTTAATGATAATTCTTTTTTACTGAGTAAGGGGTGGCCCTTGGGTGCAATCAGGCAGCGATGTATTGGATAGGTCTTTAGATAGATCAGTTGCTGATTAAATTGATTGGTTTTTGTACAAATCCCTATATCAAATTTTCCGGTGATGAGTTGATCTTCGATGTGGCTAGGACTACCTTGGAAGATGTTCAGTTGTATGCCGGGATATTTTTTCGTAAATTTATTAATCACCTTTAAAAGCGAGTACCGCGCATGTAAGTGCGTGGTACCAATTGATAAAGCGCCTTTTTTCTTATTAATAAACTCATTGCTGATCGAGTGGATTTGTTTGGTGGTGAATAAGATTTCTTGCGCCTTTTTGAGCACCTCGCTACCCACATCGGTTAAACCAAGGATTTTGTTCCCCGATCGATTGAGGAGTTCGATGCCTAACTCCGATTCGAGGAGTTGTATTTGTTTACTAATGCCCGGTTGAGAGGTATTGAGAGTGATGGCGGTCGTGGTCATATTAAAGCCATGATCAGCGAGTTCGCTCAAGTACTTCAGTTGCTGAATTTTCATAAAGAAGGCATTTTGGACAATGATCATCAAACCTCACTATAACTTTATCATATAGTTAAGTCAAATTTATTATTTTAATATTATGGTGAAAAAGACTAGACTAGCTTCAGTCTATCTACCTATGGAGAGCCGTTCATGAGTCAATTACTAGAAAACACCATCACCATTACCCCGCTCGATGCACCCATCGGAGCAGAAATCACGGGGGTGGATTTATCCCAGGAGCAAAGTCCTGCCGTGATGAAGATGATTGATGATGCCTATAACAAATATAATTTACTCTTGTTTCGTAAACAACAACTCACCCCGCAGCAACATATTCGCTTCGGCGCTTCACTAGGCCCCTTAGAGATCCATGTACTCAAAAGATACTTGCTCAAAGATTACCCAGAAATCTTATTAATCTCAAACATCTTGCGTGAAGATGGTGATTTTTTAGGATTGCCAGATGCAGGCCAAACTTGGCATACCGATACGTCCTATCGCCAAAAGCCTAGTCGTGGCTCGATTTTGTATGCGCACGAGATTCCAAGAGATGAGAACCACAAAGCGATTGGCGATACTCTATTTGCGAGTACCGCTGCCGCCTATGATGATCTTTCGCCAGAGTTAAAAGAACGATTACATGGTAAGAAAGCGATTCATCGCTATTCCCTCAGAAAAAGACCGAGTGATAGTAAACGCGAAAAGCTTACCAAAGCACAACTCGATGAGACGCCCGATATTGCCCATCCTGTGGTGAGAACCCATCCGCATACGGGTCGTAAAGCTTTATATGTTTTTGAAGGTGAGTGCATTGGGATTGAGGGGATGCCAGAAGAAGAGGGCGCACAAATCATTTCTGATTTAACACAGCACATCATTAGTCCGAAGTATATCTATCGTCATAACTGGAGTGAGGGTGACGTAATTATGTGGGATAACGCAGCTTCTTTACACCTAGCCATCTGTGACTACAAACTTCCGCAAAGAAGATTGTTACACCGCGTAACGATTGAAGGTGGAGTACCATTTTGATTGTTAACAATTTGTTCAAGTTATTGTGTGTTGTTGCTTTAATCTTGAGTTCTTGTTGTGGTTTTGCCGCAGATCCATCGTACCCCAATCGTTCGATTAAATTAGTCATCCCTTATCCGCCGGGCGGGGGGATAGATCCTGCCGGTAGGATCATTGCCTATGCCTTATCGCAGCAACTCGGTCAACAAGTGTTTGTCGAAAATATCAGTGGCGCTAGTGGTCAAATTGGAACTGCGACTGTCGCCAGATCAAAGGCCGATGGTTATACCTTGTTATTTGGATCGGTAGCACCGAATGCCATATTACCGGCTGCTTATGGAACACAATTGTTATATGACGCAAAAAAGAGTTTTATCCCGATTGCCAAGGTCGCTGAATCCAATTATGTATTACTGATTAATAAAACAATTCCGGCAAATACTTTAGAGGAATTGATTAAATATGCTCAAGCGAATCCTGGAAAAATATCTTACTCTTCATCCGGTATCTTAAGCGGCCCTCACTTGGCAGGAGAGTTGCTTGCCAAAATGGCCAATATTGATTTACTACATGTCCCTTATAAAGGAAATGGCCCTTCATTTACGGCCTTTTTAGCGGGTGATGTGAATCTCACCTTTGATAGTGCGGGAGGCGTAGTTGGTAAAAAACAAGATGAGAAGTTTAAGGTGATTGCCATTACCGGTTCACCGGAATTACCTGCCTTAGGAAATATTCCTAACCTCAGTAAGATGTATCCAGGGCACAATGTCTTTCAGTGGTATGGTTTATTGGCCGTGCAAAATACACCCGACGATGTGGTTAGAAAATTAAGTATGGCCATGGATACGATCATGAAAAACCCAGAGATGCGAAAGAAAATCATCGAAATGGGATTGATTCCGGTGGCTGATTCCAACCCCAATCTGTTTCAGGTCTTTGTCAATGATGAAATCGATCGTTGGAAGCAGATCTTTTCCAACTATCGTTTTGAGATACCTGCTTTAAGATAAAGAAACCATCACTTGAAGGTTCAAGCTAGAAGTTAAACGTTTAAAACTAGTTCATTCGAAGTACTGATTCTGATTAACTTATACCTTCAATCATTGTCATGATACTTTGTGCATTTTGATGGCGTCCTTTAATCACCGCCTGATACTCAGGACTGTTATACCAAGCTTGGGCTGCGGCTTTATCTGGAAATTCCATCACGATCACTCGACTAAAGGGCAGGGTTCCTTCAACATCGGTGACTTCACCGCCTCGAACTAAGTAAGTGCCACCATATTTTTCAATTGTCGGTGGAACAAAGGCACCATACTCTGCTTTATAGCGATCCATGTTTTTAACTTCTACTTGTCCTACGATGTAAGCTTTTGGCATTTTTATCTCCTGAGTCAGTTGTATATCCATGAGGATACTACTTTTTGGATGCCACTTCATCGTATTTAGCGTTACTGAATAATGGCTTTAAAGATGATCTGTCAATACTTACGCACAAGAGAATCATCAATCTCGCACGTCACTTTCCCAACTTTACCCTACTAGTTAGCAATTAAGATTGTTGCTGAAGTTAGTGAATTGATTTGACAAGAATTAGACAAAGAGCTGATTGATGGGAAATAGATGGTGGGGGAGAATGGATACGAAATATACACGGATGAGTCGTAATCAGGTGATTGAATCAATTAGTCAAGTGGCGGTCATGAATGATTGGGATCGGAAGTTATACATGGCAATTTTTTCTCATCAAGAGTCACTGACCGATACCGACATGGCCAAATATTGGTTTATCTATTTTGGTGAAGTGATTTTGGTAGGAGATAGTCGTTTACATGTGATCTTTAAAGCTCGGCAACTGAAATATCAGCTGATCACAGAACAAATTATTAAAGATATTATGGACAAATCAAGGAGATAGTGTGATTGCAGATCGAATTAAAGGAACAGTAATTGGTGCATTAATGGGTGATGCTAGTGGGGCATATTTAGAGTTTATCGGTCGTCAACCGACTGAAGAGGAAGTCGATGAAGCAATGGCCTTGACTGGTGGTGGCTTCTTTGAGCTTGCGCCAGGACAATATACCGATGATGGAGAAATGACCGCCGCTTTATTAGATACCTTAGATAAGAGCCGAGGTGTATATGATATTCATCAAGTGGCGAGGGCTTATCGCTTATGGCTGCTCTCATTACCATTTGATATTGGTAATACCACCAGAATTGCTCTTTCTGGTGGGAAGGTCCACGCGCCGAATATTGGTGATCAAATGACCCAGTGCGCTGAAATCAAAAACATGGAATCGAAGGCCAATGGCTGCATGATGAGAGCAACACCCCTTGGCGTGGTTGCGGCGAGGATGACTTTAGATGAAACAATTTTGATGGTAGAAAAAGATGTACGACTCACGCATCCGAATCCGACGTGTGTTGATGCTACAACAGCTTATGTTTTAGCTATTCGTCACCTGATTCTTCATGTGCAAGATCATCAAGGGGCGATTGAGCTAGTTGCCGATTATCTAGCCGGTACAAATGCTGAGGTGGAAGCGTGGTTACAAGATGCCATTACTGGCAATCTACCTCTAGCGTATCCTTTAGCAGGATTTGTGAGGTATGCCTTTACCTATGCCATGCATTATTTGTATAAAGGCACTGACTATAGAACAGCGATACGAGAAACATTGCTAAGAGGCGGTGATACCGATACCAATGCTTGTATTGTGGGTGGATTACTCGGAGCGTTTCATGGGCTAAATGAGTTACCAAAGGATATGTATCGCCTTCTCATGCGGTGTAAAACCCATAAAGGCAATCAAGCAAGGCCGGATTTATACACCATTAAAAGAGTTGAAGATAATCTTGATAAATTATCTGCCTATAGCAAGCTTAAAGGGATGTGATGAAGACTTTTCTACAACTCTATGGCTGAACTAAAACCTGCTGGTAGATTTAATTCATTCACTAATTTTTGGATCATCTCTAGTGTTAGCGGCCGTATACGATTCAATGTATCTAAAACACGAGCTCTTGGACCAATCATTGGTTCAAGAGCGCTCTTGGTCAGACCTCTGCTCTCCATCATCTGTTCAATCAATTCGATTGGATCAGGATCATTGATAAGAAAGTGTTTTTTTCGTATTGTTCTAAGACTGTCTACTTCCCCTAGCTAAAGCAAGGGGCTTTATGCTGCTTTTGGTAAAGTGAAAACATCCAGTTGATCACCATTAATCGTTCTTCAGGCTGATTGATCTTTTTTAAGGATGAATCGGATGAATTTCCATTGGCATCATTATGCCGCTTCGTTAATTTATTAAATACTCTAGGTATTAACTCTCAAACGGACGCGCTAACCATTCTCTACCTTTGAGCATTGCATTCCAATACAGCCATGGCAGAATATTTTTCTTTAGTATCCAAGCTAAACGTGAAGCGCGCAGTGGGTTAATGATACTCGGGAAGGTTGGCATCAGCTTTCCACCAAAACCAAATTCAGCCAAAATAATTTTTCCGTTAGTCACTGTGAGTGGACATGAGCCGTAGCCACAATATTTTGTGGGTAGTGGTTTGTTTTGGCGAAGCGCAACGATATTGTCTGCCACGACCACAATTTGTTTTCTAGCAGCTGCAGCTGTTTTTGAGTTCGGTGCAGAGCAGCAATCACCCAGACCAAATACATTGGGGTACTTAACATGTTGTAAGGAGAATTGATTCACTTCCACCATGCCACTCGCGTCTCCGAGAGGACTGTTTTTGACACAGTCTTGAGCACCTTGAGGTGGGGTGACATGTAACATGTCAAAGGACCTCACTACATCGGTGATGGTTCCGTCTGCTGCTTTAACAGCAAACTTAGCAGTTTTCGCTGGACCATCAACCGAGATTAAATTCATACTAAAGTTCAGCTTAGCATTGTAGTGTTTCACATACTCCATGAGTGGCGGAATAAAATCTGCAACGCCAAATAATGCTCCACCTGCATTATTGAGCTCCACTTCAATATTCTTGAGTACGCCATTTTTTTCCCATTCGGAGCAGGATAGATACATCGCTTTTTGAGGAGCTCCTGGGCATTTAAAGGGTAAGGGTGGCTGGGTAAAGATTGCTCTACCAGATTTGAGGTTTTTGGCGAGTTCCCATGTGTATGGCGCGTATTCGTAGCTATAGTTTGAAGTAACTCCATTTTTCCCTAAGGATTCAACGAGTCCAGGAATAGCGCTCCAGTTCGAGCGAAGGCCTGTTGCAACGGCCAGTTGTTTGTAAGTCACAGGGGCGTGATTGCTGAGAAGAACTTGATTTGCTTCAGGATCGAATCCGGTAATACTGTCTTGTATCCACTGCACACCTGCTGGTATGAGATCTTTGGTTAGTCGTTGGCTATCTTTGATATTAAATTCACCACCACCAACAAGCGTCCAAGAAGGTTGGTAGTAATGATGAGGAGAGGGCTCAATCAGAGCAATTTTTAAGGATGAATCACGAGATTTTAAGCTAGCCGCTAGTCCAATACCTGCGGCGCCACCACCGGCGATAACAATGTCAAATGTTTCCATTTAAATCTCCTGATCACTTCGTTAAGATAAAGTTTCTAAAAACATGTGCCATTGATTGGCTGAGTATTTATTTTTGATTTTACTACTGCAAGCAATCAACTAAGGCAAATCCTGTATGGATATCCATTTGATAAATTCTTCGAATATGGATCAGTTTACAGCTCTGACTACTTCCCATGGCAAAAGCGAGTGGCTTTACGCTGCTTTTGGTAACTAGGATGAGTAGTTTAGGTATTGAAAAGATTCTAAGGGTATAGCTCACCTTAAGACGTTTCATCGTCGGTAGTGGGTATCTCAATCTTACGTGAAATACCCACTCTTTATACAAGCTTTTAGACCGACTTCGATATCTGCTCTTTCATGGCCTGCTTCACTGCTTCAGGCGTAAAAGGTATCGATCTCATGCGCACACCGATAGCGTTGTAGATGGCATTCGCAATCGCTGCAGGGATCGTCGTTGGAGTTTGCTCACCGGCTCCCCAAGCTGGAGTTCCTGGCTGGTTAATTAAGCGGGTGTGTACTTTCGGTACTTCATTAAAGCGCAGAATCGGGTAGGTAGCCCAGTCAACGCTATTAATTTCACTACCAGTCCACTTTACCTCTTCCATGAGGACGCGACTCACGGTCTGAATCACACCACCTTCGATTTGGTTAAGTACCCCATCTGGATTAATGATTTGTCCGCAATCATGCGCCACAAATACATCGGTGACGCGTATTTTGCCAGTGGTTTTATTCACCTCCACATCCGCAACGGTCGCGACATACGTAATCGAATTGTTATACCGTACATACGAAATTCCACGACCTTTAACAATATTGGCATTACTGCGTGCTTTCGGTGTTGTAGAGCTTGTAGTATCCCATTTCGATAAATTCATCACTGCGCGCATCACATGGATAGCGCGTGGATCACTTAAGTGCTTTAAACGAAATTCTGCTGGATCCGCATTGGCCAGAACGGCCATCTCATCAACAAAGGATTCGTTGGCAAAACTATTCTCAATTCTTCCGGGACTTCTTAAGTGGGAAGAACGTAAAAAGGTTTGAGCCACGTGTTTAGTATTGACGAGGGCGTTCGGGAAGGCATACGGCGCAGCACTGTTTTGGAATAAAAAGCCTACCCAGTTACCCGGTCTTGGAACGCCAGTATCACTCGCTGCCAGAAGAGGGAAGTTCAGAGGCTTCATGAAGGCAACTTCATTGGAAGCGATATAAAAATCACTCTTCCAAGCATTAATGTTGCCTTTATCGTCGAGGCTAGCCTCAAAGTCCATCGTTCTTGGAGGGCTTTTAGGCGCCAGCGCTGTTTCATCATGACGCATCCACTGCATCCTGACTGGTTTGCCAATCGCCATCGACACGAGCGCGGCATCCGCTGTCGCATCTTCATGACCATTACGACCATAACAACCTGAACCGTCTAAATAGACAAGCCGGATTGACTCTTTGGATAAGCCCGTGATCACCGATAATTCATGTTGCATCGAGTGGGTTGCTTGAGAAGCGCTCCACGCCGTTAATTTGCCATCTTTAAAATCGGCGACAGCACAAGAAGGGCCGATAGATGCATGCGTTTGCACTGCAAAGTTATACGTTGCTTTGATTTTTTTAGTACTACCACTCAAAACTGATTGAACGTCACCGACTTTTTGAGTCGCTTCTTCTTTGGCTAAAGGTAAATTTCTCCAATGCTCATATACTGTTGCTTTGGCCGGTAAATCAGGACCTTTTGACCAATTGACCTTAATGGCGCGTGAAGCTTTGACAGCCGCCCACTCGGAAGAGGCAACGACGGCTAAGAAATTATTCTTGCGCACGACTTGTAAAAAGCCATTCACTTTTTTCGCTTCACTATCATCGAAGCTCTCTAATTTAGAGCCGATGAAGTTAGAACGAATCACGCGTGCGTGCACCATGCCCGGCAATTTGAAATCGTGCATATATGGAAATTCGCCCGTGACTTTTTCAGGGATATCCACACGGGGAATCGATTTGCCGACCAACTCGTAATCTTGATAACTTTTTAATTTAACTTTGTTATCGACTTTGACTTGGAAACCATCGCCAATCAGACTGCCATAAGCAACTTTGACGTTGGGGTCATTTTTGGCAATCACAAAGCCATCTTTGAGGGTCAATTCACTGGCTGGTTTTTTGAGTGACTCAGCACCTTTTTTCAGCAATGCTTCGCGGGCATTAGCTGCCGCAAATCGTAATTCGCTACCACCTTGCATGATGGACAGAGCGCCGCCGGTAATCCATTGATCTGGCGTCGTGGCAGTATCACCCATTATCATCTGAATATGGTTAAACGGAACATAGAGTTCTTCGCCTACAATTTGCGCAAGAGCGGTTTTAACACCCGTACCTAAATCGACTTTACCGGCATAGACAGTGACTTTGCCATTTTTGTCGATACTTAACCAGGAGTCGAGATCAGCGCGGTCGACATTTTTAGGTGATGCTAAAGTAGGGTAGTTCGCCGCGAGGCTGTTGAATGAAAAACTAACGACTAATAATCCTGCACCACTAGACTTTAAAAAGTCACGACGGGTAAATGCATTCATAATGATTCCTTCATCTAATAATGGATGTTGTTAAGCAGCGTTGATGTAGCGTCGAACCGCTGCCACAATGCGTTGATGCGTTCCGCAACGACACAGGTTGCCAGATAAAGCTTCAGCAATTTGTGCGTCTGTTGGTTGTTTATTCTTGGCGAGGAAGGCTGTGGCGGTCATCAACATGCCATTGATGCAATATCCGCACTGCACAGCTTGCTCATCGATAAACGCTTGTTGTAACTTACCCGGTTTTGCGCTACTGCCAAGACCCTCCAGCGTCGTGATTTTTTGACCCGCTACTGAAGTCGCTGGGGTGATACACGAACGGATCGCTTGGTTATTGACAATCACAGTACAGGCACCGCACTGGCCTAATCCGCAACCAAATTTAGGTCCCTGAAAATTTAACTCATCTCGCAATGCGTAGAGTAAAGGGATGTCATCATCCGCCTTAAACGATAATTTTTTACCGTTGACTTGCAAGGTAATCTCTGCCATCTAGCCTCCTAAAAAAGTAGCACGTTCAACCATCTAATGATCTAAACAATATTGGAAAATCCGAATGATGTGCAAAAAAACTAGGGAAACCTCTAATAAATATAAAACTGCTAAAAATTAGTTGGATTTTCCTTTTGGAGGCAGGTTTTTAGCCTTGTATTAAATACCCAATATCCATCGCACGATTCAATAACGCTTGGTAAAATAAGGCTTAACTCTGGCAGAGGTGAATTCTCCAGCATACTTGTTATCGCCGAATCAGAAAACGTGTCATTAAATAAAGAGGAAACTGGCATGCGTGAAAACCATCTAAAGGGATGTTTATTTTGTGATGTACAGACGATTGATCAAACACGTATTGTGGAAGAAAACGAACTCGCCTTTGTCGTGCGAGATGGATTTCCTGTCACTGAATATCATTCCTTATTGATTCCTAAACGACACGTCCTCGATTACTTTGGTTTAACGCTTCCTGAAGTGACTGCCATCCATGCGCTGCTTCATTCTCAAAAAGAATATTTAAACAAGATCGATCCTAGCATCGACGGATTTAATATCGGCATGAATTGTGGCAAAACCGCAGGTCAGTCGGTCTGGCATTGTCATGTCCATTTCATTCCGCGCCGCATGGGCGATGTGGAATTTCCCAAAGGGGGCGTACGCCACGTCATTCCATATAAAGGTAATTATGAGGATTTGCGGTAATTTTTCTGGAATCAAACATTGAGGTCTTAGGGTAATTCCTTAAGGCAAATCCTGATTAAAGTGTTAAATTAGTGGGTATAAAAATAAACTATGTGAGACAAATAAGTGATGGGTTGAAGATTGATTTGATGGCTATGCAACCAGCATCAGATTCACCAATTCCGACGATGTAGCAACTGTTATGACCCAGCCCATTCTTGAACTTCGCTCAATTAGCAAATACTTCCCCGGAATTACTGCCTTAGACCAAGTCTCCTTTGATGTGTATACAGGTGAAGTGCATATGCTTCTGGGCGAAAATGGTGCTGGTAAATCGACGCTCATGAAAGTGCTCTGTGGCGCTTATCAAGCGGACGGTGGCGAAATCTATCACCAAGGTCAACCAGTCAAGATTAAACACCCTGGTGATGCTAGAGCTTTAGGCATTGCGGTTATTTTTCAAGAATTTTCTCTCGTTCCATATCTCAATATTGCGCAAAATATCTTTCTGGGTAGGGAGTATTCGGGGACGATCCCTGGCACGCTCGATCATGCACGCATGCACAAAGAAGCTAGACACTGGTTAGATGTCTTGTCCATGGATATCGATACCCGTACGCTAGTGCATACGCTAGGCGTCGCTCAGCAACAAATGGTCGAGATTGCTAAAGCGCTCTCGCAAAATGCCAAGATTCTCGTCATGGATGAGCCCACTGCGGCATTATCTGATCGTGAGACCGCCTTACTGTTTGAGATGATTCGTAAACTCCAGTCGGAAGGTGTGGCGATCATCTATATCTCCCACCGCATGGCTGAAGTGTTTAGTATGGGAGATCGGATTACCGTGCTACGCGATGGTAAAAAAGTAGGTTCAGCCGATCCGAAATCAACAACGCCCGATGAGTTGGTACAGATGATGGTCGGTCGGCGCGTCGATATGGCCTATGCCAGAAACTTCACCAGCAATCCTGGTCAGGTCGCACTCAAGTTGACTAATCTGTGTGCGGATAACGGGATTGAAGATATTTGTTTAGAAGTTCGCACCGGCGAAATCGTTGGCCTTGCAGGTCTGGTTGGAGCCGGACGTACAGAAGTAGCCCGTGCCACTTTTGGCGTTGACCAAGTGCGCTCGGGAACGGTGGAGATTTTTGGTGTCAATCGCACGGGTGAACCTTTTCAGTCGGTGGAAATGGGGCTAGCTTTAATTCCGGAGAGCAGAAAAACGGAAGGGCTGGCCTTGATACGCTCCGTCGAAGAGAACATTATTTTGTCTGGACTCAAGAAAATCTTCCCTAGTACCTGGATTGATACAAAGAAGGCCCAAAAAACCAGCGAAGACCTCATTCAGAAGTTGCGTATTGCGACACCCTCAGGGAAACAATCGGCGCAAGTGCTCAGTGGTGGTAACCAACAAAAGATCGTGATTGGTAAATGGCTCACCACCGATTCGAAGATATTTATTTTTGATGAACCCACGCGCGGGATTGATGTTGGTGCGAAAGCAGAAATTTTCGCCTTGATTTACAAACTCGTCGAAGACGGCGCTGCGGTCCTCATGATTAGTTCAGAGTTATCCGAAATCGTGAACGTTTGTGATAAAGCCTACGTTATGCGTGAAGGTAAGATTTCTGGGTTGCTCGAAAAAGCAGTACTAAATGAAGAAAATATTTTAAAGTTAGGAATGACGGATGCATGAAGCGGCAGTAAATCCTTCTTTTAGTTTGTCTACGACATTCAAACGTATTCCTGGCGTGGCATTGATGCTGATCGTCTGCGTTCTGGCATTTGCGAGCTTGAGCAAGGATTTTCTGTCGATCAATAACCTCTCAAATATTGGGGTTCAGTCAGCGATTCTGCTCATGATTTCTTTGCCGATGACCTTCGTGATTATGACCGAAGGGATTGATATGTCGATTGGTGCTTTAGTCACTTTTTGTAGTGTGATTGCAGCATATTTTTTAGCGCTCACCCACAACTTACCCTTGGCGATCACGATGGCTCTGTTCATGGGGCTGCTGATGGGTACCATGAATGGCGCCATGATTGTATATCTCAATATGCCCCCCTTTGTGGTGACCTTAGGGATGTTGGGGATTTGTCAAAGTTTGGCCTTAATTGTGTCGGATGGACAAACGATTTCTGATGTTGGCACTACCATTGGCCTGGCGTATAACGGTCAATTCATGGGTATCCCATTACCGATTTATTTTGCTGTCTTAAGTTATGCTATCGCCCATCTGTTGCTCTATCACACCCGTTTTGGTACCTATGTGCATGCCATTGGTGGTAATCGTGACGCTCTCAAATTGGCCGGTGTACGTGTCAATTTACATCACGTTGCGGTGTATGCATTTAGTGGCATCATGGGGGGCTTTGCTTCGATCCTACTGACTGCGCGGATGAGTTCTGGTCATCCGACGGCAGCGATTGGGATGGAGTTTGACGCCATTGCGGCAGTCATTGTGGGTGGCACTTCATTTGAAAAAGGCAATGGTTGGTTATTCGGTACTTTTTTAGGCGTGATTACTGTGGGTATTTTGCGCAATGGCCTGAACCTTGTTGGTGTTCAATCTTCCTTGCAAGTCGCGAGTATCGGACTCTTGGTCTTAATTGCCTTGTTATTAGATGGTTTGAAAAGTAAGGCCTAGCAATCATGAACAATGTACTGATCGAACTCAAAAATTCAACCCAACTAAAGAACGTGTTTTTTCGTGTTCTCGTTGTTCTGATGATTTGTATTGTCTTGTCGTTTTTAACTGAAGCTTTTTTCACCACGAATAATTTACTCAATGTTTTACGACAGGCGAGTTTGCTGTTCCTCATGGCGTCCGGTCTGACCTTAGTGCTTCTCACGGCAGGGATTGATTTATCCGTAGGTGCTAATGTTGGCATGTCGGCTTGTGTCGCTGCCGTGGTGATGACGAATACCGGCTCTACGCTGCTCGGATTTATCTCCGGGATTGGTTGCGGCATGTTGATCGGGATTGGTAATGGACTGCTTGTGACCGTCTTGAGACTACCTTCTTTTATAGCTACCTACGGCATGCTTTGGATTTTGCACGGCTTGACGTATTACTTTATGGCAGGTACCACGATCAATGGATTCGAAAAATCTTTCCGATTTATTGGTAGTGGTTATTTATATGGCATACCGGTACCCATTTACATCATGAGCCTCTTTTTAATTGCTGGCTCGATCTTTGCAAAATACTCCATCTACGGTCAGCAAATATATGCAGTAGGCGCCAATCCTTTAGCCGCGCGTTTATCCGGCGTTCCTGTCAATCGTCGGCTCATGCTGGTTTATATTTTGAGTGGTATGGCGGCTGGTCTTGCGAGTTTAGTCTTTTTAGCTCGCTTAAATTCAGCGGAAGGGGATATTGGGGAAAGTTTGACCTTGCCCGCTATTGCTGCCGTATTGATTGGTGGGACCTCCTTATTTGGTGGCGTGGGTACCATGTTTGGCACCTTGATTGGGGCTTTAATCTTGACTTTAGTTTTAAATGGGATGAACATCCTTACAATCGATGGGAACTATCAGGCCTTTGTCACTGGCGTGATTATTATTTTGTCGGTATTTTTAGATTTACTCTTTAGGAAGAAATCCACTTCTTAAGATCGTTGTAAAAAAAGTTGTAGAAATAACTACTTTAGAAGTCACAAATTACATAGGAGATTTTGCATATATGAAACATCAACGTTTATTAATTGCCACTGCTGTACTACTCTCAATGAGTTCTGGTCAGGCCTTTGCTGATGGTGAAAAAATTGCGGTATTCACGAAAAACCAAACGAATCCATATTTTCAGGCATTTCGTTTAGGAGCTGATTCAGCGGCCAAGCAAATGAATGCCACGACCACCCATTACATTCCAACCAAGCCAGATAGTATTCCTGAGCAATTGGCCGCGATTGATGACGTGGTGGTTAAAAAACCAACTGGGATTGTCTTAATCCCGGTCGATTACAAAGCGATTAACCCAGGTGTGAAGAAGATCAATGATGCTGGTATTCCGGTCGTTAATGCCACCGATCACGCAGAGAGTGGTAACTTTGTTAACTGGGTCGGTGCCGATGACTTCACCACCGCCAATGCTGCTGGTAAGGCCTTGGTCAAAGCACTCAATGGTCAAGGCAATGTGGTGATTATTGAAGGTGTGCGCGGTGTGATTGGTAATACGAACCGTGTCAATGGTTTTAAGAAAGCCATTGAAGACGCTCCTGGTATGAAGCTCTTAACTTCCCAGCCTGGCAATTATCAGCGTTTGCAAGGTTTGCAAGTCATGGAAAACTTATTACAAACCTATCCGAAGATTGATGGCGTAATGGCAGCGAATGATGCGATGGCCAGTGGTGCGATCGAAGCTTTAGAAGGAGCTAACCGTAAAGCCTTAGTTGTTGGTATTAACGGTAGTAAAGAAGCTGTAGAAGCGATTAAAGCTGGGAAGATGCTCGCCAGTGGTGACGCTGCTCCTTTTTATCAAGGTTGCTTTTCAACTATGTCCTTGATTCGTTCGATTCGTAATTTGCCAGTTCCGAAAGAGATTGTATTTCCACCGATGGTTGTGGAAAAAGCTAATTTAGCAAATTACGATGTGGCTCCCGATAAACAAGCTTGTCCAGCTTGGAATACCATCGTTAAATAATTGATGAGTTGTTCATTGTTCAACAAAGCTTACGTTTTTTTTACGTAAGCTTTTTTCTATTTTTT
>CAIQUZ010000014.1 GCA_903875135.1 uncultured beta proteobacterium | reverse complement strand
GGCTTTCCGATGGTGCCACTTGTTGGTCCATCGATTTCGATTGCCTTTGCCATCTGGATGATGGATATTTTGATTGGTAAAGCTGAGCGCAATAAACGTAAGTACGTGCAAGGGGCATTTTCTCGCTATTTATCACCCGATGTGGTGAAGCAATTGGTGGATAACCCAGAGGCATTAAATATTTCAGGGGTTAAAAAAGAGGCTACCTTTATTTTTACAGATATTGCCGGTTTTACGGGCTTATTAGAAAAACTAACTTCTGAGCAAATCTCGGTCGTGCTCAATGAGTATTTAGATGGCGCATGCCAGATTATCTTACGTCATAAGGGGACGATTGATAAATTTATTGGAGACGCTATTATGTGTATGTTTAACGCACCTCTTGACCAAGCTGATCATGCCGACCGAGCTGTTCAATGTGCTTTAGATTTAGACCAGTTTGCTGAAGAGTTTAGAATTAAAAATAATGCGCAGGGAGTCCCGATTGGCGTTACCCGAATTGGTGTGCATACAGGGCAGGCGACCATTGGTAACTTTGGTTCAGCATCCCGAATGGATTTTACTGCGCTAGGGGATACGGTCAATACCGCGTCACGAACTGAAGGAGTCAATAAGTATTTTGGGACCCGTATTTGTGTGACACAAAGTACTGTAGATCGCTGTACACAACATTTTTTTAGAAAAGTAGGCATTGTGGTTCTCAAAGGTAAAGAAGAGTCGGTCGGTTTGTACAATCCTGTTTTAGAGCAGGACACCAAAGAAGATGTATATAAAGACTATTTAAGAACTTACAATATGATTCATGAACAAGACTCAGCCGTCATTGCCGAGTTGCAAAAAATGGTGGAGAAGTATCCCCAAGATCCTTTATTTCGTTTTCATTTGCATCGCATAGAGGATAGCGGCATTACGAGTTATATAACGATGGACGATAAATAAAGCTCAAATCATATGATTAATCAAAGACCACCTTACAAAGTTATTTTTTCTATGATCGCCATCTGTGTGGCGTGGCATGTTGATGCGCAGTCCATTAATAATGCGGCTCGACAGTCTCAACTTGATGTGGTGCGTCAACAGCAGCTTTTGCAACAGCAACAGCAGCAGTCTCAAACCAATATGCTGGATAAGTCTGATTTTAATTTTAAGATTCAACGAACAGAGAGGTCACCTGTCAAAAAAGGGATTGATGACTTAGAGTTTTTGATTAATTCGGTAGAGGTTGAAGGTCAGTCCGCTTTTAATAAAGTAGATACTGATGCGTTCTTTACAAAATATATCGGAAAAAAATCAACGCTAGCAGAGATTAATGAGGGTGTTGAAGAGCTTGAAAATCAATACCGTAAAGAAGGTTATTTTTTGAGTAAAGTTTATATACCGGCACAAAAGATTGATAGTGGTATTTTAAAAGTCTCAGTCATTGAAGGTTATATTAATAAGGTCAATGTTGAAGGTGGAAGTACTGCGATGCAGGAGATTGTCAAAGAGCGGATGCAGAAAATTATTGATAAAAAACCACTGGATTTACATACGGTCGAGAGTGAATTATTGGTATTGAATGCATTTCCTGGATATACGGTGACCACTGTACTTCGTCAAGGCACTGAGCTTGGCGCCTCGGAAATTTTTGTCAAAATCAGTGCGGTTGATAACCTTTATACCGCATCGGTGAGCAACTTTAATAATGGTCCAACTGGTCCATGGTCATTGGTGCTCAATGGCACAATCAATCGTGTTGGGGGGCGTGATAATCAAGTCACATTAAATCTCACTAATTCGATCGGCATGGATAGCTTATCGGATTTTAAAAAGATTACGACGGTATCCGCCAAGTATGCTGAGCCGATTGGTCATAGTGGCTTAGTTGGTAGTGTTACCGTTTTACAATCCGTTTCCAAACCCTTGGGCTCGTTAGAGTCGTTGAGCTTAGACACGAATTTACAAACATTTTCTCCACGTCTAACCTATCCACTGTATCGTGGCCATGGTAATGCTGTCTCTTTGGATAATGGTGTCACCTTGAGCCGTATGACTACCCTGTCGAGTAATGCCCTATTAAACTTTGATAAAGAAATGGTCTATGACATTAACTTTAACTGGATTAATAATATATTTTTAGGCGGCTTTAATACCTTTAATATGGGTTTTTATAAAGGCTTGCCTGGCGGAAATTCTTTAGACCCAACTTCAACAACCGCATCCACGGTCGGTTTTAATCCTTTATTTACTAAAGTCAGTTATAACTGGATGCGGATTCAACCCATTACACGTACCGTAAGTTTGCAGGTGACTTCCAATGGACAATATACGAATGATAATTTACTGTCATCTGATCAGCTTGTGTTTGGTGGTCAGGTGATTGGACGAGGTTATGATAGTGCAACGATTGCAGGTGATAAAGGGGCTGGTATTGGTATTGAATTAAGAAAAGACACCCCTTACAAGACGCCTTATTTAGAATCTCCGGTTCAGTTATTTACCTTTTGGGATTATGGTACTGTAACGGTGAATAATAATGTGACTTCAGGTGTGGCGGAGCACTCTAGTGCCTTAAGGTCATACGGCTTTGGGATTCGAACGAACTACCCTAAAGGCACGCTGGAGTTGCAATATGCGGTATCTGACATTAATATTGCCTCTTCTGACCCAAGACCAAATCCTCGCGTTTTATTCTATTGGAACTATTTCTTCTAAAAAAAGTGATCAGAGTTGATTCGACTTATAATAAGCTAAGAGTTATTTGATTGAATCAAGGTATTGACTAGCATTGAAAGTATTCCATGACCGAAGAAAAAAAATCTTTTTCATCCAGCATTAAAGAAGCTTTAGCCAAAAAACACGCCGCTATTCATCCGGAGTCCAAGGATGGTAAGGGTGACTCAAAGTCATCGAAGAGAACCCCGCCTCCAGTTGGTGCGGGTAAAGTCATGAAGAAGGCAGCTGGTCGGGGGCGGTAATATTTACCGGTGACATAGTTATTCTTGACGCTCTTGATCACAGAGTTTGGGTCGGTTCAGTTCGATCGATATTGACTTGGCTAGCAGCTATTCAGATCAATTGATGAAGGCAAAATTGTAGAATGACCGATGATGTAAACACTGTAATTTCTCGCCAGCATATCAACACCATCTGTAACGACGGTAATGTTTTAAGTTCTAGAGTTTACGGACCAGTTGGCGCTCCTCGGTTGATTATTAGTCACGGTAATGGGTTTGCTAGTGATGGATATCAAGTGTATTGGAAGTCGCTAATTAATGATTTTGAAGTGGTTGTATTTGATTTGCGAGGCCATGGTCAAAGTGAATCCATCTCCCTCGACCGGCATACGTGGCCACAAATGGTCGATGATTATGAAGCCCTTTATTCTTCGATTAATGCATCTTTAGGACCTCAGTTTACTGTGGGAGCATTTCATTCGCTTTCCTCCGTTGCGGCTCTTGGACATCTAGGTAAATATGGAAAACGGATTGATGGGCTCATTTTATTTGACCCGCCATTAACAACGCCAGATGGGAATCCTTTACAGGCATTACATTTTAAGGATGCCTTTGGTTTGGCTGAGAGGGTAAAAAATCGGCGTCAATATTTCGAAAACACAACACAACTAGCACAACAATTTACTAAGGCTCCAGCCTTTCAACATTGGGATCTGCGAGCGTATCAAGATATGGCATCAGCCGTATTAAAGAAGTCACTACAACAAGGATATCCATGGGAGTTATCATGTCCTCCCATGTTTGAATCGCAAATGTACGCAACAAATACCTCACAAGAGTATTGGTTTTTTTTACAGAATGCTTTGATTCCCATTAAATTGGTTTGTGGTGATCCTTATTCCATCGATCCTCAACCAGGTGCTTTAATCGGGAAACATGCCAGCGAGGTATTTGATATCGATTATGAATATGTACCAAATGCTTCGCATTTTTTGCAACTTGAATTTCCTGAAAAATGCCAAGAGATCACAAGGAGTTTTGTCCAGCGTTGTTATCAAAATAGCCTAAAGACGAATATCTGAAGCGAAATGATTCATCCCTGTCCTTGAATACTTCGATAATTTTCCTGAAATCATTCTTTTAAACCATCACTCGGTAGCGCGTGACAGATTGTTGCTTTCTCGAACAGTTGTGATAACCTAAAACTTATAAAAAATATGATAATAAGGAGACACCCTTGAAACTATTTGTGTTCTTGGTCAGTTTTGCCTTCAGCCTGAGTTGTGCTCAAGCCCAGAACTTCGCTAATTTTCCCGAAAAAAATGTGACAATCGTTGTGGGGTTTCCACCGGGAACGGCCACAGATACTGTGGGGCGTATTTTGGCTGAACGTTTTGCCACGAAGTTTGGCAAAGCTTTCATTATTGAGAACAAGCCTGGGCAGGGGGGTAGTCTTGGGGCTGCCGCGGCAGCCAATGCGGCGCCTGATGGATACACTTTACTATTAAGCGCTACGGCACCATTTGCCACGAATCCTCATCTTTATAAGAAGTTACCGTATGACTCCCGTAAAAGCTTTGCGCCAATTGGGCTCGTTTCTTGGTTGCCTTATGTGATGGTGACTAATCCGAAGTCGGGTATCAACTCTGTCCAAGATTTGATTGATAAAGCGAAGGCTGATCCTGATAAATACACGTATGCTTCCATTGGTAATGGAGCAACCAGTCATCTGCTCATGAGCATGTTTACCAGTCAAGCGGGCATTAAGATGGTTCATGTACCCTACAAAGGCAGTTCTCAATCACAAACCGATGTGATTGGTGGGCAGGTTGATGTCACCTTTGATACCGTGTTAACCTTATTACCTCACATTAAAGCTGGTAAGCTACGTGCGTTGGCAACTGGCGGTCTCACTCGAACCGTCTTTTTGCCAGATGTTCCCACATTGGATGAATCTGGTTTAAAAGGCTTTAATGGAGGGGCGTGGTTGGGTTTATTGGCTCCTGCTGGAACTCCTCAAGTGCTGATCGATCGCTATCATAAAGAATTAAATGCGGCACTAGCCGATTCAGAAATCAGCAAACGGTTAATGGGTATTGGTTCTGAAATTTTAACCAGTAAAAACCCTGCTGAGTTTGACGAATTTATTCAGTCAGAATATGTGAAATGGGGTCAACGGGTGAAGGAATCTGGAGCCAAGATCGAATGAGTATGGTGGTAAAGCTAGCATTGAAGCAAACAGAGCATTTCAAATATCACGAACATACGAATGGCTTGAAGTATTTTCGTCATGATTATTTCGCTTCCGAGCCTGATTCAGAGTATTCTCCTCAGTCTTATTTGATTCAGCAGTTACCTGGGGTCATCAATCCCTTACATTTTCATCAACAGAATCAGTTTCAAGTATTTATTGAAGGTAGTGGTTCATTTGGCAAGCATGCGGTTGAGCCTTATATCGTTCATTATGCCGGCGCTTTTACCGGGTATGGTCCGATTGTTGCTGGCGCTACAGGATTGCATTATTTAACTTTACGCAGTAGTCGTGATCCTGGCGCTAAATTTTTACCAGCACAAATGGATGAGTTTAGAAAGGGTCCTAAGCATCATTACACCTCGCCATCAATGAAGCCGATGGAATTGGCTGATTTAAATCAATTGAAGGACACCAACTTTCGGTGGGAGCATCTAGATTTACCATCAGGTCTAGGGGTAGGGGAGTTACAGTTGGCGCCAGATCACGCTTATGACTTAAAAGTTCCCAACAACTCCTCAGGAATTTTTGTCGTCGTGATGCAAGGTAGTCTGATTGAAAATACACATACCCTATCTAAAAACGAAAATATGTATATTTCTCAACAGATAGAGACATATACAATTCAGGCAATGCAAGGTGGTGCGCACCTTCTTGTTCTGCAAATGCCCATGAAACATCAGGCTTACTGTCTTTAAATAAACTATATTTTTTATTGGCGCTTAAATTTGATAAAAAACATCCGTAAATGGTTAGTGTCTTTATGCGGATGATGTTGCAGTGTTTAAAAATTCTTTTCATCCAAAGGGTGCGTCGGATCCCCTTTTTCTCAAAAAATGTTTAGGCATTATATTTCAGCTATGGATTGTCATTCTGCTGATGGGAAGTCAGACCGTACCTGCTTTTGACTTCTTCGACAACACTTACCTGATAGAACTGAAACAGGGCTCAGAGTTATCTAGTAAGGTAAATTTAATTTCCACTGGTGGGTTTGAGACTTCGGGAGGTTCATTTGTATCTTTTGCCCCATGGTATACCACTCAATGGACGGATGCTAGGGTGACCTTTATGACTCAAATGACGAAAACACTTGGGTTAATTTGGGGAGGGAGTACCGGAGAATATGGCGAAAAGTACAAGATTGCCCCAAGTATCAAGATTGGATTTGTGTATTTTGAGAAAATCACAGAAGACTCTAGTTTGTCGTTTAAAGTCACGACGATCCTTGGCGGCGTTTTGACTGAGTCAGCTTGTTTGGCGGATTATGGAGATATTGGTGGGGGCGAACAGGCTGTCAATTGTCGTTACGCAGCTGCACCCATTCCACCATCTGAAACATTAGGGTACTTATACAATGACAGACCTTATAACCAGACAACCGTCTTATTAGAATATAAACTTTATTTTTGACATCCTCTCCGCCCTAAAGTACGGGGATTCCTACTGCTAGACGTTCATGTCCGAACGCAAGAATATTGAGAGCGCCATTGATGTCCTTGTCGTGAACAGATCCACAATGACACTTCCAACTTCTCTTATTCGCAAACCCGCTCTACCTTTCGGACTGTTGCTGTTGATACTTCCGCAACTCGAACAAGTCTGAGTTGTATAAGCTTCATTCACTTCTTCAAATACTACGCCAGCGTATGCGCTTTTTTAGTCCAACATCGTTTTGAGTGATGACCAGCCAGCGTCTAACGCAGATTTAGCTATCTTGGTTTGAATGAGGCCCTTGCTACTGACGTTCCCAACAAAGATCGCACCATATTCTTGTGTGAGCATCGTTGAAAACTTGTGCATCGCATCCTTGCGTCGATTTTTGATCTTCGCATGACTGTTTTTTTCTTCTAATTTCTTATTCGCTCGTTGCAGAGTGCCTAATCGTTGTTCCAACTGACGATATTATCAATAGATATAAAGACTTTACGAAATTCAGAAAGAAGGGGATTTCTTTCGGATTTTTGTTAAAGTTTTGCTTCTAAATGTCGTTAACAAGATACATCTTAATTTAAATAGGGATTTTTTTATGCGTCGTCACTGCCACTCTCCGTTATTTCGTGTTCTTTGCGGACTTTTATGTTTGAGTCCTTTTGCGGTGGCTCATGCGCAGTCGGAACTTGCGGCATTTGCAGCTTCATCGGGAATGGTATCTCCATCTGCTGCGACTGGGTCAACGACTACATTACCTAAAGCGCAAAATTGGATGAGTTCTGATGTCAGTGCTGCATGGTCCTCTGGGTTTTCTGGAAAAGGTACAACGATTACCTTTGTGGATGATTTTAATAGCTCGAGTAAATTTTCTGGCAATATCAACGGCACTGTCCAGACCCAAACCCATGGCAACTGGACATCTGAACAGGCTGGGCTCATTGCTTACTCTGCCAACATAATTAAAACCGATTTCAATGCGAGTGGCAACACTCCAGTGACATTAGCGCGCGGCTTAAACATTATTAATGCTAGTTTTGGCATGTATGCCTCATCTGCCTATGCCAATTACAATTTTACGTATAACAATCAAGTGAATTCCATGGTGAGTTATGCCAACTCCACCAATGCCGTAACAAGTGCTTTGATTGTTAAAGCGGCTGGTAATGATGCGATACCAATTGGTTACTTAACAGCAGGTAAGTTTATGCCTGGGATTAATGCATCTGGAAACTTTGATGCTTTGAACAAATCATTGCGCGGTGCACCGAATGTGATTTATGCAGGGGCTTTATCCACGAATGGTTCTTCAACAGCTCCGGCAGTGATGGCCTCTTATTCGAATACGGCTGGTACAGATCCAACGATTCAGAAACAGTTTTTAGTGGTTGGCGTTAATTCAAGTCAAATGGGTATTGCCGGCACTTCATTTGCGGCGCCAATTATTTCAGCTTACGGATCGATTATTGGCAGTAAATTTACAACAGCCTCACCCACTCAAATCACGAATCAATTGTTGAGCACTGCGCGCACGGATACTTTAAAGAACTATAGTGCAGCTGTTTATGGTCGAGGAGAGGCGAGTTTGAGTCGTGCCTTAGCACCCGTATCCATTAAGTAAATTTGCAACGGAAAAGGTTTATAAAAACCTTTTCCAAACCCCAGTAGCAAATCCAACGGTTCGATCACCAACCATTAATGCTCCGTTTAAAAAGACCATGCTTTTGGTGGATTTAATGACAATCGGGGTTAATTCCACCGTATCACCGATCTGAACGGCGTCCACAAACTGATAATTAAACTGTATGGTTGCTGTACTTTTTGTGTCCGTGGTGTGTCTAGCGACAACACCAAAAGCGCGGTCAGCAAATGTCATTAGTGCCCCACCTTGCACGACACTACGTAAATTTTTGTGTTTTGTACCGGTAGGGAATAAAAAGTGAACACATTCTCCTTCTTTTTTATAAAAGAAAGGTCCCGCAGTTTGAATAAAACCCTCGTCGGTGAAGGATTCCCATCCTTGCGAAGTAAATTGGTCTACGAGTTGTTGTTCAGTCATTCGTGTATGATAATTAAGTATAAATTCTAAAGTCGAAGTATAGCATTTACCTTTTTTTGAAAGTGCCTTGTTCATGAATCGATTATTAAAAATTGTATTGTTTGTTGGTTTAATTGGGCTCAGTGCGCAGAGTTTTTCTGCTCAAATTTACGTCACTGATTATCAATCTGACGCTAATGCCAAGGTGTATGTTACTAATTACCAGTCAGACGCTAATTGCATTGTTTATGAAACTAAGTATCAATCGGATACCGGATCCGGTGTTTGGTATTTTACGAATTACAAGAGCGATGCAAGAGCGGTGATTTATTATACGAAATATAAATCTGATGCGGACTTGATTGTCTACTTTACTAACTATAAATCGGATGCAAGATGTCGGTATTAAAGTTACGTTCTTTTGCCGTCGGGTTGATCTTGATGTTGGGGTTGATCAGTGTTCCTGCAAATGCAGGATGGCAGGGCGAGCTATTTGAACTTATTATCAAAGGTTTTGCAAAAGAAGAAAAAATCTTAGCTAAAGAAGAGACTAAAATCGTTTCTGCTTCATCGGGGTGGATGGATGATGTTGTGAACTGGGTGAAGCGTACATTAGGACTTCCAGCTGAAAGCAAGATTGAAAGAGAGTTAGCAAAAAAATTCGGCCAACAAGTAAAGGAAAAAGTCATCCAAGAAACAAAGGTTTGTGTTAGAGAAGTAGTGAAAAGGTCAAGTGTCCTTGCGGTACAAAACCCAAAAACCTACCATGCCAAAAAACAAAACGAAGCTCAGGATGATTGTGCGCAGGGTGTCATGAATTGCTTAAATGTGAATTACAAAAGCATCAAAAACCCTACGCCTCAAATGTTGAACAACTGTATTGTTCAAATTAATAAAAATGTCTATAGGTACATTAAATAGTTTTGGATTTTTCTTTTTTAAGAATAATTTGACGATCTATTTCCGCCAAGGATTCAATATCCAGTTTTTGTTGTCGCATTAATTCTTCAGGGAACGTATAGTAGGGGATGTGGACATGTTCGTTGCCAATGAAGATCTTCTTTGATTCTGGAAGGATACCGAATTTTGTTAGACTCAAGTGATTCGTATATTCCACTAAGTAGTCATAAATGCCAGGAATGTAGAGTGCTTGGAAGAGTGACGGAAATACCAAAATCAAACAGATAAAAATACTAAATAGAATAACGATTCGGCGGTTTTTTTCTAGGGCTTTTTCCATATTTGTTATAAGGCCATCATTCGTTCGAATATCCGACTGAGCTTGCTTCTTTTTCTCATAAATTTCTTGACGGATAGCCGAGATTTGATCCTGTATTTTTTGAGCGGCGTCTAAATCCGTTTGTTGTTCACTTTTTAATGCATCCAATTTATCTTTTGGAACGTTGGGTGTCTTTTGATATTTTTCGGCATTTTTAGAAGAAGCGTCTATTTTTTCTAAAGCAAGTGTTAGGTCCTGATAGTAGGTTAATAATTGTTCTTCGAAAGGTATATCGATACTCTCCTCAAGGGTAATTAACATTTTTTCCTGACTTCTGGTCAGATCAATACGAAACTCTTCGTGACTCACAATGACGGCGAGGGGCAGACTGATGGATAAGCCGATAATGATCCCAAAAAATAACTGGATGATTAACCTAGGTAATTGCGTGAGATCGAATTCATATTTATGCGTTGATACGGCGGACAAAGAAAATCGATAAAAATTAAATACAATCAGCGTCCAGACAAACGATAAGGAAAGGATAAAAAAGACATTGATGTAATCTTTCGTTGAGCCTTGAAAGCCATTTGCAAAATAAACTAGGTATAGGCTATAGGAGATCGTAAACAGTGCAAGTGCAGAAATAATGACAACTAAAATGCCCAAAGAGTTATACATCGTTTTTTCGGCGGGTGATGAAAAATCTAAAAGATAGGTATCTTTTGCCGCAATCTGTTGGAGTCTATGGGACATATGAATTATTTTCCTAATACCTGATTCAGGTGATCAAATGCTTCTCTGCCAGTCCGTACATATTTATTTTTCCTATCTAATGTATCCTGATCTTCCGTAAACGGATTTGGAAGATTGGGGCCATATTTTTGGTTCAACAATTGGTCCGTTTTAAATTCTTTTTTGAGACGTTGTTGGAAAGTGCTGAAATTCTCTTTAGCGACCTTCGAGAGTCCTTGGAAGTAACCATTGAGTGATACCGTATCTTCCTCATTTCTGAAGCGACGATAGGTGAGTAATGCAAGACCCATGTTTTCACGGAGTATGAATCCACCTGCCAAAAGGAACCAAATCAGCAGACTCAATACGATAGAACGATGAACCGGTTTCATTGCCTGACTATTTTCTATATCGTCGATCATATTTTTTGACCAAAGGTAACGAAAAAAGTAAATCGGGTTGAATTGATTATCGGAAAACTTCTCTTGTAATAAACCTTCTAATTCATCGTGTGAATTATTTGCCAGTTTAATATCTTCGATGAGATCATCTCTTAATTTGAGATATTCGCTGATACAGTTTAATAAAGGATTAGTCTCATTTGCTGCTGAATGATTGAAGTTACTCGTTGATTTACATTCAACAGCTGTAGTTGTGATGAGATTTTTTGAAGGTTGCTTTGCTATTACCGGACCCTTTTGAATATCTTGGATGGCCAATGTAATCGGTGCCTCTAAGGTAGAATAGGCCGTAGGATGTTGCGGCTCTTGCAGTGGCACTGCCTCAACCTCTGCTTTGACTCGGTTAAAAATGGATGCGATATCCGCATTAGCCGTAATGTTCTTGATCAAGCTTTGAGAGAAAAATCCTCCAAAGTTTCCTGCTTCCCAGGTTGTTTCTCCAGCATTTGCAGATAATCCGATAAATGAATTATTGGTAATGCCGCGGGTATCAAATCCCGTTTCTGGATTTCGGTAAGGATTAGATCGACAGGCTTCAATCATAAAGATACTGACTAAGGTTTTTTTATCATGAATTGACTCCATAATCCGATTGATGGAAACAAATCCATTGTCATCATCGATGGGAACCAAGTAATTGACCTTATCAATTTGTGCCCCATGACCATCAAAGAATACAAAACTGATATCCCCTGGCTTGAGCGTTTGAGCATATTTGTCGATTTCATATTCCATCGTTTGGCGAGTAGAGTCAAGCACTAAGGTGACTTTAAAGCCCATTTTTTCAAGCTTATCTTTCATCATTTTTGCTTGAATGACTGTATATTTCAGCCCACCAAAATGATATTTAACATTACCAAAGACAAGTGCTTTTCTTGAGGCTAAAGATAAATTGAGATCTTTATCGATGCCTTTGGCAATCTCATCTTCGTTGCGAAGTTGATTCTCAATAGCGATGTATAAGCTTGGATTTCCACCAAGGAGGTTGATATTTTCTCTGACTCGCGCTAATTGATTTTTGATATGCGACTGATTAATACTGTTGATATTGTCAGAATTTTGGAGCTTTAAGTCATGCTCTAGTTTATTTATGCCCGCAATTTTATCCCCATCAATTTGCTGGCTAATGAGAATGAGGAGTGGTTGTGTAAATAAAACTGTCAGCAGTAAGTAAATAAAAATATTAAATCGACTAGGTTGAATTGCAATATCGTCACTTTTTAAGGTGCCAAAGTGCTCACCACGATTGGAGACTAATAAACCTTGAATGGCTAGAAAACAAAAAAACACCGTTATTCCAGCAATCGTCGCTGTAATCAAAGAGTGCGTGGTGATTTTAAAAAGATACGCAGCAGAAAAAGCACAAGCCAAGGAACTGAGAAGACCCCAGAGGCTAAGAGTCTCTATCTTCCAACGGTCAGCCGTTGGAAGTTTTTCGAGGTTAGAGGTATCAAACCCAGAGATCTTAGAGAAGAGCATCGTCAGTGATTGATGTTTTCTTTAAGCTCCTCTGGATGGTGGATCTATCTTGACGTACTTGTCCGGATTGTTATCAATATCTCGGCTAACAATACCTTCAAATTTATCCAGTGCCTGTTGAGAAAGTCTTCCTTCCGAAGTTAGGTGGGCAATCGAAGATTTTAAGGAAGCTTCAGCTTGATGAAAGATCTCGATTTCTGCTTGTTGACCGTTATTACCGGCAAGTGCATTGGCTTTTCTTTCGACAGCATATCTTGCCGCAACAATCTCACGTTGATTTTCCGTGAGGTAATGGTAAGGACCATTACGAATCATCAGTTTATAGAGTATTGGCGCTACTTCAATTGCTAATAAGAGCAAGGTTAACGCCCATGAGACGATGGGGAATGCCTCATGGGCCCACATGATGCGATTGACTAAGCCACCCATATGAGCGGCAGTATCTTCAATCTCTTTATTTTTTTCATCATGCGTTTTGATGACATCAGCTTCTTTTTTTGCTTTTTGATCATAGTCGCTTTGATGGTCTTGTTTATATTTTTCTAAGTTAGCTGTTTCTTCATCTTTTAATTTGGCATATTTATCCGCATTTGCCTCTGCATCTTTATATCCTGTACCTCTCCCAGCTGCATAACCGTTTTTTCCACCGGCTTGGGTATATTTCTCGTTGGTGAACTTATCTTCTTTTTCACGATAATCTTTAATCTTTGCATTAATCGCTTCTTCACCATCGGTTAATTCTTTAAACTCAACGTCTTTTAATTTGCTTTTTTCACTATCCCAACGAATTTTTTCAGAGTCATAGGCGCCAGGTTTGACGAGTACTCCTTTTTCATCCACGGTCATTTGTTGTCCGTTAGCATCTTTCCGGCCGTATTTATATTCCATTTGTTTGGTCTTGAGGATGGCGTCGAGTTCAGATTGCATGACACGGATTTCAAGAGGTTTGGAGAGCGTAAAGCCGATAATCAAAGCCATTAATAATCGGGGTATGGCACCAATAAATTCATCTAAGGTAATTTTTTCTGTACCGTCACCATGACCACTAGAAGAAACAATAAAACGATCCAGATTAAAAATAATGAGTGACCAGATCAATCCAAAGGCGATTGAACTGATGATGGCTACAACGGGAGTTCCCTCAGAAGACCCTGGATTAAAGACACGGTAAAAGGCATAAGAAGAGGACAAGAAGGCCAATACTCCAGTCGCTAATACGACACCGCCAATACCTTCTTCTTTAATGCGCTCTGATTGTGGGCAGTGTTTGAGCAACTGCATGTCTGCTCCTGCACAAAACCAAAGAAATTTACTGATGGTGGATTGGTGCATTGCTGCGTCATCAGGGTATTTATATTGATCTATACTTTCAACGAGACTCATGGCATATTTCCTTTAGGATTGGTTCAATTTATCAGCAGAAAACTTCAATTCTTGGTGGTTAACAGACATTGTGAAATTTGATGGAGTAATGCGGTATGACTGAGAAGGGGGCATCTTGGGGATGGAGATATCTGTCTTCAGCTCTTTTTTTAAGTTGAGCTTCAATAAAGATTCCAACATCTGATTGGGTAATAGGCGTTTTTTTAGATAGTCACCCAGCAAAGCTTGTCCGGGCGCTTTCGGATTCTTGATGGTGAATGTAGGCAGTATCTTTGTCACCGCTTGAGGAGTCTCGATTGAGCTGACTGGCGAGTTATTACCTGGGGCTTTGAGGGTGACTGATTTTCTACCAAAAAGATTGAAGAACTGTATTTGAACAGTTTGTCCTTTAATGATGTCGAGTTCGATCGTCTCTTGTTTTAAAAAAAGCCATTTTTTATAGGGGAGGTGAACCGGCCCGTCAGATGCTTTAACAATCAAAAAGCCCCATCCAGAGATTTGGAGTGTGAAAGGGGTAAATCTTCCAGTTCCTCGGACATAATTGGGGAACTCATAACTAAGAATCTGCGGTTGAAAATAGTTCATCGTGGTTCGTTCGGCTTTACTTGAGATTTACTTTACATTGAATATTTACTTCTACGCGGCGGTTGATTGTATTTGCAGGATCCTTAGGCAAAATCAAAACACTGTAACCAAGACCTCTCGTTTCAATTTTATCCGCACTGATAAATTCATTATCGACCAAATATTGTTTAATATTATTAGATCGTTCTTCACTTAATCGTATTTGCTCTAAAAATCCTACTGGAGTTTCATCGCCAGCATCTTTGCTAGCATAACCGGAAATAATGATGCGTTCCGGGTCATACTGCTTGAGAATCATACCAAGGCGATACAGTTTAATATTATTATTGGCATCGATTTCTGAACTATTAAAGCCAAAGGGAATGTAGATTTTATTGTTACAGTCGTCCAGTAACTCTGGCTTATTTGTCACTTGGTCGATGGAAATATATTTCCCGTCTGGATTATTTTCGGAAATATCATTGATGATGTTGGAATTAATATCAGAGTCCGTGATAATTTCGAAATCTCTTTTGATCGCATCAATGGTCGTCTGTATGGAATTGGTTTGATTAAACTTGCAGGAGCGGTCATGAATCTTGCACCATGAACACAGGGCGAAGAATAAAAAGGCTAAGAGCAGCGTTTTCACAAAACAAGATCGTAAAAAAGAGCTGAATAAGAAGGCCAGTGCACTGACAATTAAGGCGTATTGACTCAGCTCGTGACAATCCGTGATGAATCTTGGCCAATAGCCGATCGTGAGCCCTAAACCAGAGGCGATCAGCAGGAGTAGGCCAAAGATAATTCCAAATAACTTATTTTTGATTTGTAAATCATTGCGACCCAGTGCGCCATCTAACCAACAAACGATCATCATGAAGAGTAAAAATAGAGCCGCTATTTTCCAGGTACAAGTCATCCAAATCAATGCTGCCAGTATCAAATGCAAAATAGTTGAACAGCTCAAACAAGAGTCGTAGGGGTATTCGGGCTCAACCAGCGTTTGACCATCTGCCACTTCTGTTTGAATTTGGGGTCCTTTGGTAAATTCTCTGACTTGATTGACGGCTTGTCCGACAACGCCGTTATTCGCATCGTCGGGTTTTTCGATTTCAGGCTCTTTTTCTTGTAAGACGCCGTATCCGACACCTTTAATCCGGCCAAATCTTTTCGTATCTTCGTGAGCCGCTGAACTGGTACTTCCCACAAATTCCCAATGATGCAAACGAAAATCTTTCAGGGCAACACGACTGACATTGGATTCTGCGTCGTTGATTAATGGGGTTTGTACATCAACGGGAAAAATCAAGGGTCTAGTGAACGGTCGAACCTCTTCAGGCCCAATGGCTAGGGGTGGCCCGTCAATTTTACGAGCATTTTTTAAATAGGAGTGCTTGAACTCAATATCGTAGATGCTGGCATTACCCGGAGTTTCCGATTGATTTCTGAACTGTGGTTGAAGGATGCCTTCATAGTCCCCATCAAAGTCACCGGTGATCCAGACATTATTTAGATGAGCGCTTTGAACACTTAAATCCAATTTTGCCCACTGCTGAGCTTCGCTATCCCACCAGTCTAATACGCCTTGATGGCAGCTTAAGCAATTGATTGGAGGTCTTGTTAATACTGTTTGTGCTGCATTGCAGCCTTCACAAATCAATGAAACTTTGGAAGTCAGAGGATCTAATTCAAAATGACCTTTACCATTGGGGCCACAAATTTTGCAAGTAGGAATAGATTGTTTAGATTCCTCTTTACAATGATGACAACGGTAGACGTACTTGTAGGGATTTGTCATTTGTTATGATAATTAAACTTTTGTTTAATATAGCATAACCAAATGAATCGCTTCAACTTCATTGGCATCAAAAAAGGGAGTTCAGATGGGAATAGTAACGACTGAGTCAAGTTCGCAGGAATTAGCTAAATTTGCTGCGCAATTATCTGCAACAGATATTCCATTGAGGGTCTTTGGTAAAGCTGAAGATCTATTTGTGGATTGGGTAGGGTCTACCTTGGCGGGTAAAGGGGCGCGTGCTATCGAAATACTCAATCGCTTTTCACAACAGATGGGGCCAACCACCGGCTTATCGGAAGTACTGATTGATCGCACCAAAACATCACCTTTATTTGCCGCGATGGTCAATGCTGCAGCCTCCCATGTTGTGGAGCAGGACGATGTGCATAATGGTTCCGTTTTTCACCCAGCAACGGTTGTTTTTTCACCGGCCTTAGCTGTTGCTCAAGCGATTGGTGCCAGTGGTGAAGAGTTCTTAGTGGCCTGTATTGCTGGTTATGAGGTAGGGATTCGGGTTGGGGAGTTTTTAGGTCGTTCTCACTATAAAGTTTTTCATACCACAGGAACTGCTGGCGGTCTTGCGGCTGCCGCAGCCGTCGGACATTTATTAAAGTTACATCCTGTTCAGATGCTACATGCTTTTGGTTCAGCAGGAACCCAAGCGGCAGGCTTATGGGAGTTTTTAAAAGACGCTGCAGATTCTAAGCAGTTGCATACTGCGCATGCTTCAGCTACTGGGTTGATGTCTGCCTACTTAGCTAAAGAGGGGTTTACTGGGGCGAAGAAGATTTTAGAGGGTGCGCAGGGAATGGCTGCAGGCATGTCTTCGGATGCTAATGTATCCAAACTCACGGATCGGTTGGGACAGCGCTGGGCCTTAGAAGAGACCTCCTTTAAGTATCATGCTTCTTGTCGTCATACTCATCCTGCTACGGATGCTTTATTAAAAGTCATGCAAGACCATCAATTAACTGCGCACGATATTGCTCAGGTAACGACCTATGTGCACCAGGGTGCGATCGATGTGTTAGGTCCTGTGGTTGATCCGCAGACCGTTCATCAATCGAAGTTTTCCATGGGTACGGTGCTCGCTCTTGCTGCTCAATATGGTTATGCTGGCTTAGAGGAGTTTGAGAAACATTTTAATCACCCTCAAATCCAAAATTTAAGAGATCGCGTGCTGATGCAATTTGATCCAGAAATTGATGCCGCGTATCCGAACAGATGGATTGGGAAGGTAAGTGTTAAGACAAATGATGGTCGTGAACTTCATGGGCGCGTCGACGAACCCAAGGGTGATCCAGGCAACACACTATCCCGAGCGGAGATTGAGTCCAAGGCGATGCGTTTAGCGTTGTTTAGTCAAGCAGCAACCAAAGAAGAGATGAAAACTTTACTCCCCCAGCTTTGGAATGTGAAATCAATCCACAAAATGACGAATTTAATGCCTTAATGTTATTCAACAAGGCTGATACTGACTGCTCCCCATGGCTAAAGCGAGGGGCTTTACACTGCATTTGGTAAGCTTCGGTCCTTGAATTCTTATCTTGGTTGATCGGTATTCAAATTGTCCCAACTGCTGATTATTTCTTTATAATTGTGTGATGATTAAGATGACTTGTAAAAGTATTTCAACTTCTATCTTGTTGATGGCAGTCACTCTACTACTAGGGTGTGTCTCGGCAGAAAAATACACCAAGATGATTAACCAGTGGGTGGGTCAAGATGAAGACGCATTGGTCGCTACATGGGGCGCACCGACAAGCTCCTATTCTACTGAAACAGCGAAGTATCTGACTTATGAAAATTTGAAACAGAACTATATTCCCCCAACTCCAGCCTCAGTCCAAGTCATGCGCCAGGGTGATGCAATATTTGCTCGACCAATACCTGGGACTCCAGGTTATGTGTATACCACTGACTGCCGAACCACCTTTACGATTCAAAACAAAAGAATTGTGCACGCCAATGCCACGGGGAACTCTTGTTACTTGTAAAGCGCTATATTTTTATTCCGGATTTGAATTCGGCCTCACGGTGTAAAATATGTAGATGTCCTTCGAGCTTGAACATTTACAATACTTGGTTTTAATCACAACACTGCTCTTAGCGATAGTGCTCGGTTTTGCTCTACAAAGAACTCAATTTTGTTCGATGGGTGCCATAAGCGATATTTTTGTCATGCAATCCTGGTTCAGAATGCGTCAATGGCTACTTGCTTTAGGAGTGATGTTGCTCGGTACTGGCATTCTTTATTGGGGTGGATGGATTGATATTCATCAAACCATTTACAACAGTCCCAAAGTTTTATGGTTATCTCACCTGATTGGTGGCATCCTCTTTGGAACTGGCATGTCGATTGCCTCTGGATGTGGGGCGCGAAACTTGATTCGTCTAGGGACTGGAAATATTAAGTCCCTCGTGGTGTTGATGGTGATGGGCTTATTTGCTCAAATGACCTTACGGGGTATTTTTGGCACAATTCGGGTGAATTCTGTCGATCTTGCACAATTGAATCTTTCAACGCCACAAGATTTAGCTAGTATGTTGCATACTTGGGTGGCTATTGATACGCCTTTATTATTTCTGATTCTAGCGTCCATCTTGGCTACTAGCTTATTCATTTTTGCTTTTAAAGACAAGGACTTTCGGCGAATGCAGTCCTGGTGGATTAGCGTTCTTGTTGGCTTGTCCATGGTTGGATTTTGGTGGATCTCTGGTCATTTAGGATTTGTCCCTGAGGATCCAAACACCCTAGAGCCACTATTTATGACGACCAATAGTGGCAAGATGGAAAGTGCCTCTTTGGTTGCACCCATTGCCTATTTATTGGATTACCTTACACTTTTTAGTGATAGTTCCAAGCGGATGAGTTTTGGTATTATGCTTGCCCTAGGTTTATGTTTAGGATCATTTTTGAGTGCTTGGCAACAAGGTAAATTAAGACTGATGGGATTTAGCAGTGCAAAAGACACGATGCATCATCTATTGGGTGGTGCCCTGATGGGGATTGGTGGTATTACCGCTTTAGGATGTACCTTTGGCCAAGGATTGAGCGCAATGTCAACCTTGGCGCTATCCTCTTTTATTACCGTTCTAGGTTTTGTTATTGGGGTCTATTTAGGACTGCAATATCTAGAACGCAATTCAACTTAAACGCCTTTACTCTTCAACCATTCAGTCGCCTTATCCCAGCCGTCTTTTGCCGCGGCAGGAATATAGGTTGCTCGGTAATCCGCATGGAAAGCATGTCCAGCTTGAGAATATAAAATAAACTCTGATTGTTGTGCAGCAGGTTTATTTTTGAGTTGATGGAGCTCATGTTGCATGGCGGATAAGGATGAAACCGGAATTCCTGCATCTTTTGCGCCGTATAGTCCAAGAACTGGAGCTCTTAGTTGTTTGACTAGATCCACTGGGTGGTTGGGGAAGTTGGGTGATTTGTCTCCCGTTAAGCGTCCATACCAAGCAACGCCAGCATTAATCCCGGCAACTTGTTCGCAGGCTAACCAAACAATTCGACCGCCCCAACAAAATCCATTAATCCCAACTTTGGCAGGATTACCACCATTACTTTTTGCCCATTTGATAGTTTCGGTGACATCTTGCATCACTTGTTGGTCTGGCGTTTTTGCCACGATATCTGACATGATTTGGGCCATATTCCCCATTTGTTGAGGATTACCTGCTCGGTAAAAAAACTCTGGAGCGATGGCTAGATAGCCTAGCTTTGCAAAGCGACGAGCAACATCAGCAATATATTCATGAACTCCAAAAATTTCACTCACCACAATCATGACTGGTAGTGGTCCTTTAGCATTTTCAGGCTTTGCTACGTAGATAGGTAATTTGGAATCACCATAAGCAATCGTTTCATCAGAACATTGGAGACCGACAAAGTCCGTCTTTATCGCTTGAGCCATCACAGGTGATGCGGCAAGAGCGTAGCCTAAACCACCTAAACTGGCGACCTTCATAAAGTCACGGCGAGTTGTCTGTGAGGCATTGATGAGAGCCTGAGTATCTTGAATGAGGTTTTTGTTCATATTTGTTAAAAAAAAGTATTTTGAATAAAAAAAAATGGTTTAATACTTAATATAATCGAATTCTATTTCAATGAAAAGAATCCATTAGGGAGAATAGCTTGACGGGTCCAGAAGCAAATGATAATCAGCCGCTTGAATTTGAGGATGATCAATCGAAAAAAGGTCGGGTATTAATCGCTGAAGATATTTTAACCAATCGAATGGTTTTAAGATCGTTATTAGAAACTCTTGAATTTGAAGTCCTAGAGGCAGCTAATGGTGTAAAGGCGATTGAGATTTTCAAAAGTGAACCCACCATTAACTTTATTTTAATGGACATTCAAATGCCGGAAATGGATGGTGTAGAAGCTACCATTGTGATCCGAGAATGGGAAGAAATTAAAAAGTTATCTCAGACTCCGATCATTGCTGTTACTGCTTTTGATTTCGCGGAAGATATCAAGCGTTGCATGGATGCTGGCATGAATGATGTTATGTTTAAACCAGCGGATCTGAAAATATTGAACAAGGTTGCTGAAAAATATTTACAGGTGAAGAAAATTGATTGGGAGGCGTTAAAGCGCTCTAAGACAGAGGTTTTAATCGAACAAGTTTTAGAGAATCGAACGGAAGAGTTATTTAACGAAAAATGGCTCAATGTTTTTGTGAGTGATCATAAAAAATTGGCGGCCGTTATTTTGTCGAGCGCATCTAAAAATATCCCTGAATATTTTGTTTTATTGGAAGAGTCGATTCGTAATAACTCCATGATCGAGGCGAAGGCCGTGGTTCATATTTTAAAAGGATTGTTTCATCAAATTGGTGCTATTCGTTTATCCAAAATCCTTGGCGAAGTGAATGAGAAAATGAAAAACGGGGTTGCCATCAATGAAGCTCTTTATGTCGGCTTAGTCAGTGAGTATCAGTCGCTAGATAAGGAACTTCAACAATGGGTTAAAAAAAATACTTAATTTTGTAAAGCGCCGACAGTCTCAAATAAATTGTTGATCATGGCGGCTTCGATATGACGTGTGATGAATACCAGACGTGAACTATGATCAGTGCTTGGCCAATCGGATAAATGGACTGGTGGGTGGAAGATGTGTTGAACGCCTTGCACAACAACCGGTTTATTTTCAACATTGACGATACCCTTCATCCGCAGTAGATCTGGGCCTCTTAAATTACTAAGTAAGTCTAACGCTGATGAAAACGCATTCCAGGTAAAGGGTTTTTCGAATCGTAAGGACAGAGTTTTGATTTGGCTACTATGCGCTTGAATAAAACTCCCAAGATATTTTCCTGCGTCATTATCCTCCCCTAAAAAGCGCAAGATCTTTGCTGAAGATTTGGAGGAGGATAGTCCAATATTCATTAGCTCTTTTGGCTCTAGTGCGCCATGAAGAACTCTCAGAATGGGTGCTTGTTGATTCATTGAACGAATCAATTCTTCGACCTTGATGAGTTCTTGTTGATTGATGAGATCGGATTTTGTGAGTAATATTTTGTCAGCAATGGCCAGTTGTTTCACAATCTCTGACTGGTTTTTTGCTTGATCGGTGAGGTTGACTGCATCCGCTAAAGTCACTAGTCCATCGAAACGAAATTGGGCCTCTAAGAGCGTATCGCTCACCAAGGTTTGGAGCACTGGGGCTGGATCAGCGAGGCCTGTAGTTTCGATAATCACTCGATCAAAATCAAAGACCTCGCCGACCGATCTTCTGGCAAAAAGATCACGCAAGGTTTCTTGCATATCGGTTCTGACTGAGCAGCAAATGCAGCCGTTCGATAGTAGTGTGATATTTTCAGTTGAGCTAGCGACTAAATCGTGATCGATACCAATTTCACCGACTTCATTAATCACCACCGCCACTCGGCGCATTTGTGGGTGTGCAATGAGTTGTGAAATTAAGGTTGTTTTACCACTACCCAGAAAACCGGTGATGACGGTTACGGGTATTTTGCCCGCTAACAGATCGCGCTGAAAATTCATGGCTAATTAAATGTTCATCTCCAAAATATATAAACCACCCGCAAAACGATCTACACCATAAACTATGGCGTTGTCATCAACGTAGACATCGTTGATTTGGATAGCGCCGGCTGGCGAAAGCTTTGGTGCACCCGGTACATAGTAAGCAATTTCTTCAACACGATAAGGATCGGTTGTATCAAAGACTCGGATACCGCCATTAAAGAATGAGCCGATAATGATAGTATCAGAGTAGAACGATCCAGGTACTGGTAGATTTTCATGCAGGTTATGGGCGCCATAACGACCACCACGTTTTCCGAAGACGTCTACTGATGGCATCGGAAAGGTTGATAGTGATAATGGATTCTTTTCATCACGACTATCGATGACCCATACTAATTTCGGCCAGTCCTCACCATCATCTCGCACGCATTCATCGCTCACGATCCATAGATTGCGATCAAACAACGGCAGGACTGTGTGAATAAAGCCGTTCAGAGGAGGAGAGTGGTTCCAATGGGCAATCACTTGAATATTTTTCATGTCAGAGATATCGAGCACAAAAGCGCCGCCATCGATATAGCCAACATAAGCTCTGCCAGGCTCTCTTGGAAACACATTGGAGTTGTGGACACGGTATCCGGTATCAAACTTTGGATGGCGAGGGGGATGTGGAGCACTATCTCCCACACGTGTGCCGGGATACCACCAACGACCTGCTTCTACAGGATTTTTTGGGTCTGAAACATCTAAGATGCGGTAGAACTGATCATCGTTGGGATGGGTCGGCTCAAAGTCAGATGAGCCAGATGACATATGAATATACTGACCATCCACAAACCAGAGTGCGTGTACTCCTCTAGAGTGAGGGCCAGAGCAGTCAAAGTGCGATAAGAGCTTTGGGTGTTCAGGATCGCTGACGTCAAATAAATCGACACCCGCCGGTTTGAGGCCGACAGTTTGGGTTTGGTAGGCAACTGCCAAAATATCTCCATAAACATCTAATGAGTTTGAACGCAGTTTCATATGGGGTAGATCGGTTTGAACGATCATTTTTGGGTTTTTTGGGTCTGTAACATCAATTCCTGAAAAGTTTTTGGGTGCAGACTCGTGAGCCAACCACATGATACGTCGACCATCTTTTGTGATTTGTAGTCCCATCCCTTCACCTAGACCACCAAAACCACCTATTTCATGGTGGGCAAGTAGGGTCATGTTCCGCGATAGTGTTTGATCAGATTTGGCGCTGGCTTGTGGTGCTTGCATCATGTTTTATCTCGTTTTCAAGGGTTCAGTTGAATAGGATTTTATCCTGCTATGTGCTAGTATATTTTACAAATAAGAATTGCATCAAAAACAATCATTCAACATACTGGAGACTATCGATTGAATCCATCCCTTCTTTCCGTATGGGTACAGAGAGCACAATCTGTATTAAAAATGCTTGTACAGCATTCAGTTTTCATTTTTATTCTTTTGTTTGTCGGAGTCATTAACGCACAAACTTTTCCTGCCAAGCCCATCAAAATTGTGATCCCTTATCCAGCTGGAGGAAGCTCCGATTTGATTACGCGGGTGGTAGGGCAAAAATTAGGGGAGTTGTGGAATCAACCTGTTGTGATTGAAAACCGTGCTGGTGCTGCGGGCTCCATTGGGATGGAGTATGGTTCTCATCAAGCACCGGATGGGTATACGATGATTGTTGGTAATTTAGGACCTGCTGGAGTGAATCCTTTGTTGTCGAAGGTCAACTACAACATGGAAAAAGATTTCATGCCGATTAGTTTGATTGCTGCGGGTCCAAACATTTTGGTCGTTAATACGAAGTCCGACTATAAAACCTTAAAAGATTTACTCAAGACCGCTTCGTCTAAACCCAATGCGATCAATTTTGGGACGAGTGGTCCTGGTAGTTTATCTCAGTTAGCTGGTGAGTTATTGATGCGTCAAACGGGTATGAAGATGCAAGAGATTCCTTATAAGGGGGGGATGTTAGCTGTGAATGATGTACTTGCTGGCCAAATTGAGATGATCATCTCTGATGCGCAGCCTGTTTCTCAATTCATTGCGGCGGGCACTCTACGACCACTCGCGATTACGAGCAATCAGCGATCCCCTTTGTTCCCGAATATTCCAACTTTTGCGGAAGGGGGTATTGAAGGGATGGAGGCACTCAATTGGTGGGCGGCGTTTTTACCAGCGGGAACACCTAAGCCAATTGCAGATGTCTATAGCAAGGCCTTATTTACCATTTTGGCGATGCCAGAAATCAAAGAGCGATTTGCCAAGTTAGGTGTGGAAGCGGTACCGCGCACTGTTGAAGAGACGAAAAAGTTTTTAGATGCTGAAAAACAAAAGTACACCAAACTCATCAAAGATAACAATATTAAGTCGGAATAAAGGTTCAATATGTTGAAGTCACTTCCTCAAGATGCCCTGCAACTGAGTCATATGGGTTTTGCTGTCCACGATATTGATCTGATTGCCAATTATTACCAAGAGGTTTTAGACTTCAAAATCACCGATCAAGGTCGGTTGGGTAATACGGAACTTCGGTTTATGAGTCGCAGCGATAAAGAGCATCATCAAATTGTGATTGCGAATGGTCGTCCGCAAAGCTTAAGTTTTAATCCGATTAATCAGATTTCTTTTCGAGTGCCGAATATTACGTACCTTAAAATGTTTCGTGATCGTGCTTTAGCAAATGCAGGAACACACGATCTGGTCTCGATTTGTCATGGTAATGCTTTATCCATTTACTTTCGTGATCCAGAGGGGAATCGCATTGAGATCTTTTTTGATACACCTTGGTACTGTGAACAACCCTTGCGTGAAGTGATTGATTTTGATTTGTCTGAGGAAAAAATCATGGATATTGCCTATCAAAGCGCCAAGTCGCGTCCTGGTTTTTGTACGCGTGAGGAGTGGTTGCAAAAAATGAAAATCAACATGAATCCACAAGGGGAGGCCTAATGCGTATCATTGCTACTTTGAGTTGTATGCTTGCATTCTTTGCTGCGCAACCAACAATGGCTGCCAAACCCATGGATCCTTCTTGGCCCAATAAACCGATTCGAATGTTATTAGGTTATGCCCCAGGTGGTGGCTCCGATATTATTGCTCGCTTGGTAGCGAGAAGTTTAGGCGATCGTTTAGGACAAAATGTGATTGTTGAAAACCATCCAGGAGCGGGGGGTATTATTGCCACGGATTTAGCAGCTAAGGCATCACCGGATGGATATACCTTGTACTTTGCACCGAGTGCGCATGCGAGTACTGCGGCGGTTCGAACTAAAGGTTTACCGTATGACCCTGTCAATGATTTTTCTTGGATGAGCATGGTCACCATGTATCCGATTGCATTTACTGTGTTACCAGATTCTAAATTTAATAACTTAAGCGACTTTATTCAAGCCGCTCGCAATGAGCCAGGTAAATATAGTTATTCGTCGGTCGGTGTTGGATCAGCCATGCATGTAGTTGGTGAGTGGACGTTTTCTGAGGCAAAGGTGAACGTGATTCATGTTCCTTTTAAGGGTGGCACGCAACCGTTTCAGGAGTTATTAGGAGGGCGTGTTGATGTGATGATTGATACGATGACATTAACTGCTTCTTTATATCGTGATAAGCGCGTCAAGATATTAGCGACGACAGCCCCTAAAGGATCCTCCCCCATTCCGAGTATAGGTACTGTAGCCGATCTTTATCCTGAGGTAAATTACGAATCATGGCTCGGTGTTGCTGGACCACCCAATATGCCCCCAGAGATCATTGAGCGGATTAATAAAGAGGTGCGTGCGATTGTGAGCGAACCAGAGTTTCGTCAGCGCTTAATCGATTTTGGTGGGAAGCCTTATGCCAGTTCCCCTGCTGAATTTAAAGCGCGAGTCGCCAAAGACATTGAAAGTTTATCGAAAGTGGCGGCTCGGCAAAATATTCGCCCTGAATAACTAGAGCGGCAGCTTTACGCCTTCACGTTCCATTTTCCTAGCAGTAACTCGGAATAGGCTGAGAAGCAGTGTTGCTGCGATAGCAAGGCTGATACTATTGCCTGCCCAAAAGCCAGCTGCACCATGAAAGAAATCTGGCACAAAATGAATTTTATTAAAGGCCATCAGATAACCGCCTAACAAGCCGACTCCCCACAGGGATCCCGCGTAGATGAGCATTGGCCAAAATGCGACCCGATAGCCTCTCAAAATAAAAGCGGCAGCAACTTGAAGCGCATCTGCCATTTGATACACCGCAATGAAGATAAAGAGTTTTTTGGCCATAATACGAGCTTCAGGTCGTGGGGCGTAGAGGTCTAATAAGAAGTCTTGTAAGAACCAGACGACGATACCGATAATGACACTCACACTCGTGATAAAAATCACAGCCGACCAACCTACTTGTTCCGCTTGATGTGGCTCTTGAGCACCGAGATGTTGTGCGATCACCGTCATGGTTGCAATCGACAAGGATAATGGCACCATATAAAGAACAGTGCCCATATTAGCGATGACTTGATGTCCTGCTAAAACGCTGGTCCCAAAACGAATAATAAATAATGCCATAAAGGCAAATGAAGTCACCTCAATTAAATAACTAAAGCCAATTGGTGCGCCGAGTTTGAGGATGTTCCAGATGCGTGGCCAGTTGGGCCAGCTAAATTTTGCAAAAATACCAAAAGGTTTGTAGCGATCTTGGGTGCAGATGAGGGTAGTTAGTGTGATGACCCAAAACCATTGCACAATGACAGAGGCTAGTGCACAGCCAGGACCACCCATGGCCGGTATACCAAAGCCACCAAAAATAAACAAATAATTAAGAGGAACTTTGAGCATCAAGCCGATGACTTGTAATTTTGTGATGACTTTAGGCATGGAAATCGCATTATGAAGAGCCATGTAGGTCCGCATAATCATCGTTCCGGGAGTACCAAAGGCCAGTATTTCTAGATAGAGTCTTGCTTTTGCTTCAATATTGGGAGACACATCACCGATAGCGATAAACGGTCCTGGGTGGAGTAAAACCATAATACCAACGAATGATGTACACATGGCTAGCCATAGGGTTTGGCGGGTATCTTCGCCGATATCAAGATATTTTTTGGCGCCAAATAACTGACCGCCAATGGAATTCAGAGCCGAAAGTACCCCTGTCAGACCAACGTAAATACTGATGAAGATTGAAGAGGCAAGCCCGAGGGCAGCAAGATCGTCTGTAGAAAATCGCGCCGTCATTGCGGTATCCATCACGCCAAAAGCAATAACAGCAAGTTGACCTAATAAAATGGGCGTTGCTAAATGCAAGATTTTTGGGACGTCTCGTTGCAGTCGGGGCAAAATTTTCGACAAAGAACTAATCATGGAATTCCAATTATTTTTGAGTGACGCGGTAGAGTCGTAAACGTTCGTCTTTATCGCTTTCACGACGATCTTCCCAGATGAGTGTTAAACGTTGATGATTTAATATCGCAAAGGCTCTAGCCTCTTCTGAAGAGTGGGTGAGTTTAAATTCACAGGTTTGATTATCTTCCAGAGGAAGTTTTGTAAAGTAGGCGAAAGAGGCTAGTTGAGCGTCTCCTAAAAAGCTGCTATCAACACAGTCTATTTTTGTCGGTAATGCTTTTGCAAAACGTTGCGCCACCGATTGATATGTTTTGGCATAGTTAATCGTTGGTAACCATAAAGTCATTAAGAGGACCCACATCAGGGTAGTGCCTGAGGCTGAGATCACCAGGCAACGCCAAATTGCTTTGGGTGCTCGAGAGATTCGCCAGCGCACGATCATCACCCAAATGAAGGTAATGATCAACGCGATGATCAGCTCGAGAGGTTCAAAGGTCGCCACAAAGCCTGGCAGATAACGCGCTATATTATTTGCGGTTACCGCAGGAACACCGGTTAATTTGGCAAACCAAATCACCCAAATAAAGCCAGCCACGATCGTAAATGAAAGAAGTGAAAGCCAGTCGATAAAGCTGATGAGACCACGTCGTAAATAGGGTAAGCCAAAAGCGCCAAGAATCGCCATGGGAGGAATAAGTAACATTAAAAATCGTTCATTCAGATCTTGATTAAAAATCATTAAGATCAGCTGTGCGATGAATAGTGATCCGGGGATCATGAGATGCGCACTGCGCCAACTCGATATGGTATTTTTATAACCGATATAAACACCCCAAAAGAATAAAGGCCAAACAGGCCAGGTATAACTCCAAAAGTTAATCCCCAAAAACTCAATCGAATCTAAGTTAATCCAGCCTATAAATTCGTATTGCCCCCACCAAATTGGCATGACCTGCCTGATTTGTTCAGGTGAAGCGGCGCTTAATTTCCAAGTCAGTGGCCAGATGGATAACATGAAGCAGGTCGTTATGATAAAAACCAACAACATTTTCATCGAGGTCTTTTTAGAGTGAAGCAGGAGGATGCTCAAGAGGCTAGGGATGCTCAGCAACAGTGCCGTCCACAAGCTTCCTGATAGGGCAATCATGCCGATGGCTATACCGCCGATAACACCTCCTTGTATGGGTTTATCAAATCCTCTAACGACGCCATAGATCAAAAAACAGACGCCGAATAATTCCGTTAGCAAGGGGGATGCTTCGTGAACACGGATGGCTAAGCCGACACATGCCAAAAATATCAGTACCGCACCATCGGCAATCGTTTTGCCGAATTCTTTGGGTGTTGGTTCGCCACCTAAAGCAAAGGCCATGGGTTGAACCTCTTTCCTACGACCAAGGAGATAGGTCGCGTACCAAATGGCAAGGGTTGATGCTAAGAAAAAGACCCCACTTGTTAGTCTGGCAGCATTGACCTCACCAATCAGAGGTCCTAGATATTGAATCGATAGACCGCCAATCCAATAGGGTAATGGCGGTCCAAGTAAGATATCTCGTCCAGTGATGTGCGGAAAGAGGACGTCATGAACATTGCCATAAGCGACCATCCACATCGCACCAAAACCTACAACATCATCATTTTTCCAGGGGTCGTGGCCAAATAAACCCGACAAAGCATAAATACAGGTCACCGTCAAAATAATGATCCGCGGCATACTTGCAGTAGATGCTGCAGTGAGTTTTAAGGTTTTATTCATTTTTTAATAAAAAAGGCAGCCAAAAGGCTGCCTTCATGCGTTGCTGATAGAGTTAGCTTTTTACTGAAGCTTTACCGCTAGCTCTTGCGCCAAATTTTTGCTTAAATTTCTCAACACGTCCAGCGGTATCCATAATTTTTTGGGTACCTGTATAAAACGGGTGTGATTCTGAAGATGTTTCAATTTTCGCCAAAGGGTACTCTTTACCATCTTCCCAAACAATTTTTTCTTTGGTATTGATCGTAGAGCGAGTTTTAAAACTAAAGTTGTTCGATACGTCAACAAAAACAACTTCTTTATAGTCAGGGTGAATGCTTGGTTTCATAAAAGTTCCTTAAAAAGTTGAGGTAGCCATGACAAGGGAAGAATCTCCGATGCAATACTTGCCCACTAAAACGATAATTATGACATAAATTAAGCTTTTAAGCCATTTTTTTGCTCAAAAAGCGCTTTATTAACCGCCTCTACGCATCATGTCGAAAAATTCGGAGTTATTTTTCGTTGACTTGAGTTTATCTACGATAAAGTTCATTGCCTCGATATCATCCATATCGGACAGCAGTTTGCGCAGTACCCAAACTTTTTGCAAAATATCCGGTTTAATGAGGAGTTCTTCGCGACGGGTGCCGGATTTATTGAGGTTAATTGCTGGATAGACACGACGTTCAGCGAGACGGCGCTCTAAGTGAACCTCTAAGTTACCGGTCCCTTTAAATTCTTCATAGATGAGGTCATCCATTCTGCTACCTGTTTCGATTAATGCGGTAGCGATGATGGTTAGAGAGCCTCCTTCTTCGATATTACGAGCGGCACCAAAAAAACGTTTGGGTCGTTGTAAGGCATTTGCGTCCACACCACCAGAGAGTACTTTGCCAGAGGAGGGTACGACGGTATTGTAGGCACGAGCAAGACGCGTAATCGAGTCTAGCAAAATGATGACATCTTTTTTCATTTCAACGAGACGTTTCGCTTTCTCGATCACCATTTCGGCAACCTGAACGTGACGAACTGCGGGTTCATCAAACGTTGAGGCGACCACTTCGCCGCGCACGGAGCGTTGCATTTCGGTCACTTCTTCTGGACGTTCGTCAACGAGTAAAACAATCAAAATTGCATCTGGGTGATTGGTAGAAATCGCATGGGCCACGTGTTGCATCATCACGGTTTTGCCGGATTTTGGTGAGGCGACAATTAAGCCGCGCTGCCCAAACCCAATTGGCGAGATCATATCAATAATACGGCCAGTTAAATTTTCCTCAGCCTTAATGTCACGCTCTAACAACATTGGACGATCTGGATGGAGTGGCGTTAAGTTTTCAAACATGATGCGGTTTTTGAGAGCCTCTGGAGCAATGTCATTGACCTTATCGACTTTGACGAGAGCAAAGTAACGTTCGCCTTCTTTTGGAGTTCTTACTTCTCCTTCAACACCATCACCAGTATGCAGGTTAAAGCGTCGGATTTGCGCCGGTGAGATATAAATGTCATCTGGCGATGCCAGGTAGGAAGATTCAGGGGATCTTAAGAAGCCAAAGCCGTCAGGCAATACCTCTAATACACCATCACCGAAAACGGTTTCTCCATTTTTTGCACGATTTTTGAGAATGGCAAACATGAGTTCTTGTTTGCGCATCCTTTGTGTATTTTCGATTTCAAGGGAGGCGGCCATTTCTAATAATTGAGAAACGTGCAGAATTTTTAATTCAGTCAGTTGCATAGGATTTTTTTTGGAGTAAGAAAGGAAGGGAAACGAGAAGGAGATCTTCGGAGGGAGTGGTTAAGAGTGTAGGTAAAGTAATTATCAATAGGAGTATTTGGGAGAGCTTGCCGAGTGGCAACAGATAGAAATCAATTAACAGTAATGAATCTATTATTGATAGGATTCTAACACTAGTTTTTTGAATCATTCAATAAACCCCTACTAAAAAACAACAGTAGGGGTGAATAAGAAATTATAGGTTGGAGTCTAAAAACGCCGTTAATTGGGATTTTGCAAGAGCGCCCACTTTTTGAGCAGCGATTTCACCATTTTTGAATAGGATCAAGGTAGGTATGCCACGAATGCCAAATTTAGCTGGAATCTCTTGATTTTCATCAACATTAATTTTGGCAATTTGAATTTTATCGCCATACTCTTTAGCCACTTCTTCAAGAATCGGGGCAATCATCTTGCATGGGCCACACCATTCGGCCCAAAAGTCGACCAAAACAGGTTTACCTGCTTGAACAACATCAGCTTCAAAAGAACTGTCAGTAATATGTTTAATCGCTTCGCTCATGCGGCTTCCTCAATAACATTAAATAAGATGATTTGTAAGATAAGATAGATGTGAAATGAATCAACCTTTATCTTAACTTGATTTTAACTCTCTTGTAAATTCTTCGAATAATTATCATGCCAATGGTTGAAAAAGCGATTTCACCTCATGAAACAGCTTTAAACGATATTGCTCAACAAGTTTGGGCGTTTACGCAACAGTCTGAGCAAACGCCCCTCGTACTCATCACTACGAATGGCCCCATCACGGCTTTGCGTCAACAATTAGAGCTTACAAGACCTGTGAACATGCCACCTAAGTTAGTTTTTTTGCCCAAAATACTAGGATTACAACAGTGGTTATCCCAAACGCCGAGTTTGATGCATTTTCCACCAGTGAAGACGGCGTTACAGCGTTGGGAAATGGTTTATGCACAATTGGCAAAATACCCTAAAATTCAAGAGAAATTTGGGGCTTTAGGTGAAGGTGGTAAGTGGGCTCTAGTTAAAGCGATAGTGCAAGCCAGTGATTTTTTGACGAGGTCGCATTTTTCATTTGTGTTTCAGGGTAATGAAAATATTGAAGACATTTATCAAGCAGCGCAACACGAGTTTAACCAAGCGATTTTGCAAGCTTACCCAACAGTAGGTCAAGGTTTATTGCAAGACGAAGGCTCTTTAATTTTAGCTTTTTGGAAGTATTTAACTTCGACGGAAGATCCTCTAGTTCGTGAGGCGATGGCATATCAACTTCGTCAAAGAGAATTGGTGAAGATCAGTCGGTGCCAACCGTTGGTCTGGATTGAGATGACCACACCATTACCCAGCTTAGTAAGAATCCAGGAATTGTATTTAGAGGAGCACTCAAAGCATCAACCGGTTCTGAAACTATCCATGGATTGGACCGTGGGTTCTTTATGGCCAGAGTGTGTTCAAGGACAGTTTGATCAGTTAGATGAGCAAACTCAGCAGCAAATCGTGGATAACCGCTCAAGTATGAAAGATCATCGGTGGCGATTAATTGCGCAGCCCAGTTTTGAAAAAATGGCATGGGGAGCGCTAGCTTGTATCCGAGAACATATCGAGGCGAAGCGATACCGCATTGCCTTAATTGCTCAAGATCGTTTAGTGGCGAGAAGGGTTCGTGCTTTGCTCGATCGTTTGGGGCCAAACTTGACAGTGTCCGATCAGACTGGCTGGAAGTTATCCACCACGAGTGCAGCTGCCGCCGTTCATAGTTTTTTAGAGTTAATGAACTCTGGGGTGGGGCCAAACTTATCCACCTTACTTGGTTTTTTAAAAAATCCTTTCATCAACTGGTCTTCGATCATTGCTCAGTTAACAGAGCATGGTGATTTAGAAGCTGAACCATTTGCCTGGTTTATTGAGCGTACTTTATTGTCAAGGACGTCTGGTAGTGAGTGGAGCGAGTGGGCTCAGGTTTTTGAACCAGACCAGAGAGATCAGCATGATGAAGCTCAGCAATTGCATTACCTTGCGTATTCGCAGAAATTAATGTTGTATTTGCGAGATTTGGCAACTCAATGGCAGGGCGCCTATCAATCTAGCCATGATTGGGTTACATTGTTCAAACTTCATCTCACTCAATTTGGTATGATCGATGCTCTTCAGGAGGATCCTGCAGGTCAAAGCGTGTTAAAAGAGTTCGAGCAATTAAGTTTGCTGGAGAAAGCCCACATCAATGCAAGTAGTTGGATCAGTTTGTTTGATACATGGATGGAGCAGGCCTCTTTTATCCAGGAGCTAGCATATCAGACGGTGCGGATTTCAATTATTCCATTAGCTTCCATCCGCTTAAATTATTTTGATGCCGTGGTGATGGTGGGTTGTGACGATCGACAACTACCGAGTCAGCCTGATCACGGATCCATTTTTTCTAGAGCGATGTTAAAAGCTCTAGATGATCAATTACCCGTTTATGAATATCTTTCACAAGCAAGAGATTTATCTCAATTATTAATGGCGCATCGGCATGTAGATTTTATATGGCAAGAATATCAAAAGGCCCAAGAAGTGAATCGCCCAGCGGCTTGGTTAACACGTTTGCAATTGGGACTGCCTAGCTTCAAAGATGCTTCTGTTGTTTTACCGATTGGAGAGATACAAAGTCAAGGGATTTATTCAGCAAGTACTCAGGTTGCTGATGCAAAATTATTGCCAACTTATATCAGTCCGAGTTCTTACCAAAGTCTGCGATCTTGTCCTTATCGATTTTTTGTGCAGTACATATTGAAATTACGATCACCGAAAGCATTGCAAGATATTTCGGAATTTGGTTCGATTGGCACTTTGCTGCATGAGGTGTTGAAATATTTTTATCGCTCTTATGCAAAACAACCATCATTTCAGAATCTTGATGCGCAACGGCTTTGGATGAAAAAAGAACTAGAAGCCATCTCGATGGAGCATTGGGATCGATGTATTCAACAAAATGGAAAGATGCTCTATGAACAAGAGCAATGGTTGGCACAGATACCCGATTGGGTGCAGTGGCAACTGCATCAAGAAGCGAATGGTTGGAAATTTGTTGAAGCGGAGAAAAATTTAGAGTTTGCTTTGCCATTAGCCAAGGGCATGTCGGTTTTGGTGAAGGGGCGAGCTGATCGGATTGATCAAAAAGGTACTCAGGAGTTTCGGGTATGGGATTACAAATTTAAGAGTATAGAAAAGTTAAAAAAATCACAAAAACTCATTGATGATGATCCTCAATTATTGATGTATAGCAATGCTTTAATCCAAGACGCTGACCAAGCGATCACCATGAACGATGCTGGTTGGGTGAGTTTGCGAAATCCAAATGATAAAGCAAGAGAACTTCTGCAAGTTCTTGATTCGGAGGCCTTAGTGGACCTACAGGATCAAATGACGTCGGTTTTAAATCAAGTATGGGAAGGTAAGCCTTTGGTGGCAAATGGGCCAAGTCAGATCTGTCAGTATTGCGATGCGCGAGGGCTTTGCCGGAAAGGAATGTGGGAATCATGATCAATCTAATCACCGAGAATGCCTGCAACCCCCACCAGTCAGTCGTCGTAGAGGCTTGCGCGGGGAGTGGCAAGACTTGGTTACTGATTTCTCGTATTTTTCGCTTGCTGTTAGATGACGTTGCTCCTGAGCAGATATTAGCAATCACTTTTACCCGTAAAGCAGCTCAAGAAATGAAAGAGCGATTAGACCAGTTGCTCAAAGAATTAGTCCTGTTGGACGATGAAAAAGTGATTATGCAACTGCAGGATCGTGGCCTATCGCTTGCTCAAGCGCAACAAAATTGTCAAAAGGCAAAGCAGTTATTTGAAAAAACGTTAAGTCATCCACAAAAAGTCACGATTGATACTTTTCATGGTTGGTTTAGTCGTTTGGTTTTGGCGGCGCCCATGATCTCAGATCTTGTTAGTAGTGGTAATTTAAGAGAGGATCGACAACGCTTATTAGGTGAAGCGATGGAGCGTTGGTGGTTTGAGTTGGGGCAGGGTAAGGGAGAGTTCAAGCATTTAAGAAAGATGTATTTGCAATTGATCAGACTTGTTTCGCAACAAGACGCTGACGCAATGCTACAAGGGTCAGCTAGTGTGTTAGATCAATTCGCGGCGTGGCAACAATATCTTCAGTATTTACCGGAAGGTAAATCGCCCCTTTCACATTTACAAGAACGCCTTACTCTTTTTAATCAAGGCAATTCTTTGGTTCAGCTCTGTGATCAACAATTACATGACTGGGATGGATTACAGCTTGCTTATGACTGGTATTTGCAAAGCCGAGCTCCTAAGGATAAGGAAGTCAGCGATCAATTACATCAATTAATCCAAGCACGTCAACAGCAACTACCTGATCAGGAAATCATTACGCTATTAATCAAGATGTTGTTGACACAGAAAATGACGCCCCGAAAACATCTGGAAACATGCTCCGGCACATTAACGACCATACTCAATCAAGCTGGTCGACAAGATCTCCTTGAAGTGATCCCGGCTCGATTAAAACAATGGATTCAAAAAATACTCGACTTTCACCTGTTCGATCAAGAACGGTCTTTATTACTCATGAATGAAGCATGGATCGATTTGGGAACTTCAATGGCGAAGCATTTTTCAGACTTTAAGAAAAATCAACGCATTATTGACTTCAATGATCTTGAATTAAATGTAGTGAAGCTATTAAGCGATGAATTAACAGCGAGTTATATACAAGTTCGTTTAGATGCAAAGTATAAACATATCCTGATTGATGAGTTTCAGGATACAAATCCTTTACAGTGGATCATTCTGAAAGCTTGGCTGGGGGCTTACGGCAAAGAAGATGAAAAACCAAAAATATTTATTGTGGGCGATCCAAAGCAGTCCATCTATCGTTTTAGAAAAGCGGATGTTCGGCTCTTTGCTGAGGTACAGGTCTATTTAACCAAGAACTTTGACGCTGTATGTTTAAGTCAGGATGAGACGAGACGGAATCCGCCGGCGATTAAGGATGCCTTGAACCAAGTATTTGAGGTGGTTAAAAAACGTCTGAATACAGATCCCAATAAAGAGACTTTTCGATTTAACCCTCATACCACTTTATGGAAAAATCATTCTAGCAATCCTGTAATTGAAGAGGCTTTTTGTTTTGATTTGATTACGGAAGAGTTGCCAGCGACAGTGCTTGAAAAACGTGATCCGCTCATCACAGGGATGACGGATACTGGTATGACGAATCCAGCATATCAAAGTCGTCAAGAAGCTACTCAGGTTGCGCAGACGATTCGTCATTGGCTCACGATACGTCAAGTTGTAGACAGCGGCTTAGATCGCCATGTACGGGCTGCCCGCGAGAGTGATTTTTTAATTTTAGTAAGAACCTCTACGCACATCCGACAAATTGAAAGTGCCTTGCGGGAGCACCGCATTGCTTATCAGAGTCCGCGTAAAGGAGGGTTATTAAGCTCTCTTGAAGCCCAAGACATTGGTGCTTTACTTCAGGTTCTGTTAACCCCGAGTAATCATCTGGCTTTAGCTCATGTTTTAAGAACTCCCATCTTCGATTGTGGCGAAGAAGAGTTACAGTATTTAGCCCTTCATGCGAGTAGTCGTGGTTGGTGGGAACAGTTAAGTCTAGCTAAGCCTTATCCAAAATTACTTCTGGCACATGAAACCTTATCGCGCTGGAAATTGAAGGCAAGTTATTTACCGGTACACGATTTACTGGACTATATTTTTGAAGATGGAAAATTGTTTGAAGTATATTCCAGGGATTGTCCATCGCAAATGCAGGCCAATGTCATTGCTAATTTGGAGGCGTTTTTAAAATTAGCTCTGGACATTAATGGCGGTCGATATCCTTCATTAAGTAGATTCATTGAAGAGTTAACCATTCTTTCTCGAGGTAGTGAGTTAGAGACTCCAGATGAAGGTGAGGTAGAGGCTCATCAAGAAGATGACACCTCTGTATTTGATGAAGAAAAAACGACATCTGTGCGGATTATGACGATTCATTCAGCAAAGGGTTTGGAGGCCCCATTTGTCTTTTTAATGCATGCTAATAGTATTCCACAGCCTAGAGATAGTTCTGGGCTATTGATGGATTGGCCAACTGAGAAAGATGCACCGAATCAGATGTTCGTTTATAAAAAGGATTTTCTAGGCACGAATACCCAGCATTTTAAAGATCAAGAATTGAATATTGCTGAAATTGAAAACTATAATTTGCTCTATGTTGCGATGACGCGGGCTAAGCAATGCCTGGTTGTTTCAGGATTTGGAAAAATGAAGGAAAAATCTTGGTATAGCTTACTCAGCGAAACAGGTTTACCTATAAAGTCCCTTGAGGACCTTCTATCTGGAAATCAGAATTCATCCGATGTAATCCCCACAAATTTTGAAAAAGTATTGCATCCGATAGTGCATTTCTCCAAAATGTTCACACTGAATTTACCGGAGGCATCTCCTTTATTCACAGATGAAATTAAAGGATTTGAAAATATTGATATGCCAACTGAAAAGCCGATTGAATATCAGTTGCTTGGTCAGGCAGTACATCAAATATTTGAACGTTTAACACCATTTCCTCTATCACAACAGCATTTCAAGCTTCCAACAGTCAAGCAACTAGCCGAATGGATGGATTTGACATTAGAGTTGGCTCAACCAGCATTGAAGATTGTGCAACGAATTTTAGAGGCGTCCCATCTTCAGTCGTATTTTTATGAAGGAGATATTGATGAGATTTGGAACGAGTTTGAATTGCTTGATGAGCAAGGTAAGTTATATCGCATCGATCGTTTGATTGAACAGCCACATCAATTAGTCATACTTGACTATAAGCTGAGTATTCCCAAAGAAGATCATCCGTTTTTTAAAAAATATGTTGAGCAACTTAAAAAATATCAATTTTTAGTTCAAAGGATGAGGAGTGATAAGCCGGTTCGCGCTTTTTTAATTGATCAACATGCGAATGTCAAAGAAATTGTATAAAGTAAGTTAATTCATTAAGGAAATGATATGTTCTCTAAATTTGCTGCGTTAGGTTTTTCTGAAAAATTTTTCATCGGGTTTGTCCTCGTTGGTTTATTGGTAAGTGGCTATGCCCGTTTGTCAACAAGTGGCCGACAGGCAGACCGTCAATCCGCAGAGCAGCTCTGTATTAAGGAAGCTGAAGAATTAAAGGCTAATGCACTCCCACATGAGGTTTGGAAAAAAGTTCCGCCAGTATGTGATGCGCAAGCGATTATGAAATTGGAGCAAAAAACTCCGACGCAAAAAGCTATCTTAGACATGACCGATGAAAAACAGGCAGGAAAATCATTTCCATCCTTTATTTGGTTTGTTCTGATTGGATGTATTCCATTACTGATTGGGGTCATTCGTCGACAAATGAATAAGGCCGATAAAAACGGCTAAAAAATCGTCAAGAATGAGGAGGGGACGAGCCTTACCCCCGGCACTAATGGTGAATGGGTTTGGCTGCTTCGTTCCCGACCTGACCAGGTTACCATGCCACTATGCGGGGAGGCCCGTCTTTTACTATTGTACCTCGATGATTGTTAGAATATAAGTTATGTCTGATACCTCCTTATTTGAAAACGAAGATTTACCCAATTCACCTGGTCTTGCCTTAGCCAGAAAATGGCGTCCGCGTGATTTTGAATCTTTACTAGGACAAGATCACGTTGTAAAAGCCCTCAGTCATGCCCTCGATCAAAATCGCTTACATCACGCATGGTTATTTACGGGGACTAGGGGCGTTGGTAAGACCACGATTGCAAGGATCTTAGCCAAATCGCTGAATTGCACAGGAACAGCTGAAAACCCCATTACGATGCCGACATCCAAGCCTTGTGGCAAGTGTGTTGCTTGTACAGAAATCGACGCCGGTCGTTTCGTTGATTATGTGGAGATGGATGCCGCTAGTAATCGTGGTATCGGGGACATGATTGCTCTTTTAGAAAAAGCCATTTATGGGCCTACTAGTGGACGATTTAAGGTTTTTATGATTGATGAGGTACATATGCTCACCAATCAAGCGTTTAATTCGATGCTCAAGACTTTAGAAGAACCGCCTGCGCATATGAAATTTATTTTAGCGACAACGGATCCTCAAAAAATTCCTGTCACGATTCTTTCTAGATGTTTGCAGTTTAACTTAAAGCAAATGCCATCGGTATTGATTGTGAACCACCTCAAAACGATTCTGAGCTCCGAAAAGTTGGCGATTCATGATGGGGCTTTAAAAATTATTGCCAAGTCAGCAAGAGGATCGATGCGTGATGCGCTCTCCTTGACTGATCAAGCCATTTCCTATTCTTCTGGGGATATGACCGAAGAGTCGGTACGCAATATGCTTGGATCGTTAGATGATCGTTACTTGATTCGTCTGATTGATGCTTTAGCGGCTAAAAATGGTCCTGAACTCGTTGCGCTAAGTGCAGAGATGGCTTTAATGAGTTTATCTTTTTCGATGGCATTACAAGATTTGGCCTCTTTATTGCAAAAAATAGCGATGGCCCAGATTATTCCAAGCTCTGTGATTGAAGAGTGGCCGGAGGCTAGTGATGTACAGCGCCTGGCAAAATTACTTTCGAAAGAAGAAGTGCAACTCTTTTATCAAATTGCCATTACTAGTCGAGCAGACTTGCTGTTAGCTCCAGAAGAAGAGACCGGCTTTATGATGGCGCTCTTGCGCATGTTAGCTTTTATGCCCGATGATGGTCAATCGGGGAGTCCCAACAAATTATCCCAGCCGCAAGCAACTGCAGTAGCTGTTCCAACACCCCTTGTGGTACAGAGGGTTTTGCCTAAGGAGGAATTGGCTACCCCTACAAATGCGCTTCAGGGGCACAGCAGATCATCCCCGATTAAATTATCGCCAGAGTCTTGGCGAGAGATGGTGAAGCAATTACAGTTAAAAGGTCTAGAAGGTCAATTTGCTTTGCAAACAGAGCTGTACGCTTTTCAAGATCGGTCCGGTACGATGATGATGACCTTGAATACCAATTTGCCACAGATCGCAACGGCAGTTTCCATTCAAAAAGTCACGCAAGCATTAGAAGTCTATTTACGGATGCCCGTCAAAATCACCATTGTGAGTAGTGAAGATGCTAATACTGTGGCAAGAATAGAGGCGAAGGATCAAGCGGTAGCTCAAGTTGAACTTGAGAAGACACTTGAAGTCGATCCTTTTTTAGAAATGTTAAAAAAAGAGATTGGCGTCGCTGTGGTAGAAGGTTCAGTTCGACCATTACCCGAACAAAAACATTAATGATTCACGTATAAGAGAGGAAGATCCATGATGAAAGGTCAAATTGCTGGCTTAATGAAACAAGCTCAGCAAATGCAAGAAAAAATGAAACAAGCCCAAGAGGAATTGTCCAGTATGGAAGTCATGGGTCAGGCTGCTGGCGGGATGGTCAAAGTCACTACCAATGGTAAGCATGTTGTCAAACGCGTTCAGATTGATGCGGGAGTGATGGACGATCGCGAGATGTTAGAAGACTTACTCGTAACCGCCTTAAACGATGCTCACGCTCAAGCAGAGAAAGCTTCTGAAACAAGAATGTCTGGAGCAACTGCTGGTATGCCGATGCCTCCTGGATTTAAGTTGCCGTTTTAAATGCAAAATCCTTATGGTCGTGAGGAAGAATCTTTAGACGCTTTACAGAAACTCATTTTGGCGCTAAAAGTGATGCCAGGGATTGGGCCGAAGTCAGCTCAAAGAATGGCGTATTACCTCTTACAACACAATCGGTCCGGAGCCTTATCACTTGGAGTTGCCTTGCAGGAGGCCGTTGAAAAAATTAATCACTGTGCAATGTGTAACTCTTTTTCAGAGCTCGAGCTTTGTAAGACTTGCAGTGATGGTCGTCGAGATGGGCAGATTCTTTGTATTGTTGAGACCCCGTCTGATCAGTTAATGGTCGAGCAGACCTTGTCTTATCGAGGCTTATATTTTGTCTTGATGGGGCGCTTGTCACCCATGGAAGGGCAGGGTCCTAAAGAGTTGAATTTTGACAAGTTGATGCAACGAATTTTTCAACATGATGTGGAATCTGTGTCTGTCAAGGAAGTAATTTTGGCAACCAACTTTACCAGTGAGGGTGAAGCGACATCGCATTATTTAGGGGAAATTCTGAAGTCACGTGGCATCGCCGTATCGCGCATTGCTCGGGGGATTCCGGTAGGTGGAGAGCTTGAATATGTGGATGCTGGGACGCTTGCTCGAGCGATGATGGATCGCAAACCCGTAGGTAGCTAATTTAAAAGTTAGCTCTGAGTCGAACTCCAAAAATATTAATTGGCCCACGATCTTGGTTATACGCTGGGTTGGAGACATACTGATAGTCGATACCCACTGCAAAGTTTTTGCTCAGAGCCATGTTGTAATAAAGTTCAGTAATCCGCTCATTCCCGTAGTTAAGACCACCATCCCCAATTAAGATACCCATACCACCAGCTCGAAAGTAGCTTTTAGCCTCATCAGACAGGCTATTGACGACTTGGGAAATACCCACAGTATCTTGATGTCGCTTCCATTGATTACCTTTCATAGACAGCCCAAATGACAGAGATTGATTGATTTCTGTAAAGTCGAAGGCTTCAGTCTTCCCATCATTCCAGCTAAACCTAGCAAAAGCACCGAGGGTTGGAGTAATTTCTTGTTCAAGATTCAATGCGAAGCCAGTTTTATTTCCAAAGTTACGCACTAAAGAAGTATCAGGAGCGCTCGGATTTTGCGATACTGCATCTGCGTAGGTTCCCATCGTTCCACGACTTAAAAAACCCAGTATTTTAAATTTACCCTCATGACCATTGAGTTGATGACGCTCTTCAAACTCTTCGACCAATTGGTATTGTTTGAAACTTAAATCAAGATTTGTTGAATTTGGAGTTGTTGATAAAGCAAAAAATCCAGAGCGGATCGTCCACCAAGAGTTGTTCCATTCGACTGCAACGCCATTCGTAAATCCCCAAGCGTCAGCTGCATAATCAAAAGCACCCGCATCTAATATAGACCAGTTCAAAAAGTCTAAACGTGGATCATGAGCGTATTTATTCGTATCAAAAATATCGACAACAGAAAATTTCCCAGCTGTTATCACGACATTATTTGCAGAAATACTCGTAGCTACTTGATTGGCCTGATCTTCAAGAGTTAGGGTTTCACCACTGAGGTTCAACGTTTGTCTTAAAAATGCCCTTGGTAACCGAAAGTAGGGGTCTTGAGCTCCTACTTTGTAGGCTTCACCGCTAGAGTATCCAGCCATACCGAGTGTGTTGGATAAACCAAAACCTTGATCAATTTCTGGGTTGATATAGATTTCGGCGCCACTCCAAAGCTTTCTACCGATATAAAGGGTGATATCTGAGGTTTGAGCACTATTACTGATTGGGGTCATACTGTTTTGCCCGGTATATGCCGCGCTAAAATCAGGATGCCATTGCATCACATACGTGGCTTGTCCATGAAAACTCCAAGGAGATTCTTCTTGAACCTCCTGCGGATCAGCGCTAGTCAAGGTCAGGACGTTCGTACTCTGTGCCCAAGTAGTGCTTGAGCACATGATCCAGACTAGAATGAGAGAGTTAGCAAAGCGCTTTACAACATGCATGATTCAGTATATTTCTTCTGTTTTTGTTCAATTGAATACAATTAAGCTATCAATACGAGTGGTTCTCAAAAAGCTAACCAGCTACATTTTGTCCTCATTATTGGTGGGATTATATTGTCACCTAGTTACGTTATAGTTCAGTATTGTTAAATTATAAAAATTCTTCATATGTTGCTACGTTTTCTCATCGCCGGTATTGCTTCTTTTGGCCTCATTGCTTCTGCTGGGGCTGAGGTCAATGGGATTGGTGCAACTTTCCCATTGCCCGTGATGAAGTCTTGGATTGACGATTATCAAAAAGTCAGTAAAACGATAATTCGATATGAGGGGCTGGGGTCTGCTGAAGGTATTCGTCGAATCACGGCCAGAACAGTTGACTTTGCAATAACAGATATCGCCTTGACTCAGGCAGAGTTATCACATGATGACTTATTGCAGTTTCCATTAGTTGTTGGCGGGATTGTTTTGGTTGTGAACCTACCAGGTCTTGAATCCGATCAATTACACCTTACTGGGGAGGTACTGGCCGACATTTACCTTGGAAAAATCAAGTTTTGGGATGATCTGGCGATCCGTAGCTTAAATCCAACCCTCAATTTACCCAACAAGGCCATTACACCGGTTCATCGCGAAGATGGGTCGGGTTCAAGTTTTACTTTTACTAGTTATTTATCACGGGTGAGTAATGCTTGGGATGAAAAGCTCGGGATTGGCTCTAAGATCAAATGGCCTTCAGGTCCTGGGGCAAAAGGGAATGACGGCGTTGCTTCTTTAGTAGCTAAGGCAACGGGATCGATTGGCTATGTCGAGTTCCTTTATGCACAAAAATACAAATTATCGATGGTGAGTTTAAAGAACAAGAGTGGTGTATTTGTTCAAGCGAATTTAAATACTTTTTCTGCTGCGGCGGCAAAAGCGAATTGGCAGAGCCAAAATTACTATCAGGTTTTAACCAATTTGGATGGGGCTGACAGTTGGCCGATTGTAGGAGTATCCTACGTACTGCTACATGGAAATTCGCAAAATCAGTCTGATACACAAGAAATGCTGCAATTCTTCGATTGGGTCTATAAAAATGGGATTCCCAATGCCAATCGTTATAGTTACTTATTAATTCATGAAAATTCAGTAGTCGATAGGATTCAAAACTCTTGGAAGGTTATTAAAGATGCTAATGGTAAAAGCTTATATCCTGTGAAATGAATCAGATCCGACCAATGCGTATTTCTGTATTGTTGACGCTCCTGCTGAGCGCATCATTTGCTATGGGGCGAGGAGCTCCCGTGACCCCGCAAGTTGCCAAAGATTTTAAAAACTTTATTGTGCAAGGCGAACGACCAGAAATAGCTTCCTGTATGGCAGCGAGTTTGACGCTATTTAAAAAGAACAAGAGCTTTAAAAACTTCAGTTGGCTTGAGGCAAATTCAGAAAACGCCATCATGCGTGAAAAAGAAGTGGACGGGTATTTAGTGCGAACGATTCAAATGAACGCTCGGACGATTCTCAATGACCAAGCTTTTTTTGATTCTTGGACAGATGTGTTGATTGAATGTGAGCAAAAAGACCAAGCTGAACCTTTGGTAAAAGTGACTATTTTAAAAAGTAATTAAAAATTCTTTGCGAATTGCATTTAATCACTAAAATAGTTATCTTATTTATCTGTAGCACCTTATCCTTAAAGATTGGTTCATAATATTCCTATGCACTTACTCGTATCGAACGATGATGGTTATTTAGCGCCTGGTTTACTCGCGTTAGTAAAAGCTCTTACCCCTTTAGGCAAGATTACTGTGATCGCTCCAGAGCAAAATCACAGTGGGGCCTCAAACTCCTTAACCCTATCAAGACCTTTATCAATTCATCGGGTTGCTGGTGGTGAGCGTGATGGGTTCTTATTTGTCAATGGAACTCCAACGGATTGTGTCCATATTGCATTAACTGGATTTTTGGATGAAATGCCGGATATGGTCATTTCTGGCATCAATCAAGGCGAAAATATGGGTGAAGACGTCTTGTACTCCGGTACGGTTGCGGCAGCCATTGAGGGGGTCATGTTTGGCGTTCCCGGGATTGCCTTTTCTCAAGTCGACCGAGGGTGGGCCAAGATCGATGATGCGGCAAAAGTTGCTTATGATGTGGTCAAACAAGCAATTGAAGGTGGATTACCTTCGGATGGAGGCTTGCATGCGCCCTTGCTTAATGTTAACTTACCCAATCTATCCTATGACATGATGCACGGTTGGCGGGTCACTCGCTTGGGCAATCGGCATCCTTCCCAACCTGTCATAATGCAGACGAGTCCACGAGGTGATCCTATTTACTGGATTGGGCCAGCTGGCGAAGCGAAAGATGCTTCATTAGGAACGGATTTTGATGCGATTAAACAGGGATTTATTTCTTTAACTCCCTTACAACTCAATTTATCGGATGAGAAGCGTCGTTTGAGTATGTTGGAATCTTCTTGGAATAGGGGCTAAGTTCAACGTGGTTAAACCAGACAAAGTCCTCGATGCCGCCAGACGTCAAATGGCGCAACGATTAGCTACGGCTGGAGTAACCCATCATGAAGTTTTACAAGCAATGGCAACCGTACCACGCCATGCTTTTATCGACCCCGGTTTGGTTGCTCAAGCTTATGAAGATTCTTCTTTGCCGATTGGTCGTGAACAAACCATTTCTAAACCTTCGGTGGTGGCCAAGATGATTCAGGCCTTGATGCAAAATCAAAAAAAGATGGGACGTGTTTTAGAAATTGGTACAGGATGTGGCTATCAAGCGGCCGTCTTAAGTCTCTTATCTGAGGAGGTCTATTCCGTAGAAAGAATCAGGTCTTTACACGATAGTGCCAGAGCGAAGTTGCGACCGTTTAGAATTGCTAACTTACGATTAATTTATGCGGATGGGATTCGTGGTCTTGCTCAGGCGGCGCCCTTTGATGGAATTATCCTGGCTGCTGCTGGCTTAGGCATACCAGATCCTTTATTAGATCAATTGGCCATTGGGGGTAAATTAATTGCGCCGGTTGCCAAAAGTGAAACTGAACAACAACTATTATTGATTGAACGAATTAGTTCACAGCGGTATCAGCGAACGACGATGGATGAAGTATTTTTTGTACCACTACAATCAGGAACAATTTAAGGCAATGTCTTCCTTGAAGTTTTCTCATGTTTATCTTGCGATAGCACTGCTGTTGACAGTTCTATGTGTTGGATGTTCCGCGTCTCGTCCGGCGCCAATTAAAGACCAGTCATCCTCTTTAAGTAAACCAACACCGGTAGTCGTGGTGCCTAACTGGTCAGTAACGAATTCCAATGAGGTGAAGCCACCGCCAAAGACAGTGTCTAAATCGCCAACGCCTGCCGAAAATAAAAAAACAGTGACAGATACGACCAAGCCAGTCACTGAAAATCCACCGGTAAAATCTGAGAATCGAGAACCAATCCCGCCATTTGATCCTAATTTTAGAATAGGTAAACCGAGTAATGGCCCGGTATTGGATGGTTTTAATGGCACAACCAATAAAGGTATTGAGTACGGGGGCAAGATTGGTGATCCCGTGGTTGCAGCCGCAGAAGGAAACGTTATTTTTTCTGGAAATAGCTTACGTAGTTACGGTAATCTCGTGATTGTTAAACACAATAATAGTTACATCAGCGTTTACGCTCACAACAGTAAAAATTTAGTAAAAGAGGGTGATACCATTAAGCGTGGCCAAAAGATTGCTGAGATGGGTAACTCTGAGACAGATCGTGTGAAATTACATTTTGAATTACGCCGCGAAAGTAAGCCCATTGATCCGTCAGGCTATTTTGACAACTAACACAAAGAGCAGTATGAAAACAGTTTTGGTATTTGATATTGAAACCATACCAGATGCTGCTGGCCTGAGGCAGTTAGGTGATTATTCTGCAACGATGACTGATGCCCAGGTTGTTGAAAAAGCAATCGCCGATCGACTGGCCAATAGCCAAAACTCTTTCTTTCCGTTATATCTTCATCGAGTCGTTGCAATCTCTTGTGTCATTCGAAGAACAACTAAGGAAGGTTTACCACAATTTAAAGTGGGGTCCTTGGGCAAATTAGATAGTTCTGAAAAAGAAATTGTTACAGACTTTTATCAGCTAATTGATAAATACACCCCTCAGTTAGTATCTTGGAATGGTGGTGGATTTGATTTGCCGGTGTTAAATTATCGAGCCTTAATCAATCAGGTGAGTGCTTCTCGTTATTGGGAGATGGGTGAAAGTGGTGATCATGATGCTCGAGATTTTAAATACAACAATTACATCAGTCGTTACCATTTACGGCATTTAGACCTCATGGATTTATTAGCATTTTACCAAGGTAAGGCGAATGCCCCTTTAGATGCCTTGGCGAAGCTTTGTGGCTTTCCGGGCAAGATGGGGATGGATGGTTCCCAAGTATGGCCGGCCTACGCTGCTGGCCAATTAGAAGAGATCCGTGCGTATTGCGAGACCGATGTTGTCAATACCTACCTCATGTATTGTCGCTATCAGCTGTTTCGAGGAGCATTTTCACCAGAGGAATATGCGATGGAAGTGGATTTCGTGAAAAAAGAATTAGCGATAGAAGCAGTTTCCGCTAAACATTGGTCAGAATATTTGGCCGGCTTTACTCAGTAAGTATTTTGCGGCACGCCAAACCTAGCCCTCTCCAAGGAATTCAGAAATCCATACGGATCCACGGTCTTGATCTTGATGCTCAGGGTGTAGGTCGTCTTCCAGATGATGATGAACATACTCCTGGCAAGGTGGTATTTGTGGCCGGTGCGCTTCCTGGAGAGCTTGTGCACTACGAAATCACACAAAATAAAAGTAAGTTTCAAAAAGGTCGATTACTCAAGATTATTGAAGCGGCAGTTTTTCGCCGTCAACCACATTGCCAGTGGTATGGTAATTGTGGGGGTTGCACGATGCAACATTTGGATGCTAAAGCGCAGCTCGCCATCAAACAAAAAGTCCTAGAGGATGATCTATGGCACCTTGGTAAAGTCAAACCAGACACCTTCATGGCGCCCATAGCTGGCCCTGATTGGGGCTATCGTTATCGAACTAGATTAAGTGTTGTCAATCGGTCCATCAAAAAAGGAACGATTTTGGTTGGGTTTCATGAACCGCAAAATCGCTATGTGTCCGATATGACCTCGTGCGATGTTCTGCCTCGGCAGTGGTCTGAGCTGTTGCCGCATTTAAGAACCTTGGTCATGGAATTATCGGTTCGTGACCGGGTTCCTCAAATTGAGCTGGCGATGGGTGATGAGGGGGGGAAGTTACAGACCGCCATGGTGTTACGTCATTTACTACCTCTTTCTGATGAGGATCAACAAATTCTCATCTGCTTTGCCAAGCAACATCAGTTATGGATGTGGACACAGGCCCATGGTCCAGAATCCGTAAAGTCCTTGTACCCGAGCTCTAGTCAACTTCGGTATTCTTTACCGGAGTTTGGTGTGGAGATGTTGTTTCACCCCACTGACTTTACGCAAGTGAATCATTCGATGAACCAAGTGCTGGTCGGAAGAGCGATTCGGTTTTTAGAGCTTCAAGCGCAAGACCGTGTTTTAGATTTATTTTGTGGGATTGGTAACTTCACCGTTCCAATCGCAACGATTGCTCAGGAAGTTGTCGGGATTGAAGGAAGCGATCAGTTATGTCAACGCGCTCTGATGAATGCATTCCATAATTACCTAGCGACGAAAACGCATTTTTATGCAAAGAATTTATTTGAAGCCACTTTAGAAGATCTTATAAAGTGGGGTGCCTTTGATAAGTGGTTGATTGACCCTCCTAGAGACGGAGCTTATGCCATTGTGAACGCTTTAAAAGATGCTTATGTCTCTAAGGGAGAGTTTTTACAACTGCGCCCACAAACGATTGTCTATGTGTCTTGTAATCCTGCTACTTTGGCTAGAGATGCGGGCGTTCTCGTTCATGAAGCTGGCTATACATTATCTAAAGCAGGGATCTTTAATATGTTTCCGCATACATCTCATGTGGAATCCATGGCGGTCTTTCACCGCATCGATACAATTTAGCTTAAAAAAAACACGGGCAAGCCCGTGTTTTTGATAAGCATATAAATGATTTAGTCTTTTTCGCCACCAAAGATACCAAAAATTGCTAAGAGATTAGTAAAGACGTTATAGATATCAAGATAAATCGCTAAAGTTGCCATTACATAGTTCGTTTCGCCACCGCTAATGATACGATGCACATCATATAGGATGTAGGCGGAGAATATACCAACAGCAATCACCATGATGCTCAGAGACAGCGCTGGAATATGTAAGAAAATATTTGCAACAGATGCCAGAATCAACAGAATCACACCGACGAACAGGAATTTACCGAGTCCTTCAAAATTAGATTTAGAAGTTGCCGCCCAAGTCGCCATTCCAGCAAAGATCAAGCCAGTTGCACCAAAGGCCATCATAATCAGTTGAGCACCGTTACGGAATTGCAGCGTATGCGTTAACAGACCTGTTAGCATCAACCCCATGAAGAAGGTAAAGCCAAGCAGGAGCATCACTCCAGTACCAGAGTTTTTGTTCTTTTCAATACCCCAGAAGAAGCCAAAAGCAACTCCCATAAAGATGATCATGCCTAAAAACGGGCTAGTTCTGAAGAATGAGAATCCAGTAGAAACGCCAACCCAAGCTCCCAAGATCGTTGGAATCATAGTTAGAGCAAGCAAAGCAAAGGTATTGCGCAGAACACGGTTTCTAGCTAGAGCACCAGAAAGAGTATTACCAACACTGTAACCAAACGTATTTTGATCATTCATTGAAACAATCTCCTTTAAAAAGTTGTATTAGCAAACACACATTAATTATAGACAAAATTGCCGATTTCAAGTGAAGATTTAAAAATAAAAACAGTACTCATAAATGGGTTATTTTAGTAAAAACAATCATTTACCTCTGACTGATCTATTCATTAACAAGGGTTTTTACGCATATTAGTCTGTATAATCAGTTTTTTAACTATTAATTTTAGGAGCTTTACACATGGCAATTGAAAGAACACTTTCCATTATTAAACCTGATGCGGTGGCGAAGAACGTGATTGGCCAAATTTATAGCCGTTTTGAAGGTGCTGGATTAAAAGTGATTGCATCCAAGATGACACATTTGTCAGATGTAGAAGCTGGTCAGTTTTACGCTGTTCACGCGGCTAGACCATTTTTTAAAGATTTAGTAAGTTTTATGGTTTCTGGCCCTGTAATGATTCAGGTTCTAGAAGGTGAGAACGCTATTTTGAAAAATCGCGAGCTCATGGGCGCTACGGATCCATCTAAAGCTGATAAGGGCACGATTCGTGCAGACTTTGCGCAAAGTATTGATGCCAATGCAGTACATGGTTCTGATAGTCCAGAGACAGCAGCGCAAGAGATCGCTTTTTTCTTCGCTGGTATGCAAGTGTATTCACGGTAATTGGAGCGATAAATTCCCCTCACGAATTTATTAGATCTCGATGGGGATGGGCTGGCAAAATATATTGCCAGCCTTGGTGAAAAACCCTTTCGGGCACAACAACTCATGCGTTGGATCCACCAACGTGGGATAAGTGACGTCAATAGCATGAGTGATTTGGCAAAAAGCTTTCGCGAGCAACTAAAAGACCATGTAGAAATTAAGTCCTTGCCAGTGATAAGTGACCAAACCGCCGCAGATGGCACTCGTAAATGGCTGTTAGATGTCGGTGACGGCAATGCGGTTGAGATGGTTTACATACCCGAAGATGAGCGTGGTACCTTGTGTATTTCTACGCAAGCAGGATGCGCAGTCAATTGCCAATTTTGTTCAACGGGTAAACAGGGTTTTGCAAGAAACCTCACCGTTGGCGAAATTATTGGTCAGCTTTGGTATGCCGAACATCATTTAAGAGCCGATCCTAAATCCATTAAACGTTATGACTCGTACGATAAATCTATCTTGAGTCATGGTGACGGGCGTGTTATCTCTAATGTCGTCATGATGGGAATGGGGGAGCCTTTACTCAATTATGAACCCGTCATTGGTGCGATGCGTTTGATGCTTGATGACAATGCTTACGGTTTATCGAGACGTCGTGTGACATTGTCTACTTCTGGAGTGGTGCCTTTTATTGATCGCTTAGCAAAGGATTTACCTGTTGCGTTAGCCGTCTCCTTACATGCGCCTAATGATAAATTACGCGATATTTTGGTTCCGATTAATCGCAAATATCCGCTGAAGGAGTTGATGGCGGCTTGTCAGCGTTACTTACCATTTGCACCAAGGGATTTTTTAACTTTTGAGTACTGCATGTTAGATGGCGTTAATGACTCTAATCAACAAGCCCACGAATTGGTGCAATTATTAGCTCCCATTCGTTGTAAATTAAACTTAATTCCATTTAATCCTTTTCCTGAGTCTGGGTTGACACAATCACCAAAAGCCCGCATAGAACAGTTTGCAAAAATACTACAAGATGCGAAAATCGTTACTACAGTAAGAAAAACACGCGGAGATGACATAGCAGCAGCTTGTGGACAATTAGCTGGAGACGTTCAAGATCGAACGAATTTAGCTAAGCGATCAGAGCGTCCTATCAAATGGGTTCAACCAATTAAAGTGGATGAAGAAGATGAGTAACCTTAACCTACAATTTATTAATTACCAACGTCGTAAAACGCAACAGGCAACCGTGAAGTATGGATCTAACGTATTGACCATTGGGGGAGATGCGCCGATTCGGGTTCAGTCGATGACGAATACAGACACAGTGGATGTAATTGGGACAGCGATTCAAGTCCGAGAATTAGCAAAAGCGGGTTCAGAACTAGTTCGCATTACGGTTAATACGCCAGAGGCCGCCGCCGCGGTTCCGTTCATCCGTGAACAGCTCGATAAAGTGGATTGTAATGTCCCGTTGATTGGTGACTTTCACTATAACGGTCATACCTTACTGAAAGATTATCCGGATTGTGCCAAAGCTTTGTCCAAGTATCGAATCAATCCAGGCAATGTCGGTCAGGGCGCAAAGCGTGATGTGCAGTTCTCACAAATGATTGAATTGGCTTGTCAGTACGATAAGCCGGTTCGAATCGGTGTGAATTGGGGGAGTTTGGATCAAGACTTACTTGCCCATTTAATGGATCAAAATGCGTCACTATCTTCGCCCAAAGAAGCGCGTGAAGTGATGGTGGAGGCGTTAATCCAATCCGCCTTGCAATCGGCAGAAAAAGCGATTGAAATTGGCCTGCCGAGTAATCAAATTATATTGTCCTGTAAGGTGAGTGCTGTGCAAGACTTGATTGCGGTTTATCGTGATCTATCAACACGATGTGATTTTCCGCTGCATTTAGGTTTGACGGAAGCGGGTATTGGGAGTAAGGGGATTGTGGGGTCGACTGCTGCTTTAGCGGTTTTATTACAAGAAGGTATTGGTGATACGATTCGGATTTCTTTAACGCCTGAGCCAGGTGCGCCACGAGAAAATGAAGTGATTGTTGCTCAAGAAATTTTACAAACAATGGATTTACGTCATTTCACGCCAATGGTGATAGCTTGTCCTGGTTGTGGCAGAACTACGAGTACTTTCTTTCAATCCTTAGCCTCACAAATACAAACCTATCTGCGTCATCAAATGCCGATTTGGAAAGAGCATTATCCGGGTGTTGAATCCATGAGTGTTGCTGTGATGGGTTGCATTGTCAATGGACCTGGAGAGAGTAAACATGCTGATATCGGTATTAGCCTACCAGGGACTGGTGAGTCTCCTGCTGCTCCAGTTTTTGTTGATGGTCAAAAGTTTAAAACCTTACGCGGTGACAATATCGTTACGGAATTCGAGCAAATTGTTCAAGAATATGTGGCCCGTCGCTATGCGACAGCACCTTCACAATCATAACGAACGGCATGTCAGAAACCAACCCATCTTCTAAAAAAACAGCTTCTTCAAAAGTTCTTAAGCTTGCTGGAGTAAAAGGTATGAATGACCTTTTACCTCAAGATGCTTATCGCTGGGAGTTTGTTGAGCGCACCGTTCTGAGTTTGGCAAAGTCGTATGGCTACCAAAACATTCGAACTCCCATTGTGGAGCATACCGAAGTCTTTCAAAGGGGTATCGGTGAGGTGACTGATATTGTTGAAAAAGAAATGTATTCCTTTGAAGATCGTCTCAATGGTGAGCAGTTGACATTGCGACCTGAGGGGACTGCAGCAGTAGTTAGGGCGGTGATTGAACAAAATTTATTGTATGAAGGTCCAAAACGTCTTTTTTACATTGGACCGATGTTTCGCCATGAGCGCCCCCAACGAGGTAGATATCGTCAGTTCCATCAATTTGGAGTAGAAGCCTTGGGATTTGCCGGTCCGGATGTTGATGCTGAGATCATCTTGATGTGTGCGCGTCTTTGGGATGATCTGGGTTTACAGGGCTTACGCTTAGAGTTAAATTCTTTAGGTAACGAGCAAGAAAGAAAATTACACCGTGCTGCACTAGTAACGTATTTTGAAAGTCATCAAGCTGCATTAGATGAAGACTCAAAGCGCCGTTTGCTGACAAACCCTCTACGCATACTCGATACCAAAAATCCGATGATGCAAGATCTCGTCACCGCAGCCCCTAAATTAATTGATTACTTAGGTAAAGAGTCTTTAGATCACTTTGAGATGGTGCAGTTTTTGCTAAAAGCGAATAATTTACCATTTAGGATTAATCCAAGATTAGTTCGCGGTTTAGATTATTACAACTTCACAGTGTTTGAGTGGGTGACAGATCAGTTAGGGTCACAAGGAACCGTTGCCGGTGGCGGTCGGTATGATCCATTAATCGAAAGAATGGGTGGTAAAGCCACACCTGCTTGTGGCTGGGCCATGGGCATTGAACGTGTTATTGAACTCATGAAAGAGCAGGGGCTTGGGGGTGATGAACCAGCTGTTTGTGATGTTTACATGGTGCATGCCGGTGGACAGACTTTGGAGCCAAGCTTTGTTCTTGCGGAACAACTTCGATCGGCAGGGGTTGATGTCCTTGTGCATGCTAGTCCAGATGGGCTTGTGCCGAGTTTTAAATCGCAAATGAAAAAAGCGGATGCAAGTGGGGCTTTGTATGCAGTTATTATTGGTGAAGATGAGTTGGTGCAAAAGCAGGCACAAATTAAAGATTTGCGAGGCACTGGCGCACAAAGTACAGTATCTTTTGACATGGTTTTTGATCAGGTGATTGAGCGGCTTGTTAGTGGTTCAGATGAACGATAAAAAATAAAGAAAGAATGGTCATGGAATTAGATTTAGAAGAACAAGAACAGGTAGCGAATTTAAAAGCCTTTTGGCAAGATTATGGTCGTTGGATTTTTATTGGGATAGTGATTGCCATTATTGGGTTTGGGTTTTATTGGACCTATAGCTGGTATCAATCAAATCAGTCGCTCAAAGCTGAACTTGTTTATGAGCAGTTGATAGAAGATTTACAAAAAAACAATTTACCAGAGGTGTTGGCTAAATCAAAAAACATTCAAGATCAATATCCCAAAACAGCTTATGCCGCAATGGCAGGTCTGATGGCTTCCAATTTGGCCTATACAGTTGCTGATAAAGATAACGCTTTACAACAGCTAGAATGGGTGGTGGCTCATGCAAAGAGTGACAGTTTTCAAGCCATCGCCAAGATGCGCTTAGTAACCATCTTGATGGATCAAAAAACACCTGAAAGTTTAGCAAAGGCGGATCGGTTATTGAGTGAATCGATTGCGGTTGGATTTGTTGCGTTGCAAATGGAACGTCGTGGAGATTGGTTTTGGGCGCAAGATAAAACAGAGGAGGCCAAAAAGTCTTACCTGCAAGCATGGAACACGTTAAGTGAAGAGCGATTAAAAGCAACAGGTTCGAAGGATATTGATCCGATGCTGAAAAAGTTACAACAACAAAATCCTGCTCCAGATCAGCGTTTACTCAAAGTTAAAATTGAAAGTTTAGGTGGTTTTTAATGAAGCAACGGCGATTTCTGAAAATACATAAAGGCTTCTTGTTGATGGCCTTGATTGGCATCATGACATTACAGGGCTGTTCGGGAACTAAAAGAAGGTCGGCGGCTGACTTAACGCCGATTTCGAACCCGATCAATATCGAGCGTGTGTGGTCTGTTAACTTAGGTAAGGCGCTTAGTTATTCTTTTAAACCCATTTTAAATGGTGATGATGTGTATGCATCGTCAGAAGGCGGTGATGTTTACAAGATCAATGCCACCACGGGTAAGGTCATATGGAATGTGACGATGCCAAAAACAGTTTCTACAGGGCCAGGAACGGATGGCAGTGTGGTCGCTGTTGGTAGTATCAAAGGTGAGGTGTATGCTTTAGATGCCCTGACGGGTGCCAAAAAATGGGAAAGTAGTGTCGGCACTGAAATCCTCACCGAACCCTTGGTTGTGGCGGGATTAGTGGTCGTTCGGACCATAGATAATCGATTTATTGCGATTGATGCTCAGACGGGTAAACGTCGTTGGGTCACTCCGAAGACACCATCATTACTTTCGTTAAGAACAAGTTACAGTATGGCGGCAATTAATAATGAAGTGATCTTTACTGGGTTTAGTTCAGGTCAATTTGGTTTAATTAATTTAGCGAATGGAAGTACGATTTGGGAATCTCTATTGGCTCCACCAAAAGGGACTTCGGAGATTGAGCGACTGAGTGATATTGCTGCTAAGCCAACCTTAATGGGTACTAGAATGTGTGCTGTTTCTTACCAGGGAAAAGTCGGCTGTGGGGACATTAAGACAGCAAAAATGTCATGGTCTAAAGATTTCTCGAGCTTTTCTGGAACAACACAATCACCTGACGCTGTTTTTGTTGTGAACGACAAATCGTATGTGGTCGCTTTTGATGCGATACGAGGCGATGAGTTATGGCGAAATGAAAAACTTGTTTGGCGCGATGTTGGAGAGCCTTTAGCTGTTGGGAAATATATTTTGGCAGGAGATTCACAGGGTTATTTACACTTGTTCTCGCAAGACAAGGGTGATGAGCTGGGTCGCGTGAGAGTGGATAGTTCAGGTATCACAGCTGGTCCAATTGCTACACAAAGTTCTGTGATTGTGCAAACCAAGGGCGGCACATTGGCGGCATATAGGATCCAATGAAACCAGTCATTGCCATCGTAGGACGGCCAAATGTTGGGAAGTCTACACTGTTTAATCGACTCACTAGATCTCGTGATGCATTAGTTGCCGATTTTTCAGGATTAACACGTGATCGCCACTATGGTAATGGTCGCCTTGGTGAAAGAGAGTTCATCTGTATTGATACAGGAGGATTTGAGCCGATAGCCAAGACAGGGATATTGGCGGAAATGGCCAAACAAACAAAACAAGCGGTGGTGGAAGCAGACATTGTCATATTTTTAGTTGATGGACGATTAGGCATGGCTCCACAAGACCGAGTTATTGCTGATTTTTTAAGAAAAACGGGACGGCCGGTTGTTTTGGCGGTTAATAAATCGGAAGGAATGACCCGTGCGGGAGTTTCTGCGGAATTTTATGAACTAGGTTTAGGTGAGCCTTATCCGATTTCCTCGGCACATGGAGATGGTGTTCGAGATGTCGTTGACGAGGCTTTAGATGCTTTAGGAATCCCTGAACCCGATGAAGATGATTCTCTTCAAGATCAAGATCGCTCGGTTCGTATTGCCGTTGTAGGTCGACCAAACGTCGGAAAATCTACCTTAATTAATACCTTGTTGGGTGAGGAGCGAGTTATCGCTTTTGATCTGCCTGGCACAACACGTGACGCTATTGAAGTTCCTTTTATGCGGGGCAGTAAACCGTATACCCTCATTGATACTGCGGGTTTGCGCAAACGTGGCAAAATTTTTGAGGCAATTGAAAAATTCTCTGTTGTGAAGACATTGCAAGCGATTGCGGATTGCAATGTTGTCATTCTGATGTTAGATGCTCAGCAAGATATTTCAGAGCAAGATGCTCATATTGCTGGTTTTATTGTTGAGGCCGGTCGGGCGGTTGTTGTGGCTGTCAATAAATGGGATGGTTTAGATGCTCATCAAAAAGAGACTTCTCGCAATGACATAGCTAGAAAACTACGGTTTTTAGATTTTGCCAATGTACACACCATTTCTGCTATCAAAGGATTTGGGTTAAAAGAATTGTTCAAAGATGTAGATTTGGCATTTGCTGCGGCGATGACGAAGTTACCGACGCCACGTTTGACGAGGATTTTGGCAGATGCGATTGAATTTCAACAACCTAAACGTGTTGGTCGATTTAGACCAAAGTTACGTTATGCTCACCAAGGTGGCTCGAATCCACCGATTGTCATTATTCATGGAAATGGCCTAGAAGGTGTGACAGATAGCTACAAGCGGTATCTAGAGGGGCGTTTTAGGGAAGAGTTTAAGTTAAGAGGAACTCCCCTGAGAATTGAGTTTAGAACGACCAAAAACCCTTTTTTAGAACAGGGAATGTCTGCTCACAAAAGATAAAAATGCGATATATTAATGCTTATGTAATGAAAGTTTCATTTTCTAGCATTGGAAAAGTAAACTGAGTCATCATAGAATAGTTAAAGATCCAACAAAAAAAACAAAAAGGGCATTATGAATAGCAACAAAGGTCAACTCCTACAAGATCCGTTTCTGAATGCGCTTCGAAAAGAGCACATTCCCGTTTCGATTTATTTGGTGAATGGTATTAAATTACAGGGCAATATTGATTCATTTGATCAATATGTTGTTTTGTTACGTAATACTGTCACGCAAATGGTCTACAAGCACGCGATTTCAACGATCGTACCTGCCAAAGCAGTCACCTTCCGTGTTGACGAGGATCCAACAAGTTAATCAAAGTACTTTTTCTGATGAAATACGCGCCGTTCTGATTGGCGTAGATTCGGGTCAGTCGAATTTTGATGAAAGTATGTCAGAGTTACATTTGCTAACTCAGGCGGCTGGCTCATTCCCCATTGAACAAGTCTTAACCAAACGAGCTAAGCCTGATCCTGCCTTATTTATCGGTAGTGGTAAGGTGACGGAGATTAAGGCATTGATGGATGAAAAAAATGCCGAAGTGGCTATTTTCAATCATCCTTTAAGTCCGGCACAGCAGAGAAATTTAGAGCGTGCTTTAGGTCATCATGTGATCGACCGAACAGGCCTGATCTTAGATATTTTTGCGCAACGCGCAAAAAGTCATATTGGTCAAGTTCAAGTAGAGTTAGCGAATGTTCGCTATCGGTTGTCTCGGCTAGTCCGAGCTTGGAGTCACTTAGAGCGTCAGAAGGGTGGTATTGGCTTGCGCGGTGGACCTGGAGAAACCCAGATGGAGCTTGACCGAAGAATGCTCGAGAACAAGTCCAAGCGATTACAAACGGATTTGGCTAAGTTACAAAAGCAACAAACCAATCAACGTCGCTCGCGGGTGAAGCGAGAGGTATTTTCTGTATCGTTGGTGGGTTACACCAATGCGGGTAAATCCACTTTATTTAATGCACTGACCAAAGCTGGAACTTTTGCTGCTGATCAGTTATTTGCCACCTTAGATACCACGACACGGCGGATTTATTTACCTGAATTTGGTAATGCCGTGATTTCTGATACGGTGGGGTTTATTCGTGAGTTACCCCATCAATTGGTGGAGGCTTTTCAAGCTACCTTAGATGAAACCATTCATGCTGATTTATTGCTGCATGTGGTAGATGCGGCAAGTCCTGTTAGGGATGAGCAAATCCATGAGGTGGAAAAGGTTTTAGAAGAAATTGGGGCTCAGCATATTCCGGTAATCCTGATTATGAACAAGATTGATCAGTTGCCAGAGTACGTAGGAAGAGGCCCTGAGATCCGTTATGAAAAAGATGGATCTGTTTCTAAAATTTACTTATCGGCGCAAAATGGCGCGGGACTGCCACTCCTCAGAGAGGTCTTAACCAATATTGCTCAATACACTGATAAAATAAAGCAAGATAAGAGAAATAATGTAGATATTGTAAAAATCATTGGAGATCGTCCTCCGAGTTCTGACAATATTGATGGATTAAAAAATATAAATTTAGGCTATATCCCTGGGGATATTTGAATTGAAAGTGTTTGTGATTGATCAAGTAATTCAACCAATTCGTACCAAATTGACGGTTTCTAAGAATCGCGTCCTATGGGCTATTTATGATTGGGTACACCGTCCCACATTGAGCCAAGAGGGGCAACCACCTCAAGATCCGGGTAAGGAAACTAAGCCTAACCCGGAGCCAAAGCGTCCTGCTGCCGAGGATGGCCCCCCTGATTTAGATGAATTATGGAAAGACTTTAATCGTCGCTTAGGTGGTTTATTTGGTGGAAATGCTAAAGATCCATCGAGCAATACGCCGCCGCGTAATGCTTCTCCCGCAGAGTCCAATGATCGTCCGTCGGCAAATATGAGTGGTAATGATAAAAAGCCGACAGATATTGGTGCTATGGCCCAAGACTGGTTAAAAAGAAATATGAATAATGGTGGTTCAGGTGGTACGGGTAAAAAAAGTGGTTTTGGCTTGCCGAATATGGGGCTTGGAATCATCCTGTTGGGTATTTTTGTAATTTGGCTTTTTAGTGGCATTTTTATTGTTCAAGAGGGTCAAGCTGGAATCGTTTTGCAATTCGGTAAATATAAATTTACGACCCGTCCTGGTATTAATTGGCGCTTACCTTATCCAATCCAAACGCATGAGATTGTGAATGTCTCTAACGTTAGGTCGGTAGAAATTGGTCGTTCTTTTGTGATTCAGGCGACAAACTTAAAAGATTCATCGATGCTCACTGAAGATGAAAATATTATTGATGTGAAATTTGCAGTTCAATATCGTTTAAAAGAACCAACAGAATATTTATTTAATAATCGTGATCCTGATGGCGCGGTTATTCAAGCGGCAGAGACTGCCGTGAGAGAAATTGTTGGTAAAAGTAAGATGGATGATGTTTTGTACGAAGGTCGTGAGCGGGTGGGTATTGAACTTGCTGCTTCGATACAAAAGATCTTAGATAACTATAAAACGGGTATCTATATCACGAGTGTTAACGTACAAAACGTTCAGCCTCCTGAGCAGGTTCAGGCCGCCTTTGATGATGCGGTGAAAGCAGGGCAAGATCAAGAGCGACAAAAGAATGAAGGACAAGCTTATGCCAACGATGTTATTCCAAGAGCTAAAGGAGCAGCTGCTCGCCTAATAGAAGAAGCGCAGGGCTATAAAGCGAAGGTAGTTGCTACAGCTGAAGGTGATGCATCGCGTTTTAAACAAATTTATAGTGAGTACTCCAAAGCACCGCAGGTCACTCGTGACCGCATGTACATCGACATGATGCAACAAGTATTTAATAATGTGACTAAAGTGTATGTGGACACGCATAACGGTAACCAAATGTTATACCTACCGCTCGATAAATTAATACAACAGACGACAAGTACTGTAGAGGGTGGACAGGGCGCTAATTATACGAACCCCGGAAATTCATCGGCACAACCACCGAGTGGCTCTGTTACTGTTCCTTTGAATCCATCATCTAATTTAGGGATTAACTCTGGGAATGGCACTTTGAATTCTCCAACAGTTCCTTCAAATGATAAGAGAGAAACTTTTAGAAGTCGTGACAGGGAACAGCGCTAGAGAATATGATGAACCAACGACTCCTCCCCATCCTTGCTATTCTTCTAGCTTTGTTTTACCTACTATCTTCGACCTTATTTTTAGTTGATCAACGAAAGTATGCTGTTGTTTTTGCTTTCGGTGAAATTAAACGGGTCATTGTTGAGCCTGGATTAAATATCAAGCTGCCATCTCCATTGCAAAATGTGCAATTTTTTGATCGTCGCATCATGACGATTGACAATCCCGAAGCAGAGCGGTTTATTACTTCTGAAAAGAAAAATCTTTTGGTGGACTCCTTCGTGAAGTGGCGGATTGTGGATGCGCGCAAATTTTTTATCAGTTTTAAAGGTGATGAACGTTTGGCGCAAGACCGTTTGTCTCAATTGGTTAAGTCGGCTCTGAACGAAGAGTTTACAAAGCGCACGGTTCGAGAGTTAATTTCTGAGCAGCGTGAGCAAGTGATGCAAGGGATTCAGAAGAAGGTTGCAGACGACTCTGCAGACATTGGTATTGAAATCGTTGATGTCCGTTTAAAGCGTGTTGACTTGCTCGCCGAAATTAGCGACTCTGTCTATCGTCGTATGGAAGCTGAACGTAAGAGGGTAGCGAATGAATTGCGCTCTACTGGTGCGGCGGAATCTGAAAAAATTCGGGCGGATGCTGAGCGCCAACGAGACGTCATTTTGGCGGAGGCCTATCGTGATGCTCAAAAGATCAAAGGGCAGGGAGACGCACAAGCCAATGCAATCTACAATGATGCCTTTAGCCGTGATGCGCAGTTCGCACAGTTTTATCGAAGTTTAGAGGCGTATAAGTCGTCCTTTAAAGATAAAAAAGATCTCATGGTTGTTGCACCTGAAAGTGATTTCTTTAGATTCATGAAAAAAAGTAAATAAGTTACTTTTTTAAAGATCATGACAAACCGCTGGCTACTTCCTGAAAATATTGCCGATGTTTTACCAGGGAAGTCAGATCTGGTTGAAACACTACGGCGTGAAATTCTTGACTTATTCAAGTCCTACGGTTACGAGCTCGTCATGCCACCCATGTTGGAATATATTGAATCTTTGCTCACTGCTACTGGCAGTGATATGGATTTACAAACATTTAAACTTGTTGATCAATTATCTGGCAGAACCTTGGGGCTGCGTGCCGATATGACGACTCAAGTCGCTCGCATTGATGCTCATCTTCTGAACCGTAAGAACATTGCTAGGCTTTGTTATGCTGGTACGACGGTGCAAACTCGCGTTGTGCCGGGTATATTTTCTCGCGAACAGTTACAAGCTGGCGCTGAAATTTATGGCCACCAGGGTATTGAAGCGGATATTGAAATTGTGCAACTGATGATGGGGTCATTACATCTAGCAAAATTAGGACCGGTTACCCTTGATGTGAGTCATGCTGGGTTACTAAAAGATATTTTGGATAAAAAGCATTTAAGTGCTCAAGACATTTCTGAGGTGTATCGTTTCTTGCAAGCGAAGGATCGTGCTGGTCTACAGCAGTTAATGTTGGCATGGGACACAGTTGCAAAAGAGACAATTCTATCCTTACTCAATTTAAGTGGTGATGCGAAGGATGTCTTAGCGAGAGCGAAAAACGTCTTACCCCCATCGGCTGTTGTTGATCAGGTCTTGCAAGATTTAGAGAGGTTTTGTGCTGGTGTGCAAAGTTCTTCAATTGAGATGAAGCTTAATATTGATTTAGCTGATTTAGATGGATTTCAGTATCACACAGGTATTTTATGTGCGGCGTATGTGAATGACTATCCTGTGGCGATTGCTCGGGGTGGGCGTTATGATCAGGTCGGCCAGGCTTTTGGTCGGTCGCGTCCAGCCACTGGGTTTTCAGTCGATTTACTAGCCTTGGCGGGTCTTTCTTCGAGGTATATTATGACGAAAGCGATCATGGCACCATCAGAGGCATCGCTAGCTTTACAGCATGCGATTGTGATGTTAAGGACCCAAGGTGAAATTGTGATTGAATCTTTTCCAGGTCATGAACATAATGAGTCGACAATGATTTGTGATCGGCAGTTGGTATTTAAAGATGAGAAGTGGCAAGTCGTTCCAAAATAATGAAGGGTGAAGGGCATTAAGATGAAGCAACTCAATATTGGTAGAAACGTCGTTGTGATTGGTACGCAGTGGGGTGATGAGGGTAAAGGTAAGGTCGTTGATTGGTTAACTGATCATGCCCAAGGAGTTGTGCGTTTTCAGGGTGGTCACAATGCGGGTCATACCCTAATTATTGGTGGTAAGAAAACGATTCTTCGTTTAATACCATCTGGCATCATGCATCCAAGAGTTGTTTGTTACATTGGTAATGGTGTTGTTTTGTCTCCTGAGGCTTTGTTTAAAGAGATTGATGAGTTAGAGAGTGCTGGATTAGACGTCTGTTCACGTCTTAAAGTGTCCGAAGCCGCTACTTTAATTTTGCCTTATCACGTGGCGATTGATCATGCTCGTGAGGCTAGACGTGGAAGTGCCAAGATTGGTACGACTGGGCGGGGCATTGGACCTGCTTATGAAGATAAAGTGGCGCGGCGTGCATTACGTGTTCAGGACCTGTTCTTTCCAGAGGCCTTTGCTGAGAAACTTAAAGAAAATTTAGAATTCCATAACTTTTGCTTAACGCAATACTATGGTGTTGAGGCAGTTGATTTTCAGACGACGTATGATCAAGCGATGTCGTATGCTCAGCGTTTAAAGCCAATGGTTGTTGATGTTTCTAGTGCGCTCTACGCGGCACAAAGTGCTGGAAAAAACCTATTGTTTGAAGGCGCTCAAGGAACGCTGCTCGATATTGATCATGGAACCTATCCTTATGTCACATCGAGTAACTGTGTTGCCGGCAATGCTGCGGCAGGATCTGGTGTAGGACCTGGAAGTTTGCGTTATATCTTAGGTATTACGAAAGCTTATTGCACGCGTGTTGGTGCTGGTCCGTTTCCGAGTGAGCTGTATGACAATGATAATCCGCAACGTCAAGATCCGATTGGTATCCGACTGGCAGAAGTTGGTAAGGAATTTGGCTCTGTCACCGGACGTCCTCGTCGCACAGGTTGGCTAGACGCTGCAGCTTTAAAAAGATCGATACAGATTAATGGTGTCAGTGGCTTATGTATGACTAAATTAGATGTGCTTGATGGAATAGAGCAAATTGGGCTTTGCGTTGGTTATCACTTAGATGGTGAGGTGTTAGATGTTCTTCCAAGAGGTGCCGATGCGGTAGGACGTTGTGAGCCTATATATGAATATTTTCCTGGATGGACACAAAGTACCGTTGGTATTACTGATTGGAATAAGTTACCAAAGGAAGCGCAAACCTACTTGCGTCGTATTGAAGAATTAGCTCAGACACCGATCGCCATGGTATCCACTGGGCCTGATCGGGAAGAAACGATTTTGCTGCAGCATCCGTTTGCCTAATGATTCGGATTATGGGATGGATGTTGTTGTTGCCCCATCTAGCAGGATGTGCTGTTGTTTCTGTCGCTAGTTCGGCAGTCTCCGTGACTGCCGATGTGGTCTCAACTGGGGTTCACGTTGTTACCGGAGCAGTCGACACGGTTGTAGACGTCGTCACACCTAGTAAAAAATAATATCAAGATTTGTGTATTCTATTTATTCACTCAAACGTTATAGACTTATATACACCATTGGAGTCTAGAGATGAAAAGAATAGTGCGTATTAGTACTTTGATTGCGGCGATTGTGATGGTTTTTAATCTATCCGGATGTGCAGTAGAGCCAGTATATCCGCATGCTTATCGCGATCCCCGTTATGTCATGCCTGGCGATAGTTGGGCTTGGCGTCAACATCCTCGCGAAGGTTGGGGATGGTTCAACGAGAACAGAGGCTGGCATCGCGGATGGAGATAATGCAATTGTTGAGGATTTATTGACCGAGAATAAATTGAGCTGCAGCGTCGATGAATTGCGGCTCTGTTTGGTTAAAACCATGATAGGCTAGAGCTTGACACTCATTGCCTTGACTAACCCCACCGTCGATGAGAGTGAGCTTAGATTGTAGATTTTGTGAGCGGCTTTGAATAATTCTTTTTGAATTTTCAGGAAGAGTTCCAGGGCAGGCATCTAAAACATGATGGATGGCTTGTAGTGGAATAGTCACTTGTTGATCAATCTCTGCGGAACGGATGGTTCCTGCAATAATCACGCCAGCAAGTTTTTTTTGATTTTCAACTGGGCTTTTCAAAAAATTGCTCACAGTCGAAGTACCCATGCTATGTCCAAAAATCCAAATCGGCACATGAAACTTAGATTGGTAATAATCGATTACTTCATGGACACGTTGCAAATGATCAGGCTGATAGCGTAAGTCACCTCTTCTAAGATCACCAAGTTCATAAGGGCTGTCCACTAAAACGGCATTAATGCCATACTGGGCCCATAAATCTTTTGATCTGACATACGTGTGTAGGTTTCTTGTTGAGCCGTCACTTTGCAGTCTTAGCATCCCACCACCGCCCGGATAAAGCAGCACCAGAGCCTTAGGGTTGGTTACTGAAAGTAGTAAGGTTCTAGTCGGTTGATCGTTGGAATGGGTAACGTCAATAACTTCACCAAAGGCAGATACAGTGAATGCGGTTACTAAAGCAATAAGGAAATAATGTGTTCTTTTAGCGGACAATGGCCAGTTTTTAAAAGACATATTTTAAGCCTGAGAAAATAGAGATCGTCATTTGAAAATCAATGGTACATGGTTTTGCCTATCCCATTGACTAGAATCATACCATCTTGAGAATGCTGAAGTGTGGTGCCCAGGAAGGGACTCGAACCCCCACAACCTTACGATCGCTAGCACCTGAAGCTAGTGCGTCTACCAATTTCGCCACCTGGGCATAAAACAAACTGTAAATAAGATTTTATCTCAATTTACACCACTTTAGGCGGCTGTTGAAAGAAGATTACCAACAGGGCTTGTTCCAGTAAGGGATTGTTTGACGTTATTAATCAACTGGGTCAGAGATTGATCTCCCGTTGGGATACCCAGTGATGAGAATACATTGTTTGCATTTTGTTCGAGATTTTTTAGGCTTGGTGATGCTTGTGTTTGACCAGAGTCATTGCTACCGATAGCATCTAAAAGATTTTGTAAACCTGCTTCAATGCCACTGACGCCACCTTGATGGTGGCGAGAGTTCGATGGCAAAACGGGGGCGGCTGAAGACGATTCAGTCCCACCTTGCTGCGATTGCATTGCGTTTAATAGAGCATCAACAAAACTATGAATGGATTCTCCAATGTTGGCATTTGATCCAGAAGTGCTGCTGGGTTTGCTTGACATAGAGGATAGAGATTTCATGATGGATTGCATCATTTTTCCAGAGATAGGTGGGGGGCTAGAGCCTCCACCCTGATCTGAACTAGGGAGTTTAGCAATACTAGATATATTCGACAGTTGAGAAATCGGGTTGATATTTGTAGCGAGTGCGGCAATATTCATTAAAAATCTCCAAATCGATCGAATAAGCTTACTTTAGAGACTTTTTCTGATTTCTAAGGGAGAAACAGGTGACAAAAATAAGGCTAATTAACTATATTTTTAAAAAAAATTGAAAATATTCCAACTTTTTTCGCTTTTTACCCCTTAAGTTCTTCAGTTTGTTGTCGTTAAAGAGGTATGAGGATAAATTCGGATTGGAAAATAAAATGATCTTACAGAACCCGATGCAAGTAGCGTCATCAACCATTCAAAATACCTATGGTGCTATTTTAAGTAGCACGAACAAGACTGCTGATACGACTCCAACGAGCGCTGTTAGTAATTATGCGGTGCAACCTGCAGCAAGTAGTCCTGTGTTATCCGCATTTTTTCAAACCTTAAGCCAAATTAATTTGCCATCCACTTCGAGCTCCAATACTCAAAGTACCGCTTCTAGTTCTGCAAATGTTCCACAAACTCAAGTAGCATTTAATAATCCGATTCAAAATCAACTTTCTTCAAATGATGCAACAAGCGCATTACAGGCCTTTACCTATGCATTATTTCAGAATTTAAATGCCAGTTCATCACCTACAGCGGCTAAATCATCGGCCCTCAGTTCTGGCACTGCCCCTTCTGGGGGGTTAACGCCGCTTTCACCATCAATATCTGGCAATAATGGGAATTACATCAATAGTTTGCCACTTCGCCTCAACTCATTGTCAGCTGCGGTGAAGTCGAGTACTACTAGCTCACAAGTATCTCTGGACGGTTTAAAAGCCTCCTTTGCCTCTTTAATGACTTCACTGAATTCTGGCTCTAATGCTTCTGCTACTAATTCTGTCAATGCTGCTCAATTGTCATCCTTCATTGACAAAATGAGCCAAAATTTAATGAGTCAGAATGTGACGTCTATCCAGAGCACAGGTTCTTTGCTCGATACAAAAGCTTAAATCCGTTATAGAGTAAGCAAATCCATCTTAAAGACTTTTAGGGTGTTGATATTCACTTGAAGTAATCTTTTGCTGAGTCTAAGCAGGTCATTATCCTTCGTAATCAACATACAGGGTGCGACAGTCAGCGCCAACTCGATAAAGATTTGATCGTCGGGGTCTGAACATTTAATGCCAGACTTTTTTCCCACAGGGGTTAGCCACTCAAATAGTGAACTATTGGTATCTCTAATGGCTTTAATTTGATCAAAACTTTGATCAAATGGTTTTCTTGCTAAAACCTCTTCTAGTTCGGCCCAAATATCAGAACAGGTATAAGCTGTAATTTGCTCTTGCACAAGGCTGTTTAATAACTCATTGACACTTTGATCTTTAAAATAAAAAAGGTCTAAAAGGATATTTGTATCTAAAACTAGCTTAGGTTTCATGTATGTCTTTTTAAATGAGTTAAATTAGAGTTATAGTCGTATTTTTTTGATAAAACCAGTAAAGACATGATAAAACTTCAAGCAGCACCCCAAGAAAAAAAAGAAGATCGTATAGGAACAGTTCAGGGGCACCGTGACGGTTTCGGATTTGTGATCCCAGATGATGGTCAATTAGATATATTTCTCTCCGAACGTGAAATGACCCGTGTGATGCATGGTGATCGCGTTACTGTTCGAGTCCTTGGTAATGACCGTAAAGGCCGTCCTGAGGGACAAATTACGGAAGTGTTGGAACGCGCAACACGGCATGTGATCGGACGCTTACTCAATGAGAATGGAGTGCTCATCGTGGCTCCTGAAGATAAACGGATTTCTCATGACATTTTAATTCCCCCTAAAGGGCATTTAAACGCTAAATTAGGTCAGGTGGTTTCCTGTGAAATCATCGATTATCCAGATAGTTATCGCCAAGCTGTTGGGCGAGTGGTTGAAGTTCTTGGTGAAATTGATGATCCTGGGATGGAAATCGAAATCGCTGTACGAAAATATGGTGTGCCTCATGAATTTTCGCAAGCGACCATGAAAGAAGCTGCAGCATTGCCGGACGTGGTCTGTGAGGATGATCTCGAGGGCCGAGTAGATTTGCGTGACATTCCGTTAGTCACGATTGATGGCGAAGATGCCCGCGATTTCGACGATGCAGTTTACTGCGAACCTGTCACGTTTAAAGGGGCGAAGGCTTTCCGCTTAATTGTTGCAATTGCTGATGTTTCGCATTATGTCAAGCCTGGACATCCATTAGACTCAGACGCGATCCGTCGTGGTACCTCGGTGTACTTCCCGCGGCGTGTTATTCCGATGTTACCAGAAAAGATTTCCAATGGCTTATGTTCTCTTAAGCCAGACGTTGATCGTTTATGTATGGTTTGCGATGCGGTCGTTGATCATAAAGGGATGGTACAGGCGTATCAGTTTTACCCCGGGTTAATGCACTCTGTGCAAAGGTTTACCTACAATACGGTGTGGGAGATTCTGAGTAATACCAAAGGACCTGAAGCGGCTAGACATGAAAAACTGCGTCCGCTTTTGCAAAACTTATATAAGCTTTTTCAGGTATTAAAAGTTTCACGTGAAAAACGTGGGGCTATTGATTTTGATACGACAGAAACGCAAATTATTAGTAATGAGTTCGGTAAGATTGAGAGAATCGAACCAAGAGTACGTAATGATGCTCACCGGCTGATTGAAGAGTGCATGTTAGTTGCGAACGTGTGTGCAGCGAATTTCATAGGATCAAAGAACCATACCTCATTGTTCCGGGTGCATGGTGAGCCCACTACCGAAAAAGTCAATGCACTACGCGATGTTTTAAGGTCAGCTGGTTTAACCTTGGAGGGTGGTACTAAACCACATCCTATGGATTACGCCAAACTCATTCAAGCCATTAAAGCGCGTCCAGATGCCAATATGTTGCAAACTGTGATTCTTCGGTCGATGCAGCAAGCGGTTTATCAACCCGAAAATTTAGGACACTTCGGCTTATCTTATCCAGCGTATACCCACTTTACGAGCCCGATTCGTCGTTATCCGGATTTATTGGTGCATCGCGTAATTAAAGCCATTTTGGCTAAAAAGAACTATAAACCAAGTATTCCTGAGGAAGTGCCGCTCAATTTAGCCATGCCGAAAAATGGGCCTGGGCGTGTCAATGCTGCTTTGGTGAAGAAAAATTTAGCGGATGAGCAATTGGATGCGCCAACTAAGGGTAGAAAAAAAACGGCGAGCGATGGCGTGGATATGGCCGCATGGGCTCAGCTAGGGGTGCACTGCTCTGCTAACGAGCGTCGGGCGGATGAGGCTTCACGTGATGTCGAGTCTTGGTTAAAGTGCTACTTTATGCGTGATCGTTTGGGGCAAGAATTTGCCGGAACGATTACTGGCGCAACAACATTTGGACTATTTGTTCAGTTAGAGACTTTATTTGTCGAGGGTTTAATTCATATCTCGGAACTTGGTGGGGACTATTATCAATACGATGAAGTCCGTCAAGAGTTGCGTGGTGAGAGAACGGGAATTCGTTATCGCTTGGGTGATCGGGTACATGTGTTGGTGAGTCGAGTAGATTTAGATGCAAGAAAAATTGAATTCAGCCTCGTAAAAAACACGTTAGAACGAAGCCGATTTACATCACCAATCACCATGGATGAAACGGGTAAACCCAATAAGAAGGCTGCCTCAAAGCATACGCGTCCTCCAGAAAAATCGCCTCAACCAGGACGAGGTGCTGCGTCGAAAAAACCAGCAACATCTAGGGCTGGTCATAAGCCGAAGTCAAAAAGTAATGCGAAGCGCACTCAGGCAGCTGAAAAAACATCCTCAGAGTCACGTGCTAAATTGAGAGGCCGCCATTAATGGAGCAACAAATATTGGTGGGGTTCCATGCCATTGTTGCCAGAATGCGTCAAGCTCCAGATAGTCTGAAAACCGTCTACTATGATGCTGCGCGGCGAGATCGACGGATGAAAGATTTTGTCGAGACGGCGCAAGCCACGATAGGTCGTAAATTACATCTTGCAGATACGGAACGTTTGCGCCAATTGGCAGGGCATGATCGTCATCAAGGCGTTGTTGCTTTTGCTGAGCCAGCCTCTTTAGCACGCAATATTGCCGAGTTACTTGACAGCATTGGTAATAAAAAACCCTTGTTATTGATTTTGGATGGTGTCACGGATCCCCATAATCTTGGGGCTTGTTTAAGGGTGGCGGATGGTGCTGGTGCCGATGCCATTATTGTTCCTAAGGATCGCTCAGCGCAGCTCAATAGTACTGTGAGTAAGGTTGCAAGTGGCGCTGCTGAAACAATGCCTTTTGTGGCGGTCACCAATTTAGCGAGAGCGATGCGCGAGTTGCAAGATGCGGGGGTGTGGCTCATTGGAACTTCAGAAGAAGCGGAAAAAACCTTATACGACATTGATCTGAGTGGTCCGATTGCGATTGTGATGGGCGCCGAAGGGGAAGGTATGCGACGTTTAACAAAAGAGACCTGTGATGAACTTGTCAGCATCCCCATGTATGGTGGCGTAGAAAGTTTAAATGTCTCTGTTGCTAGTGGGGTGTGTTTATATGAGGCGGCAAGACAACGTATCGTTCAGTCGAAGTAAGGTATTAGCTATCTAATAATTCGGCTAGCAGGTCGATATCTTTTTTGAAGTTACGGATGCCTTCAGCGAGTTTTTCAGTCGCCATTGGATCATCATTCATCAGCTCACGAAACGACTTTTCGTCCACTTTGATTGGGTCAATAGTCATATTTTTAGCCGCTAAGAAACTGATCTGTTCTTTCACTTCACCTTGGGTATTTTGTAACTCCTCCAAAAGCTCAGGGCTAATGGTCAAAAGATCACATCCAGCTAGTGCAGTGATTTGTTCGATATTTCTAAAACTAGCGCCCATAATTTCTGTTTTAAAATCGTGATGCTTAAGATAGTTATAAATGGCTTTCACTGATTGAACACCGGGATCATTAGGGCCGGACATCGTTATGGCACTCCAATCAGACCCTAGTGAATTTTTGTACCAATCCGTGATGCGTCCAACAAATGGCGAGATGAGCTTGACTCTTGCTTCTGCGCAGGCCACAGCTTGTGGCAGATTAAATACCAAGGTGAGATTGCAATGGATACCTTCGGTTTCTAATATTTTCGCTGACTGGATACCCTCCCACGTTGCAGCGATTTTAATGAGGACCCGATCTGTTGGAACTCCATTTTTTTTATAAAGATCGATGATCTTGCGTGCTCTTGTGACAGAGTCTTCAATATTAAATGAGAGTTCAGCATCAATTTCTGTTGAGACTCGGCCCGGAACGACCTGCAATATTTCCATTCCAAAGCGAACTAGTAATTGGTCCATTTTGTCATCGAGTGAAGCATCTGTAAAGTTGGCTTTCACTTCTTGAATAATGTTTTGATAGGCGGGCAATTTCGCTGCTCTAAGAATCAGAGTAGGGTTCGTTGTAGCGTCTTTCGGCTGGTAGACTTGTATCCGCTCAAAGTCGCCCGTATCGGCAACCATGAAGGTATATTTTTTCATTTGTTCTAGTAAATTCATACAAATCATTTTAATAGCGATTCGTGTTAAGGTCAGATGAAATACGATTAAAATGACATGACAACAATCTCAGGAATACCCTAATGCACCAAGATGAACAAAAAGCTCTCGTCGCGAATGAAGCGGTTCATGTTTTGTTAAAGCATGAGACAGCTTTCCAGATTCTCGGAATTGGCACGGGCTCTACGGTAAATTTCTTTATTGAGGCTCTTGCCCCTCATGCAAAAAGCTTTAAGGGGGTTGTCTCGAGTTCCCAAGCCAGTACAGAGCGTTTACTCCAAAAAGGATTTACTGTTTTAGACGCTAATAACGTGGTCAGTCTCGATGTGTATATCGATGGTGCTGATGAAATCAATCCACAAGGAGTGATGCTCAAAGGTGGTGGCGGTGCGTTAACGAGAGAAAAAATTGTTGCCTCGATGGCCAAGGTGTTTATTTGTATTTGCGACTCTTCTAAACAAGTCGCGCTTTTAGGTCAATTCCCTTTACCGATCGAAGTGATTCCTTTGGCTAGTCAAAAAGTCACCCAATATTTAGAAAAGCTTGGCGGAGTAGTTCGACTGCGTAAATCAAAAACAGATGCAAGCCAAAACTTTGTTACAGATAATGCGGGCTGGATTTTAGACGTATCTGGATTAAAAATTACTGATCCAAAGGCGCTTGAGATGGAACTGAATCAAATTCCTGGGGTCATTTGCAACGGTATTTTTGCGCAGAACAAAGCGCAACTGCTGATAGTTTCTAGCCAACATGGCGTAGAAACTATTCAGTTTTAGGCACTGGGCGGGACAAATCCTGACGCAGTGTCAGCGCCTTCGCCAAAGAAAAATTTCTCAGTTTGTTTGAGTAAGTACTGTCTAGCCCTTGCATCGGCCATATTCAAACGATTTTCGTTAATCAACATCGTTTGTTGCTTTAACCAATCAGCCCATGCTTCTTTAGAAACGTTTTGCCAGATTCTTTTACCTAATTCACCTGGGACGGGCGCAAATGCCAGTCCTTCGGCCTCTTTATTGAGTTTAATGCATTGAACCATTCTTGTCATAGGAAGCTTATTCTTTCTTTAATTTGAAATGTAAGGTAAGACTTATTATAGAAACTTTACAAGTTTTTGATGAGTACCATGGATTTACGGTCCCAGTTGTAATGTGACTTTCTTTCTTTGGGCAGCTCATCAACCGAGCCCTTCACAAAGCCACGCTTTAAAAACCAGTGTTCTGTTCTAGTGGTTAAAACAAAGAGTTTTTTCATACCTAAATCTTTTGCTCGAGCTTCAACCCTTTTGAGTAAACGCTCTCCATCACCAACGCCTTGGGTATTCTCGTCGACGGCTAAACAAGCTAGCTCGCCCATAGAGTTAGAAAATGGGAAAAGTGCGGCGCAACCAAAGATCACTTGATCGTGTTCGATCACCGAAAAATTAGAGATATCACGTTCTATGACGGTTCTTCCCCTTGGCGCGAGAACACCTTGATCTTCTAGTGGAGAAATAATTTGAAGAATCCCCCCCACATCATCCATGTTGGCCTCGCGCAGGTTTTCAATATCAGAGGCAACAATCATCGTTCCAACACCATCGTGAGTAAAGAGTTCTTCGAGGACCGCTCCGTCGCGATTGTGAGGTAATAGGTGGACACGGTTGACACCCAATTTCACGGCTTTTGCCGCAGTGACGAGCAAAGAGCGGAGTTCGCCAGGGGGTAAGCCACCATCATTAATATAAGGTGCCAAGTCTGGTAAAGAAATCTCAGCAATATGTTCACCATCTTGATTTTTTAGGGCATGTACGCTTGATAAGAAGATCAGTTTGTCCGCTTTTAAGGCAGTCGCGGTTGCGCAAGCAACATCCTCATAGGCAAGATTAAACGCTTGTCCAGTAGGCGAAAAGCCTAGTGGAGAGAGCAAAACAATTTTGTTGTGATTCAGTGACATTTTGATGGATTCAGCATCTACCTTACGGACTAGACCTGTGTTCATATAATCGACACCTTCCACAATGCCAACAGGCCTTGCGGTAATAAAGTTACCAGAAATGACAGAAATTCTTGAACCAGCCATCGGTGTATTGGGTAAGCCTTGACTAAAGCAAGCCTCGATATCTAAGCGTAATTCGCCCACAGCTTCTTTCACGCACTCCATAGTCTCTCTATCGGTAATCCGATAACCCAGCATTTGGCCCGCACCATATTTAGGAGCGATGGAGTGCAGGGCGAGTTGTTCTTGAATTTGTGGGCGTGAACCATGGACTAACACAATGTTCATACCCATGGCATGCAGCATGGCAATGTCTTCCACGAGATTTTCTAACTCGCTATCGGTAGCTAACTCTCCCGCAAAGGCAATGACAAAAGTTTTTCCATGAAAGGAATGGATATACGGAGCAACAGTTCTGAGCCAGCTAACAAAAGGGAAAGTATCAACTGAAGAATTGTCTTGGGAAGGGATTTCGGATGATTTTGTCGACATAAGCGAAAATTATAGGACGCTTATGAATCTAAATGCTAAAAATACACACAATCAGTTGGAAAAATCTCACATTCGGCTAGAGTTTCCTGAGCTTTTACCGGTGAGTGCCCAGCGTGGCCTCATTATGGAGGCTTTGCGCGAGCATCAAGTCATTATTGTTTGTGGCGAGACCGGTTCAGGTAAAACAACACAATTACCCAAGATATGTCTTGCGATTGGCCAAGGTGTCGCTAATGGCAGCGGTAAATTGATTGGACACACTCAACCTAGGCGGATTGCAGCGACCTCTACGGCAAAAAGAATCGCGCAAGAGTTAGGTAGTCCGATTGGTCAAGATGTTGCTTATCAGGTTCGTTTTGCGGATAAAAGCTCACAAACTGCCTCGATTAAGCTGATGACTGATGGGATTTTATTAGCGCAGACCCAAAATGACCCTTTGCTCTTAGCTTACGACACTATCATTATTGATGAGGCTCATGAGCGTAGCTTAAATATTGATTTTTTATTAGGGTACCTCCGGCTGATCTTGCCCAAGCGACCAGACCTGAAAGTTATTATTACCTCCGCGACAATTAATGCGGATTTATTTGCACAACACTTTCGTTTTGACAAAGATGTTCCGATTATTGAGGTTAGTGGTCGTTTGTTTCCAGTAGAAATTCGTTATCGCCCTCTCGATTTGCCCAATGCAAAAGAGGCTATTGATTTACCTGATGCGGTGTGTGAGGGGATAGCCGAGTTATGGGGACAGGGCGTTAAGGGTATGGGTGATATTTTGGTGTTTTTACCCGGTGAACGAGAGATTCGTGAATGTGCCGAGGCGTTACGAAAAAATATAGCTCTGACGCAGCGTTACCAACCTGAAATATTGAGTTTATTTGCTAGACAGTCCATGGCTGAACAAGAGCGGGTCTTTCAGGCGGGGCAGGGACGACGTATCGTCCTTGCCACCAATGTCGCTGAAACATCCCTCACTGTCCCTGGCATTCGGTTTGTGATTGATGCAGGTCTGGCAAGGGTGAAGCGTTACTCATTTCGTAACAAGGTAGAGCAGTTAGATATTGAGCCAATTTCCCAATCTGCGGCGAATCAACGAGCGGGAAGGTGTGGTCGTGTCGCAGATGGTATTTGTATTCGTTTATATGCTGAGGATGAGTTTGTCTTGCGCCCCGCTTATACAGACCCAGAAATCTTAAGAAGCTCGCTGGCAAGTGTAATTTTACGAATGGCAGCACTGCGGTTGCCAAAAATTGAAGAATTTCCATTTTTACAGGTACCAACTGGAAGGGCGATTAGTGATGGGATTCAATTACTCGAGGAATTAGGTGCGATCGAGGTGATTCAGAATGATCATCATCGAGAGATTGAGTTGACTCCCGTCGGTCATGATTTATCAAAATTACCACTTGATCCAAGAGTTTCCAGAATGCTTATTGCGGCCAAAGAGCAGATGGCTTTGCGAGAGGTGCTGATTATTGCTACTGCCATGGCGATACAAGATCCCCGTGATCGTCCCATGGAGTTTACTCAAGCAGCAGATTTGGCTCATAAGACCTTTGCTGATGAACAATCAGAATTCATGAGTTACATTAAATTATGGGATTGGTATCAAACCGCCTTTCAGAAAAAGTCCAGTAATCGTCAATTTGATGATTTATGCCGTAAATACTTTATCTCACCGCGAAGAATGAGAGAGTGGCGCGATGTTCATCAGCAACTTCAGGAGATCTTAATGGCACAAGGTTGGCGAATGAATTCCTTACCGGCAACCTATGAACAAATCCATGCGTCACTATTGACAGGACTCCTTGGGAATATTGCTAAAAAGTCAGATGAGGAGGCCTGGTTTGATGGGGCGAGAGGCATTAAAGTCTTTGCTTGGCCGGGTCATCATTTATTAAAGAAGCCAACGGGGTGGATTGTCGCTGGTGAATTGATGCAAACCAATCGTTTGTTTGCTAGAAATATGGCAAAAATTGAGCCCCGCTGGGTAGAAAGAATTTGTCAGCATCGACTTCAAAAAAGTTGGAGCGAGCCTTTTTGGGATACTCGCACGGGTGAAGTGATGGCGCATGAGCAGGGCGCTTTATATGGTTTAACGCTTTACCATGGACGAAAAGTTAAATTTGCGCTTATGCAAGCCGAAGAAGCACGTAAAATTTTTATTCAACGCGCACTGGTCGAAGGGGCTTTGTTGGGGCAACAAGAAACAGAACAGATCCAAAAACAATCAGGAAATGTATTTCATTTTTTCTGGAAAAATCAGCAATTGATTGCTGAGGTGGAGGCTCTAGAGCATCGTTCTAGGCGTCAGGACGTTTTGGTGAGTGATGAGTTGATTTACGCCTTTTATGATCATGTGTTGCCAATGGAAGTGTTGAGTCGAGCCACTTTGCAGAGGCATCTTGAGAAGAATGCCGAGCTGGGTCAATTGTTAATAATTTCTAAACAAGACTTGATGCGTCATGAAGCAACCCATATCAGCGATGATCGTTATCCCAAGCAATTTCAAGTCATGGGTTCTGAGTTACAACTGACTTATCACTTTGAACCGGGTAGTCCAAAAGATGGTGTGACCCTCGTTGTGCCATTGTCATTACTGAATCAGATTGATGAGAGGAAATGTGACTGGTTAGTTCCTGGGTTATGTGTCGAGAAGATACAAGTTCTACTGAAGTCGTTGCCACAAAAACTAAGGCGTCATTGTGTACCTATCCCAGAATTTTCGAAAAGCGTCGTTGATCGTTTATTAGAAGATCAACAATTTGGTAAAGGGGATTTGTTAGATGTTTTAATCCATCAAGTCCGAGAACAAACTCAAGTAATCATGAAGCGGAGTGATTTTAGAGTGGAAAATATACCTGCGCATTGTTTTATGAATTTTCGGTTAATCGATGAGCATGGACGACAGTTAGAACTAGAAAGAAATCTGGCCAAACTCAGATCGAGTTACGCTTCTGATGCCAGAGAAATCTTTCAGCAGGCAGCTATAGAGGCCATTGCCCAAGTTAGTCAAATTCAAGCAGAACAGTCAGAGGCCGATTTTGCTTCGCAACCGCAATTGATGGATAAGGAAATCGAACAAATTAAAGATTGGAGTTTTGGTAGATTGCCTGAAATGCTCGAGTTAAAACGGCACCAGCAAATATTGTATGGCTATCCAGCTCTATTAGACCGCAATACCCATTGTGAAATTCAAGTCTTTGATGATCCAGATGTGGCGCGTAAGACGCACTATCGAGGGTTACGAAGGTTGTTTGCCTTAGCGCACAAAGATAGTTTAAAAATGCTCACCAAACAATTGCCAGGAGCACGGGAAATTGGGCTTCTTTTTATGCAAATGGGCACTGTAGAAGAAGTGATGCAGCAGATCTTTGATTTCACCTTAGAGCGTGGTTGTTTGTTTGAGCCCCTACCGCAATCGCAAGAAGATTTTCAGGCGAGGGTGCAGGTCAGTAAAACAAAGCTTTCCTTGATTGCTCAGGACATTGCACGGCAAGTATTACATTGTTTAGAGGGGTCAGCGGAGCTCCAAAAGAAATTAGCTGGGGTGAAATCGTTATGTCCAGCGGCTTTTGACGATATGAACGAACAGTTTAGACAGTTAATTCACCGTCAATTTCTTGAGCAAACCCCTTATGAGCAAATTGTCCATATTCCTCGTTATTTAAAAGGGATTTTGGTGCGCATTGAAAAATTGCGATCCAATTTAGTTCGAGATCAAGAGCATCAGTTGCAGTGGATGCGACTACAAAAGCAATATCTTCAGTTATCAAAAAACAGGATCAATGGCTCTCCTGATCGTCAAATCAGTGAAATTCGGTGGCAATTGGAAGAGTTAAGGGTCGCCTTGTTTGCTCAAGAGCTAAAAACACCTGCGCCGATGTCAGTAAAAAGAATTGAAAAAATACTAAATAGTTTTAGAGAGTAAAATTAATGGTATGAAAAATACGAATTCACTCTATCAAGTGGTCTTTCTGATGAGCCTTCTGCTATTGAGTAATCGCTTGATGGCGAAGGAGAAAGAGATCCTTAAAACTGATGTGCTTACTCCCAAAATCGCCATTATTTTAAATTCAGGATCCGCATCTGTTACACGGATTGATATGCAAAAAAAAGAGGTGATTGATGAGTTTTCGATTGGTAAAGAGCCACATCATTTAATGTTAACGCCGGATGGGAAAAATTTGCTTGTGGCTAATGCGGCGGGAAATAATTTGGTGGTTTTGGATCCATCTTCTGGAAATAAGATCAGCGTGATACCAAAAATTAGTGATCCCTATCAATTGGGTTTTTCACCCAACAAGCAATGGTTTGTTGTTGCTGGTAATCGCTTAGACCGTGTTGACATTTATCCAGTCTTGAATGGCGTCATTGGTCAAACTCCAGAGATGCTTAAACTCCCTAAAACGCCTAGTCATATTGCCTTTACAAGTGACAGTAAATTAAGTTTTGTGACTCTTCAGGACTCCAATGAGGTGGTTGCGATCGATTTAGAGACAAAAAAAATCCTATGGCGAATCAATGTTGGCAAAATGCCTGCTGGACTATGGATGACACCCGGCGATAAATATTTGCTGCTAGGCGTGACTGGTGAAGACTTTGTGCAAGTGATCGATTGGAAGACACAAAAGATAGTTAAAGTGATTAAAACGGGTAAAGGCGCGCACAATTTTAGACCGCTTGGAGATGGTCGCCATGTCTATGTGTCTAACCGTGTGGCAGCAACGATAAGTAAAATCGATATGGATACTCTAGAGAACGTCGGCACGATCCAGGGCTTACCTGCTGGTCCAGATTGTATGGATATTACGCCAGATCAAAAAGAGCTTTGGGTGACATTTCGGTTTTCTAAAAAGGTCGGAATCATTAATTTAAGTACGAATGCGTTAGAGAAAACGATTAAAGTCGGCAATAGTCCACATGGCGTCTTTTTTACGCCAAACGCACTTTGGCAATAAACCTGCGTATGTTGAAATTCATTTTTACTTGGGTAATCAGCATCACTAGTATATTTGGTGGGCCTTCTTTAACCAATGCTCAAGCAGCATCTTGTGATAAAACGATTTTTTTAACATTTGATACAGGCAATATGTCTGTTGCACAATATGTTGCAGATACTTTGCGTAAGCATCAAGTTGTGGCTACATTTTTTTTAGCCAACGAAAAAACTTTTCGGGGAGATATGGCTCTTGATGACTCATGGAAACCTTTTTGGCAAAGCTTGGTTGCCGATGGTCATACCTTTGGTAGTCACACCCTTTACCATACTTATTTTCAGAAAGATGGTAACAATAATGAGGTGCTTTTAAAACCGCAATTTGGACCCAGTGCCGGTAAAGTCTTGAAGGCGGATCAGTTAGAGGTATGTCATCAAATCAAAAGTGTAGATCCGGTTTTTTTTCGTTTAACAGGAAGTCATTTAGAAACAATTTGGCGAGCACCAGGTGGTAAGACTTCGTCGCGTTTAATCCGTATGGCCAATGCTTGTGGCTATGAACATATTGGTTGGAGTCATACTGGGTTTTTAGGTGATGAGCTATCTTCTGCGCAATATTCGAATGAGGTTTTACTGAAAAAGGCTCTTGAACAGTTAAAAGATGGTGATATTGCGATGGCTCATTTAGGAATTTGGTCCCGTAAAGATCCATGGGCAACGAGTGTACTGGAGCCCTTGATAGAAGGATTGAAAGCTAAAGGATTTTGTTTTGCAAAGGTAGTGCCGAGCAATGGCTGATCTTTACGACGCGATTCATGAATGGATTGTTCAGCAAATCTTGTTGCCGTTTTTTTACAACATGGGCTGGATGAATTTTTCCGATGATGCCGACTTGGTAGTCGATTGGGTCTTACTGGGAGTTTTGCAAATTCTGATCATTCAGTTGATTTTCCGCCCACTGGAGAAGAATGAGGCTTTGTATTATTCCTCTGCAGAGGAATCGCTTGACCATTGGTTGATTGATCAAGCTCCAGCCTTACGTCTAGATGTTTTTTATAGTGTGATGCACCGTCTTGGGATTTACCAATTTTTATTCTTCCTGTGTTTTTCTGGAGTTTTCTTTTACTTTGGTTCTTTACTACATGACATGGGCTTTGAGCGCATGAATGTAGAAAACTGGCTTCCTAGTATTAGTTCGATCCCTGTGGTGAGTTTTTTGATCTATTTAATTTTGTTTGATCTTTTAGATTATGCGTATCATCGCCTCTCCCATCGTTTTGGTTGGTGGTGGCAATTACATGCACTTCACCATAGTCAACGGCATATGAGTTCATGGTCTGATAACCGTAATCATCTTTTAGACGATGTGATGCGTTCGGTGGTATTTGCGCTGTTTGGTTTGTGGATTGGTGTTGGCCCCAGTCAGTTTTTGCTTTTAATTGTGACGAGTCGTTTGATACAAAGCTGGCAACACGGTTTTTATCCGCAGAATTTTGGGGGATTAAACTACTTGATCGTGACCCCTAGTTTTCATCGATATCATCACGCGATTGGCCTTGGTTATGAATTAGCCGGAAAGCCTGGTGTGTTAGGGGGATGTAATTTCGGGGTATTGTTTCCATGGTGGGATATGCTATTGGGAACTGCTCAATTTGATAGTTCGTATCATCCTAGTGGGGTAAGGGAATTTTTACCCCCGCATCATTTTTTAGCACAACAATGGTTTTGTCTAAAAAAGAGTTGGCGAACCTTCCATCAATAAGACGATGAATCTCATCATGCGATCATTTGGACTAGCCCTGAAGGGTCTTTTTCATCCTTGGGTTTTATGGCTGTCTTTGCGGCCTTTTTTGATTGGCGGCATGATTTGGTTTGGTATTTTGTGGTTCATCTGGACGCCGCTATTAGATTGGATGAAAGCATTTTTAACGACTTCCATCTTCTCTGATTGGATGACGAAGATCATGTCATCCTTTGGTTGGGAAAGTGTGCGAGCCATTGTTGTACCGTATTTTTCAGTCGTGGTTTTGATGCCATTGATCATCGTCAGCATATTGCTCTTGGTTTCATTGACGTCGGTGACTTCCGTGTTGCGCCATGTTGAGCGTCAAAAAACGTATCAAGGAATGCGACATGAAAAAGGCGGATCTTTTTTAGGAAGTTTGGGAGTTAGCTTTGTTTCAACGGCCATTTTTTTAGTTCTTATCATCCTTACTTTGCCGTTATGGTGGATTCCGCCGATTTTTGCCATTATTCCACCGCTTTTGTGGGGGTGGTTGACGACGCGTTTGATGACTTATGATGTCTTAGCTAGGCACGCAAGTAGGGATGAACGTCTAGAATTGATGCAATTGTATCGATGGCCATTATTGACTATTGGGGTTTTTGCTGGACTGTTAGGAGCCGCACCTATTTTCTTTTGGTTATCATCTGTATTTGTTTTAGTTTTATTCCCATTTGTGTCAATGTTCATGATGTGGGTTTATTCTCTAGTATTCATCTTTGCCGCTTTATGGTTTACGCATTATTTATTATTTGCTTTAAAGAATTACCGTGAGTTAAAAGGAGAAAGCATTTGACGCAGCAAACAAGAACATTTGGTCTTATTGTCATTGGTGACGAAATTTTGTCAGGCAAACGGGTTGACAAGCATATGCCCAAATTATTGGAACTTCTGAAAGAAAGAGGTTTACAACTTTCATGGGCGCAATATATTGGTGATGATCCTGCCAGGATTATTAATACTTTAAAAAGTAGTTTTGCCAGTGGTGATGTGGTTTTTGTGACTGGTGGGATTGGTTCTACCCCAGATGACCACACGCGTCAATGTGCTGCCAAAGCATTAGGTGTCGATCTTTATTTACATCCTCAGGCCAAAGATTTAATTGGTCAACGCATTGTAGAAATGGCTGAGGGTGATCCTGTTAAAGCAGATATTAATTCGCCACTCAATTTGCCAAGGTTAAGAATGGGGGAGTTTCCGCAAGGCGCGGACATAATTCCTAATTCTTACAATAAGATTCCGGGATTTTCAATCCGTGAACACTATTTCACACCTGGATTTCCGGTGATGGCTGGTCCGATGATGGTCTGGGTTTTGGATACTTTTTATAAAGCATACTTTCATCAAATTGATTATGTGGAAAAAAGCTTTATTGCTGCCGGCGCCATGGAAGCAACCATTACCCCGCTCATGGAAGAGATTGAAAAGAAATATCCTGAAATCAAAGTATTTAGTTTGCCATCAGTTGGCGATCCTACAAAAGAGGGTATTTTGTCCCAACGACATATGGAGTTGGGTGTGAAAGGAACCGCAGAATTTGTTGAGATTGCTTTAAAGGAGCTCCGAACAGGTGTTGAAGCGTTTAATACCGTGACTTTTGATATCAGTAAGTAAGATGAAGTAGAAAGGGTGATGGATTTTGCACTATAATGGTGCATAAATCTGATTCAGTAGGTCCTTATTTTGTTTTAATAAGTAAGGGTTTTTTTAATTGCGTTGTATAGACTTAGGGGAATTTGATGAGTAAAGCCGTTGCTGACATATTAAAGTTGGTCAAAGATAAAGAGATCACCTTTGTAGATTTTC
>CAIQUZ010000013.1 GCA_903875135.1 uncultured beta proteobacterium | reverse complement strand
TTTTCGTAAGCCAATCATGATGACGGTGCCAACAACAATCAGTGCCCCAGCGATTTGCGTGATGGATATTGTTTGACCTAGTAGTATCCATGCAAAAACAAGAGCAAATATAGGTTCGGCATTCATAATGGCTGAATTGCCTACAACTCCTAGGCGAGGCAATAGGCTAAACATCATCGTGAAACCAGTGCCATAAAAAACAGTCAGACCAATCAGTCCTAACCAGCCGCTGCTCGTATGGGGAAGAGATAATCCACCTTGGAAAATTCCAAGCAGAGTCGCTAGTGCAGTCACAATGGCTAGTGTGTAAGCTGTTCTCACAAGAGCATTAATTGTTAGTGTTTTATGCTCTGTTAGGACCAAGGCTAGACCAAAAGAGGCCGCACCCATCAGGGCATAAAATACACCTTTTCCAATCGATTGCCATTGTGCGGCAGCTCCTAGGCCTGACGCTGTTCCAAATACATCGAGTGCTAGGGCTAATCCAAAAAGAATAATTGGCATCGACTTCAGAACTAGAGGCTCAGGCTGATGCCGATACAAAATACGAGACCATAAGGCAGCCCATAAGGGGTGAGTATTAAAGGCGAGTAAAGCTAAAACGACGGGTATTAAAGAGACTGATGAATAAATACAATAACTTTGTATCGCTACTAAGGTTCCTATGACTAGAAATATAAAGTGATGTTGCTTAGAAAGTTTCATTGAGACGCCACGTCTTAATAAAAGGATAAATATGATCCCCGCTGTAACAACACTTCTAAAAAAGACAGCTGTTACCACATCAACGGAGTCATTGAAGGCAAAACGGGCCGCAACATGATTTGCCCCCATGACTGCAGCGATCAGTAAAAGTGTGAAAAATGCAGTGAGGGAAATAGATGATTTCATGGGGTATATTTTGTGAATTGAGCTATTAGTAAAACATACTTCATGGTAAGGGCTTAAGAATCAGTTGGTTTCACGTGAAAAGGCAGGGAGATACCTAAATTTATTCTAAAATACATAATTAAAATCCCAGCCTTTGGGGTTGGACCTAATTTTTAGGTCAGACCAAATCACCTGATCTGGATGGCTGTTGGATTCATTCGCCAGCCAAAAAGGAAGATTAATCATTCTGGGGGCAAGCTGGGTTTGTTCATAGCAAAAAATTGGGCAACTTATTTAGGAAGTTATACCAGTCAGCGGTCGCGATGGTTTAGCGGAATACTTTGGGGCTTAGTGCCTTGTGCATTGGTATACAGCGTTTTACCTTTAGCTTTTTTATCGGGTAGTGTCTTCTCAGGGGCAGCTTTGATGTTGGCTTTTGGGCTAGGAACCCTACCGAACTTATTATTGATGTCTAAGTTTTCTGCGACTTTGAGTCAGTTTGGCCAATCAAAAATAATTCGCTATTTAGCTGCCACACTTCTTCTTATAGCAGGTACGTTGGGCTTGTACCGAGCTTGGACTTTGCCGAGTTCTTTATTAAAGTCTGGCTTTTGTTTTTCTTAAATAGCTAGATTTAAGTTATCTTAAGCTCGCATTAATTTTTGACAAGATATCATTTCCTGGGCAAAGTACAGGTTGATCTAAGGAGCTTAAAGATTCCTGACAGGTATTTAATGCCCCATGTAAATCCGTTGTGATCGGATCTAAGTAGAGTAAGCCTGTGACCACTTCACCTTGCTCTTGGTGTTTATTGATATAACTTAAAGCGGCATATCTATCAGAGGGATCATAACTATCATCTAATTTACGTAAGCGTAAAAATGTCCCATCATGTTGTTCTACTTCAACAACTTCACCTGGTTTGTATTTTGTTGTAATTTCTTCCATATGCGGAACGAAATCAATCTTGTTCACCGCTTCATTGTGTTGACGCACATAGTCATAACTTTTCGTACTACCACCATGATTATTAAAGGCAACGCAGGGGCTAATCACATCCACAAAAGCCGCCCCATGATGCAGTAGTGCACCTTTAAGGAGTGGCACGAGTTGTTCTTTATCGCCAGAAAAACTTCTGCCCACATAAGTAGCGCCTAGTTGCAGAGCAATACCCACCAAATCAACGGGGCTATCGTGGTTGATAACACCTTTTTTACTTTTAGAGCCTTTATCTGCTGTTGCGGAGAACTGGCCCTTGGTTAAACCATAGACACCATTATTTTCAACAATATATGTCATGTTGACACTACGACGCATGATATTGGCAAATTGCCCTAAACCGATCGATGCAGAATCACCGTCCCCCGAAACGCCGAGGTACAGTAAGTGTCGGTTCGCTAAATTCGCCCCCGTTAAAACGGATGGCATTCTGCCGTGCACCGTATTAAAGCCATGTGAAGCGCCTAAAAAATAATCGGGTGTTTTTGAACTGCAACCTATCCCAGAAAATTTAGCGATACGGTGCGGTTCAATATCTAGTTCCCAGCAGGCTTGAACAATGGCCGCAGAAATGGCATCATGACCGCAACCAGCGCATAAGGTGGAAATTCGCCCTTCATAGTCTCTACGTGTAAAGCCTACTTTATTGCGGATCAGGCTTGGGTGGTGCAGAGATGGCTTCGTCATATACGTCATATGGACTCCTCTTTAACAGACTTCTTTTGCTGTGCTGTTTGATTTAATTTGTCACGAATAAATTGGCTAATAAATCGCTCGGTAATTGGGGTCCCGTCATAATGTAATACCTTGACTAAGCGACCGGGATCGATTTCTAATTCTGTTACGAGTAAGGTATGCATCTGAGCATCACGATTTTGCTCAACGATAAAGACCGTTGGATGCGCCATGATAAATGCTTTAACAGCTGGTGGAAATGGAAAAGCTCTCAAGCGCATGGCGTCTATGTGGATATTTTCAGTTTCTAACACATCTAATGACTCTGACATCGCTGGACTCGTTGATCCAAAATAGATGACGCCAAAGGATGTTTTTTTCGAAGCTAGTCGAACCATCGGTTGGGGCACTAAAGTACTCGCTGTCTTAAATTTCTTTTTCAGGCGTTCCATGTTATAGATATAATCCTGACCTTTTTCAGAGTACCTAGCATAGGCATCTTTAGAGGTTCCGCGTGTAAAGAAGCTCCCTTTATTGGGGTGGGTTCCTGGTAAGGTTCGCCAAGGAATACCGTCGCTATCGACATCTTTATACCTACCGAAATCTTTACCTGCTTCAAGCTCTTCTGCGGTCATGACTTTGCCACGATCATAATTTTTATGATCATCCCAGACAAATGGTTTTGATAGGCGTTGATTCATTCCAATATCTAAATCCGTCATTAAAAAAATCGGCGTTTGAAGACGGTCTGCCAAGTCGAGAGCCAGTGCTGCTTGTTCAAAACATTCAAAAGGATCTTCGGGGAAGAGTAAGACATGTTTTGTATCACCATGAGAGGCAAAGGCGCACGCTAATAGATCTGACTGCTGCGTTCTCGTCGGCATACCGGTTGATGGACCGCCTCGTTGCACATTGACGATTGTTACTGGGATTTCAGCAAAATAGGCTAGACCAATAAATTCTGTCATTAATGAGATGCCAGGTCCTGATGTCGCTGTAAAGGCTCGCGCACCATTCCAGCCAGCACCCACCACCATTCCAATTGAAGCCAGTTCATCTTCTGCCTGCACGATGGCATAGCGATGTAAGCCGGTCTTTGGGTCGACACGATATTTTTGGCAGAATTTTTCAAAAGCTTCTGGTACAGATGATGAGGGGGTGATCGGATACCAGGCGGCGAAGGTTGCTCCTCCGTATACACAGCCAAGACCAATGGCTGCATTACCATCTGTAAAGATTTGATCACCAATCTTATTCGATTTTTTAACTTTAATATCAATGGTTAAATCAGGGTGTTGTTGGATGTAATCAAAACCGAGTTTAAATGCTTTGAGATTGGATTCTAGTAAAGCTTCTTTGCCTTTAAACTGCTCTGAAAATAATGCCTCATAGACTTGAATATCCACATCTAATAGGGCGGATAAAGCGCCGACATAAATAATATTTTTAAATAATTGTCTTTGCCGAGGATCTTGGTAGGCAGTATTACTAATTTCTGTTAATGGCACACCAATAATATTGACATCAGTGCGAAATTTATTCGCAGGAATCGGTCTAGTTGAGTCATAGAAAAGATATCCGCCGGTTTGAATTTCTGCAACATCGGCATCCCAGGTTTGCGGATTCATGGCTACCATAATATCAACACCACCACGACGACCTAGGTAACCTTTTTCGTTGATCCGTGCCTCATACCATGTTGGTAGTCCTTGAATATTGCTCGGAAAAATATTGCGGGGGCTCACCGGCACGCCCATTCTCAGAATCGCTTTGGCGAATAACTCATTTGCGGAAGCAGAACCTGATCCATTGACATTCGCGAATTTCACGACGCAATCATTGACTGACTGTAGACGAATCATGCCACCCCCACATGTTCTCTGGCATGAAGACCTACAAAGGTACTTAGACCTGCGTGAGGCATTAACAACGTAAATTTCTGCATATCCCAAGCACCTGTGGGGCAGCGTTCAGCGCATAGCCCACAATGCAAACACATGTCCTCATCTTTCACCATCACGTTTGTTGTTTTGAGTGCTGTTGAAACGTATAAGCTTTGATCTATATTGATAGCTGGGGCTTGCAATTTTTTTCGTAATGCGGGTTCATCTTCATTCGCAGTGAAAGAGATACTATCCACAGGACAAATATCGACACAACCATCACATTCAATACAAAGTTCTGGTTTAAACACCGTTTGAACATCGCAGTTCAGACATCGGTTTGCTTCTTTATAGGCGGTTGCTGCATCAAAACCTAGTTCAACTTCAACACGAATATTCGATAAAGCGATCTTGGCATTTTCCCAAGGTACTTTAAAACGGTGATCATCTGAAATATCATTGCCATAGCTCCACTCGTGGATCCCCATTTTTTGTGAAACGAGATTTGTGTGAGGTAATGGCCGGTCATTAATGGAAATGCCTTGGACATAGGAATTGATCGAAATGGCTGCCTCATGTCCGTGTGCCACTGCTGTAATAATATTTTTGGGCCCAAAAGCTGCGTCACCGCCAAAGAATATTTTTGGATTACTCGATTGAAAGGTGTCTTTAGATAGAACAGGTAATCCGTAACTATCAAAGGTAATACCTGACTCTGGCTCGATCCAAGGAAAGGAGTTTTCTTGACCGATCGCGACTAATACATTGTCACACTCAATCAACACATCTGGTTCGCCAGATGGAATTAGAGAGCGTTTACCTTGATCATTGTAGACGGCCTTTACGACCTCAAATTTCATACCAATGAGTTTGCCATTGTGCAACTCAAATGATTTCGGGACGTGGAAGTTAATGATGGGGATACCTTCATGACCGGCGTCTTCTTTTTCCCAGGGAGACGCTTTCATTTCATCGAAGCCACTACGAACAACTACTTTTACTTCTTCACCACCTAATCGTTTCGCTGATCGACAGCAATCCATAGCAGTATTACCACCACCAAGGACAATGACTTTTTTACCGATTTTCTTGACGTGACCAAATGAAACAGAAGCTAGCCAATCAATGCCGATATGGATAAAATCCGATGCTTCTTTTCTACCGGGGATATCGATATCACGACCGCGTGGAGCTCCGCAGCCAATAAAGACAGCGTCATAACCTGCGTCCATTAATGATTGAATCGATTTCACAGGATGGTTATTTTTAAATTCAACCCCTAAGCTAAAAATATAGCCAGTTTCCTCATCAATCACTTCTTCGGGAAGACGAAAGCGTGGTATTTGTGAATGAATAAAACCACCAGCCTTAGCTTCGCGGTCAAAGACGGTGACTTCATAACCGAGCGGAGCTAAATCTCTTGCAACGGTCAGTGAGGATGGACCCGCGCCAACACAGGCAATTTTTTTACCATTCTTTGAAGCTATTGGCGGTAAAAATTTACTGATGTCCGATTTCATATCTGCCGCGACTCTTTTTAATCGACAGATTGCAACAGGTTCAGGTTTAACACCATTATTTTCTTCCACCCGACCACGTCGACATGCTGGCTCGCAAGGCCTATCACAGGTTCTTCCTAAGATACCTGGAAAAACATTGGATACCCAATTAATCATATAGGCATCATCGTACCGACCTTGCCCAATGAGCCGAATATATTCTGGTACTGGGGTGTGAGCCGGACAGGCCCATTGGCAATCAACAACTTTATGCAAATAATTGGGATCTAAAATATTCGTTGCTTCCAATGTTTCTTCCTTGCTTTTTATTTATTGTCGTGAATGAAGACTTGTATCGAGCAGTGCGTCGTTTATTGTTTGTTATGTGTCCCATCGCATAAAGGACTATTGTTGGAGTTCTTGCAGCCACAAAAATACATCTTCTTACTTTCGGTAGGGATGTATTCTTGAGGGATGCAATCGGTACTTTGATGGGAGGTATCGCAAAATGGCTGAGTTTGGCTCAAACCACAGCTACACCACTGATAGGTTTGCCCTGCGACTACTTCGATGGCATATGGTGCATTTAGTGCGGTTTTTCTTCTCATAGCGCCCCCAATGAATTCTTATTATGCCCTCAATCCTCTACCACATTCCCCCGCCTGTCAATTCAGGATTTCCCTTTAAGTTTTGTTCCTCAGGTCTGCATGTATAGGGTAAAACCGAATAAATACCTTTTAATCTTTAAGATGACAGGCTATTTAGCGGTATTTTTTTAAAAATATTTACCATTAGATTGCTTGAACTATCTCAGATCATTCAGTCGCGGTTATATTAGTTAGATAAAATGATTTAGATGATTAATACTAACGAATCACGGAGAGCACACTGATGAAAATTAGCCTTCATTCTTTACGCACTTTATTGACTTTTTGCCTTGCTGTTATGTTGTTAAATTCTTCAAATTGTTTATCGCAAACATCCGATAAAACAGTGAGTTTAGTGGTGCCTTTAGCGCCAGGAGGAATCGCTGATATTACGGCTCGACCTCTTTCTATTCCATTGTCGCGAGAGCTTGGACAGACGGTGATTGTTGAGAATAAGGTTGGAGCAGGTGGAGCTGTCGGTATGGCCTACGTAGCAAAGCAAAAGCCCGACGGTAATACATTATTGATGGCGTTATCCAGTATTCTCATCATTCCTGAGGCAGAGAAAGCTTCCGGTAAGCCATTGTCTTATTCGATGGCGAACTTTACACCGATCGCATTAGTATCTGCAGATCCTACAGTTTTAATCGTGAGAGCGGATAGCCCATGGAAAACCTTGAATGACTTAATTCAGGATGCTAAGGCAAACCCCAATAAATTTTCCTATAGTTCATCTGGAGTTTATGGAACTACCCATGTTGCGCAAGCCATGTTATGGCAGGCTGCTGGGGTTGAAATGTTACACGTACCTTATAGTGGTGGTGGACCATCAATGACGGCGTTATTGGGTGGCCAAGTTCAGATGGTCGCACAGGCTCCTGGAGTTGCAGCGGCTCATTTAAAAGCAGGTACAGTTCGACTGTTAGGTACTTGGGGTGCGGAACGTTTAAAGGCTCATCCTGATCTGCCGACAATGAAAGAACAGGGCTATGACGTTGAGTTTTATATTTGGTCCGGATTATTTGCGCCAGCAGGCTTATCTTCAGAGAAGTTGGCGCAATTACGCAAGGTAGCAAAAAATGCTATAAATGATCCAGCTTTTCTACTCACTATGACAATGATGAATACGCCAATCAAATATTTAGAGGGTGCAGAACTGGATAAATTTATCGCGCAAGATCAGAAACGTCTAGCTACAGTGATAAAAAAAATGGGAAAACTTGAATAAACGAGGGGACTTCAATGCAATTCATACGATTCACAACTAACCAACAACCACATCAACCACGTCTGGGCGCTTTAATCAATGACCAAGTCGCAGAAATCATCATTCCATCTGAGTATGCGATCGGTTTTCCAGGAGATATGGCAGGGCTGATTAAATTATTGTCTGACAATAAAATGGATCTGGGGGCAATCAGTAAAAGTATTTCTACAGACTCGTCGAAGCTGCACCAACTCAGTCAAGTTAAATTACTTGCCCCTATTATTCCCAGTACGATTTTATGTTCTGGCAGTAATTATCACTCTCATAATAAAGAGAAGGCTAATGCACCTCTATCTGGTAAAGAGCCGGAATTTTTTGTTAAAACAGGTGATTGTGTCATAGGGCCTAATGAGGGGATTATTCATGATTCGTTACTCACCCAAAAATTAGATTCTGAAACTGAGTTGGCGATTGTGATTGGTAAACCTGGTAGACATATACCGGTAGAATCTGCACTAGACCACGTCTTTGGGTACACCATTGTGAACGATGTTACAGCCCGTGATCGTCAAGTTCGCTTTAAGCCTGACGGATCTACTTGGTATGAACTAGGGCGGGGTAAAGCTTTTGATTCATCAGCCCCACTCGGGCCATGTATCGTTACTGCTGATCAAATAAAAGACCCTCAAGCATTACATCTGCGGACTAGGATCAATGGTGAGCTCCGTCAATCGGGAAATACGCGCGATATGATTTGGTCCTGCGCTGAACTGATTCATTTCTTTTCCATTAACTTTACCCTTCGCCCAGGCATGGTCATCATCACTGGCACTCCAGCGGGAACCGCCTGGTCATCAGATAAATCACTCGGTGGTAATTGGTTACCTCCCGAAGATGGAGAAGAAAAAATTGTCCCAGCAAAAGGCTATAACCTTCCTGGAGACATCGTTGAGTCAGAAATAGAAGGCATCGGGATTTTAATGAATAGGGTCATTTAATCTATCGAAAATGATCAAAAAACCGAGTGATGATGTATTTTCTGAAGAAGCTTGAGACGACTTCTTCATTACTAATTCTTGAAAGATTTTAAAATGACACAAACGATTCAAATTCAACAAATGCTCATTAATGGTCAGTGGGTCGATAGTATCGATGGCGATTGGATTAACGTTGAAAATCCCTCCAATAAGACTATCTTTGCTAAAGTCCCGCGAGCAAACGTTCATGATGTGAATTTAGCGGTTGCTGCAGCCAAGCACGCATTTCACTCTTGGAAGAAGAGTAGTGCAGCTGATCGTGGCAAGATGCTGTTTGCAATTGCAGATGGACTCGAAGCTAACAAAGAAAATATTGCACGACTGATTAGCACAGAAAATGGTAATGCACTGCGCACGCAGAGTAGGGGTGAGGCAGCTATTACTGTTGAGATATTTAGATATGTAGCAGGACTTGCTCGTGAATTAAAAGGTAAAACGCTTTATTTAAATCCAGAAAATTTAGATTACACA
>CAIQUZ010000012.1 GCA_903875135.1 uncultured beta proteobacterium | reverse complement strand
AGAATTCGAGCCGATCAATCTTTTCAGGTATTTAATGGTCAAGGCATGATTGCCGATGCACAGATGATTCATGAGCCATCCGATAACCACACCTTGCTAACGCTGTCGAATATTCGTAACGATATCTCCTGTGAGTCACCTTATGATCTCGTTCTTATTCAGGGTCTTGCTGCCAACGAAAAAATGGATTGGATTATCGAAAAATCCGTTGAGTTGGGTGTGAAAAAAATCATTCCCCTTCAAATGGATCGAAGTATCGTTCGCCTAGATGATAAAAAAGCGGAAAAAAAACTTTCTCACTGGGAACAAATCATTATTTCTAGCTGTGAACAATGCGGTCGTTCCGTAGTTCCAACCATCGAAGCATCACAAACTTTAAAAAGTTTTTTGACACAATCGGATCGTTTTTCAAATGACTTGCTGAAAATATACTTATCCCCGGTTGCGGATTTAAAACTCATTAGTATTTTAAAAAGAGCTCCCGGCCAAGGACTCATGTTGATGATTGGACCCGAAGGTGGATTTAGTCCTGAAGAAAATATTCTGATCGCTAATAAAGGTTTTATTGGTGCAACAATCGGTCAACGGATCCTTAGAACTGAAACGGCTGGCACCGTTGCGATGTCAGCCGTACACGCCCTTTGGGGGCAACTCTAAAAGAAACTAATTAGTTCGCGAATGAATAGAAAACGCGATAAGGCACGCGTCTTTCTGCCCAATACTCAACAGCATCTCTAAAGACGTCGAGTAAAGTTTCACGTGCATCTTTATCAAACTTCAGCGTACTTGGTAAACCTTCTAAGACAACGACAAATCCAGGTTGTGGACCAGACTTATCAATTAACGTGGTCAATGCATCTAAAAGCGGGTCATAGTTTTTAGCTTGCTGCTTTGTAAAATGATAGGCTTTTGCAATAGAGTCTAAGACTTCACTTTTTGTGTAAGCTTGCGCAGAATTCGCATAAACGAAATGCTGACCTAATTCACTCGCCGCTTCCATGAGTTCTTCAGTGCGAAATGCACGAATTGACTGCACAATATTCGTCCTCACACTTCTCAACATCGCAGCAGGACCACCATCACGAACAGCTAACGCAGCTCTCCAAGATGGTGCAGGTTTTTTTGGAGGAATTGCACTTAAGTCGCGCAAAAAATTTCCTGATGGATATAAGTTGTAATACGAAGACGATGAAGAACTTGGCATATTCATACCTTCATAATGACCGGAATGGTTTGGGGTTGAGTCATGGCTGTGATCAACAATCTGATCTTCTTCCCAGCCTGCGATTGAAGCGTTTTCTGGAATGTTCGTAATCATAGTATGTAAAGATTACACTTTTCTGATTAATTTGACAAGTAGTATTGTACAAATATTTCCATAAGTCATTGATTTATAAATAATTTAAATTTCATGTTTCTTAACGGGTCAAAACTCGCTTATACACCAAAAAATAAAGAATGTTTTAAATTCAATCACTTAGTGAATGTGTACTTACTTCATTATTGATTAGCTGATCAATAATGAAAAGCGTTTTTTGAATTCAATGCTTTTGATCTTCTAAAACCCTAAATTTGAATCAAGGACTTCGAATCAATATTGGCTTGGGCCAGCCTCTGACTACCCATTAAATCGAGGATTTCTAGCAAAACTAAAGTACCAGCAACCTGAGCCCCTGCTTTTTTCACCAAATTGGCTCCAGCTATCAAGGTCCCCCCAGTGGCTAAGACATCGTCAATTAACAACACTTTGGCGTTTTTCGGCAAAATGGCTTGCTGAATCTCCAAGGTGTCACTGCCGTACTCCAAACCATAACTTTCTGAATAAACTTGATTCGGTAACTTGTTCGGCTTGCGCGCCAACACCAATCCTTTTTGTGATACCTGAGCAAGGGCGGTCGCAAAGATAAACCCTCTTGACTCAATGCCTAAGACGAAATCAAATTCGCAAAAATCACTAAGCGCATACAATTTATCAATGGCATATGAAAATGCTTTCTGGTCTGCTAGTAAAGGAGAAATATCCTTAAACAGAATTCCAGGCTTTGGGAAATCAGGTACGCTAGGTAAATAATCTAATAAATTCATAAATGATGAAAAGTTCTTTAGTGTTAATTGTGGCGTTAGAAGATGAGCTCGATCAAGAGTTAATATCTTCGCACATTCCCATCATCTATTCTGGAATCGGTAAAGTGAACGCCGCCATTGCGACATTTAAGGCCATCATGCAATACCAACCATCCTTGATTATGAACTTCGGTACTGTTGGAAAAATTAACCCGGCTCTCTCTGGTCTCATCCAAATCAGATCCGTGATTCAGCGAGACATGATTGCTGAACCTTTAGCGCCAAGAGGCACAGTTCCGTTCTCAAATAAACCCAACCAATTAGTATCGATCTCAGATGGTCATGTTTGCGGAACAGGAGATAGCTTTGTTACACAGCAGGATGACTGGTTACTACAAAATAATATCGATGTTGTGGATATGGAGTTGTTTGCAATAGCTTCAGTAGCTCATGAGCATCAGATTGACTGGGTTTCTTACAAATATATTTCCGATGAAGCCAATGAATCTTCAGGGCAAGAATGGTCTCAACAAGTTCATCAGGGGCAAGAGCTATTTATCAAAAAGCTACAAGGCCATCTGTTTGATATTTAAAGAGCGTGTATTTGTTGGCTTATACGGGTTAAAAGATGATCAAAGCTTGGTTGACCCTTTCTTCTTCGTTCTTGCCGCACCATAATCGGCTACAGATTGGGCGCAGTTATTGCATGAATTATTGCTTGGGCCGATGCGTTTGCACTCCCATGACCGCTAAAGTTGCTAAATTAACAATTCTTCTCACCGTAGCTGAAGCCGTCAAAATATGTACTGATTTAGACGCCCCCAGCAAAATGGGACCAATGGCTATACCACCACCTGCAGATTGTTTGAGCAAGTTGTAAGAAATATTTGCGGCGTCTAAGTTCGGCATGACTAGTAAATTAGCTTCACTTCGCAAAGTGGAGTCTTTAATAAATCCCATTCGAATTGAATCACTCAGTGCACTATCACCATGCATTTCACCATCGACCTCGAGCTGCGGTGACTTCTCTCTCAAAATGGCTAAAACATCTCTCATCTTTTTCGCCGAGGGCATATTGGAAGAACCAAAATTGGAGTGCGAAAGTAACGCCGCTTTCGGAGTGATGTTGAAAGATCGCATCTCCTTGGCCGCAAGCATGGTTATCTCTGCAAGTTCTTCTGCCGTTGGATCATAATTAATGTGCGTATCCACCAAAAATAGTTGGCGATCTGGCAGCACTAAAGCATTCATCGCAGCATACACGCTAGCACCTTCCTCGTGACCAATCACCGTATCTATGTAGTGCAGATGAGCTGAAAAATTACCGACAATGCCACAAATCATTCCGTCAGCCTGGTTTTTACTCACCATTAAGGCGGCAATTAATGTGGTGCGTCTTCTGACTTCGAGTTTGGCATATTGTTGAGTCACGCCCTTACGTTTTGTTGACTGATAAAACGCTTCCCAATAATCATTAAAGCGGTCATCATCTTCAGGATCAGTAATGGTGTAATCTACGTTTCTTTCTAAACGTAATCCGAGTCTTTCTATTCGACGCTCAATGACTGATGGGCGTCCGATTAAAATAGGCATCAAGATACCTTCATCCACAAGTACTTGAACTGCTCGTAAAATTCGCTCGTCTTCCCCTTCAGAAAACACAATCCGCTTTTGCTCATTCGGTATCTTTTTCGCCGCAGAAAAAAGCGGTTTCATGATGGTGCCAGAGTGATAGACAAATTGCTGAAGCTGATCTTGATAAGCTGAAAAGTCAGTAATGGGTCGTGTCGCAACCCCAGAATCCATCGCAGCCTTTGCCACAGCCGGCGCAATAATCGAAATCAATCTTGGATCAAAAGGTTTGGGTATCAAATACTCCGGCCCAAACGATAAATTACTCGTGCCATAAGCTGAAGCAACGATGTCACTTTGCTCTGCACGCGCAAGCTCAGCTAAGGCATTCACAGCGGCAATTTCCATCTCCCGAGTAATGGTTGTGGCTCCAACATCCAGTGCCCCTCTAAACACAAATGGAAAACATAAAACGTTATTCACTTGGTTAGGGTAATCCGTTCTACCTGTTGCAATAATGGCATCAGGCCGAACTTCCATTACCTCTGCAGGGTGAATTTCAGGCGTTGGGTTGGCCAACACAAATACCAGTGGGTTAGGTGCCATTTTTTTGACCATCTCTTGACTAACAACACCACCAGCCGATAAGCCTAATAGAATATCGGCATCTCCCATCACATCAATTAACTTGCGAGCATCTGTATCTTTGGCAAAAACATCTTTATCTAGATCCATCAATTCTTTGCGGCCTGTATAAACGACTCCAGCTAAATCAGTGACCCAAATATTTTCAACCCGCATCCCTAAATCAACGAGTAATTTCAGACAAGCTAAAGCCGCAGCTCCTGCGCCAGAAGCGACTAACTTCACATCTTGAATATTTTTATTCACAATCTTGAGACCGTTAGTAATCGCTGCACCAACGACAATCGCAGTACCATGCTGATCATCATGAAAGACCGGAATCTTTAAGCGCTCACGTAATTTACGCTCTACGTAAAAACAATCCGGAGCTTTAATATCTTCTAAATTAATTCCCCCAAATGTGGGCTCTAAAGCAGCGATCGCTTCAACTAATTTATCAGGATCATTTTGATTAAGTTCAATGTCAAAAACATCGATGCCAGCAAACTTTTTAAATAATACGGCTTTACCTTCCATGACCGGTTTACTGGCTAAAGGCCCAATATTTCCAAGCCCGAGTACTGCCGTTCCATTGGTAATCACACCCACCAAGTTGCCTCGAGCAGTATATTTAAACGCATTAGCTGGGTCAGCAACAATTTCTAAACAAGCAGAGGCGACTCCTGGGGTATAGGCAAGCGCTAAATCACGCTGATTGGTTAACTGCTTGGTGGGGGCTATGGATATTTTCCCGGGTGTTGGAAACTGATGGTACTCAAGTGCAGCTAGGCGTAAGTTGGCAGCCTGATCATTTTGTGCTTTACTATTCTCTTTACTCATATTTTTCCTGTAAGACGTAAACTGATTGTTTAATAACTTTACGCTATTTATTTTGACAACTGCTAAAAATGATCATGCCTTTTGAAGAAACTGATTCGTTGGGTGAGTTCGATGTCATTCGTCGTTTCTTTTATCGTCATCAGTTTACTCCGTCCAAATTAAAGTCAATTCCAAAACATACCCAAGATGTCATCTTGGGCATCGGAGATGACTGCGCTTTATTATCCCCACCACCAACAGGCGAAGTGTTTGCTATCACTAGCGATATGTTGATAGAAGGTCGTCATTTTTTAAAAGGTACCAATCCAACATTACTAGGTCATAAATGTTTGGCAGTTAATTTGTCAGACTTAGCCGCAATGGGAGCAAAACCAGTCGCCTATAACTTAAGCATTTCTTTACCGGAGATTAACCCTACTTGGTTAGAGCAATTTTCAAATGGGCTACATGCCATCGCAGATCATTACCATTGTCAATTATTAGGTGGTGATACCACGGCGGGTCCCCTGTGTATTTCTATAACGGCTTTCGGGCATGTCTTTCCAAAACAAGCTCTATCCCGACATCTCGCTCAAGTAGGTGATGATATTTGGTTGTCTGGTGAGGTAGGTGATGCTCGACTGGTTTTAGGTTGTCGTTGTGGCGAATGGCAATTGGATATCCCATGGCAAGAAAAAAGCTCTCGAATGGATGCCCCCACACCTCGTATTGAATTAGGTCTCGGACTACGTGGTCTTGCTCATGCCGCTATTGATGTTTCAGATGGTCTTTTAGGGGACCTAAAACATCTACTTAAGGCTTCCCATGTAGGCGCTAAGGTATGGGCTGATGAGGTACCCTGCTCGGACCTTCTTAAAAATCTATCGATGGAACTGAGGCGACTCTGCACTCTGCGGGGTGGTGATGACTATGAGTTATGTTTTACAGCTCCACAAAATAATAGAGCCCTCATTAACACTCTTGCAGAACATTTACACCTATCGCTGACACGTATTGGTGAGATTGTTGCACCATCCGATAGCGCACCAATCATTGAACTATGGGATCAAGATCGCCACCGATTACCCGAAGACCTTACCCAACATTATTTAAAGTCTTTTGATCACTTTCAATGAATATGAGCCCCTCAGAATCAACACCCCTCATCAATATTCAGTGGCTACTCCAGCGCCCTTGGCGCTTGCTCGCTTTTGGCTTCGGCTGTGGTCTTAGCCGCCTAGCTCCCGGTACTGTTGGAACTCTTTGGGCATGGGCAATTGCTTTAGTGGCTCAGTTCTTGTTAGCGAACTGGTCACATTTGGATGTCTTTATTTTATTATTTGCTGGCTTTTTGTTGGGCGTATGGTCATGCGGCAATACGGGAGCTGATCTGGGTATCTTCGATCATTCCGGAATGGTATGGGATGAAATCATTGCCTTTTGGCTCATCTTATTCTTTATTTTTCCAGCAAATTGGAAGGTGCAATTAATTGCATTTATTCTTTTTCGTTTTTTTGATATTGCCAAACCAGGTCCGATTCGTTATATTGACGCGTATTTTAAAACGTGGTTACCAAAAGGATTCTTTGGGCAATGGCCTCGTACTGTAAGAGGTTTTGGTGTCATGATTGATGATCTTCTCGCCACTTTTTTTACCTTGTTAGTGCTTTCTATTTTTTCTAAATTAGGCTTGATTCATGTCTAAACCCACTGTTCATGAACTTGTTTCTCAGTTGGCTCAATTTCTCATTAAACATCATTTCACCATGAGCACAGCTGAATCTTGCACCGGCGGCATGGTAGCTGCTGCCCTCACAGAACTATCTGGTTCGAGTGCCTGGTTTGAAAGAGGTTTTGTGACCTATAGCAACACCGCAAAACATCAACACTTAGGTGTTCCTATGGAACTGATCCAAACCTATGGCGCAGTTAGTCTGGAAGTGGCAAAAGACATGGCGATCGGAGCCATGAATGCCAGTGGCTCAGATCTTGCCTTAGCGATTACTGGAGTAGCGGGTCCCACTGGGGGTAGCATTGAAAAACCCGTTGGCTTTGTCTGCTTTGGCTGGGCCCTTAAACACAAAGGTCTCATCAAGGCTGACAGCGAGAGCGTTTTCTTATTAAGCACAAAAGAAATAATCACCGATACTACCCGTTCAAAGGTGCGAGAACTTGCTGTGCACCACTCTTTATACGGCATGATGGAACGTTTACAAAAATCCTTTTAAACAGCATTCACCGCACGAATACTGTCGCGTGTGGCAATCGCTACTTTTCTGGCAGCTTTTGCAAAGTCTTGATCTCTGCTGGCGTAAAGAATTGCTCTTGAAGAATTAATTAATAGATTCGTTTTTTTACCCGCTTGAACCGTCGCTACAGTATCTCCCCCCTGAGCACCAATGCCTGGAATTAATAAGGGCATGTCGCCAACGATTTCTCGTACTTTCGCTATCTCGGTTGGATAGGTTGCGCCAACAACCAGTCCAACCTGTCCATTTTTATTCCATTCATGAGCAGCTAAATACGCCACCTTTTCATATAATTTTTGGGGAGGTGAACTCTCTCCCACGTTTAAAAACTGTAAGTCCGAGCCCCCAGGATTAGAAGTTCTGCATAAAATAAAGATGCCCCGGTCTGGGTATTCTAAATAGGGCTCTAGCGAGTCATAGCCCATATAAGGATTGACCGTCACAGCGTCTGCCCCGTAGCGCTCAAAGGCCTCCTTGGCATAATGCGTAGCTGTTGAGCCGATATCACCCCGTTTAGCATCCAAAATGACGGGAATCTCAGGATAGTTTTGATGAATATAGTCGATTAACTGCTCTAGTTGATCCTCAGCACGCTCTGAAGCAAAGTAGGCAATCTGTGGTTTAAATGCACAAACTAGGTCTGCCGTCGCGTCCACAATCTCTCGACAAAACGCATAAATAGCCCCACCATTGCCAGACAAAGCCAAAGGAAGCTTGGTCACGTCAGGGTCTAAACCAACGCATAACATCGTGTCATGCTCTTGAACACGCTGTCGATACTTCTGCATAAAGTGATTAACACTACTTTTTTCAGGGGGATTTGCTGGGATGGTCATAAAATCGTTCCTAATTCTTTCTATTAATATAAACTCTACATTGATTCTAGTTAAGAAGTATTTTTTGGGCTCCCAAGATGATTAATCTATTTACCCTTCAAAACGGCCGTTTAGCTCAAGAACAAGTCGAAGATCGTAATGAACTTCTGAAGTACCATGATCCCATTTGGATTGACGCCATTGAGCCAGATGACGAGGAATTAAGCTGGATTAAAGAAGCTTTTGGGGTAACTTTGCCTGAATTAGAGGAATTGGGCGATTTAGAGGCCTCCGCCAGATATTTTGAAGGTGAAGACGGTTATTTACATATCCGTACGGATTTTTTACTCGATGAAGACGAAATCTCACAAAACGTGAGAGTCGCCTTTATTTTGACAAACAATACGCTGTTCTCGATCCACGATCAAGATCTCCCAGTCTTTCGACTAGTCCGCATGCGTGCTCGGCTTCGTCCTGGATCAGTGAACGATGCAAAAGATGTTTTATTAGATCTTTACTCTACCGACGCAGAATACTCGGCTGACTCTTTAGAAGAAGTATATGAGAACCTCGAGGAAGCCGGAAAAGTCGTACTCTCAGATACCGTGACTGACCAAATCGCCGCTACCGTTTTAGAAACGATTGCTAAAGAGGAAGACGTGAACGGTCGCATTCGAAGAAACGTGATGGACACGCGTCGTGCACTATCTTATCTGATGCGCAGTAAATTACTTTCTGATTTACAACAAGAAGAAGCGCGCTTGATTTTGCGAGATATTGATTCTTTAGAAAACCATACTGCGTTTTTGTTCGATAAGATTAACTTCTTAATGGATGCTACCGTTGGTTTTATTAATATTAACCAAAATAAGATTATCAAAATCTTTGCTGTGGTTTCTGTTGGACTCATGCCTCCCACCCTACTTGCCAGTATTTGGGGGATGAATTTTGATTTTATGCCTGAGCTAAAACTGACACTAGGCTATCCTGGCGCACTCATCTTGATGGTGCTCTCCACCATCGCACCACTTTGGTATTTCAAGCGCAAAGGCTGGATGGATTAATTGCTGGATAAGGTCAATTAATCTTTCCTCGATCTCAGTCTCTGGTCAAAGGTAAACTTGCGTAACTTATAAGCCTTAATCTCATTCGCATCGGGATGAAGAGGATTTACCAGAATATTAGTCTCCTCTGGAATAACAATAGACGGCACTAGGAAAAGCGCACTAGATAACTGTTTACACCATCGATTTCCAACTTGAGTACTTACCATTCCATAAGGCACAGCGTCCCACCCAACCTCAGCATTATCCTTGGTCAGTACTTTTGCCTGAGTCCACAATCTAATAGGAAAATCTAAACGTACCAAGTAACGATTCAGCGGCAATCCATCTTGATTAAGGTGAACTAGCGTTTCTAGACAAGCAAGTGCAACAGATTCTGCGCAATAGATTAAAGGTATACCTTCAGAATTCCAACGCCCACCAGAAGTTCTCGCCCCCTCACCGGTTAAATCTGTAGAAATATACTGCTGCGTATCTGTGGCAATTCTCCATACCGACTTACTCTTAGGCATAAGCACCTGTTTGCATTTGAGCAAGTATTTTTGATACCAAAGCTTGTCCCGCCATTGTATCCATGAATGTTGAGGGTTTATTTCCTCCAAGCGCAGGACATGGTTGATCAATCCACTGCGCGACCCATTTGCTCGCTTTAAACCCCTCTTGATGACCGGACTCAACAACCATCGATTTTGCTTGTTCGACAAGTTTCGCTAAACCCACCAAGCGTTCACCCTGTTCAGTAGATAAAGGTTGGTGTCCTAAGATTTTACGGTCAATCGTTGATTTAGGAAAGTTGAGTATCTTAAATAAATAGTCTTTAGTGATCTCCATTGAATCTGATAAATCTAAAACATAATCTGAAGAAATACCTGCCTTAATAAAGTTAATCTGCTCCATAGAATCCATGTGGTAGAGATCAAGAAAAATAAATGGTACTAGACCCGCTGTTTTTTTTAGCGTACCTTTTTTTGCAGTAACTGTAGGGGTTTGTTTTTTTCTGGCGGTTAGAGCTGTCATGACAATATCCTCAAATGAATAATTATTATTCCTCAATTGAGAAAGTTTGTCAATTAAATACGCCAAAGTATATAGGTGCTTTTGTGAAAAATTGCATCGTTAAACCATTAAAAGTAACAATGAATTACGTATTCACTTTCTGACTGAGGCTCGCTAATACGATTTTTGTATTTAATTCAAAGCGGCTATTACCACCTCGCCAAACTTCAAATGCAACAGCGGCTTGCTCAACAAGCATTCCTAAACCATCCTTGACCTTGAGTCCTTGTTCTTGCATCTGTCGCATAAATACCGTTGTTTTTCCATACACCATATCGTAAGCAAGTGCCTGAGCTGGGATATTAGTTAAACTCTTGACCTGAGAATCTGTTAAAGGTGAGACTTGATCTAAACCTGTCGATGTACCATTGATGATGATGTCAAATGGCTCTTTTTCTTGCTCTAGATGATCTAATGAAATAGCTCTTAGAGTTGTACCTACTTGCTTCGCTTGGCTAGAGAAGCGCTGGACAATCTGCTGCGCTTTCTCTAGAGTGCGATTCGCAATCACAATCAATGTTGGGTGCTCATCCAATATTGGTAATACGACCCCCTGCACAGCACCGCCGGCTCCAATGAGTAATATATTTTTCTTATTGATGATGAATTGGCTATTTTTTATATCTCTTACGAGCCCCAACCCATCGGAATTATCGCCAACGTACTGACCATCTTCTTGCCAAATAATATTGACCACTCCCGCCGCTTTGGCACGCTCAGTTAATCGAGCACATACATGAAAGGCTTTTAACTTAAATGGGACGGTGACATTCAGTCCCTTACCACCCTTGCTAAAAAAGGTGTCAACTGTTTGTTCAAATAGATCAACTTCAGAAAATAATTTTCCATACAAGATATTTTGGTGCGCTTGCTGGGCAAACTGATGATGAATCAATGGCGATAGACTATGAGCAACAGGGTTGCCAACTACCCCATACACATCCTTGTCTGGATATTGTGATGGATCTAGCAGTGTGTCGTTCTGTGTCATTTTGCAGGGCTCATTCTTAATTCTAATTGAGTTGAGCCTGCACCTTTGACAAACGAAAATGTGGCGATCCAATCAATCACGTCCAATTGCGATCTCAAATTCGGCGGAAATTTTTCAAAAGGTGCACAGGCCTGCAATATCGCTAGAGTTTGACGATCTAACTCGGGGTTACCTGATGATCGTTCAATGCTGGGCTTTGCAACAAGATTTCCTTCTCGATCAATGCTAGCCATCATAATCAGACTGCCATATAGAGGTACCCCATTTTGCCGTGGAAAATACGTTGTACCATACGCTTCCACCTTATTTCGCATACCGTTGTAGTACTCAGCATAGATGACAGATTTTGCGCTAGTGGATGTAAATGTGGCCTTGCGTGGTCGCTCACTCTCCATCTTCATCCGTTTAGCAAGTTCGGCCTCTAAGGGATCGACATACTCTTTTTCGACTTGCGTTTTACCAAGCGTTGTTTTGTTAGGACGACTACCATCTTCTCGCAGGGAACTTAATAGGCGGTTTTGCGCCTCTTGTAACTGATTCAGCTTTTCAGTTAAGCCAGGAACCATCGGCGAGATGGTGCTCGCCCTTTCAGGACTTTCTTCTTGCCCACCACCATTTAAATCATGCTGGGCTAGTCGTTTGGGCGCCACTGGGCTGACCTGACTCTGACTATTGACGAGAACCACGGCAAGTGGTGCTTTAAGGTGTTTATCTTGCGGCGTATTCTCAGGTTTTTTAATGGCGAAGACAATCAGATGAAACATAATGGAAACACAACCGGCAATGACCATCGACTGTTTCCACCAAGCGGATGGAAGAATAGCTTCTAATGAATTTCCAGAGTTAATTGCTATTTGCATCATTGTTAGTCACAACCGACTCATCAACCGCTATCTCAATTACGGGTTCGATAATGTCTACCTCAACTTCATCAAACTCTTGGTGCTGTTCTAAAAGTTCTATAACCCTCACTGAAGCGCTTAGCATGAGTAAATCAATACTCATAATTTCAACCTTGACACGTGATCCTCTTGCTGCTTGCATTAACTCGGGCACAAACAATCTCAAGGGTATGAGCTCTATTCGAACCATGCCCTCTTTCATAACTCTGACAACACCAGTCCATGGTAAATCACGTGCCGCTATCCATCTTAAACACCAATATTTTTCTGCAATCTGTTGATAGGCATTGTAGGCGTTATAGGTAGTATCAAATTCGGCACATAAAGACATAATCTTAGTATCTTTTGCCACAAAGGGGGCTACTAGTTTTGCCATGACGCCCTGTTGAATGTAGGCAATTAATTGCCATTGATTGACCAAGTCAGCATAACGTCGGAGTGGTGAAGTGCACCAAGCGTAATTTTCAACACCAAGTCCCTCATGACGGCACGGTGTGGTTTGCATTCTCGTTCGTTGCGGGCCCCATCCTTGTTGTGCACGATAGATAGCAGGTAATTCATGATCAGCCAACAATGAGCCCCAGGTCTGGTTACAAAAAATCATCCACTCAGAAACTATCGAATCAATCACTGACCCCCTTTGCCGCGAAGTAATCTCTGGTTGCCAAGACTGATCATCGATATCTTTTTGTAATAGACGATCAGCTGAAAGTATCTGACCTGACTCATTTAGGATCGCAAAATGAAAATCTCTGGGTAATGCATTGGCATCTGGCGGTCCAATTTTTTCCTCTCGTTGCCCTTGCGCGATACGTGCTTTTTGGCGTAATCCATGTAAATGTTGTGTCGCCTTCCATAAAATAGATAACTCATGTCGATACAGGATATCTAACCGAGAGATATCTTCTATCGATGTCTCATTCACTAAATGTTCAATCTGATTTAACCGAACATTCGTATCCATCCACACTTTTTCAATGACAGATCTTGGCGGAACAGCTGGATCTAATTCTCCATTGTTGAGAAGCGTAATATATAAAGAAATAGCAGGTCTTGCCTGACCAGCATTGAGTGAGAAAACATCGATCACCGTTGACGGTAACATCGTAATTTTCCCACCGGGAAAATAGACTGTTGACATCCGCTCTTGTGCAAGAAGGTCTAATGCATCGCCAGGCACAATGGCTAAAGCGGGAGCTGCAATATGTACTCCGACTTGATATCCACCATTCGGTAGTTCGGTTACTGAAAACGCATCATCGATTTCTGTGGTGGTGGCGTCATCGATAGAAAATGCCTTAACTTCCGATAGCGGTAAGTTCTTAGAAATATCTTCCCATACCGCTTCAAGTACCTTTGCTTGTGTCGGAAAGCCCGTTCCCTTTGGAAAATATTCTTTTAAAAATTTTCCTTGATGAATTTCTAAAGGAGAAGTAATCGCACCCAATTGGAGCAAAAGCTGTGGTTGATTGATACCAAGTTGCTGACTCACTGACAATAAAGCCTTATAAGCAATACCGTTTTTATCCGGACTCCATAAAAGTTGCTGGGCATTCGAGCCTATCTCTGGGGGTAACTGTCCAGCCATCATCAGAGATTCCCACTCTTTTTGAAATACGGCTTCTTGACGTTTGCGCTCTACAGAAGCTAATGCTGCCTTTAACTGATCTTCAGGAGCCCTTAAAAACTGTCCTCGACCTTTTCGCCGAAAATAAATAGGAGCGCTTTGCAGTGCGATTGCCAATGCAATAATTTGAAATGGTTGAACTTGCTCACCAAAATAGTCTTTGGCGACTTGTTCAAATTTAAACTCTTCATTGGGTGAACACTCCCATAAAAAATCCATATCAATCTCTGGCGCTAATTCCTGTGACTGAACAATGGTTTTTTCTAAGTCGCCGCTAGGCCAGGAATACCAGATATCTTTAGCTTTTAATTTGATCCGTTTGCCAAACTGCGTTTGTGCTGGGTAATGATCCGCTCCTGAGACAAATTGCCCAATGGCCGACGCGCCTTTGATCTCGCCACCTTCTTCATAAATAAAGTGCATGCTAGGCTAATGCCTTTAATATTTTTTGATGCACGCCACCAAAACCACCATTACTCATCACTAAGATGTGGTCGCCTGGTTGAGCTTCGGCTTTTATCTTTTCCACTAATAGCTCTAAATCTTCAAACGCCTGAGCACGAGTCCCGAGCGGTGCTAAAGATTCCCGCAAATCCCATCCTAATGCGGACTTGCCTTCTTTAGCTCCATATCCAAATACCAAGTCTGCTTGCTCTAAGCTAGATGGAAGTTGCTGTTTCATTACTCCAAGTTTCATCGTGTTGGATCGTGGCTCTAATACGGCAAGTAGTCGTTGACCACCAATGCGACGCCTTAAGCCATCGATGGTGGTGGCAATCGCAGTTGGATGATGCGCAAAATCGTCATAGACACAAATGCCGTTCACTTGACCAATCAGCTCTAAGCGTCTTTTGACGTTTTTAAATGACCTTAAAGCTTCTGCACTTGCCTCAGGAGAAATCCCCACATGTTCTGCTGCGGCAATCGCTGCGAGGGCATTCATCTGATTATGTCGACCCGCCACATGAGCATCATCGTTCCACTTTACAGTGGCTAGCGGATGACCTTTTTTCAGCACAACAAATCCATCTTTGTCTAAAGTCTCAAAGGCCCAAGTACGATCCTTATGCGTATTTCCAAAATACTCTATGGGAGTCCAAGCCCCCTTGGCAATCACCTCTCTAAGACTAGTCTCATCACCGTTGACGATGAGTCGCCCTTGTTGTGGGACGGTTCTCACCAAGTGATGAAACTGCGTCTGAATCGCCGCTAAATCAGTAAAAATATCGGCGTGATCAAACTCTAAGTTATTTAAAATACATGTGCTTGAGCGGTAATGAACAAACTTACTTCGTTTATCAAAAAACGCCGTATCGTATTCATCCGCCTCAATCACAAAAATAGGCTTTACACCCTTAGATGCTTGCCCGATTCTGGCTGATACATCAAAATTATTCGGTACTCCCCCTATTAAGTAACTTGGAGAGTAGTCGTTGGCCTCTAAAATCCAAGTCAACATTGCCGTGGTGGTTGTCTTCCCGTGTGTTCCAGCGACCGACATCACATGATGATTAGCAAGAACCCGTTCCCCTAACCACTGTGGTCCTGAAACGTAAGGTAGCCCAGCGTTTAAAATAGCCTCCATCAGTGGATTGCCCCTAGAAACGACATTGCCTATGACAAAGAGGTCAGGTTTGAGAGACAATTGGTCTTCTGCAAAACCTTCTATTAAGGAAATCCCTTGAGCTTCAAGCTGAGTACTCATCGGTGGATAAACATTGGCGTCACATCCAGTCACCCGATGGCCAGCTTGACGAGCAATGGCGGCGATACCACCCATAAAGGTGCCACAAATGCCAAGAATATGTATATGCATAACGTAATTTTAGCGAAGGAAACAGAATGTCTGAAGAATTAAATAGAAAAGAAGCTCTAAAAAAACAATTTCCCTTACTTCTGATGCTTGGCATGATTGGATTGGTGAGTCTTTTAATCGGTGTTGGTGCTTCCTATCTTCGACATCAGGAGTCAACGCCTCCTCTTCCCCAAGGTATCTATCAATCCTTTCTAGAAAGTCCTTGGTATGACGCCCAATCGCAAGCGATTGATACCACTGCTTGGAAAAATAAAACTTTGGTTGTCAACTTTTGGGCATCTTGGTGCCCGCCTTGCGTCGAGGAAATGCCGCTTCTTGCCAAACTGAGCTCAGAATCTGATGCTTCAAAGGTTCAATTTATTGGTATCGGCATTGACTCACCATCGAATATTCGGGAATTTCTGACAAAAACAAACGTACCTTATCAAATTATTGTGGGCGGCCTAGATGGTAGTAATTGGGGGAAAAAATTGGGTAATGAACAAGGCGCTTTACCCTACACAATCATTATTAGCCCTGACGGCAATAAAGTTTTTTCTAAATTAGGAAAATTAACCGAAGATGACGTAAATAAGTCGATTTTAAAGTTAATTAAATAAATTTAATGTCAGTTTAGCCATCATTTACTCCTTATGTTGGGGTGTTATTTCATTTTTCTATTCATTCCAGTGATTTTGGCTAAATTCATCAGTTATACTGAACACCTTCAAATGACTCTTTTCAAGGAAATCACCGAAGATGAGCGCAGATAAACACACAATCGCTTCAGTACTTGTTTTACAGGGCCCTAATTTGAATTTGCTAGGAACCCGTGAACCTGATATTTATGGTCATGAAACACTGGATGACATCCACACAAAGCTCTTTGCTCAAGCCGCAAAAGCTCATGTCAGCCTCAGCACCTACCAAAGCAACCATGAAGGTGAAATCATTGACCGTATTCAGGCAGCAAAAAAAGAAGGTGTCACTTTTATCATTGTGAATCCAGGCGGTTACTCCCATACAAGTGTTGCCATGCGTGACGCCCTCGTTGGCGTCAATATTCCATTTATCGAGGTACATTTATCCAACATTCACCAACGAGAATCATTTCGACATCACTCCTACTTTTCCGATGTGGCGGTCGGTGTGATTTGTGGTCTTGGGTCAATTGGTTATGAACTCGCTTTGCAAGCCATCATTGCCCAATCACATTAATTAATTATTTCACTCTTCACTGACTGATCAAAAGGATATTTTATGGACTTGAGAAAACTAAAAACACTCATCGACCTAGTGGCTGAATCGGGGATTTCTGAATTAGAAATGTCAGAAGGGGAAGAAAAGGTTCGAATTGTGAATCATCGAGCACCGACTGCCGGTATTCAACAAGTGCATATCCCCGCAACGTACAACACAAATCCACAAGTCGGTGTGGAAAACACCTTAACAACGAATACTTTAATACCAACCCCTGAAGTAATAGAGCCCCCTGTCGGCAATATCATGAAGTCTCCGATGGTTGGTACGTTCTATCGTGCCCCGAATCCAGAGGCTCCTGATTTTGTCAAAGTAGGAGATATTGTCAAAATGGGACAAACTCTGTGCATTATTGAAGCCATGAAATTATTAAATGAAATTGAATCTGAATTTGACGGTGTCGTCAAACAAATCTTAGTTGATAACGGCCAAGGTGTCGAATTTGACCAGCCTTTGTTTGTGATCGCATAAGGGGATTTTATGTTTGACAAAATCCTGATCGCCAATCGTGGCGAAATCGCTCTTCGTATTCAACGCGCCTGTCGAGAGTTGGGCATTAAGAATGTCGTTGTGTACTCAACAATCGATAAAGAAGCTAAGTATGTCAAGTTAGCGGATGAAGCTGTTTGTATCGGCCCTCCAGCATCAGCTCAAAGCTACCTCAATATGCCCGCTATTATTTCAGCAGCAGAAGTGACGGATGCGCAAGCGATTCATCCGGGCTATGGCTTCTTGTCGGAAAATGCTGACTTTGCTGACCGTGTTGAAAAATCGGGTTTTGTTTTTATTGGTCCAACGGCGGAATCGATTCGTTTAATGGGTGATAAGGTTTCTGCTAAACAAGCCATGATTGCTGCAGGAGTTCCCTGCGTGCCTGGTTCAGATGGTGCTCTGCCCGACAATCCAAAAGAAATTTTGGCAATAGGTAAGAAAGTAGGTTATCCCGTCATCATTAAAGCTTCTGGTGGGGGTGGTGGACGTGGCATGCGCGTCGTCCATTCGGAAGCGCATTTACTGAATGCGGTCAGCATGACGCGGGAAGAAGCTGGGCGTGCTTTTGGAAATCCTGAAGTGTATATGGAAAAATTCCTGACTAATCCTCGCCATATTGAAATTCAAATCCTTGCAGATACTTTTAAAAATGCTGTTTGGTTAGGTGAGCGTGATTGCTCGATGCAGCGACGACATCAAAAAGTGATTGAAGAGGCGCCTGCACCGGGTATTGATCGTCGCTTAATTGCGAAAATTGGAGAACGATGCGCCCTCGCCTGCCGAAAAATCGGTTATCGCGGTGCCGGCACTTTTGAATTCCTATTTGAAAATAATGAATTTTTCTTTATCGAAATGAATACTCGGGTGCAAGTTGAACATCCGGTGACTGAGTTAATCACTGGCATCGACATTGTTCAAGAACAAATCAAAATTGCGGCAGGCGAAAAACTGGCTTTTCGGCAACGCGATATTGAATTTAGAGGTCATGCCATAGAGTGTCGAATTAACGCTGAGGATCCTTTTAAATTTACCCCTAGTCCAGGTAAGATCTTGGCTTGGCATACTCCTGGAGGCCCTGGCATTCGTGTTGATTCGCATGTTTATGCTGGATATACAGTCCCCGCAAATTATGATTCGATGATCGGCAAATTAATCTCCTATGGAAAGACACGCGATCAAGCCATCCGTAGAATGCGGATTGCTCTTTCTGAAATGGTGGTTGATGGTGTAAAAACGAATATCCCACTGCACCGAGAAATGATGGTTGACCCAAAATTCAATCTCGGTGGCACCAGTATTCATTACCTTGAACACCGATTAGAGGAACAGGCTGAATCTCGCAATATCAAAAAGATAGGCGCTTAACCCAATGAGCTACCGCGAATTAAAGTTTTCAGTAGACGCGCATACGGCTGAAGAACTTGGGGACGCTTTAATGGAGCTTGGTGCTTTGTCGATTAGTGTCGAAGATGCCCAAGCAGACACACCAGAAGAGTCTCCTCTTTACGGAGAGCCTGGCATGAGCCCAAGTGTTGCCGCCTGGAATGAATCCATCGTACAAGCATTATTTGATGACGTCCTATGGGATCAATATCCACAACATACTGAGGCGATTCTTGCAGAATTAATTCAAGCAGGATTAGCGGTTGATACTTACACTGAAAGTATTCTTGAAGATCAAAATTGGGTTGAACTGACACAATCCCAATTTGAACCGATACCTATCTCAGAACGGATGTGGGTTGTTCCATCCTGGCATACGCAACCTAACAACCTTCCAGATGGCTCTATATGCCTCGCTGTTGATCCGGGGCTCGCATTTGGCACCGGTAGTCATCCAACAACAAAACTCTGCTTACAGTGGCTAGAGCAGCTTTCTGATGCGACTCAACTTCGTAACTCTTCCGTTTTAGATTATGGATGTGGCTCCGGCATTTTAGCGATTGCCGCAAAAAAATTAGGTGCCACTCTTGTTGTAGGAATTGATATCGATCCACAAGCGGTTATCGCTAGCCGACAAAATGCTCTGCAAAATGATGTTGATATTGCATTCACACTACCTGATCACTCTCAGGATGATCAAACATTTGACATTGTCGTTGCTAATATCTTAGCAAACCCACTACAAGTTTTAGCGCCTGCCATCTGTGGCTTTTTACAAAAGGGCTCTCGTTTAGCGTTATCAGGCATCTTAGAGCGCCAAGCCAATGACGTCATCGCTACTTATGCTCCGTGGATCAAATTAACCATCACTGCTCACTCTGAGGGATGGGTTTTATTAGCCGGACAAGGTTAAAGTTTCTGATGCTTTTACGTATCTACAAAATTGTGATGTTGTTTGTGCTACTCGCATTGGCGATTGTCCAAGCTCTATTTTTATTTCAAACATGGGCGAAAGTACCAAGACAAGATATTTCGTATTGGAATATTGAGTTCACCAATCTCAATCTTGATGAAGACACCAGCCATACCTTACATCTTCAGTTAAGAGTTGAAGCGCCAGGCGTTTTAAAAAAAATCCAGCTACCTCATATTGAATTACTTCTATCGAATCCTAGTGGCGATACTGTTGCTTTTCATGATTTCTCACCCAATGAATGGCTGCCGAACACCCTGCCACAAAAAAATTATTGGCTCATACAAGGTGTTGCATCTCAAACGGAAATTACCGTATCGATTCCTCTTGAAGTGCCAATCGACGCTAGTGGATTTCAAGTCCATATGCTTTATCACTAAAATACGGTTTAATCACTTAAAAATTAAAGGAAATTATGGCAAGTCTGATCTGTGGTTCTATCGCTTTTGACACAATAATGTCTTTCGAAGGTCGGTTTCAGGAACAAATACTCCCTGACCAACTTCATATTCTGAATGTTGCTTTTTTAGTCCCCCACATGCGTCGTGAATTTGGCGGTTGCGCGGGCAATATTGCCTATAACCTAAAATTGCTTCAAGGTGAGCCGATGATTATGGCCACTGTCGGTGGAGACGCTGGCACTTATTTTGATCAATTTAATAAATACGGTATCAATACAGACTTTATTCGTGAGGTTCCAGAAGCGTTTACAGCACAAGCAATGATCACAACTGATCGGGACAATAATCAAATTACAGCCTTTCATCCTGGAGCAATGGATGAATCGTATTTAAATAATGTTGCCACCGCGGTACTTTCTTTAAAAACTTCATCCAATCCTATTGAGTTGGGAATTTTAGCGCCGGATGGTCGCGCTGGCATGATTTTGCACGCGAAACAATTTGTTGAGTCTAAAGTGCCATTTATCTTTGACCCAGGTCAAGGACTTCCCATGTTCAATGGGGATGAGTTAAAAATATTTATAGAGCAAGCTACTTACATTGCTGTCAACGACTATGAAGGAGAAATGCTGGCTCAAAGAACCGGTATGCCACTTTCTGAAATTGCTCAACATGTGAAGGCCTTAGTTGTGACCAAAGGTGCTCAAGGTGCAGAAATCTATACCGATGGGCAAACGATCCAAATCCCAGCAGTATTTGTTGAGAATCCAGTTGATCCAACAGGTTGTGGTGATGCCTTTCGAGCCGGTTTACTTTACGGTATCGAAAATGGACTTGATTGGGAAACAACCGGCAAACTGGGTTCATTGATGGGTGCGATCAAAATTGCCTTTGAAGGCCCTCAAAATCATACGCCGTCTATTGAGATCCTACATGAACTCTTTATCAAGGCGTTTCACTACGATTTTTCATAAGAAAAACCCACCAAGGTTTTCACCGAGGTGGGCTAGATACTTCTGAAGCTAATACAGCTGTTGCCTTTCGGAAACCGTCTAAATTAGGGACGGCTACCGGTAGGAAAAGGCCATGCAGCAGTTGGATTCAAAGCAGTTTTTGTTGGTGCACTTGCTACAACTGGCTTTTTAACTGCTGGCTTTGCAGCGGCCTTTTTAGCTGGCGCCTTAACTACTTTTTTTTTTGCAGCAGGCTTCTTAGCAGCAGCTTTTTTAGCAGCAGGCTTCTTAGCAGCTACTTTTTTAGCAGCAGGCTTCTTAGCAGCAGGCTTCTTAGCAGCAGCTTTTTTAGCAGCAGGCTTCTTAGCAGCTACTTTTTTAGCAGCAGGCTTTTTAGCAGCTACTTTTTTAGCAGCAGGCTTCTTAGCAGCAACTTTTTTAGCAGCTGGTTTCTTTGCTACAACTTTTTTAGCTGCAGGTTTCTTAGCAGCGGGTTTTTTCTTGGCAGTTGCCATTTTCATGCTCCTTCAAGTGAGAAGTTATACAAACTACAGTTAAAGAAGACCCAAGCGTTCCGAACCGACTCTCTGGGTAGAAAATCGGCACAAACGAATGAGCCATTCATGTTTCTATTCCCAACACTGCGAAATAGTCCCATGAACCTCGTAAAAAAAGCCATTCCAACTTCTTGGAACGGCTTTCTTAATTCTGCTAGCGTACTTTGACGCTTTGTCATACTAAAATTTTGTAAATTCAACGTTGCTACATTTTTAAGGGAAACTTCTCCCGTCCGTTTTTTCGAACTTTTTTTCTGATTCGTCAACTTCCAACGTCTAATGTTCAATCCGTACATCTCCAATTTATCGGAGACAACTTCGAGTTATTAATCCCAACTCAATGCGCCTCCAGTTTGATACTCAATCACTCTTGTTTCGAAAAAATTTCTCTCTTTTTTCAAATCAATCATTTCTGACATCCATGGAAATGGATTCTCTTCATTTGGGAACATCGCGTCAAGTCCTATTTGCATACATCGACGATTACAAATGTATCTGAGGTAACTTTTGAACATGGGTGCGTTGAGTCCAAGCACTCCACGAGGCATCGTATCCTCTGCATATTTATACTCTAATTCGACAGCCTCAGCGAACAATTCTTTCAACTCATCTTTGAACGCAGAGGTCCATAAATGGGGGTTCTCAAGCTTAATTTGATTAATCATATCGATACCAAAATTGCAGTGCAGTGACTCATCTCTTAAGATGTATTGATACTGCTCTGCGGCACCCGTCATTTTGTTTTGACGACCCATTGCAAGGATTTGCGTAAAACCAACATAAAAGAACAATCCTTCCATAATGCACGAAAAAACAATCAATGATTTTAATAATTTTTGATCTGCTTCTGGTGTGCCAGTTTTGAAAGAAGGGTCCGTTAATGCATCTATAAATGGTAAAAGAAATTCATCTTTTGCGCGAATCGAAGGTACTTCGTGATACGCATTAAAAATTTCTGCTTGATCCAAACCAAGAGATTCGACAATATATTGATAGGCGTGCGTATGAATCGCCTCTTCAAATGCTTGACGCAATAAATACTGACGGCATTCAGGTGCTGTTATCTGACGGTACGTACCAAGAACAATGTTATTTGCCGCTAAAGAGTCTGCGGTGACAAAGAAACCAAGATTCCTTTTGATAATGCGACGCTCATCTTCGGTCAATCCATTCGGATCTTTCCAAGTTGCAATATCGCGCGTCATATTGACTTCTTGAGGCATCCAATGATTTGCACATCCGGCTAAATATTTTTCCCAGGCCCATTTATATTTGAATGGCACCAACTGATTGACGTCTGTTTGACCATTAATGATTCTTTTATCGGCAACATTCACGCGACGATTTGCATCTAAATCTACTGCAGCAGCCTGTATAGGAGCTATTGCCTCATTCGGTAATGGCGTACTCATTGCCACCGGTGTCGCAAGAGTAGCTCTCACTTCAGGCATTGGCGTAGGCATTACTTTTACCGGCGCTACCGGGGTATCATCTTCCCAATTCAACATCACATTTCTCCATCTAATTTCGTCATATTACAAATATCTTGCTTACTGGCAAGCTTCACATTCTTCAAATCCATCATCACCTGGGCGCAGTGTACATACAGCACCTTCTGCGTCCGCTAAAGCCTTTTCATGAGCCGCTGCAGTGACCGCTTGCTGCTCTGCACTTTGATTAGAAACCGAATTTAAAGTACCTTTATCAACAGTTGACTTCTCCACCTGGGTCGCTGAAGTTGTTCGTAGGTAATAGGTTGTCTTTAAACCAAGTGTCCAAGCTAATTTATACGTCTCATCAAGAGTTTTTCCAGATGCTCCAGCCATATAGATATTTAATGACTGCGCTTGGTCAATCCATTTTTGACGACGTGCAGCTGCTTCTACAATCCATTTTGGCTCTACTTCAAACGCGGTTGCGTAAATATCTCTTAAATCCTGTGGGATCCGATCGATCTTTGCTAATGAGCCATCAAAATACTTCAAGTCGGCAATCATGACTTCGTCCCATAAGCCTCTAGCCTTTAAATCACGGACCAAATACTCATTAACCACCGTAAACTCACCAGACAAGTTAGATTTGACATAAAGGTTTTGGAAAGTTGGCTCAATACAGGCTGATACACCAATGATATTGGAAATCGTCGCTGTCGGTGCAATCGCAACGCAGTTAGAGTTACGCATACCGTGCTGCTTGATACTGGCGCGCAGTGAAGACCAATCCATCTTGCTGGAGTTATTGGCATTTAAATAACCGCCACGTTCTTGCTCTAATAATGCAACGGAATCTTGCGGCAAAATACCACGATCCCATAAAGAACCTTTGTAAGTGCTATAGGTACCACGTTCTTTAGCTAACTCATTTGAAGCTTCATATGCATAATAACAAACGGCTTCCATCGATGCGTCGGCAAACTCTACAGCGGCTTGACTTGCATAAGGGATGCGTAACATATGTAAGCAATCTTGAAAGCCCATAATCCCTAGACCAACTGGACGATGCTTCACATTCGAGTTTTTGGCCTTAGCAACCGCGTAGTAATTAATATCAATGACGTTATCCAACATACGCATCGCCGTACGAATCGTTTTTTGTAATTTGGCGTGATCAAGAACTAATTGACCATTAGCATCTGTCATCATATGAACCGTTAAATTAACAGAACCCAAATTACAGACGGCAATCTCTTCTTCATTCGTGTTCAGAGTGATCTCTGTACAGAGATTTGATGAATGAACAACACCAATATGTTGCTGAGGGCTTCTAATATTGCAAGGATCTTTAAATGTAATCCAAGGATGACCTGTCTCAAACAACATGCCAATCATCTTGCGCCAAAGCTGGGCTGCAGGAATACGTTTAAATGGCTTAATCTCTCCAGCATCGGCTTTCTTCTCATAAGCGACATAAGCCTCTTCGAAAGCCCGGCCAAATTTATCATGCAAATCGGGTGTGCTCGATGGTGAAAATAATGTCCAATCTCCGTTTTCCATAACGCGCTTCATAAATAAGTCAGGAATCCAGTTGGCCGTATTCATATCATGTGTGCGACGACGGTCGTCACCCGTGTTTTTACGTAACTCTAAAAATTCTTCAATATCTAAGTGCCAAGTTTCTAAATAAGCACAAACTGCACCTTTACGCTTACCACCTTGATTCACTGCAACGGCAGTATCGTTGACCACTTTTAAGAAAGGTACAACCCCTTGGGATTTACCATTGGTACCCTTAATGTGACTTCCCAATGCGCGTACATTAGTCCAGTCATTCCCCAAACCACCGGCAAACTTGGACAGTAATGCATTCTCTTTGAGAGCTTCATAAATGCCATCAAGGTCATCCGCAACTGTCGTTAGATAGCAACTAGATAATTGTGAGCGAAGGCTTGCTGAGTTAAATAAGGTTGGTGTGCTCGACATAAAATCAAATGTCGAAAGGATTTCATAAAACTCAATCGCGCGGTCCGTTGGTTGTTTTTCATCCAAGGAAAGGCCCATGGCAACACGCATAAAGAAAGCTTGCGGCATTTCAATACGCTGCTCATCCACGTGTAAAAAATAACGGTCATACAGCGTTTGTAAGCCAAGATAGTTAAATTGCAAATCACGCTCTGCATTTAAAGCATTACCTAAACGGGCAATATCAAAGATTTCCAACATTCTTGGATCAAGCAACTCCTCCTTAACGCCACGGCGTAAAAATTTACCAAAATACTCAGGGTAAACTTTTTGCATTCCGTCTTGAGGGATCTCAACACCTAAGATAGCGCGACGAATCACGTGCATCAAAATTCGTGCGGTGACTAAACTATATGCTGGATCTTTTTCAATCAGTGTTCTAGATGACAAAATGGCAGAGTCAAAAACCTGCTCAATCGGAACACCTTCATATAGATTCTTTAATGTTTCTGTCAGGATGGTAGTGGCCACAATGTGGTTACCCAATCCCTGACAAGCCGCTTCGACGATCTTTTGCAAGTTCGCCATGTCAAGCGGCTTCAGCACACCCTTATCAGTCACATTCATACTAGGATGCTCAATGGCTGGCTGCACCTGAGTCGTCGTTGATTGAACAAGTTGACGCTCTTGGTTACGCTTATCACGGTACAGAACATAAGCACGCGCCACATTGTGCTCCCCACTACGCATCAAGGCTAACTCGACTTGATCTTGAATATCTTCAATGTGAAAGGTCCCACCATTTGGACGACTTCTTAACAATCCACGCACCACAACCTGTGTCAGCTCTTCGACCTGCTCGCGAATTCTGGCCGATGCGGCACCTTGACCACCATTTACCGCTAAAAAAGCTTTCGTTAAAGCGATCGCGATTTTTGAAGGCTCAAACGACACAACAGTCCCATTACGGCGAATAATCTTGTAGTCCGATAGCTGTACCTGAATTGCCGCCCCAACACCCCCAGCAGCAAAAACTGCCGAAGGTGCTTGACTGGCCAAAGCAGGGTTTGTACTAACAAAATTTCCTGCAATACCAGTTAGGTTACCTTGAGGATCTGCGTATGTCATAAATGCTCCTAATTCTTTCGTCACAATTCAGTCAATGATGTTTACTTAAAACAATCTCTATTTTTATTACTTAATTCATCGACTTTTTATCGTCGCGTGCTCCATATTTTTACCCGCGCAATTCGCCTCGCAGGCTTTTATTTGATATCTTTTAGAGCAATAAAAATGCAAGCTTTTCGAAAGAACATGTAGTGCGTCTTTACGGAAAAACACTACATCTTGTGTTTTATTTATCTCTAGGTACTAAGTATAGGTAATATTTCCATCTTTTGTCGATGTTTTTTTATTATTTATTATCAGGAAATCCCTAATAAGTAGTTACTCACCAAATTTTTAAATGAATGTCATTAAAGCGACATTTATTTATGTTGGTACTCACTATGAAAAAAATTGCTTCTTTATCGAGAGGAGGATCCAAATGGTAATTTATTTTCTGGAATTTTAGCGTTTTGACTGACATATTTCCAATCGAAACTTTTTCCAGGATCAGTTTTTCGATTGGGAGAAATGTCACTATGTCCTACAAAATAATTGATATGAAGTTCTTTTTCAATCATCTGAACTAACTTTGCCAAAGTTTGATATTGGGTATTTTCATAAGGGATGTCCCCTGTACCTTCCATCTCAATCCCTACAGAAAAATCATTCACCTTCTCACGCTCAAACAGTTGAGAAGCTCCAGCATGCCACGCTCGGTCATGTATTGAAACAAACTGAATCAACTCACCACTGCGCTTAATCAAAAAGTGTGCCGATACTTCAAGATGAGCTATTTGTTCGAAGTAGGGGTCTTCTTGAGGATCTAATTGATTGGTGAAAAATTGCTCAATGGCGCCACTTCCGAAACGCCCCTCCGGCAAACTAATATGGTGGATGACAACGGTGTCGACATTCACGTCTTCAGGACGTTCATCATGATTGGGTGAGCGTATCTGTTTAGCACATCCCAACCACCCATTTGTATCAAAGGTATTGAAGTGTTCCATGCCGCAAAAATATCGTTGATCAAAGAGAAAAGACTCATTTAAAGGTAATCGAATCTTACAAAAATGACATGTGGCCATTTGAACCACCTCTGGAGTGGAAGTGGCATCTACCGTTTTGGCTGTTTTTACAGCGTTTCTATGTGGGTAAATAAACAACACCCAATAGGCCATGAAAAAAAACAACAAAAATTCGATGATTTTTAGCATGAAAGAAGCGTTAGATTTTTTGCAAAATAACTTCAAGTACAAAACGACTTCCTACATAAGCTAAAAGAAGAACTCCAAAAGAGCCCAATACCCACTTCGATGCCTGCGCACCTCGAAGACCAACTTTCCAATGCGCATATAGTAACCCACCAAACATTGACCATGAAACAAAAGAAAAGATGGTTTTATGGTCAAAGATTAATGGCCGCCCAAATAACGTTTGACTAAAGAATACCCCTGAAAATACCGCAATGGTTAATAAGCAAAAGCCAATCCCAATGACATTAAAAAGAACACGCTCCATGGTGAGTAAGGGTGGTAATTGATCTAAAAGGCTAGAGCGCTGACCAAGTACTAACATCTGCATCCAAGAAGCCGCTTCACTCGATTGATTCGATCTTAAATTTTTATCCTGCCATGTCATCAAAATAGCCTGAAGGGCAGCTAAAAACATAATGCCATAAGCCATATTGGCAGTAATGAAATGTAAGCGAAATCCAGGTGAATGAACTGCCTTTGTGGAAATGATGGCACCCTCAAAAACAGAGGGTAAAAAACTAAAAATCATGGCCATACCTAAAACTAACGGCAACATGCCGTAAAGAGTAAAAAACCAACCCTCAACCCAGTAGAGTGCAATACCGACCCAAGCCATCATCGATAAGGCTTGAGCAAATCCAAACACGAGTCCTTGTGGCGTAAAAATATCTTGATAACATGCGTAGCCATGGAAGACGAGTAAAATAAATAGCAGAAGATGTATCCAAAGTTTGTGTCGCTGGCTAGAAATGGTAGATTCCTGAGAATCTTTAATGACGATGTCAGCAGAAGTCATTTGACGGTTGTGAATCACAACCGTCAAGAGTGTCAGTGCGTATGCAATGCTTGGATATATTATTAACATATGCTTAGTTTAATACCCTCATGCTAGAAAACCTAACAGACCGTTTAAGTCGCGTGGTTAAATCCATTCGTGGACAAGCTCGCCTTACAGAAGAAAATACTTCAGAGATGCTTCGTGAAATACGTCTAGCTCTTTTAGAGGCTGACGTATCACTACCCGTCATTAAAGAATTATTAGCGAATATCAAACAAAAAGCCCTAGGTGAAGAAGTTATTTCTAGCTTAACACCAGGACAAGCTTTAGTGGGGATTGTCAAAGAAGAATTAGTCCACATTATGAACGGCAGTGATCTGCCCAATGCCGGCTCTCCAGGAAAATTGAATTTAGCCACACAACCCCCTGCTGTCATTTTAATGGCTGGCTTACAAGGGGCAGGTAAAACCACCACTGTTGCGAAACTTGCCAAATGGCTAATACGCACCCAGAAGAAAAAAGTTTTAACTGTTTCTTGTGACGTTTATCGTCCTGCCGCGATTGAGCAATTAAAAACAGTCACCGCCCAAGCCGGAGCCGATTGGTTTGAGAGTCATGCCGACCAAAAGCCAAAGGATATTGCCAGTGCAGCAATCGATTGGGCAAAGCGTCATTATTATGATGTTCTTTTAGTCGATACCGCCGGTCGCCTAGGTATTGATGAAGCGATGATGGCAGAAATCGCCGCCCTTCACGACGCCGTCAAACCGATTGAGACACTGTTTGTTGTGGATGCTATGTTAGGTCAAGATGCGGTCAATACAGCGAAAGCGTTTCATGCGGCGCTTCCTTTAACAGGTGTCATCCTGACAAAGCTAGATGGCGACTCCCGAGGTGGAGCTGCACTATCCGTTCGGCATATCACCGGCGTGCCCTTAAAGTTTGTTGGGGTATCTGAAAAAATTGATGGTCTTGACCCTTTTGATGCTGAAAGAATGGCTGGCCGTATTCTGGGCATGGGTGATATTTTGGCGCTCGTTGAGGAAGCGCAAAAGAATGTTGATCATCAAGAAGCTGAGAAGTTAGTCGCAAAGATTAAAAAAGGTGGTTTTGATCTTTCTGATTTCAGAAGTCAAATCACGCAAATGCGAAATATGGGTGGGTTATCTAACTTGATGGATAAATTACCTGCGCAAATGGCTCAGGCAGCAGCAAAAACAGATATGAATGCCGCTGAAAAAAACATCAAACGCATGCAAGGCATCATCGATAGTATGACGCCACAAGAGCGTGCTAAGCCAGATTTACTCAAGGCTAGTCGTAAACGTAGGATTGCTCAAGGTGCAGGCGTTCAAGTGCAAGAAGTCAATCGTATGCTCGGTCAATTTGAACAAATGCAAACCATGATGAAACAACTTAGTGGCGGAAAAATGGCTCGTATGATGGGTCAAATGGCTGCTAAAGGCATGGGTAAGGCTTTAGGCAAAGGGCCCTTTAAATAATCTCTTCAAAAAGCCTACTGCAATAAATTCTGTAGCGTTTGAAGGACTTGATCAACAGGAACTTGCGTTGCGGCAGCTTCTGTTCTTGCCTGCACCTCAACAAATCCCTCTTTTAAACTTCTTTCCCCAACGACGACGCGATAAGGGACTCCAATTAATTCCCAATCGGCAAACATGGCACCCGGACGCTCGCCGCGATCATCGATAACCACTTCAATGCCTGCCGTCATCATTTGCTCATAAAGAGTATCCGCTGTCTTTTTGACGATGTCTGAACGATCATAAGATACAGGACAAATTACCACTTGGAATGGTGCAATCGAAGCTGGCCAAATAATCCCTTTGTCATCATGACACTGTTCAATGGCAGCACCCAACAGACGAGTAACTCCGATACCATAGCACCCCATCACTAATGGCTTCGATTTTCCATGCTCATCCAGAAAGTTGGCCTTCATGGACTCTGAGTACTTTGTCCCTAACATGAAGACATGACCAACTTCAATACCCCGACAAATTTCTAGTGTGCCTTTGCCATCTGGTGAGGGGTCGCCCTCAATCACATTACGTAGATCACGTGCGATCGCCTTGGATAAATCTCTTTCCCAATTCACACCCTGAAAATGAAAGCCAGTCTCATTTGCGCCGCAAATCCAATCAGTCATATCTAGTACCGTTAAATCAGCTATCACAGTGACATCTTGACCTAAACCTACCGGACCAATGGATCCTGGGGCAGCACCAAAGGCATTCAAAATTTCCGACTCTGTGGCCATCCTAAAATCGGCCAGGCCTGGTACTTTTTTCAGCTTTACTTCGTTGAGCTCATGGTCGGCTCGTAATAACACAGCAAATATTTTTGCTTTACCAGCAATGATCTGCCCATGTTCATCAAAACTATCCGCCGCGAAGGCAATCGTTTTTACTGTTTTTTCTAATGCTTGATTTAGAAATTTTGCGACGTCCTCACATTTACTGATACCAGGTGTAGCCACTTTTTCTATACTTTCTTGTGGCGTTTGGCTCTGCTTGATGGCACTTAAGGCTTGCGCCGCCTCTAAATTAGCGGCGTATTCAGAGTCTTTACAATACACAATCGCATCTTCACCGGTATCTGCGATGACATGAAACTCCTGACTGCCACTTCCTCCAATAGCGCCGTTATCCGCCGCAACAGCCCGATAATTTAAACCAAGTCGCTCAAAAATACGGTGATAGGCTTCAAACATCTTGGCATAAGAAGCCCGCATACCCTCTTCGTCTTTATCAAACGAATAGGCATCTTTCATCAAAAACTCTCGACCTCGCATGACACCAAATCGAGGTCTTCTTTCATCGCGAAATTTACTCTGGATTTGATATAAGTTGATGGGTAGCTGTTTATAGCTTTTTATTTCATTTCTGGCGACATCCGTAACCACTTCTTCAGAGGTTGGCTGTAATACAAAATCACGGTCATGACGATCTTTTATTCTTAATAGTTCTGGCCCCATTTTTTGTAAACGCCCAGACTCTTCCCATAATTCCCCAGGTTGCACAAAAGGCATTAACATTTCTATTGCGCCGGCTCGATTCATTTCTTGACGAACAATTTCTTCTACTTTACGAATCACTCGTAAGCCGATCGGCATGTAGTTATAGATGCCGGCACCGATTTTTCGGATCATTCCCGCTCTCATCATTAATTGATGAGAGACGATTTCTGCATCCGCAGGAGCTTCTTTTAAGGTCAAAATAAATGTTTGGGTAGCTTTCATGAATTCTTTATAGATATAATCAATTCATTGATTTTAAAGGATTCGGAAAGTTATCATGCTCGATAAAGAGGGTTACAGGCCTAATGTCGGGATAATTCTCCTCAATCAGCGTAACGAAGTATTCTGGGGCAAGCGTATTGGCCAGCATTCGTGGCAGTTCCCACAAGGTGGGATTCAACATGGTGAGAACCCCAAACAGGCAATGTTTCGTGAGCTGCAAGAAGAGGTAGGGTTATTACCCGAGCACGTCCAGGTGATTGGACGAACAAAAGATTGGATTCGTTATGACGTTCCCGAGGAGTTTTTACGAAGAAATTCAAATCAAAAACCTCGGCGTATTAGCTATAAAGGCCAGAAGCAAATTTGGTTTTTACTGCGAATGACTGGGCGTGATACCGATATTTCGTTGCGGGCCACGGATCATCCCGAATTCGATGCATGGCGTTGGAGTCACTATTGGATACCACTTGACGCAGTGATTGAATTCAAACGAGATGTCTACTCACAAGCGCTATGTGAACTGGCGAGATACCTAAGTAGAAAAACGCATTTACTGACACTACCTTGGAACTCCACTTTAGAGGAGTTCCATCCTGTTATCAACACAATACCCAGCTCTTCATCTGTTGACTCTCATTAATAAAGAAACTTATGCCTACTTCTTATTTTCGTATTGCCAGTTTCATCATTGCCTTGCTTTGTAGTCACAATAGCTTTTCTCAATCTCGCCTTTTTCAGGACTTGTCAGAACTTGATTCGACCGAGCCAAAGATAGAAGCAAAAGTGGTGTTTCCCACAAACCCTCCTCAAGAAAAAGATTTATTGCTGTTTATTCCTTCAGCAGATAGTAAAACTCTACAATTTTTCTTAGACCAAAAAAATATTACAGTCACTCAAGATATTGTCCAGTATGTCGTTGTCATACGAAGCCCTGAAGGCGCACAGCAAACCTTATTGGCTGGTATTAAATGCTCAATATTTTTAAGGCGCACTTATGCTTCGCTAGAAAATGGTGTCTGGAAACCCATGAGTGAAAGTGAATGGAAACCTATTGCCAATTTGGGCTATAACAACTATCCCGCTTACTTAGGAAGAAGAGCGTTATGTGCTGGGGAGACAGCCAATAGCAATATCTCCGATATTATTTTTCGTTTAAAAGACAACGATCAGAGTCGCTATCGCTAAAATATGATTGAAGGTAGCCCTAAACTAAGGCGGTTGCAATCAATTGTGTGCCAATCATTTCGCCACTCGCCAATCTGAGTAATACATCTTGCTCGTGACCAGAAGCAATAATGGTATGCGATCGATGACGCGCCACCATCTTTGCCGCCAACACCTTGGTTAACATACCGCCCTTACCCAAAGAACTGCCCGCACCACCAGCAATGATCTCCAAATCTGGCTCCCCGGCTTTAGCTTCTTGAATCAATGAAGCCTGAGGGTTTTTACGAGGATCATCAGTGTATAAACCATCTTGATCCGTCAAGATAATGAGCAAATCAGCACCGATTAAATTCGCCACCAGTGCGGCTAAAGTATCGTTATCGCCAAACTTGATTTCGTCAGTGACGACGGTATCATTTTCATTAATGATAGGAACCACGCCTAACTTTAATAAATTATCTAATGTAGCTTTAGCGTTGTCGTAACGCTCTTGATTCGCCAAATCCGCATTTGTCAATAAAACCTGTGCAGTTCGGATGCCATACTGAAAAAAAGCAGTCTCATACACTTGCACTAAACCCATTTGCCCTACGGCTGCGGCTGCTTGTAGATCGTGTATTTCCTCGGGACGCACTTTCCACCCCAAGCGTTGCATTCCTTCCGCAATCGCCCCAGAGCTCACCATCAGAACTTCTTTACCAGCTACACGCATCTTGGCAACCTGACTCGCCCAACGGTTAATCGCCTCCTTATCCAATCCCTCTCCATGATTGGTAACGAGACTCGATCCAACTTTAATGACGATTCTTTTAGCCTCTTTACATACAGAAACTGTCATGATGATTCTTTTCCTTTTAGATGATCTTCCTTAAACCGAACATCAGCCTCATACTCTTCCTGTGCATCCACCAAGGCTTTTTGCTCATCCAAGTATTTTTGAATGGCAAAGCAAAGCGCCTTACAACCTTCACCAGTCAGCCCCGAAATTTCAAATACAGGGCCCTTCCACTTATAGGCCTTGATAAAGTCTTTGATCTTTTTGGATCTTTCAGTGTCTTCGAGCATATCGACTTTATTCAAAACTAACCAACGGGGTTTTTCATATAAAGCGGTATCGTATTTAAGCAGCTCTTGAACAATTCCCTTTGCCTGAAGGACAATATCAATATCTTCATCAAACGGCGCCAAGTCTACCAAGTGAAGAATGATTCCGGTACGCTGTAAATGTCTTAAAAATCGATGCCCAAGTCCCGCCCCTTCAGCAGCCCCTTCAATCAGGCCAGGAATATCTGCAATCACAAAGCTTTTTTCAGGCCCAACCCTCACTACCCCTAAGTTAGGGTGCAAGGTGGTAAATGGATAATCAGCAATTTTTGGTCTCGCATTGGAAACCGCAGTAATAAATGTTGACTTACCAGCATTAGGCAAACCTAATAGACCAACATCCGCTAAAACCTTTAACTCTAGCTTTAACTTGCGACGTTCACCTGGCTTACCACTTGTTTTTTGTCGTGGGGCACGGTTCGTGCTACTTTTAAAGTGAATATTTCCCCATCCGCCCTCTCCACCCTTGACCAGCAGTATCTGTTCTCCATGCATGGTTAAGTCAGCGATGCGCTCCCCAGTATCCATATCATCAATAATGGTTCCAACGGGAAAGCGTAACTCAATATCATCACCGCCACGCCCATAGCAATCGGCACCTCTTCCAGGCTCACCATTTTTTGCCAAATGGGTTTTTGCGTATCGATAATCAATGAGTGTATTAATATTGCGATCTGCGACTGCCCAAACTGAGCCACCACGTCCACCATCGCCCCCATCAGGGCCGCCAAACTCAATGAATTTTTCCCGACGCATCGATGCACTTCCAGCGCCGCCGTCACCAGCGATCACTTCAATACGTGCTTCGTCTATAAATTTCATTTATTTTCCAATAAAAAAGGCCTCGCAAAGGGGCGAGGCCTTGATCTGAATGGTATCAATCAGTCAGGCAATATTATGCTTGCGGTAAAACTGAAACAACAGATTTCTTTAAAATTCCTTTAATAGTGAACTCAACGTGTCCATCTACTAGAGCATATAAAGTATGGTCTTTACCTATACCAACATTATTACCAGCGTGAACACGAGTGCCACGTTGACGAATAATGATTCCACCAGCGTTAATGGCTTGACCACCATATACTTTTACACCTAATCGTTTTGATTCTGAATCACGGCCGTTTCTTGTTGAACCGCCGCCTTTTTTCTGTGCCATAAGATACCCCTGTTATGCCTTTAATTAAGCCAAAATGTTGTTAATCAAAATTTCTGTGAAATTTTGGCGATGCCCTTGACGCTTTTGATAATGCTTACGTCTGCGCATTTTAAAAATCTTCACTTTGTCGTGACGACCCTGGGCGATAACAGTGGCTGTTACGGAAGCACCAACTACCAAAGGCTCACCAAATTTCAATGAGTCACCAGCCCCAATGGCTAGCACTTGGTCGATAGTGATTTCGCTACCAATGTCCGCAGGTATCTGTTCTATTTTCAATTTTTCACCAGAAGCAACTTTGTATTGCTTGCCACCGGTTTTTATGACCGCGTACATATTAAATCCTCTCGAAAGGGTTAATTCCCAAATATCCCAAAATAAATTGGGAAGCCTCAAATTATAACCCGCCATTTTATCGCTGTCAAAGCCTTGTTTGATATACAAAATTTTGGATCTCTCCAAGGCATTGAAAATTGACTTAAAATAATCAAAGACAACCTATAAAATAACTTAAGTTATTATTTTTAAAGAACTTATTACAAATGAACTTAACCAATACTCAAGCCAAGCAAGTCGTCAATATGACAACAATCATTGATCCGATTCGTTTGGATATGCAAGAGTTGGATCAAGTCATAAAACAACGACTTTCTTCGGATGTTGCATTAATAAATCAAATCTCTCAATATTTAATTGAGGCCGGTGGCAAAAGAGTACGTCCGGCACTTTTATTTTTGATTTCCAACGCCTTGGGAAATGGCTCACCCGTTCCATTTCGTCATGAAATTGCGGCAGTTCTCGAATTTATTCATACCGCCACCCTACTTCATGATGATGTGGTCGATGAATCGGATTTGCGGCGCGGTCGTAAAACAGCAAATGCCGTTTTCGGCAACGCTGCAAGTGTTTTGGTTGGTGACTTTCTCTATTCAAGAGCCTTTCAAATGATGGTGATTCCAGGTGAGCTGAAAATCATGGAGATACTATCCAGTGCGACGAATATTATTTCTGAAGGGGAAGTCTTGCAATTGCTCAATCTCAATGACCCTCTTGTCAATGAAGAGAAATATTTCAAAGTGATTTTATATAAGACAGCGAAACTGTTTGAGGCCTCTGCTGAACTCGGCGCCGTTCTAGCAAAAACCAATCCAGCTCAAACCAAAGCTGCCGCAGAGTTTGGTCAACATATTGGTGTGATTTTTCAACTCATTGATGATTGGTTGGATTATGCGGCCACTTCAGCTGCAATGGGTAAAAATGCGGGTGATGATTTAAGGGAGGGAAAACCTACCCTCCCCCTCATCTATCTTTTAAGTCATGGTAACTCTCTACAAAAGGAGATGGCTACGCGTGCTATCGAAAAAATT
>CAIQUZ010000011.1 GCA_903875135.1 uncultured beta proteobacterium | reverse complement strand
GATGGTGATGCCTGGTGATAACGTTGAGATTAGCGTGAAGTTAATTGCGCCGATTGCGATGGAAGAGGGTTTACGCTTCGCGATTCGTGAAGGTGGACGTACCGTTGGTGCTGGTGTTGTTGCCAAAATTATTGCTTAAGTAGTTTTGTATGAAACTTGCGTGTGCGTTGCACGCAAGTTTTACTATATTAAATTTAGCGTCAACGCCGCTATGCTCTTTAGGAAAAAATCATGCAAAGCCAAAAAATTAGGATTCGTTTAAAAGCTTTTGACTATCGTTTAATTGATCAGTCAGCTGCTGAGATTGTTGACACAGCTAAAAGAACGGGAGCAGTTGTCAAGGGCCCAGTTCCTTTGCCTACACGTATTGAGCGTTTTGATATATTGCGCTCACCACACGTTAACAAGACTTCACGTGACCAATTAGAAATCCGTACGCATTTACGATTGATGGACATCATTGATCCAACAGAAAAAACGGTCGATGCGTTGATGAAACTAGACCTTCCAGCAGGGGTTGATGTAGAAATTAAGTTGCAATAAAGAAAAAGACTTGTCAAACGGATAAAAGTTGTATAGAATGCTGAGTTCTACCAAATCTGTTTGATGGTAGGTAAATGTTTTAAGAATGGGATTTTTAGTAAGCATTCCTTCACTAAAAATCATTAATTAATTTTCGTCGACCAATCGATGTCGACATTGGAGCAAGATATGAGCTTAGGCTTGATCGGCCGGAAGGTCGGCATGACTCGCTTGTTTACAGATGAAGGTGATGCTATTCCTGTCACAGTTATTGATGTAAGCAACAACAGGGTCGCACAAATCAAAACTCAGGAAACTGATGGCTATGACGCTGTCCAGTTAGCTCACGGCGAACGCCGGGCATCACGTGTTACCAAGGCAATGGCAGGACATTTTGCTAAAGCGGGAGTACTTGCTGGTAATGCACTGAACGAATTTAGAATTGACGCCAGTAAATTAGCTGATTTTCAGGCTGGTTCTACTGTCGGCGTTGATACTTTCACTGTTGGTCAAAAAGTAGATGTACAGGGTGTATCGATTGGTAAAGGCTATGCCGGTACTATCAAGCGTTATCACTTTGCATCAGGCCGTGCAAGTCACGGTAACTCAAGATCACACAACGTACCAGGTTCTATTGGTATGGCTCAAGATCCAGGTCGTGTTTTCCCAGGAAAGCGTATGACAGGACATTTAGGTGACGTTACTAAAACTGTTCAAAATCTTGAAATAGCCCGTATTGATGCAGATCGCCAGCTTCTTTTAGTTAAGGGTGCTGTGCCTGGATCACGCGGTGGAAAAGTTATTGTTACGCCGGCGATTAAAACGCCTGCAGCTAAATCTTAATCGGGGGGCAATATGGAACTTAAGCTCCTAGAAGCGAACGGAAAAATTGGTGAAGCAGTTTCTGCATCCCCAGAAGTTTTCGAAAGAGAATACAACGAAGCGCTTGTTCATCAGGTCGTTATTGCGTACCAAGCAAATGCTCGTAGTGGTAATCGCGCACAAAAAGACCGTGAACAAGTCCACCACACCACGAAGAAGCCTTGGAGACAAAAAGGAACTGGTCGTGCGAGAGCGGGTATGTCATCTTCACCATTGTGGCGCGGAGGCGGAAGAATATTCCCGAACTCTCCAGACGAAAATTTCAGCCATAAAGTCAATAAAAAAATGTATCGTGCAGGTATGCGATCCATCTTTTCGCAATTGGCGCGCGAAGGTCGTTTAAATGTTGTTGATGATTTTAATCTCGACGCACCAAAAACCAAGTTGCTTGTAGAAAAAGTAAAAGCGATGGGCCTAGAGTCCGTCTTAATTATTTTGGATAAAGTAGATGAAAACCTGTACTTAGCAGCGCGTAACTTGCATCAAGTTTCGATTGTTGAGCCTAAGCATGCCGATCCACTTTCACTCGTTCATTACCACAATATTTTGGTTGGTAAGACAGCGATAGCTCAAATTGAGGAGATGCTCAAATGATACAAACTCGTAAAAATGAACATCGCCTTTTAAGTATTTTATTGGGCCCAGTAATTTCTGAGAAGGCAACCATGGTTGCTGACAAAAATGAGCAAGTTGTTTTTGAAGTTGCTCGTGATGCCAATAAGCTTGAAATTAAAGGTGCTGTTGAACTACTGTTTAAGGTGGAAGTAGAGTCAGTTCAAGTGGTGAACCAAAAAGGTAAAGCAAAGCGCTTTGGACGTTTTGAAGGCCGCCGTAATCATGTGAAAAAAGCCTACGTTTCTTTGAAGCCTGGTCAAGAGATTAACTTTGAGTCGGAGGTGAAATAATATGCCATTAATGAAAACAAAACCGACGTCCCCAGGACGTCGTTCAATGGTAAAAGTGGTTAACCCTGACTTACACAAAGGTAAACCATTTGCACCCTTACTTGAGCCACAGTTTCAGCATGCTGGTCGTAACAATAACGGCCACATTACAACTCGCCATAAAGGCGGAGGTCATAAGCATCATTACCGTGTTGTTGACTTTAAGCGCAATGATAAAGATGGTATTCCAGCGAAAGTAGAACGCTTAGAATATGACCCTAACCGTAGCGCTAACTTAGCATTAATTTTGTTTGCTGATGGTGAGCGTCGTTACGTGATTGCAGCAAAGGGTATGACAGTTGATCAGGCAATTATGAATGGCTCTGAGGCCCCAATAAAATCCGGAAATAACCTTCCAATTAGAAATATTCCTGTCGGTAGCACGATTCATTGCGTTGAAATTATGCCAGGCAAAGGAGCTCAAATTGCTCGTTCAGCTGGCGGATCCGCGGTGCTACTAGCTCGTGAAGGCATCTATGCACAGGTTCGTTTGCGATCTGGTGAAGTACGCCGTGTTCACATTGAGTGTCGTGCAACGATTGGTGAAGTTGGTAATGAAGAACATTCATTACGTGTGATTGGTAAAGCCGGTGCTAACCGTTGGCGCGGTATTCGTCCGACTGTTCGTGGCGTTGCTATGAACCCAGTTGATCACCCGCACGGTGGTGGTGAAGGTAGAACTGGTGAAGGTCGCGTACCTGTTTCACCATGGGGAACCCCAACTAAGGGATATCGTACAAGACGTAATAAGCGTACTACGACAATGATCGTACAACGTCGTCAAAAACGTTAATCGATTGAGGACATAAATATGACACGTTCAGCTAAAAAAGGACCATTCTGCGAAGTAACCCTTGTTAAAAAGGTCGAAACTGCAGTGGCCACGAAAGATAAAAAGCCCATTAAAACATGGTCCAGACGTTCCACGATTCTGCCAGAGTTTATTGGCCTGACGATTGCCGTTCATAACGGTCGTCAACATGTGCCAGTTTACGTCTCAGAAAATATGGTTGGTCACAAACTCGGTGAATTTGCTTTGACTCGGACGTTTAAGGGTCACGCAGCCGACAAGAAAGCGAAGAAGTAAGGGAAATTATGGAAACGAAAGCCATCCACCGTAGCGCACGAATTAGCGCACAAAAGACCCGCTTGGTTGCTGACCAAATTCGCGGTTTGCCAATTTCACGTGCAATGAATATTCTTGCATTTAGCCCAAAGAAGGCCGCATTTATTGTTAAGAAAGTGGTTGAGTCAGCCATTGCTAATGCAGAACATAACTCTGGTGCAGATATTGATGAATTAAAAGTGAAGTCCATTACCGTTGATAAAGCAACTTCATTGAAGCGTTTTACTGCGAGAGCTAAAGGTCGCGGAAACAAAATTGAAAAACAAACCTGTCACATCACTGTGACTTTGAGTAATTAAGGAAGAGCTATGGGTCAAAAAATCAATCCCAATGGTTTCCGTTTATCGGTAACTAAGAACTGGACTTCTCGCTGGTATGCAGGCAACAATTTTGCCAGCATGCTTCAGGAGGATATCGAAGTTCGTAATTACTTAAAGAAAAAACTCAAAAATGCGTCAGTGAGTAAAGTGATTATTGAGCGTCCCGCGAAAAACGCCAAGATTACCATTTATAGTTCACGCCCTGGTGTAGTGATCGGTAAAAAAGGTGAAGATATCGAAGTATTGCGTAAAGAATTACAAAAGCGTATGGGAGTGCCAGTTCACGTCAATATTGAAGAAATTCGCAAACCTGAAATTGATGCACAATTAATCGCCGACTCCATTACTCAACAGTTAGAAAAACGTATTATGTTCCGTCGTGCAATGAAGCGTGCGATGCAAAGTGCTATGCGTCTTGGGGCGCAAGGAATTAAGATTATGAGCTCAGGCCGTTTGAATGGTGCGGAAATTGCGCGTCGCGAATGGTACCGTGAAGGACGTGTTCCTTTGCACACATTAAAAGCCGATATTGATTATGCAACTTCTGAAGCCGAAACAACATACGGAATTATTGGGGTGAAAGTTTGGGTTTATAAGGGCGATACTCTTGGCGCAGGAGTTGCAATCCCAGCAGCCCCAGCACCCGAAGTAGAAGATGATAAAAAGCCACGCCGCGCTCCACGCGCTCCGCGTAGAGCTGAAGGAGCTGCTGAAGAGAAGCCAGAAGTAAAAGCAGCCGTTAAACGTGTTCGTAAAGTTGTCAAGCCTGAAGATGCACCAAAGGCAGGAGAGTAAATATCATGTTGCAACCTAAACGTCGTAAATATAGAAAAGAACAAAAAGGTAGAAATACCGGAAAAGCAACTCGTGGTAGTTCAGTTGCATTTGGTGACTTTGGATTAAAAGCCATGGGTCGTGGTCGCTTGACTGCACGTCAGATTGAAGCAGCACGTCGCGCCATGACACGTCATATTAAGCGTGGCGGAAGAATTTGGATTCGGATTTTCCCAGATAAGCCAATTTCTACTAAGCCAGCTGAAGTTCGTATGGGTAATGGTAAAGGTAATCCAGAGTATTACGTGGCTGAAATACAGCCAGGAAAAGTTTTGTATGAGATGGATGGGGTTGATGAAACCTTGGCTCGTGAGGCGTTTCGCTTAGCTTCAGCCAAGTTGCCGATTCAAACTGCGTTTGTTATACGTCAAATTGGCTCTTAAGCTGGAGAAAAGACATGGAAATGAAAGAACTATTGGCTAAAGATGTGATTGGCCTTAACAATGAGCTTTCTGAATTATTGAAAGCGCAATTTAAGTTACGTATGCAAAAGGGTACGCAACAACTCCAAGACACAAGTCAGCTTGGTAAAACCAAGAGAGAGATTGCTCGCGTAAAAACAGCTTTGACATTGAAGGCAGCCGGAAAATGAATAAAACCACAACTTCCTTAAAAAGAACATTAGTCGGTCGCGTGGTCAGCGACAAAATGCAAAAAACAGTTACTGTTTTGGTAGAGAGAAAAGTCAAGCATGCTTTATACGGTAAATATTTTGGCGTTTCCAAGAAATACCATGCGCATGATGAAACAGACCAACTTAAAATTGGTGATACGGTTGAGATTTCTGAATCGCGTCCAATGTCGAGAACGAAGTCATGGGTTGTCACACGTGTCGTAGAAGAGTCAAAAGGCATTTAAATACACTTGCACAATTTGTGTAAATTTGATATATTAGAGGGCTTCGCAATTAATTTTCAATTATTTGCGGAATGTGTTTTAAAGTGTAGGGTTTTAAAGCGTTTATTAATCCGGGTAGCGGTTGTTTTGAATACTTCAATACAATTAAAGCCCTTAACGGAACCAAGACTGATTGCCTTTGGCATTTAAGTTGGGGATAAAAAAATGATTCAAACTGAAAGCAGACTACAGGTTGCTGATAATACTGGCGCCAGCGAAGTAATGTGTATAAAGGTCTTGGGTGGATCCAAGCGCCGTTACGCGAGCATTGGCGATATTATTAAGGTAACTGTCAAATCCGCAGCGCCAAGAGGCCGCGTAAAAAAAGGCGATATTTACAACGCAGTTGTTGTGCGTACCGCAAAGGGTGTTCGTCGCTCAGACGGATCGTTGATTAAATTTGATGCTAATGCGGCAGTTTTGCTGAACGCAAAACTTGAACCGATTGGAACACGTATCTTTGGCCCAGTCACGCGTGAATTGCGTACTGAGCGCTTTATGAAGATCGTTTCCTTAGCCCCTGAAGTGATTTAAGGAGAGGCCATGAAAAAAATTCGTAAAGGTGATCAGGTGATTGTTACTACTGGTCGTGACAAAGGTAAACAAGGTGTTGTGACTGCGATCCTAGAACAAAAAGTTTTAGTTGAAGGCGTGAACCAATACAAAAAAAATGTAAAACCAAATCCAGCTGCTGGAGTTACCGGTGGTGTGGTTGATAAAACAATGCCCATTCAGATGTCGAATGTGGCTCTCATTGATGCAAACGGTAAGCCATCACGTGTAGGGATTAAAGAAGTGGACGGTAAAAAAGTTCGTTTCTTGAAAACTACTGGCGCGACCGTAGCAGCTTAAGGGAAACAAAATGACAACAAGATTTCAAGAGCATTATGCAAGCAAAGTAGTCGGTGAGCTTACTGAAAAGTTTGGCTATAAGTCAATCATGGAAGTTCCTCGGATTACAAAAATTACCTTAAACATGGGTTTGGGTGAGGCTGTTGCGGACAAAAAAGTCATTGAACATGCGGTGAGTGATCTGACGAAAGTTGCTGGTCAAAAGCCAGTTGTCACAAAGGCAAGAAAAGCGATTGCAGGATTTAAAATTCGTCAAGGTTACCCGATTGGTGCGATGGTGACACTGCGTGGTCAAAGAATGTATGAATTCTTGGATCGTTTTATTACTGTTGCTTTACCACGCGTAAGAGATTTCCGTGGAGTATCAGGAAAAGCATTTGACGGCCGTGGAAATTACAACATTGGCGTTAAAGAGCAGATTATTTTCCCTGAGATCGAATACGACAAGATTGATGCATTACGTGGCCTTAATATCAGCATTACTACAACCGCTAAAACAGATAGTGAAGCAAAAGCTTTGTTAGCGGCCTTTAAATTTCCATTCCGTAACTAAGAGGTTAACGTGGCTAAACTTTCATTAATCGAACGTGAAAAAAAGCGTACTAAAACAGTTGCTAAATTCGCTACTAAACGTGCCGAATTAAAAGCAATTATTGATGACACCTCTAAGTCTGAGGAAGAGCGCTATGATGCGCGTTTGAAATTACAAGCATTACCGCGTAATGCAAGCCCCATTCGCCAACGTAATCGTTGTGCTTTGACTGGCCGTCCACGTGGCACATTCCGAAAATTCGGTTTGGGTCGCGCTAAGATCCGTGAAATCGCCTTCAGAGGTGAGATTCCGGGTGTCACTAAAGCCAGCTGGTAATCAGTGAGAGATTAGGAGAAATTATGAGCTTTACCGATCCAATCGCAGACATGTTAACTCGGATTCGCAACGCGCAAGCGGTGCAAAAACCAGGAGTAACAATGCCTTCGTCAAAACTTAAAGTTGCAATTGCTAACGTATTAAAAGACGAGGGCTATATCGACAGCTTTGAGATCGCTGGCGAAACTGCAAAACCAGTTTTAAATATTACCCTCAAATACTATGCTGGACGTCCTGTGATAGAGCGAATTGAACGCGTATCAAAGCCTGGCTTACGTATTTATAAAGGCCGTCACGACATACCTCAAGTTCTAAATGGGCTTGGCGTGGCGATTATTTCAACACCGCAAGGTTTGATGACTGATCGTAAAGCCCGCGCTAATGGCGTTGGTGGCGAAGTCCTCTGCTACGTAGCCTAAGGAGAACGAATATGTCACGTGTTGGTAAATCACCTATTTCTGTTCCAAAAGGCGCTGAAGTTCTAATTGCTGGTGCCTTGATTACTGTTAAGGGCCCATTGGGAACATTGACGCATAACTTACACCCTTTAGTTTCATTAAAGCAAGATCAAGATGTATTACAAGTTACTTGTATTGACGAGTCTCGTGAGTCCAATGCTTTATCGGGAACTACGCGTGCGCTTGTACACAATATGGTAACTGGGGTGACTAAGGGCTTTGAGCGTAAATTAAATTTAGTTGGTGTTGGATATCGTGCCCAATCACAGGGAACATCTTTAAAGTTGCAACTTGGTTATTCACACGATGTGATTTACCAATTGCCCGATGGAGTTAAGGCAGAGACGCCTACCCAAACTGAAATCATTATTAAGGGCGCCAATAAGCAACAGGTTGGTCAAGTAGCCGCTGAAGTTCGTTCGTATAGAACCCCAGAGCCATACAAGGGCAAGGGTGTTCGTTATAGCGATGAAGTGGTTCTCATTAAAGAAACGAAGAAGAAGTAATCGAGGCCGAATATGATGAACAAAAAAGAATCCCGTATCCGCCGCTCACGTCAGACGCGTATCAAAATTGCAGAACTCAGCGTTCCACGTGTAGCCATTATGCGTACCAATATGCACATTTCTGCGCAACTTTATAGTCCTTGTGGCACAAAAGTATTGGCAGCGGCATCAACGATGGAAAAAGAATTACGCACCGCGTTATCAAACGGTGGAAATAGTACTGCTGCTAAAGAAGTTGGAAAATTAATTGCGCAGCGCGCGTTGGAAGCGGGTGTTACAGAAGTCGCTTTTGATCGCTCTGGTTTTCGTTATCACGGTCGTGTTAAGGCATTAGCCGAAGCTGCTCGTGAAGCTGGTCTGAAGTTCTAAAAGCAGATTAAGTAAAGGTTAAGGATAAAACATGGCAAAAATGCAAGCAAAGATGGCATCTGAAGAGCGCGATGATGGGTTACGCGAAAAAATGATTGCTGTTAATCGCGTGACTAAAGTGGTTAAGGGTGGACGAATTTTAGGCTTCGCAGCTTTAACTGTTGTTGGTGATGGCGATGGCCGTATTGGAATGGGCAAAGGGAAATCGAAAGAGGTGCCTGTTGCCGTTCAAAAAGCCATGGATGAAGCCCGCCGCAAGATGATTAAAGTGCCTTTACGTCAAGGCACATTGCAACATTCGGTCATTGGTGAGCATGGCGCATCGCGCGTACTCATGTCACCAGCGAAAGAAGGTACTGGAGTGATCGCCGGTGGTCCAATGCGAGCGATTTTTGATGTAATGGGAGTTACCAACGTGGTTGCGAAATCGATTGGTTCGACAAACCCTTACAACATGGTTAGAGCAACGATCAATGGTTTAAGCAAAATGAGTACGCCTGCTGAGATTGCAGCAAAGCGTGGTAAATCAGTTGAAGAAATCTTAGGTTAATAGAATCGAGAAAAACATGACTGACAAGAAAATAGTAAAAATTAAATTAGTACGTAGCTTGATAGGCACACGAGAAAGTCATCGTGCTACTGTGCGTGGCTTGGGCCTTGGTCGATTGAATTCGACTTCGGAGTTAGTTGATACCCCGGCTGTTCGTGGAATGATGAATAAAGTGTCATATCTCATTAAAGAATTGAACTAAGCGACCATTCGATAGAGGAAATAATGGAACTAAATAACTTAAAACCAGCAGCAGGAGCCAAGCACGCTAAACGCCGGGTTGGTCGAGGTATTGGCTCAGGGCTTGGTAAAACTGCTGGTCGTGGACATAAGGGACAAAAATCCCGTTCAGGCGGTTTTCATAAAGTCGGATTTGAGGGTGGACAGATGCCTTTATATCGTCGCTTACCGAAGCGAGGCTTTATTTCATTAACACGTCGTCATGTAGGTGAGGTGACCCTTGCTGATCTAGAGCGCTTGAATGTGACTGAAATCGATTTGGTCGTATTAAAACAAAATGGTTTGGCGAATGAACAGATTAAGTCAGTCAAAGTAATCAAGACTGGTGAATTAACAAAAGCGGTCACGTTAAAAGGCTTAACAGCAACTGCTGGAGCCAAAGCCGCAATTGAAGCTGCTGGCGGCAAAATGGTAGAGGAAGCCTAAGTAAATGGCAACAACTTCTGCAACCGCTTCTAGCCTGGCAAAGTCAGGAAACAAATACGGTGATTTAAAAAATCGCCTAGTGTTTCTCGTCTTGGCATTAGTGGTATACAGAATTGGTGCACATATTCCAGTACCAGGAATAGATCCAAATCAGTTAGCAAGTTTGTTTAATGATGCTAAGGGTGGCATATTAGGCATGTTTAACTTGTTCTCTGGCGGAGCGTTATCACGCTTTACTATTTTTGCTTTAGGGATCATGCCTTATATTTCGGCATCCATTATTATGCAACTCTTAACGATTGTGTTGCCGAGTCTAGAGGCGATAAAAAAAGAAGGCAGATCTGGGCAGAGAAAAATTACACAGTACACACGTTATGGCACGGTGGTATTGGCAACATTTCAGGCTTTCGGAATTGCGATTGCTCTTCAGTCACAAAGAGGTTTGGTTACTGATCCAGGAGCAATCTTTCAACTAACAACCGTAGTGACTCTTGTTACTGGGACGATGTTTTTAATGTGGCTTGGTGAGCAGGTAACTGAGCGTGGCTTAGGTAACGGTATTTCTATCATTATTTTTGCCGGTATTGCATCTGGATTACCAAATGCACTGGGTGGATTATTAGAGTTGGTTAGAACTGGATCGATGAGTATTATTTCATCTATTTTGGTGGTGATTGTCGTGATTGCCGTTACTTATTTTGTTGTGTTTGTTGAGCGTGGACAGCGACGGATTTTGGTGAACTACGCTAAGCGCCAAGTAGGTAATAAGGTATATGGCGGCCAGTCTTCTCACTTGCCACTGAAATTAAATATGGCTGGTGTTATTCCCCCCATTTTTGCTTCATCGATTATCCTGTTTCCTGCAACCATTGCTCAGTGGTTTACTGCTGGAGAGAACACGAATATGTTCTCTAAATTTGTTAAAGATTTGTCGGGCACTTTGCAGCCTGGCCAACCCGTTTATATTATTTTGTATGCAAGTGCGATTATCTTCTTTTGTTTTTTCTACACAGCATTAGTTTTCAACAGCCGTGAAACTGCCGACAACTTAAAGAAAAGTGGCGCATTTGTTCCAGGTATTCGTCCAGGTGATCAAACGGCAAGATACATAGATAAGATCTTAGCTCGATTGACTTTAGCTGGCGCAGCCTACATCACGATCGTTTGTTTGTTGCCAGAGTTTTTAGTACTGAATTGGAATGTACCGTTTTATTTCGGTGGAACATCCTTATTAATTATTGTTGTTGTAACGATGGATTTTATGGCTCAAGTTCAGTCATACCTAATGCAACATCAGTACGAGTCGTTAATGAAAAAAGCAAATTTTAAAATGGGCCCAAACATTTAATATGGCAAAAGATGATGTCATACAAATGGCTGGGGAAATTGTAGAGAATTTACCAAATGCAATGTTTCGTGTGAAGTTAGAAAACGGGCATGTGGTATTGGGGCATATTTCTGGAAAGATGCGGATGCACTATATCCGTATTCTGCCTGGTGATAAGGTAACGGTGGAGATGACTCCATACGACCTAACGCGTGCGCGAATTATTTTTCGTGCAAAGTAGTACGAATTTTTAAAGAGGTGAGTCATGAAAGTATTGGCATCTGTTAAATGTATCTGCCGTAACTGCAAGATCATTAAACGTAAAGGCGTATTGCGTGTGATTTGTTCATCAGATCCACGCCATAAGCAGCGTCAAGGTTAAGTAGATTAATTTAGAGGAATTTATATGGCACGTATTGCAGGGGTAAACATCCCCAACCATAAACATACCGTCATCGGGTTAACTTCGATTTTCGGCATTGGTATCACACGCGCAAGAAAAATTTGCGAGGTATCCGGTGTTGCTGAATCCAAGAAAGTCAAAGATTTGACGGACGCTGATTTGGAAAAAATTCGTGAGCAAGTAGGTATATTTGCCACTGAGGGAGATCTTCGTCGTGAAGTAACGATGAATATCAAGCGCCTCATGGATTTGGGTTGTTATCGTGGCGTACGCCATCGTAAAGGTCTCCCAGTTCGTGGTCAGCGCACTAAGACAAATGCACGTACACGCAAAGGTCCGCGTAAAGCTGGCGTTGCTTTGAAGAAATAATAGGAAAGCGAAACTGATATGGCAAAACCACAACAAGCGAACGCAACGCGAGTTCGCAAAAAGGTTAAAAAGAATATTGCTGACGGCATTGCACACGTGCACGCATCGTTTAACAATACGATTGTTACGATCACGGATCGTCAAGGTAATGCGCTTTCTTGGGCAACATCTGGTGGTCAAGGATTTAAAGGCTCCAGGAAATCGACACCATTCGCAGCTCAGGTCGCAGCGGAAGTTGCAGGTAAGGCAGCCATTGAGTGCGGCATAAAGAATTTAGAAGTACAAATCAAAGGTCCAGGACCTGGTCGTGAGTCTGCTGTAAGAGCGCTCAATAGCCTAGGTATCAAGATTACTGAGATTCAGGATGTGACGCCAGTTCCACATAATGGTTGTCGTCCTCCTAAGCGTCGTCGCATTTAATTCATTAAACGCGATTTTTTAAATTAAGCCCACCGTTCAAATATTGCTATTTGAACTAACCCACTGCGAAAGCGGCGGCAATGAAAGGAAATACACGTGGCACGTTATATAGGCCCTAAGGCTAAATTATCACGTCGGGAAGGCACCGACTTATTTTTAAAGAGCGCTCGTCGTCCACTTGCAGATAAGTGCAAGTTAGATAGCAAGCCAGGTCAACACGGTCGTACGTCTGGAGCGAGAACTTCCGACTACGGTAACCAGTTGCGTGAAAAACAAAAAGTAAAAAGAATGTACGGCATTCTTGAGCGTCAATTTAGACGTTACTTTGCTGAAGCTGATCGTAGAAAAGGCAATACGGGTGAAACTTTATTGGCTTTATTAGAATCTCGTTTAGATAATGTCGTCTATCGTATGGGCTTTGGGTCCACAAGATCTGAAGCAAGACAGCTTGTATCTCACAAGGCAATTTTGGTGAATGGAGATGTTGTTAATATCCCGTCCATGCAAGTTAAACCTGGTGATATTGTGGCGATTCGTGAGAACGCAAAGAAACAAGTACGCGTTCAAGAAGCTCTTACATTAGCTCAACAAATCGGACCAGCAAGCTGGGTCGCTGTTGATACAACGAAACTCGAAGGTACATTTAAAAAAGTTCCGGACCGTGATGAGTTGAGTAGTGAAATCAATGAAAGCTTGATTGTCGAACTTTATTCGCGTTAATTGAGGCATCCCTAAGGAAAACAAACTATATGCAAACAACACTGCTAAAGCCCAAAATCATTTCTGTAGAAGCTATAGGCCCTAATCAGGCTAAAGTCGTCATGGAGCCTTTCGAGCGTGGTTATGGCCACACTCTTGGTAATGCATTACGTCGTGTACTTTTATCGTCAATGAATGGTTATGCACCTACTGAAGTAAGTATCGGTGGCGTTGTCCACGAGTATTCCACCTTAGATGGTGTGCAAGAAGATGTCGTCAATTTATTATTGAATTTAAAAGGTATTGTCTTTAAGTTAGAGTCACGTGACGAAGTTACTGTGATGTTACGTAAAGAAGGCCCTTGTGTAGTTACTGCGGCTGACATTGATTTACCGCATGATGTTGAATTAATTAATCCTGAGCACGTTATTGCTAATTTATCTGCTGGTGGAAAATTAGATATGCAAATCAAGATTGAAAAAGGTCGTGGGTATGTACCAGGCAATATGCGTCATTACTCGGAAGAAAATACGAAGTTAATTGGCCGTATCGTATTAGATGCCTCTTTTAGTCCGATTAAACGTGTGAGTTATGCTGTTGAGTCTGCTCGAGTAGAGCAGCGTACTGACTTAGACCGTTTAGTGATGACGATTGAGACGAATGGTGTGATTTCTCCGGAAGAAGCGATTCGCCAATCAGCAGGCATTTTGGTAGATCAGTTGGTGGTTTTTGCTGCACTTGAAAACAACCAAGTGATGGGCGATGTTCAGGCTAACCGTTCACCAATGGTTGACCCAATGTTGTTACGTCCAGTCGATGATTTAGAGTTAACCGTGCGCTCAGCGAATTGCTTGAAAGCTGAAAACATTTACTACATTGGCGATTTAATTCAGCGATCTGAGAATGAGTTGTTAAAGACTCCAAACTTAGGACGTAAATCACTCAATGAAATTAAAGACGTGTTGGCTGCTCGTGGCCTAACTTTAGGAATGAAGTTAGAAAGCTGGCCTCCAACAGGTCTTGAGAAATAATAGAAAGGAAGTATCATGCGTCACGGAAACGGACTGCGTAAACTTAATCGCACATCATCACATCGTTTAGCGATGTTGCGCAATATGTCAAACTCACTCTTGCAGCATGAGTTGATTAAGACAACATTGCCAAAAGCTAAGGAATTGCGTCGTGTAGTAGAGCCACTCATTACTTTAGGTAAAAAAGACAATTTAGCGAACCGTCGCTTGGCGTTTAATCGCCTTCGCGATCGTGATATGGTCACCAAACTTTTTACTGAGCTTGGCCCACGTTATGCAGCCCGTCCGGGTGGTTATACACGTATCTTGAAATTTGGGTTTCGGGTTGGTGATAATGCGCCGATGGCGCTTGTTGAGCTTGTTGATCGTCCTGAGATAGAGGATCAAGAAGCCGTTGATGCAGAGTAATTTTGCAGATAACTCGAAAAAGCCAGGTTCTCCTGGCTTTTTTATTATGCATCACCCACTAAACTCTGTAACAATAGAGTCTTACAAGGTACCTAAGATATGCGCACACATGAACCGATCATCGTGATGGTGAGTTTTCCTGACCGAGAATTGGCCATACAAATTTCCCATCAACTGCTAGAAAATAAGTTGGTTGCTTGCGCACAATTATCACCGATTGAAAGCCATTATAAGTGGCATGGAACATTAGAAAGTTCTAACGAATATATGGCTAGCTTCAAAACAGTTCAGGCCTTATGGAAAAAAACAGAGCAAGCTATTTTGCTTGCTCACCCATATGAAGTCCCAGAAATTTTAGCTGTTCCCATCATGGCAGTCAGCCAAGCGTATCTCCATTGGTTGCTTGAAGAACTAGGTTTATCAGGTCAACAAACCCATGTCTAAAAAACGTTGCCAAGCTATTTTGATGTGCTTCATCTTGGGGATGATGAATCTTTTGCACGGATCTCTCGCCAAAGAATTTTTAAAGCCAGAAGATGCATTTTTAATGTCAGCTGTCTTAACCAGCCAAGAATTAAAGGTAATCTTTAGCGCACAGCCTGGGTATTACATATACCAAGAATCGATGTTGGTTCAGACGGTTGAGCAGGGTAATGAAAAAGAGATTCAAGCGACGAGTAGACCCTCAGCCCATGAAAAATTTGATGAGAATTTTCAGAAGGTAGTTCGAACATATACGGGGGAAGTGACATACACCTATGCGCTAAAAGATCTTCCAAATGTCATACCTCTCTATTTAGCTGTGCAAGTTCAGGGCTGTGCTGAAAAAGGTATTTGCTATCCCCCAATGACAAGGTATATTCAGATCACTCAATATGACTTGAAAACAAGTTCAGTGGAGTCAATTGATGCAGCAACCTCTGATAATGGAGCCTCCATCGATCATTGGTGGAATGCAACAGATGATTTAAATACCCTCAATCGACTTTTACAAAAAACATCCATTCCGGTATTGCTCTTGATCTTTTTCTTACTCGGAATCGGGTTGGCATTTACTCCTTGCATGTTACCAATGCTTCCCATCTTATCGAGCGTTGTCTTTGGTACGTCGAAACATCAAGCACTATCCAGGGGAAGGACAAGTTTACTCGCCTTGGCTTACATTTTGGGCATGGCGCTTGCTTTTAGTATCGCCGGAATGCTCACGGCTGCCTTTGGTGCAGGCGTATCCGTTTACTTACAAAATCCATTGGTTGTCATTGCCTTTGGGATACTGATGATGGTACTGGCTGGGAGTTTATTGGGGTTTTACGAGTTGCAATTGCCTCAAACTTGGCAAGATCAAGTTCAAATCTGGATGGGCCGTCAACAGGGCGGAAACCTCTTCGGCGTTTTTATGCTTGGTGCATTATCCAGTTTAATTGCCAGTCCTTGTGTTACAGCACCTCTTGCGGGTGTCTTGACATTTATTGCTCAAAGTGGCCAAGTGATCTTAGGAGGATTAATTTTGTTCGTGATGGCGCTTGGTATGGGTTTGCCCCTCATGTTATTTGCCATCGGCGCAAAACGCCTTGTTCCAAAAGCGGGCTCATGGATGGTCCGTGTACAAAGAGTTTTAGGAGTCATCTTAATAGGTTTTGCGGTTTGGATGATCTACCCAGCACTGAATGGACTTTTAGGGACCAAAGCACAGCAAAGCGTCAAGCAAATTGGTGGATTAGATTACCATGTGATACGTTCGCAAAAAGAGCTTACAGTTGTTTTACAAAAATCTATTGAACAACATCAGCCGATGTTCATGACGTATTACGCAGATTGGTGTGTCAGTTGTAAAGAAATCGACAATACAATATTAAGTGATAAATCAGTTCAAGATCAACTTAAAAAATATACTTTAATTGAAGTAGATGTTACTAAGACTGGTGAAGACCAACAGGCCTTGTTGATGCAGTTTCAGTTATTTGGACCGCCAGCATTTATCTTTGTGGGAGCTGACGGCAAAGAGAGAGAAAGCTTACGCGTTGTCGGAGTAATTTCGGCAGAAAAATTGCAAGAAAAACTACGTCTATTTTCCTTGCAATAGTCTTGCTGCGTCGAGGGCAAAATAGGTCAGTATCCCATCAGCACCAGCCCGACGAAACGCATAAAGGGACTCAATCATCACGCCATCATGGTCCAGCCAACCTTTTTCAGCGGCGGCTTTTAACATCGCGTACTCGCCACTGACTTGATAGGCAAAGGTCGGATAACCGAAGGTATCTTTAATCCGACGCACTATATCTAAGTAAGGCATCCCGGGCTTAATCATCACCATGTCAGCGCCTTCAGATATATCTAATGCGACTTCTCGGATTGCCTCATCCGAATTACAGTAGTCCATTTGGTAGGTTTTTTTATTACTCTTCCCTAGATTTTTTGCAGAACCAACGGCATCTCTAAATGGGCCGTAAAAAGATGAGGCGTATTTAGCGGAATAGGCCATGATTTGGGTGTGGATATGCCCATTACTCTCCAGTGCATCACGAATTTCAATAATACGACCATCCATCATGTCTGAAGGGGCTACGATATCGACACCTGCGGCAGCTTGCATTAAGGCTTGCTGGACTAAAATTTCAGTGGTCTCTTCATTCAGAACATAAGCATTAGGATCTAAAACACCATCTTGGCCGTGGCTTGTATAGGGATCAAGCGCAACGTCAGTCATGATCCCCAATTCAGGGAAACGATCTTTCAGGGCTTTAACCACATTAGGGATTAAGCCATTTGGATTAAAAGCTTCTGATCCATCGGGAGTTTTTAACGACGGGTCGATAACCGGAAATAAAGCAAGGACAGGCACACCTAAATCAACACATTCTTGAGCTGTATGGAGAAGAAGATCAAGGGAAAGCCTTGAAACTCCGGGCATTGAGGGAACGGCTTCACGAAGCTTGTTACCTTCATGGACAAAAACAGGGTATATCAAGTTTCTAGGTGAAAGATCAGTTTCTTTGATGAGTGATCTCGACCACTCATGTAAGCGTCCACGACGTGGACGATGCAGTGGATACTGTAAAGAGGTAGAACAGGATGGATTTGACATAAATACCCTCAGCTTATTAACCATTGACAAACAAGTTCGTCGGCCTGTTCAAGCCCAAGCCGTTTTGTACTCGAAAACAATTGTGCAGATAATTCTCCAAAAGACGCATTATTAATATTTAAAGATTTTAATTCATCTTTTACCGCCTTCATCACCAAAGACTTTTCAGATAAGTTTAATTTGTCACATTTGGTAATCAATAGGTGAACCGGTTTACCGGTAGGGCAAAACCAGGCCAACATATTGCGATCTAGATCCGTCAGTCCTCGTCTAGAATCAACAATCAACACCATCCCCCGTAATTGAGAGCGCTCCTGAAGGTATTTACTGAGGAGAGTCTCCCAATGGGCTTGCACTTTTCGGTCTACTTTTGCATAGCCATAACCAGGCAAATCTACCAAATGACCTAGGATTTCCTCTTTATCTGGGATACAGAAAAAATTGATATGTTGGGTTCTGCCGGGGGTTTTACTGGCAAAAGCAAGTCGTTTTTGGGAACAAAGTACATTAATCGCCGACGACTTACCAGCATTGGAACGGCCTGCAAAGGCGATTTCAGGGAGGTTTTCCTTCGGCAAATCGGCAAGATGATTGACGGTTACAAAGAATTTAGCTTGTTGCAGCTTTGACATAAATGCTCGAAAAATGAAGCTATTGTAAAATTACATCTATAAAATTAGAAACACTGTTAAACACTATTATGCTCTCATCAATTATGCTAAAAAATATTTCAACATCTATTCAAACTTTCTGCCTAATGACATTGATTGTTATGGCTTCTGGATCATTTGCGAGTGAGGGGCAACCCAAAGCGACGAAGCCAGATCTTGCGGCTGGAGAGTCTTTATATAACAATGGTGACGCTACAAGAGGAATCTCAGCATGTGTGAGTTGTCATGGCGCCAATGGTAACAGCGGTTCAGGTACTTGGCCCAAATTATCTGCTCAAAATGCGACGTATATCTATACCCAATTGACTCATTTTAAATCCGGTGAGCGCGCGAATGGCGTCATGATGGGTATGTCCATGCTTCTGTCTGATGCGGACATGAAAAATATTGCCGCTTATTTAGAGAAACAAACGCATAAGGGCGGAACTGCCCGCAATAAAGATTCAATTGAATTAGGCAAAAGTATTTATCGTGGAGGTATTGCTGCAAAGAATGTGCCTGCTTGTGCCGCCTGTCATGGACCTGCTGGAGCGGGTATACCAGTCCAGTACCCCAGAATCGGTGGGCAGTGGGCAGAATATACCAATACACAACTAATGAACTTTAGAGTTGGTGATCGTAAAAATATTCAGATGAATACGATTGCTGCTAAATTAAATGATAAAGAAATGCAGGCTGTTGCAGATTACATTGCCGGCATTAATTAATAAGATATGAATCCTTGAAATAGGGGCCTTTTTAGGTCCCTATTTTTTTAGTCAAGATGCTCTGGAAGTCTTCTCTCAAGAGCAAATAAGTGTTGAGGGGTCTCGCGCTCACGAATTAAAAAAGTTTGATGTCCTTTCACCATTACTTCAGGGACTTTAGGCCGTGTATTGTAATGGGACGACATCGCGGATCCATAGGCTCCAGCGGAGAGGATTAATAGTAAGTCGCCCGACTCGATGGCTAAGTCTCGATTTTTCCCAAGCCAGTCCCCAGATTCGCAGACAGGGCCCACAACATCATAGTTGTGAGTCGGTAGCAGTTTATTCTTTACTGGAACGATCGCATGAAAAGCTTCGTACATTGCGGGACGCATCAGATCGTTCATGGCCGCATCGACAATACAAAAGTTCTTCGAAGATGTTGGTTTGAGGTATTCAACTGCCGTCATTAATACACCGGCGTTACCGACTAGAGATCGACCGGGTTCAAAAATAACATCTAGATATCCAAAGCCCTTGTGTTCTATATGATTCAGTAAGGTATTGGCAAATTCAGTAATATCTGGAGTGACTTCACCTTCATAATCAATACCAAGTCCACCACCCAGATCTAAATGTTCAATATGAATACTGCGCTTAGAGAGTTCAGCAATCAGAAGCAAAATGCGGTCTAAGGCATCTAAGAAGGGTTGTATGTCTAAAATTTGTGAGCCAATATGGCAGTCGATACCGATGATTTTGCAATGCGTCATCGTTTTAGCGGCTTCATAAGTCGATAACACCGACTCATAAGCGACCCCAAATTTATTATCTTTTAATCCAGTTGAAATATAGGGATGGGTTTTGGCATCAACGTCTGGATTGACACGCAATGAAATTGGAGCAATGCGGTTCAGATGTTGGGCGACGTAGTTGATGCGGTCGAGTTCAGGGATTGATTCGACATTGAAGCATTTGACCCCTACTTCAAGAGCCCGTGTAATTTCTGCAATGGATTTCCCGACCCCAGAAAAAACACAAAGATGTGGATTAGCACCGGCCGCAATCACCCGCTCTAGCTCACCGCCGCTCACTAGATCAAAGCCTGCTCCTAGCTTAGCAAATACATCGAGAATCGCCAAATTACTATTGGACTTCATTGCAAAGTGGACGCGCGCCCGCCGTGAACCATCTGGCCGCAGACAGGCTGCTTCATACGCCATAAATGCCTGAGTTAAAGCATGATGACTATAAACATAGCAAGGGGTGCCAAATTGCTCTGCAACACTTGACAAGCTAACATCCTCCACAAACCATTCGTTGTTTTTGACGGAGAACCCCTGCAGATATGGAAGATGATTCATCAATGTTTAAGGCTTTGTTAGGTTGTTATCGGAGGGCGGACTCTGAGTAGGGTATTGAACCCCTACCGGCTCTGGTTGTGATGGTTTTGTTGGTGGGGGAGGGATTGGGGGTAGATACAAACCACCTCTAACCCCACAGCCAGTAAGGGATAATAAAAGAATCCCTAGCGTAGCCAGAACAAAACTAAAATAGAATTTTGCAAAACGTTTCATGATTCTTATATTATGAAGCCAAATGCATTTACCAACCCAAAAAAGATTGAAACATGATGCCATTGGAAATAGAAAAGATTACTGACTCTGAATTTAAAAACATAGCGGGTCAAGCTCTTGACTTCATTGAGGCGGAGTTAGAGCATTTATTCGAAACCAGTGATTTTGATGTCGATTTAGAAAGACAAGCCAGCGTGTTAAACATTGCCTTTCCCAATAAAACAGTGATTGTCATTAACTTACAAACACCACTTCATGAGTTATGGGTTGCGGCAAAAGAGGGCGGTTTTCATTTCAAATGGTCAGGAACTAAAAGTCAACCATTGTGGATCGATACCAAAACTGGCGAAGAGTTTTATAAAGCGGTCTCTCGCTATATATCCAATCAAGGTGGAGTTAATCTCCTACTGAACCCTTAAGCTGGATGGAGGCGAATAAACTCGCTGCGAGCAAATCGATCGGTCATCCCAGCAATGTAATGAGCGATGCGTCGATGAGGGTTTGGATGATCTTGAGTACGAAAATGTGCAGGTATTTCACTAGGGTGCTGTAAAAAATACCTAAATAAAAATTCAATTTGCGCGGCAGCCTCTTGAGTCATATTGATGACACGTGGATGGCGATATAAATTGTGGAATAAAAAACTTTTTAATTCTAAAACTTGTTGACGGATAGGATCAGAAAAAGCAATTAATGGCGGTGAGTTTCTGACAGCGCTGATGGATTGGGGGGCATACTCAGCAATTAATTTTTGGGAATGCTTAACAAGATCATCGACGAGCAAATGAATCATATGCCGAATCACTTCATGACGTAATCGGCGCCCCTCTAGATGTGGATACATTTGTAAAACGACGTGCCGTCGTGAGCTCCATAATTCAGAGGCGTTCAAGGCCTCCATTTCTAGCAGTCCTGACCTTAAACCATCATCAATATCATGATTGCTATAGGCAACTTCATCGGCAATATTTGCTAATTGTGCTTCAAGACTTGGTTGTAATTGTTGCTCAAATCGTTGGGCAAGCAGGCCTAGCCAAGATTGATGAATTTGAATATTTTTGCGAGAAATATGTTTCAGAATGCCTTCTCGCGTCTCAAAGGATAAATTGAGGCCATTAAACGTAGGGTAACGTTCTTCTAACTCGTCCACGACCCAAAGGCTTTGAAGATTATGTTCAAAACCATCAAAATCTTTCATACAGTCATTGAGAGCGTCTTGTCCGGCATGACCGAAGGGAGTATGGCCTAAGTCATGGGCTAAGGCGATTGCTTCAACAAGATCCTCGTTCAGTTGTAAGCGCCTTGCAATGGCGCGACCAATTTGGGCGACTTCAAGACTGTGGGTTAAACGGGTTCTGAAGTCATCACCCTCATGATTCAAAAATACCTGAGTTTTATATTCCAAGCGTCGAAAGGCTGCGCAGTGCAAAATCCGATCACGATCTCGTTGAAAAGGATTCCGTCCTGATTTGGATGGTTCTTGCGGCTCTGGGTATACCCGCCCTAATGAAGACTCTGGGTGAGCGCTGTAGGCGGCGAGTTCACGATTCATGTAGCGCCAAAGCTTCTCAATACATCGATGATGTCCTGATCAGGAACTTGTCGCACACTAGCTTGCCCAATAGAGTTCAAAACGATATATTTGATATTACCTAATTCAGCTTTTTTATCATGTGACATGAAGTCCATATACGTTGTCACAGGCCATGGTGGCGGGGTTGTTGGTAGATGTAAAGAGCGAATGATCTGGGTAAGACGAGTCGCATCTTTGGTGGAGATATAACCAAGCTGTTCAGAAAGTTTGGCCGCGATCACCATGCCACAACCTACGGCTTCTCCATGCAGCCAATTGCCATAGCCCATTCCGGCTTCGATAGCGTGTCCAAAAGTATGACCAAAATTGAGATGTGCGCGAATCCCTGTTTCTTTTTCATCAGCAGCAACAACCGCAGATTTGATTTCGCAGGACCGAAGAACGGCATGCTCCATGGCCGGAATCTCACAAGCATTGAGTTCGTTTATATGCGCTTCTATCCAGGTGAAAAACGCTGCATCTGCAATGGCACCATGTTTGACGACTTCAGCAAGCCCAGCGGCTAATTCTTTGGCAGGCAAGGTTTTTAGGGTGAGGAGATCGGTGATGACGGCGACTGGTTGGTGAAATGCGCCAATCATGTTTTTACCCATGGGGTGATTGATACCGGTTTTTCCGCCAACGGAAGAATCTACTTGAGATAAAAGTGTTGTTGGTATTTGTATGAAAGAAATACCCCGCATAAAAGATGCCGCAGCAAAGCCGGCCATATCACCAATCACGCCGCCACCGAGAGCAACAATTGTACTTTTACGATCGGCGCCCGCGTTGAGAAGACCATCAAAAATGAGTTGAAGGGTTTCCCAGTTTTTAAACTCCTCCCCTTCGGGTAAAACGATGCGAACCACCTTTTGTCCAGCTTTTAGGAGCGAGGATTCCACTTGATGGGCATACAAAGACTCGATTGTGGGATTGGTAATGATAAAACTGATGTGTCCTGTTACGTGTTTACCCAACAAGTTGGAGTCTTGAAGAAGATTTTCTCCAATATAGATAGGGTAGGACCTATCAGCTAAATTAACTTGTAGATTTTTCATCGTTGAGTTCCAGTTGCATGACCAGCTTGTTGGTTAATTGATTGACATTGGGCTTACCCGTTTCAATCGTATGGTGTGCGATAGAAGAATATAGTGGATCCCGGATTTCAAAAAGCTCTTTAAATTTACCCTGAGGATCTGCTGTTTGCAATAAAGGTCTACCTTTATCATTTCTGGTCCTGATCCAAAGTTCATGTGGGTTGGCACGTAAATAGATGACATATCCATTGTTATGGAGATATTCGCGATTCTCGGGCAGTAGGATGCTTCCACCCCCAGTCGCCAAGACAATGTTTTCAAAAGCACTTAAGTCCTTAATGACCACAGACTCTCTTTTTCGAAAGCCCTCTTCGCCTTCCATTTCAAAGATAGTAGGAATCTTCACGCCACAGCGCTTTTCTATTTCGTGGTCGCTATCAATAAAGGTTTTACCAAGCCGTTTGGCAAGCACTCGACCGACGGTCGATTTCCCAGCGCCCATCAGACCAACCAAGAAGATATTTTTTGGAATCGAACTCATTCCTCAATTTTACGCAGTGTTGAGAGTGATGCAATATTTCTGAGTATTTTGTTTAGTTCTGACCAGCCGCATCGATCAAGGTTGGGGTTAAAAAGATTAATAATTCTGTTTTATCGTTCATCGTTTCTTTATGTTGAAAAAGCCGACCTAGAATAGGAATATCGCCGAGCAAAGGCACTTTAAAGACCTCTTCTTTATCAGAATCAATATAAATACCACCAATCATTACTGCTCCGCCATCTTCTACCATTACTTTTGAGCGAACATGTCGCGTATGAATTGATGGTCCCGAACTATAAATTTTGCCTAAGGAATCCTTAAATATTTCAATATCTAACAAGATGTGATCCGGAAGTATTTCAGGGATGACTTCTAGTCGTAAATTCGCTTTACGGAAATGCACTTTGGCGCCATCTCTAGAGCTAGTAACATAAGGTATTTCCGTACCTTGTTCAATCAATGCCGGGACACGATGGGTGGTAACTATTTTAGGATTGGAAACGATTTTTCCAACGCCTTTGGATTCAATGGCGTTTAGCTCTGCCTGAATGATTTGGGCCGCATGTTTAGAAATCATCGTGACATTACTCATGGAGGGATACAGTTTATTTAAAGTTCCCGCTTTTAAATCAGAGCTTAACTGAGATCGAACACCATCTATTAAAGCATTTTTAGCCGTATTGTTTTGTAGCCCTAATTTAAATCCAAGTTGTTGAGAGAAGCGATGATCTACTTCAACGATATTGGCTTCAATAAAAATTTGTTGTGGGTTCATTTCTGTAGGTTCTTTCTTATCCCAAAGTGCCTGAGGGCTATTTTTAATCACATGGATGGGTGCAATCCAAATCATTTTGCCGTTTTGGATGAAATGAAGTCCTTGACTACGAAGCACCATTTCAAAGGCTTGAGCCCAAGTAACATTTTGAGCAACAAAGTCCGTAGAACCCTCTAGGCTCTTATAGCCAATGAAATGAACGCCCCCCGTTTGAGCCAATACTTCAAAAAGATCTTTTAACTCAACATTCTCATAAGAAAAACTGACTTGATGATCCGGCAATTGTTGATGAGAAAACGCCATATTGACAACAAATAGTAGTAACAACAAAATGAGTTTCATGGCTCTACCCCGATTTTGCTAATGGTGTAAGTTTTATCTCCGGCACCGATGAGAACAATATGTTCTGCGGTGATTGCCTTAACGCGCCAATGGGTATTAATTTTTTCATTCATTGATAAAAAGCGATTCCCAAGAATCGATTTTGTATGAGCAAAAATTTGTTGATTGGATTCATAATGACCGATATATTTCATACTTTGTAGATGTGAGGCGATATCGTCATCTCCCCAAAAATTTTCAAAGGCCTCCTCTTCTTCATCGGCTAAAACATGTTGCAGTTTTTCCTCCATGTCCAGAAGTGTTTGCCCCATTTCAGAGACCCGCTTCTCACGTTCTTCAACGCCTTCGAACAGACTATCAAACTGCGAATACATATGTTGAATATCACTTTTTAAAGTAAGGTAAACCAATAAAATTGCCAATACGTTCGCTACAATAAAGACTAACTTTAAAACGAATCGAGGTTCTCGATAGGTTGCTAAATAACGGTTCAATACTGGTTTTGATAGATGATCTGGTTGTGAGGGCAAGTTGATGACTTCGCCTGTGTCAGGATCGATGGAATGTTGTGAGGGCAATGTAAATGGGTTCATTCATCTATTGTTCATGAAAGTGGCTCGGCAAGAAAGGTAGGAGGGGTGGTATGTTTACGTATTTCCTTGTAAGAAATTATCTAAAATACGATTCTCTTCCTTATAATCAAAGAATGCGTAATACAACTCGCCAAAAAGCGGTTCAACTTTCTTATCAGATCGCTCTAAGGTTTTCCTTCAAGAGGGGAGCTTTGTGCTAAAAAAGCTTTTTCTATATCTTCTGTTGTTAGGCATTGCCGGTGTTGTCTGCTTGGCAATGTTAATTTCCTATTCGGTCATATTGGCAAGGCCTAACTTACCCTCTTTAGAGGTGATCACGGATTACCGACCGAAAGTCCCTCTCAGAATTTTTACAGCAGACAATGAAATGATGGGGGAGTATGGAGAAGAGAGACGTAATGTCACGCCAATTCAGGACTTTCCAAAAAGCCTAAAAAATGCCGTCATCGCAATTGAGGACGATCGCTTTTATGAACATCCTGGGGTCGATCTACAGGGCATTGCGCGAGCAGCCCTAGTGAATCTCAGTGGCAAGTATTCCCAGGGTGCTTCGACCATTACGATGCAGGTAGCTAGAAACTTTTTTTTAACCAATGAAAAAACACTGAATCGTAAGTTGTATGAGATTCTTTTAGCATTAAAAATTGAAAAAAATCTTTCGAAGAATCAGATTTTAGAGTTGTATATGAATCAAATATATCTTGGGCAGCGATCCTATGGATTTGCCAGCGCTGCAAGAATTTATTTTGCGAAGGATGTGAAAGATTTATCCATCGCAGAGTCCGCCATGTTAGCGGGCTTACCTAAAGCTCCTTCTGCCTACAACCCGGTAGTCAATTTTCGCCGCGCAAAGATTCGTCAAGAATACATCTTGCAGCGATTGCGCGATCTGAAATATATATCGAGTGAAGAATACGCTACAGCGATGTTAGAAGAGCTAGTGGTGAAAGGTCTCGGGAGAGAGTTCAATGTGCACGCTGATTATGCTGCTGAATATGCACGAAGTTTACTCGTTTCGATGTATGGTGAAAATGTCTATATTCAAGGTTTAAGGGTTTATACAACGATTAAAAAGCCGAATCAAGAAGCCGCTTATAGCGCTTTAAGAAAAGGTATTTTAGATTACGACATGAAGCATGGATATCGTGGACCAGAAGGCTTTGTAGCATTGCCAAAAAGCTCTTTAGATAGTAAAGAAGCGAAAAGAGCGTTGGATGAGGCTTTGATTGAGCACTCTTCAAGTGATGAGATACAGTCGGGTGTTGTTTTGAGCGCAAGCCTGCAAGAGGTCAAAGTATTTCTCTCCTCAGGTGATACGGTCTTAATAAAGCCTGATGGTTTAAGGCTGGGTCGTGAGGGATTGGTTAGTAATGCACAGCCGAAGATTCAGATTAAGCCTGGCTCAATTATTCGCGTTTCACAAATTGGTGGCATTTGGCAAATTACTCAAATTCCAGAAGTTCAAGGGGCTTTAGTTTCCGTCGATCCTCAGACGGGAGCAATCAACGCAATGATGGGTGGATTTGATTTTAAGCTCACGCAGTTTAATCATGTCATGCAAGCGGAGCGACAACCAGGATCATCCTTCAAGCCATTTATTTATGCGGCTGGTTTAGAAAAAGGCATTATGCCAAGAACCATTGTCAATGATGCGCCGTTGTCCATTAGTGGATCTGAAACGGGAGGCAAGGCTTGGGAGCCGAAAAACTATGATGGTAGAACCGATGGTCTGATGACGGTTCGATCTGCTCTGGCGAGATCCAAGAATCTTGTGTCTGTCCGAATTATGCGTTCGATTGGACCTCAGTATGTACAACAATACATTCAGAGATTTGGCTTTGAGCCTGAAAAGAATCCCCCCTATTTAACTTTAGCCCTTGGCGCTGGATCAACTACTCCCATACAAATGGCGATTGCCTATAGTATCTTTGCCAATGGGGGTTACGATGTTCAGCCGTATTTAATTAGTAAGATTGTTGATGGTAAGGGCAAAATTATTTTTGAAGCTGCGCCTAATAACATGGGAGATGAATCTAAGCGTGTACTGGATCCCAAAACCGACTTTGTTATGGATAGCTTAATGCAAGAGGTCACTCGTTCTGGGACTGCGGCATCTGCAAGAGTTCGGCTTGGTCGTACGGATATCGCTGGTAAGACGGGAACCACTAATGACGCTCATGATGCCTGGTTTGCTGGTTATCACCCCAATCTCTGCGCCGTTGTATGGATGGGCTTTGATCGACCCAAAAGTTTAGGTAGTAACGAAACAGGTGGTGGTTTATCTTTACCAATCTGGATTAACTATATGTCAAAAGCTCTCGATGGCGTTCCAGACTCACCAAGGTTTCCACCCACAGGTGTCGTAAGTGAAGACGGAGACTGGACGATTCCTGAATTTACAAGTCATGCTTCTTTTACCTCTCTCTTGGAATGATGTATGGCCAGGCAAGCTCGCCAAATTCATTCAGGGCAAACATACTTTGTAGTTCTGCGTGGCTTGCCAGCACTAGCCATTTTTGAGAAGGATGAGCTCAAACTCGCCTTTTTAGCATGGCTAAGAGATGCTAGTAAACACTACAAGCTGGCCTTGCATGCTTATGTTATTTTGCCCAATCAGACGCAATTACTGGTGACTCCAAGTGAGCAGGATTCTTTAGCGAGAACAATGCAGTCGTTATGCAGAAGGTATACCCAGTTATTTAATCAAGTAAATTTAAGAAAGTCGAGTATTTGGGCGGGAAGATACTACTCCCACTTTATTGCTCAAGAAAATGACGCATTGCTCTTTCAGAAAAAAATAGAACAAAGCCCTTTCATCGAGCATCTTGTTACTCGTTTAGAAGAATATCCTTGGTCAAGTTATCGGATGCATATAGGTTTAGACGCCAATTATGGGCTTCAGAATTTGACGGCCTTTTGGAATTTGGGTAATACGCCATTTGAGCGTCAGCAAAAATGGGAAAGCTTGGTTCACGATGGGTAAGGTCTGATTAAAGTCAGCCACATCATCAAGTTACGACTCCGTCCCTCATACAAGACGCTGAAATGCGCCCCATTTTGGGGAAAGGGGACAGAGTTGTTATTGTATCAATTGATGTCGTGTCATAATTCACCTATAGTTAAAGAGTTATTAGGGTTATTCCTATATGGAATAACGGATTTTCTTTTTTTAGGACTACTCAATGTTAAACCCATCCAATTTGCGCCCAGAAGCGCAAGGTCTCTATGACCCTCAAAATGAACATGATGCTTGTGGAGTTGGCTTTGTCGCGCACATCAAAGGACGTAGAGAGCATTCGATTGTTGAACAAGGATTAAAGATTCTTGAAAATCTTGATCATCGCGGTGCGGTTGGAGCAGACGCATTAATGGGTGATGGCGCAGGAATCTTAATCCAAATTCCGGATATTTTTTATCGTGAAGAAATGGCAAAGCAGGGTATTGCACTTCCGCCAGAGGGAGAGTATGGCGTTGGAATGGTTTTTTTACCAAAGGAGAGTGCGTCAAGATTAGCGTGTGAACAAGAGTTAGAAAGAACGGTTCGTACCGAAGGACAGGTTTTTTTAGGATGGCGTGATGTACCGGTCGATAGCAAAATGCCGATGTCTCCTAATGTACGCAAATCAGAACCAGTTATTCGCCAAATTTTTATTGGACGCGGTCGAGATATTATGACAACTGACGCCTTAGAGCGGAAGTTATATGTCATTAGAAAATCGGCAAGTCATGCCATACAAAATCTTCAGCTACAGCATGGTAAAGAATATTTTGTTACTTCAATGTCCGCGAAGACAATTGTTTACAAAGGTTTATTGTTAGCAAATCAAGTTGGCGCTTACTACACAGACTTACAAAACTCTAAAGTTGTCTCTGCATTGGCATTAGTCCATCAGCGCTTCTCAACAAATACATTCCCAGCCTGGGAGCTGGCACATCCGTATCGAATGATTGCTCACAATGGAGAAATCAATACTGTTAAAGGAAACGTCAACTGGATTAATGCACGTACTGGCGGAATAAAATCACCAGTGCTTGGTGATGACCTAGAAAAATTATGGCCATTAATCTATCCTGGTCAATCGGATACTGCCAGCTTTGATAATTGTCTAGAACTACTAGTGATGGCAGGATATCCTTTAGCGCACGCCATGATGATGATGATTCCTGAAGCATGGGAACAGCATACGATGATGGATGAGAACCGTCGGGCATTTTACGAATACCATGCGGCAATGATGGAGCCCTGGGATGGTCCAGCCGCAATTGCATTTACAGATGGCCGCCAAATAGGAGCTACGCTAGATCGAAATGGTTTGCGACCAGCTAGATACTACATCACAGATGATGATCTGGTGGTCATGGCATCTGAAGCGGGTGTTCTCAATTTTCCAGAAAACAAAATAGTCAAAAAATGGCGATTACAGCCTGGAAAAATGTTCTTGATCGATATGGAGCAAGGTCGGATTATTGATGATGAAGAATTAAAAGAGTCGTTAGCAAAAGCAAAGCCATATAAAAGTTGGATTGAGGCAGTTCGGATTAAATTAGACGTCATTCAAGTTCAAGAAATGGACGTTCAAGAAGATCAAAAACAGATTAGACCAGCCGCTAAACTACTGGATCGCCAACAAGCATTTGGTTATAGTCAAGAAGACATCAAGTTTTTAATGGCGCCAATGGCTCAAACAGGGGAAGAGGCGGTAGGATCGATGGGGAACGATAGCCCGCTCGCCGTGCTGTCGAATAAAAATAAAGTTTTATATAACTACTTCAAACAGTTATTTGCACAAGTGACCAACCCCCCTATCGATTCGATCAGAGAAAACATGGTGATGTCGTTGGTCTCGTTTATTGGGCCAAAACCTAATTTATTAGATACTAACAACATTAATCCCCCCATGAGATTAGAGGTAAGTCAGCCGATTTTAGACTTTGACGACATCTCAAAAATTCGTCACATAGAACACTACACTGGCGGAAAATTTAGGACACATGAACTGGACATCTGTTATCCAGCGGCATGGGGTAAAGAAGGTATTGAAGCTCGCTTGGCCTCGCTTTGTGCAGAGGCAGTAGACGCTGTAAAATTAGGCTTTAACATTTTAATTGTTAGTGATCGTCAGGTCTCACAAGAGTACGTGGCAATCCCAGCCTTGCTTGCTACCTCAACGATCCACCACCATTTGGTTCAAAAAGGATTAAGAACGAGCACCGGACTTGTCGTTGAAACGGGTTCTGCTAGAGAAACACATCACTTTGCTTTATTAGCTGGATATGGTGCGGAGGCAGTTCATCCGTACCTCGCTATGGAAACATTAGCAACACTTGCCTCAGGGTTATCTGGTGAGTTATCCGCAGACAAGGCGATTAAGAATTTTGTGAAGGCCGTTGGTAAGGGTCTACAAAAAGTGATGTCCAAAATGGGTATATCCACCTATATGTCCTATACAGGATCTCAAATTTTTGAGGCAATTGGGCTATCAGAAGATTTAATTAAAAAATATTTTCAAGGCACCGCTTCTAATATTGGTGGAATTGGTATATTTGAGATCGCTGAAGAGTCTTTAAGAATGCATCAACAAGCATTTAGTGAAGACCCAGTATTGCAAAATATGTTGGATGCGGGTGGCGAGTACGCCTATCGAATCCGTGGTGAAGACCATATGTGGACTCCAGAGTCCATCGCAAAATTACAGCACTCAACAAAAGTTGGACCAGAAAAAGGTGGCTATCAAACCTTTAAAGAATATGCGAATCTGATTAATGATCAGAGTAAGCGTCACATGACCTTGCGGGGTTTATTTGAATTTAAATTAGACCAAAGCAAAGCGATTGACGTCTCCGAAGTAGAGCCAGCAAAGGAAATTGTAAAAAGGTTTGCAACGGGAGCCATGTCTCTTGGATCCATTTCCACAGAGGCGCATGCTACTTTAGCCGTGGCGATGAACCGAATTGGTGGTAAGTCAAACACGGGTGAGGGTGGTGAAGATCATAATCGTTATCGTAACGAACTCAAAGGCATCCCGATTGCTGCAAATGAAACATTAGCCACCCAATTAGGTAAAGATGTGATCGAGGCTGATATTCCATTACAGGCGGGTGACTCATTACGATCAAAAATTAAGCAAGTAGCGTCTGGACGATTTGGAGTAACGGCTGAATATTTAACTTCAGCGGATCAGATACAAATCAAAATGGCACAAGGGGCTAAACCAGGAGAGGGTGGTCAACTACCTGGCGGAAAAGTATCTGATTACATTGGTAAGTTGCGATACTCTGTACCTGGGGTTGGTTTGATTTCACCGCCACCGCATCATGATATTTATTCTATTGAAGATTTAGCACAACTCATTCATGACTTAAAAAATGTGAATCCTAAAGCCGATATTTCGGTCAAACTGGTTTCCGAAGTCGGCGTTGGAACAGTTGCTGCAGGAGTAGCGAAAGCCAAAGCAGATCATGTCGTTATTTCTGGTCATGATGGCGGAACAGGTGCATCGCCTTTGTCTTCGATTAAGCATGCTGGCTCACCATGGGAGTTGGGCCTAGCAGAAACGCAGCAGACACTCGTACTCAATGGTTTGCGCGGTCGTATTCGCGTTCAAGCAGATGGCCAAATGAAAACTGGTCGGGATGTGGTGATTGGAGCTTTGCTTGGCGCAGATGAGTTTGGTTTTGCGACAGCCCCCTTGGTTGTCGAGGGATGCATCATGATGCGTAAGTGTCACCTCAATACTTGCCCCGTGGGTGTAGCAACTCAAGATCCTGTATTACGCGCGAAATTCTCTGGCAAGCCAGAATATGTTGTGAACTTTTTCTTCTATATTGCCGAAGAGGTTCGTGAAATCATGGCGCAACTCGGGATTAGAACGTTTGATGAATTAGTTGGACGCGTTGATTTATTAGATACCAAAAAAGGGATTGAACACTGGAAAGCGAAAGGATTAGATTTTAAAAAGATTTTTGCACAACCATCTCATGAAATCAGTAATGAACGTCGGCAAATGTCCATCCAGGACCATAACCTCGGTAATGCACTAGATCACGAGTTAATTACCAAATCGCATAATGCCTTGCAAAAAGGTGAGAAGGTATCATTCATTCATCCAGTCAGAAACGTTAATCGCACTGTAGGTGCCATGTTATCTGGAGAAGTCGCCATGCGTTATGGCCATGAAGGTTTGCCAGACGACACAATTCATGTGCAGTTTAATGGCACGGCTGGACAGAGCTTTGCAGCATTCTTAGCGCATGGTGTGACATTTGATTTGGTTGGTGATGCCAATGATTACGTTGGTAAGGGTTTGTCTGGTGGACGGGTCATTGTCAGAACTCCAAATGAGTTTAAAGAGAATTCTGCAGAAAACATCATTATTGGAAATACCGTCTTGTATGGCGCCATTGGTGGTGAAGCTTTCTTTAATGGCGTTGCCGGAGAAAGGTTTGCTGTTAGAAACTCAGGCGCCATTGCCGTTGTAGAGGGTACAGGAGATCATGGCGCGGAATATATGACTGGAGGAACGGTTGTTGTACTTGGTAAAACAGGCCGTAACTTTGCAGCGGGAATGAGTGGCGGTATAGCCTACGTATACGATGTGGACGGAATGTTTACAAAACGTTGTAATACAACAATGGCCATCCTAGAGCCCGTTTTATCTTCTCAAGAGCAAAAAGAAAAAGTACCGCAAGAGCAATGGCATGCACCGATTGATGTAAAAGACGGTGGTCAACGATTGACGGACGAAGTGATTTTGAAAGATTTAGTAGAGCGTCACTTTAAATATACTGGGTCTGAACAATCCAGAGATATTTTGCGGGAGTGGGATATTGCGCGTCAAAAATTTATTAAAGTATTTCCAACCGAGTACAAGCGGGCGTTAGGTGAACTGTGGGCGAAGTCCCAGGGAGCTGCTGGAAAAAAAGTCACTACTGTTTAACAGCCAAGAAAGATTAGAGAACATTTTATGGGAAAAATTACTGGATTTTTAGACTATGAGCGCTTATCGGAACATTATGAAGCGCCCTTGCAACGAGTAAAGCATTACAAAGAGTTTGTGGCATCTCTAACCGATGATGAAGCAAAAGTGCAAAGTGCTCGCTGTATGGATTGTGGCATTCCGTTTTGTAATAATGGCTGCCCAGTAAATAATATTATTCCGGATTTTAATAATTTGGTGTACGACAAAGATTGGCAAAAAGCCATTGAAGTATTGCACTCAACGAACAACTTCCCAGAATTTACTGGCAGAATTTGTCCGGCGCCATGTGAAGCAGCCTGTACGCTTGGCATTAATAATTTACCAGTTGGTATTAAATCGATTGAACATGCCATTATTGACCGTGCATGGGAAAACGAATGGGTTAAACCACAATTACCAACACATAAAACAGGTAAAAAAATAGCCATTGTTGGATCTGGCCCGGCAGGACTTGCCGCGGCTCAGCAACTTGCCAGAGTTGGCCATGATGTCACTGTCTTTGAAAAAAATGACCGCATCGGCGGACTGCTCCGTTATGGCATACCAGACTTCAAGATGGAAAAGTGGCTCATCGATCGTCGTATGGAGCAGATGCAGGCTGAAGGTGTTGTATTTCAAACGGGCACCTTTGTTGGAAAAGAACAGCTTGATCCAATGATTAAAGATTTTTCACAAAAACGTATCGATCCAGATCAAATATTAAAAGACTTTGATGCGGTCGTTATTAGTGGTGGAGCAGAGCAACCAAGAGACTTACCGATTCCTGGTAGAGAGCTGAAGGGGGTTCATTTTGCGTTAGATTTTCTGATTCCGCAGAACCAAGAAGTTGCTGGAGATGAAAAAAATCAAATCCACGCGGCGGGTAAGGATGTCATTGTGATTGGTGGTGGCGACACTGGTTCTGATTGTGTTGGCACATCGAATCGGCATGGTGCTAAAACGGTTAGTCAATTTGAGCTATTACCGCAACCTCCAGAGGAAGAGAATAAACCATTAGTTTGGCCGTACTGGCCCACCAAGTTAAGAACATCCTCTTCCCATGAAGAAGGGTGCTCTAGAGACTGGTCAGTAGCCACCAAAAGGTTTGAAGGAAGTAACGGAAAATTAGAAAAACTCATTGGTGTTCGACTGGAATGGAAAGACGGCAAAATGACCGAGATGCCCAATTCAGAATTTGAAATGAAGGCTGATCTCGTATTTTTGGCGATGGGATTTGTTTCACCAGCACAACAAATCTTGAGTGGTTTTGGAATTGAAAAAGACCAGCGCGGAAACGCTAAAGCCATTACGGAGGGTGATCAAGCATACAAAACAAATCATCCCAAAGTATTTGCGGCAGGCGATATGCGTCGTGGACAATCCCTCGTGGTTTGGGCGATTCGAGAGGGTCGTCAATGTGCAAGATCTGTTGACGAATATTTAATGGGAAGCAGCTTACTGCCTCGCTAGGCTGATGGTTTTTATCTAACCATCGTTTCTGTAATAAAAAGAGACGCCATACTGAGCGTTAACGGACAAATTTACTTCATGAGTATATTTGTACATCGTATTTGTCTGCGGAGCGGATTTTCGAGTTACTATATAAAAAAGTAAACCCAAAAATCGGAGACAGGTATGCCAAGAAAATTGATAGATATTTCTATTTTTTTAGAAAATGATGTGCTGAGTGACCCACCAGCGTTTAAGCCAAAAATTGAATATTTTACCCACCAAGACACGGTAGAGCGCATCGCCGATTTTTTTCCGGGCTTACAAAAAAATGACTTACCCGATGGTGAGGGCTGGGCAGTTGAGGTAGCCACCATATCGACGCATAATGGGACGCATTTAGATGCGCCATATCATTTTCATAGCACGATGGACAAAGCCCTTGGGCAGCAAAAGCAGTCACAGACGATTGATGAAATTCCGCTAGATTGGTGTTTTCAGCCGGGTGTCAAACTGGACTTTCGTCATTTTGAAGATGGTTATGTCGTTCAGGCGGCTGATGTTGAGGCGGAGTTAAAGAGAATCAATCACGAATTAAAACCTTTAGAGATTGTTGTTGTTAATACCCGTGCAGGATCAAGATATGGACATGACGATTATGTTAGTTCTGGGTGCGGAATGGGTTATGAAGCAACCATGTATCTCTTAGAGCGCGGCGTTCGTCTCACAGGTATCGATGGCTGGAGTTGGGATGCTCCATTTGTTCATACGCAGAAAAAATTTGGTGAAAGCCACGACGCAAGTTTGATTTGGGAGGGGCATAAAGCGGGTCGAGACATTGGATATTGCCACCTTGAAAAATTGCATAATTTAGAAGCTTTACCTGCAGATGGTTTTTATATTAGTTGTTTTCCACATAAAATTCGTGGGGCATCGGCTGGTTGGACACGTGCGGTGGCTATTTTTGATGACGCATTAATGGCAAGTCACCTTTAAAACTTGAGTTTTTTGGATTTTTCAAGTGTATGCATGATAATTAGAGGATGCAAACCTCCACTAGTAATGACATTGCTGTTTTAGACAATGTCACCTTTTCATATGCACCGCAGGAAAGAAATATTCTTGAGGGACTGAACCTGCGTTTTCGACGAGGCAAATTAACGGCAGTGATGGGTGGTTCTGGGTGTGGCAAAACAACGGTTTTGCGATTGTTGGGTGGGCAGGTGATTGCCAATTCTGGTAAGGTCAACTTTGATGGTGACGAGATTGGTCAATTAGATAATGCAGGGTTGATTCGCGTACGTCGCAAAATGGGCATGTTGTTTCAGTTTGGCGCATTGTTTACGGACATGAGTGTCTTTGATAATGTCGCCTTTCCACTCCGAGAGCACACCACACTGGATGAAGCAATGATTGCAGATCTCGTGATGTTAAAACTCAATGCGGTGGGCTTGCGCAATGCCAGAGATCTCATGCCCTCGCAAATTTCAGGGGGCATGGCAAGACGTGTCGCATTTGCCAGAGCTGTAGCTCTTGACCCACCACTCATTATGTATGATGAGCCTTTTGCTGGACTAGACCCAATTGCTTTGGGTGTCACAGCTCGGTTAATCAAAGACATGAATGTTGCTTTAGGAGCAACCGGTATTTTAGTAACGCATGATGTACCAGAGACCTTTGAGATCGCTGATTATGTGTATTTTATTGCGAATGGTCAGGTTGCTGCTGAGGGAACTCCAGAAGATTTAAAAAATTCAACGGATGCATTTGTCAGGCAGTTTATTGATGCTCAACCTGACGGCCCTGTGCCGTTTCATTATCCAGGTAAATCCTTGAGCGAAGATTTTGGACTCGGTGGGTCTAGCCATGAATAGCATGATCACTCAGCGTATATCTAGACTGGGCAAGTTTGTTATAACCAACCTTGCTGGCATTGGTCATGCAACACGGATGTTTGGCTCGATCATTCGTCGGTCAACTGGATTATTCAACCGTTTTCGGCTCGTGAGTGATCAAGTATTTTTCCTTGGTAACTACTCATTTGTCATTATTGCGGTGTCTGGTCTATTTGTCGGATTTGTCTTAGGCTTACAAGGTTATTACACCTTGAACCGTTATGGGTCTGAGCAAGCTTTAGGGTTGTTGGTCGCCTTATCTCTTACCCGAGAGTTAGGGCCTGTAGTAACTGCCTTATTATTTGCGGGTCGGGCAGGGACATCACTAACTGCAGAAATTGGTCTGATGAAAGCAGGCGAGCAGCTCTCCGCCATGGAGATGATGGCGGTTGATCCGATTGCGCGGGTGATTGCTCCCAGATTTTGGGCGGGAGTGATTGCGATGCCAATCTTGGCTGCTATTTTTAGTGCGGTCGGCATTATCGGTGGCTACTTGGTAGGAGTTCCGCTCATTGGGGTTGATTCAGGAGCTTTTTGGTCACAAATGCAAGGTGGAGTGGATGTTTTAAATGATGTCGGCAACGGGGTGATTAAAAGTATTGTTTTTGGGATTGCAGTGACTTTTATTGCGGTATATCAAGGGTATGAGAGTAAGGCTACGCCGGAAGGAGTTTCTCTTGCGACGACTAGAACGGTTGTCATTTCTTCTTTAGCGGTGCTTGCTTTAGACTTTTTATTAACGGCTGTCATGTTTTCGACATAAGATAGTCTTCATCAAAGCGATCAATATATGAAAAAGAATTCTTTAGATTTTTGGGTTGGTTTATTTGTTGTTACGGGGTTTTTGGCACTTCTATTTCTTGCCTTAAAGGCTGGCAATATGAGCTCGTTTAGCTTTGCGAAGAACTATACAGTTTCTGCAAAATTTGACAATATTGGGGGCTTAAAACCAAGAGCCCCAGTGAAAAGTGCTGGTGTAGTTGTGGGTCGAGTCGCCAATATTGCCTTTGATGACAAAACGTATCAAGCAACAGTGACGCTTAATCTAGAAGAAAACTATCATTTTCCAAAAGACTCCTCGGCTAAAATTTTGACATCGGGATTGTTGGGTGAGCAGTACATCGGTATTGAAGCGGGTGGTGATGAGCAACTATTGGTGCAAGGAAGCAAAATTACCCAAACCCAATCTGCTATTGTTTTAGAGAGTTTGATTAGTCAATTTTTATATAACAAAGCGGCGGATGCCGGTAAAGAAACAGAAAAATAATGCAACGTGCTTTAAGCCCATGGAAAAAATATTCTCGATGGCTAATCTTGGGTTTAATGACCTGTCTTTTTGTTGGATGCGCTTCAATACCCGAAGGGCAACAAGCCTCTAAAAAAGATCCTTGGGAAAAAGTGAACCGTAATGTGTTTTCTTTTAATGAAGGTTTAGATAAATACTTGGTAACGCCAATCACCAAAGTTTATGAATTTATCTTGCCGACCTTTGTACGTAACCGTATTTCAAATGTGTTCTCTAATATTGGCGATATTTACACCTCAGTCAATCAATTGCTACAAGGCAAACCAAAGGTGGCGGTTGAAGACTTGACGCGATTTATTATAAATACCACCTTTGGTATTGGGGGTATCTTTGATGTTGCTTCGGGTGCCGGTTTAGAGAAGCATCAAGAGGATTTTGGACAAACCTTTGGGGTTTGGGGTGCTGGGGATGGGCCCTATATGGTTCTTCCTTTATTAGGACCAAGTAATGTTCGGGATACTGTAGGTTGGGTTTTTGACCTTGAGACGGATATTTTACTGAGTTATATCTCTGATATTCCGACCCGTAATACGATTACCGCTGTACGCGTTGTCGATCAGCGCTCGAAATACCTTAGCGCAAGTAGTCTCTTAGAGACCGCAGCATTTGATAAGTATTCTTTTGTTAGAGATGCCTATATTCAACGACGTAGGGATCGTATCTATGATGGCAACCCGCCGATGATCGAAGAGGAAGAGGATCTGCCCTCTGATGTCCTCCAAAAAGAGGAAAACCGCATTCGTTAAGCCATGTCATCTAAAAGGATCTAAAATAGGAGATCTTATTAAAGGATTTGTGATGAAAAGTTTGGCGTTAACAAAGCAGTCTCTCCTATTTCGCATACGCTATTTGATACTAGCAATGATGCTCATGGCGAGTTTGGTCGTCAGTTACCCAACCCATGCGCAAGCAATCGACTCAACTCCGGATGGTTTAGTCAAGACCATGGTGAGTGATGTCATGAATACCATCAAAGGCGATAAAGAGATTCAGTCTGGAAATATCTCAAAAGTCATTGATTTAGTCGAAACTAAAATTGTTCCCTATACAGATTTTCGTAAGACAACCCAGCTTGCTGTGGGGAAAAACTGGAGTCGCGCAACGCCCGAGCAACAAAATCAAATTATTGTTGAATTTAAGACGCTATTGATTAGAACTTATGCGGGCGCACTTACGCAGGTTAAGGATCAAACGGTAACTTACAGGCCATTTCGGATGGATCCAACGGATACCGAAGTTGTGGTGAAGACACAAATTATGAACAAAGGTGATCCAATTCAATTGGACTATCGTTTAACAAAGGCTGGAGACGCTTGGAGACTTTACGACATCAATGTCCTGGGAGCTTGGTTAATTGAGGCTTATCGTGGCCAATTTAATACTCAAATTAGTGCCAACGGGATTGATGGCTTAATCAAGTTTTTACAAGAGCGAAATATTGCTTTGTCGAAAGCGAAATAAGAGGATGATTATTCTCCCCTCAATTGTGAATCATCAAAACGCTAAAGATGTGCGCGACAACGGAATTGTACAAATAAAAAATCATGAAAAATCGATTGATGCTTCAAGCTTAGAAGAGTTTGATTCTTCGATATTGGCTGTGCTACTAGCATGGTTTAGGGTGAACTCAGAGATGCAAGTTCATGGCTTCTCTGAAAAGCTGCAGGTCCTTGCTAAGGTCTATGGACTGGATGGGCTGCTGACCATTAAAGGGCCACAATAACGAATGTCTGCATTATCCATACGGTCAGTTAAAAAAAGTTACGGCAATCTGAAAGCGTTAGATGGCGTGTCCTTAGAGGTAGAACAAGGAGAGTTCTTTGGTCTGTTAGGCCCTAATGGGGCGGGCAAGACAACACTCATCACCAGTATGGCGGGCTTATGTACTCCAGATTCTGGAACGATTGAAGTCATGGGCCATGATGTTCAAAAAGATTTTCGCATTGCACGCCGCCAATTGGGAGTCGTTCCACAAGAGTTGGTATTTGATCCATTTTTTACGGTACGTGAGACCTTGACTTTTCAATCAGGATATTTTGGCTTAAATAAAAACGATGATTGGATTGATGAAATCATGGCCAATCTTGATTTGACAAGTAAAGCCGATGCCAATATGAGATCTTTATCCGGCGGCATGAAACGACGTGTTTTAGTCGCTCAAGCCCTTGTCCACCGACCACCAGTGATTGTTTTAGATGAGCCAACCGCCGGTGTTGATGTTGAACTTCGACAATCTTTATGGCAATTTATTAGTCGACTGAATCAAGCCGGCCACACTATTGTATTAACAACGCATTATTTAGAAGAAGCTGAGAGTCTTTGTGGGCGCATTGCGATGCTGAAAAACGGCCATTTAGTCGCGTTAGATACGACCGAAAACTTACTCGCAAAACACCGCCCCCCTGGTTTGCCACCGAAAATACTTGGCGATGATGGCGCTGCTGATTTAGAGGCGGTCTTTGTCAAAATTATGGCGGAGGCCCATTAAATGGCTGAATTAAAACCGATGACTCCTATCGCGTTAATGCCAGAGGCCAAGATTCAGAGTGGCTTGCCGGCACTCTTTCGTAAAGAGGTGAAACGTTTTTATAGTGTTGCATTTCAGACCGTTGCTGCTCCTATATTAACGGCTGTTTTGTACCTTTTAATTTTTGGCCATGTGTTAACCAATAGTCCGAAGATTTATGGCTATGAATACGCTGCCTTTTTGATACCCGGTCTTGTGATGATGAGTATCTTACAAAACTCCTTTGCGAATACTTCTTCATCATTAATTCAATCAAAAATAACGGGTAATCTTGTTTTTGTCCTATTAGCGCCACTATCGCATGTCGAATTTTTTGCTGCCTATGTCGGCGCTGCGATGATTCGAGGCATCTCTGTTGGTTTAGGCGTGTTTTTAGTAACGATGTGGTTTTCGCCCATTCCGTTTGAAGCACCATGGTGGATTTTTATCTTTGCGTTACTTGGCTCCGCCCTTTTAGGGGCGATGGGTCTTCTTGCCGGAATTTGGGCCGATAAATTTGATCAGTTAGCCGCCTCACAAAACTTTATCATCATGCCCGCCACCATGTTATCGGGTGTTTTTTACTCGATTCATTCATTACCACCCTTTTGGCTACAAGTGTCGCATTTCAATCCATTTTTCTACATGATTGATGGCTTTCGGTATGGCTTTTTTGGGAAGTCAGATGTTCCTCCCTTACAAAGTCTTGCTGTGCTTTTTGCCTTTATGGTTGTAGTAACTTGGGTAGCACTCAGATTACTGAAAAAAGGTTATAAACTAAGACATTAATGGAGAGCTTTCATGTATCCCACCCCTGAAGAGATCAAGTCGTATATACAAAATGGCTTAAACTGCACTCACATCGCTTTAGAGGGTGATGGACAACACTTTTTTGCCACGATCGTTAGCCCGGAATTTGAAGGCTTAAGACCAATCGCCCGCCATCAAAAAGTGTATGCAGCTCTTGGCGCGCGCATGAAAGAAGAAATACATGCCCTATCTTTTAAAACGCTAACGCCAGCTGAGTTTGCCAAGCAACCGTAAGCATTTTTTTTAATTAATCGAGACTTTGTATGGATAAGTTGTTAATCAGGGGTGGTCATTCTTTACATGGCGATGTCTACATTGCGGGCGCTAAAAATGCCGCATTACCCATGATGTGTGCCTCTTTACTGACTTCAGAAAAAATTACTTTACGCAACTTGCCTGATTTACAAGATGTCCGGACAATGCTCAAGTTATTAATTGAAATGGGTGTAGAAGTTCATTTTCCCGACCCTGAGAATCGCACTGTCGTTGAGTTACAAGCACAACATATTGCCAAAGCTGAGGCGACCTACGAGATGGTAAAGACCATGAGAGCCTCTATATTGGTTCTTGGCCCATTACTTGCTAGATTTGGTAACGCTCGCGTATCTTTACCTGGAGGTTGTGCGATTGGTGCGAGGCCCGTTGATCAGCATATCAAGGGTATGCAGAAGATGGGTGCGCAGATGCAGATTCAGCATGGTTATATCCAAGCGAATTCACCAAAGGAGTCAAATCGATTACGTGGCGCGCATATTCTGACGGATATGATTACCGTCACCGGCACAGAAAACCTGATGATGGCGGCCGTTTTAGCAGAGGGGATTACTTACCTTGAAAATGCTGCTCGTGAACCAGAGGTTACCGATTTAGCACTTCTTCTGAATCAAATGGGTGCCAAGATTTCTGGAATTGATACTGACCATTTAGTGATTGAAGGGGTTGCACAACTGCATGGAGCCGATTATCGAATTATTGCTGACCGTATTGAAACAGGTACGTTTTTGTGTGCGGTCGCCGCAACCGGTGGAGAAATCCATATTCACGATTGCAAACCCGAAACCTTAGATGCCGTGTTGACCAAACTGACGGAAGCAGGTTTAAAAATGGAGGTTGGTAAAGACTTTATTAAAGCCGTCATGAAAGACCGCCCAAAACCAGTGAGTTTTCGCACCTCCGAATACCCTGCATTTCCGACGGATATGCAGGCGCAGTTTATGGCGTTAAATACCATTGCATTAGGTAATTCAAGAGTGACAGAAACCATCTTTGAAAATCGCTTTATGCACGTGCAAGAGATGAACCGATTAGGGGCTCAGATCGGCATTGAAGGCAATACTGCACTGATAGACGGGGTTGAGTATTTATCCGGCGCGACGGTTATGGCAACCGATCTAAGAGCTTCTGCCAGCTTAGTTATCGCAGGCTTGGTCGCCAATGGTGAAACATTGATTGATCGTATTTATCACTTGGATCGAGGTTATGACCGCATGGAGCGCAAACTCAGTGCTTTAGGTGCGGATATTACAAGAGTCAAATAGCTGACCTCTAAGTCGGCTCTGTAGGATAATAGAAAAATGTTGACACTAGCCCTATCTAAAGGAAGAATTTTCGAAGAAACTTTGCCTATGCTGGAGCGGGCAGGAATCTCTATAGCTGAAAACCCAGACACGACGCGTAAACTTATTATTAAAACCTCGCATCCTAACTTACAGATTATTATTGTGAGAGCATCGGATGTACCCACCTATGTGCAATTTGGTGGTGCCGATATTGGTGTTGCAGGCAAAGATGTTCTTTTGGAAAATGGCGTTGAAGGATTGTACGTGCCCATCGATTTAGGTATTGCCAAATGCCGAATGTCGGTTGCCGTTAAAGAAGGTTTTGATTATGACGTAGCGGTCAAGCAGGGGGCGCGTTTAAAGATTGCCTCAAAATATGTCCAATGCGCTAGAGAACACTTTGCTAATAAAGGTGTTCATGTTGATATGATTAAATTGTACGGCTCGATGGAGTTGGCTCCTTTGGTCGGTTTAGCTGATGCGATTGTGGATCTAGTTTCTACGGGCAATACCCTGAAAGCCAATCATCTCGTGGAAGTAGAAACAATCATGCAAATTAGTGCACAGCTGATTGTGAATCAAGCGGCGCACAAGCGTCATCGTCTTGAGATGCAAGAGTTTTTAAATGCCTTTGAAACGGCAAGTCATTCATCATCATGATGCGTCGACTCAGCAAGGCTGATGCTACTTTTGCGGCGGATTTAAACGCGCTGTTAAGTTTATCTGAGGATGACTTATCCGAGATCGAGTTGACGGTTGCTAAAATATTGCGCAACGTACAAGCGAATGGTGATGCGGCCGTCTTAGAACTTACCCAGCAGTTTGATCGACTGCACGTCAAGCAATTATCGGATCTAGAGATTTCGAAGTCGGATATGCAAAAAGCATTTGAGCAACTGCCTACATTACAAAAAGAGGCTTTAGTGGCTGCCGCCAATCGAGTCAAGTTGTATCATGAGCGCCAAAAACAAGAGTCCGGATGTCATTCTTGGGAGTACACGGAAGCCGACGGAACTTCCCTTGGTCAACAGGTAACGCCGATTGACCGCGTTGGTCTTTATGTGCCAGGAGGTAAAGCCGCTTACCCATCTTCGGTATTGATGAATGCCATACCTGCCAAGGTGGCAGGTGTGAAAGAAGTGATTATGGTGGTGCCAACACCTGATGGCATCCAAAATTCACTCGTACTAGCGGCCGCATTTGTGGCCGGCGTCGACCGTGTTTTCAGAATTGGCGGTGCACAAGCTATAGGTGCGTTAGCCTATGGTACGCAAACGATTCCTGCCGTTGATAAGATTGTCGGTCCTGGTAATGCGTATGTGGCTAGTGCGAAAAGACGAGTCTTTGGCACGGTTGGCATTGATATGATTGCCGGCCCTTCTGAAATTTTAGTGATATGTGATGGAAGTACTGATCCGGATTGGGTCGCTATGGATTTGTTTTCTCAGGCAGAGCATGATGAATTGGCACAATCGATTTTATTGTGCCCAGATGCCGAGTTTATGGACTTGGTGGAACGCAGCATCGAACAGCTTTTACCGCAGATGCCGCGTCAAGAAGTGATTCGCACATCGCTGACAAATCGGGGCGCCATGATTCTCGTGAAAGATATGCAAGAAGCATGCGAGATATCGAACCGAATTGCTCCAGAGCATATGGAAATTTCCTCTGAAAACCCGCGGCAATGGTTGGCTCACATCCGGCATGCTGGCGCTATTTTTCTAGGTAAATTTACGAGTGAATCGCTAGGGGATTATTGTGCGGGACCCAATCACGTTTTGCCCACATCACGTACTTCGAGATTCTCATCACCACTTGGTGTTTATGACTTTATCAAGCGCAGTAGTGTGATTGAAGTCAGTGCTGCAGGTGCTCAAACGCTCGGACAAATCGCTAGTGTTTTAGCACATGGCGAAGGTCTCCAGGCCCACGCAAAAGCCGCAGAAATGCGACTTAAAAAATAACTTATTTTTTTAACAGATGCTTTAGTGCCCTGATTAGATCAGCGCATTGGAGTTCAGTGCCGATCGTAATACGAACGTATTGATGGATGCGTGGAGCATTAAAGTGGCGCACCAAGATTTTTTGATCCCGAAGCCCCTGATAGAGTTCATCACCACTTAAATCGGGGTGGGTCGTGAAGACAAAGTTGGCTTGTGAGGGTAAGGTCTGAAAACCAAGGGCGTCTAATTCAGGGATTAATTTGTTGCGGCTATCAATGACCTTTTGACTGGTTTGTTTTAAATGGACTTGGTCCGCAATAGCTGCTTGCGCACCTGCTTGAGCAAGGCGATCGAGTGGATAAGAATTAAAGCTGTTTTTAACGCGCTCAAGCCCTTCAATCAAACTGGAATTACCCATGGCATAGCCGACCCGAAGTCCCGCCAGGGCCCGTGATTTTGAAAGACTGTGCGTCACTAATAGATTGTCATATCGATTGATGAGACTGACGCAGGATTCTGTTCCAAAATCGACATAAGCTTCATCAATGACTACAACGCTATTGGCATTGGCTTTTAATAAGCGCTCAATATCAGAAAGTTCCATGCCTTGACCGGTTGGCGCATTTGGGTTCGGGAAAATAATTCCGCCATTTTTTGGGTGAGCGAGGTAATCATCGATTCGTATTTGTAGTTGCTCATCGAGCGGTATTCGAATCGCTTCGATTTCATAAAGGCTCGCGTATACCGGATAAAAGGTATAGCTGATATCGGGAAATAAGATGGGTTCTTCATGCTTAAAAAGACCCAAAAAAATATGCGCCAAGATTTCATCTGAACCATTCCCAACAAAAACTTGAGAATTGTCGAGTCCATAGACCTTCGCAATCGTATCTTTCAGGGCGTCAGAATTCGGTGGTGGGTAAAGTCGTAAAGAGTCATTGCAGGCGTTTTGAATAGCCGCCATCGCTTTAGGTGACGGGCCATAAGGGCTTTCATTCGTATTTAATTTAATTAAATCAGTGATTTGTAACTGCTCACCCGGGGTATATGGGGTGAGTTGGGCGATGGCTTTACTCCAAAAACGCGACATAAAATTACTTTCTAAAAAACGATTAACGATCAACGAATGATATTATGACGGAATGAGACAAGTTGAAGTTAATCGTAACACCTCCGAAACAAAGATTCATCTCATGATTAATCTTGATGGTACGGGCCGTGCAGAATTAAATACGGGTGTGCCGTTTCTCGATCATATGCTCGATCAAATTGCTCGGCATGGCATGGTTGATTTGACGGTTACCGCACAGGGTGATACGCACATTGATGATCATCATACTGTGGAAGATATCGG
>CAIQUZ010000010.1 GCA_903875135.1 uncultured beta proteobacterium | reverse complement strand
CATCGAAATACCTCTTTTCTAATAGACGATCAACGAACAGATTAGCCTCTGCTTCAAATTGAACTTTGAGGTTTCTTAATGCGATGGGAGAAAGTGTTTTACTAATAACAGCGCGGTTTCGAGTATGGTCAGGAGGATCTGTTTCTAAAACAAGACTAGGCACACGCCATGGAGGGTCTTTTTTAAAATTAGAAATACCAACCCCTGCCCCTGAACAAAAAATCAATGGCTGATCAAGAACTTCTTTAACGAATTGATATTGCGTCACCGCAAAAACATCCCACTTGCTGAGGTAACAAACTGGACCTAATTGTCTTAGTTCTTCGTGAAAAGAATACGGTGCAAGAATATATTCATTCGAAAAAGGATCGATAGAGCTTGTTGGAATATCGTTTTGGAGAGTTGTCTTCACTGTTTTTTTCAATATTTTGTCTGCGCAATAGTTAAGTATCGCAAAGTTGTTATTTTCTTTGATAAAACTAAGCCTTGAACCAAAAAATATACTATATCTTGAAGATTTAAGGTGTAATTTTGATCGAAGAAAGAATTTAGGTGTTTTTAAAAGAAGTCATCAGAAGAGATGTAAAATCGGTAAAACAATTCAATATTCCTTTTGGAGACAAGTATGAAACAAATCAATATTGCCATTATTGGCACTGGCTGGTGTGGAGGTATCCGTACTGAAACCGCCTTTCGTAATCCTTTAGTTAAAGATATCTATATTGCAGAGACGAATGAAATTCGTCTGAAAGAGATGTCTGATAAGGTAAGTCCTAAGTTGGCGACTACCGATTACCGTGAGTTACTCCAGATTGCTGATATTGACGCAGTCATGATTTCGGCCACTCCTGAGACGACGCACTTTCCGATGGCCAAAGATGCCCTTTTAGCCGGCAAACATGTTTTTTTAGAAAAGCCGATTGCGATTGCATTAGAGGAGGCTGATGAGTTAATTGCTATAGCGAAACAGAAAAATCTCAAATTTACGATTGGCTATTCACAGCGGTTCAATCCAAAATATGCCTATGTCAAAAAAGCACTGAATGATGGCACGATTGGTCGTCCCGTCAGCGTTCTGGTCAGTCGCCATATCACACGAAGTTTAGGGAAGAAAATTAGTGGTCGCGTCAAATTATCTCCGGCGGCTATGGAGTCGACTCATGATTTAGACTTTATCTTTTGGTGTCTCGAGCCTGCCAAGCCAGTTAAAGTGTATTCACAGGTGAACTATGGTGTGATGCGCGAATCCACTGGTGGGGATATTCCGGATACACAGTGGACAATGGTGACCATGGATAGTGGATTATCTTTTGTGGTAGGTGGTGGCTGGAGTTTGCCTCCTGGATACCCTAATTTTTCTTCTACATGGATTGAGTTTATTGGTAGTGATGGAGCCCTACTTGTAGATGATAGTCATAAGGATGTTGTTCTTAATACCATGAAAAACGGTATGCAATTGCCAATGTCAACGATGCCTGGTGAACAAGTAGACCATGTTTATGCGGGTCCAATGGCCTATGAAACGATTCATTTTATTGAGGCTGTGGCGCTAGATCGTGAGGTTCTTGTAACTGGTGCTCAAGCGCGTCAGGTCATGGAAGTGTACATGGCTGCTGATCTTTCTGCGGAAACTGGTGAGCCTGTCTATTTACCAATTTCGCAAGACCGCCTTCGCGCTGTCAACGGTTAACCGATGCGTGATCGTCAAGCAAAAACCCTAGGCCTTGCTATTGTTGGGGCTGGTCGAGTTGGATTATTTCGTGGTGAAGTTGCGGCACGTCATCCTCAAGTAGGATGGATTGGCATTGCAGAAAAAAATCCTGAGCGTGCAAAACTTGTCGCAGAAATACTCAAGGCAGATTTTGTCACGGATTCTTATGAAGAGTTACTCAATCGACCGGAGGTTAATGCGGTCATTATTTCTACCGATGAGCACCTGCACGTTGATCCCATCTTAAAAGCGGCTGAAAGAGGGCACTCATTACTGATTGAAAAACCGCTTGCAACAGATTTAGCTGATTCAGCGAGAGTGTTAAAAGCGATAGAAGCTGCTGGGGTTGATGCTATTGTTGGTTACACCCAACGATTTCGTCGCCGTTGGTTAGCTGCAAAAGAGAAAGTAGTCTCAGGTCAATTGGGTGATGTGACATTAGTTACCTCACGTGCCTTTATGAACCGCTTAGTTGCTATTGATAATTACAAGCGTACGGATCATCCTGAACGCATATCACCGATGGTCATTTCAGGGACGCATGCGTTAGATATCGTGATGTGGATGATGCAGGGGAAGACGCCTGTTGAGGTTTATGCCAGAGCAATTGATAAAGCTCTCGGACCTGAATACAAAGGGATTGATGCAACTAGTGGTGTTGTTACATTCTCTGATGGCACTATTTATCAAGCAACGATCTCATGGGCATTGCCAGTTGTATGGCCAGGAGCCGTTTACAGTTTAGATGTTGGTATTGTGGGTACGGAAGGCGTTTTAACGATTGATGATACTCACCGAGATATTGTGTTGGCCACGTCAAAATCACAGGGTGAGGGATATGCGCCTGATGCTTCACGCAGGGTCGACTTTATGGGCAGTTACCCCCCAGGAGATATGGCATTAGGAGAATTACGAGGTCCGATGCGCGAAGAGACAGACTCTTGGTTGAACCGTGTCTCTTTAAATTTACCAACGCCTGCAGCCACAGTTGCTGATGCCCATAAAAATCTAATGATGACCAAGGCTTTTGATTTATCGGCTAGATTAAAACGACCTGTCGCTTTACCGATTGATGCATCAGATGATGTGTATTGATGAATGTAATAACAACATAAAGACGATCTAACCATGAAACGAATCCTCAGTATCTTCTTAGCATCATTGGTCTTGTTGATAAGTCAAAGCTTGTTCGCTCAAGATGCTAGCTATCCGAATCGTCCAATTACGTGGATTACACCGATGGGGGCAGGCGGCACATCTGATGTTTTTGCACGGACGATACAGCCTTTTATTAGCAATTATTTAGGGCAACCAATGATTGTTGAAAATAAATCAGGGGCCAATGGTGTTTTAGGTGAGGAAGCTGGATTTAATGCAAAACCTGATGGTTATACCCTTATTTTTTCATCGGCATCTGTTGCGGCGAATCCATTTTTACGTAAGACTAATTACGACCCACGTAAGTTTGTACCTGTTATTTATTTAGGGAACGTGTATCTAATTTTGTTGGCTAATGAGGATGTCAAAGCAAAAAATCTCAAAGAGTTTGTAGAGATGGTTCGCGCTAAACCTCCAGAGACCTATAACTATTCTTCATGGGGTGTGGGAGGGATGGGACATTTAGCGAGTGAGTTACTCAATCTAGAAGCGAAGATTAAGCTGTCCCATATTCCTTATAAATCATCGCCTGAGGCTGTCACTGCTGCTATCTCAGGCCAAACACAGGTTACTTTTCAGACCACCTCTTTAGCAATTCCACAAATTAAATCAGGACGACTTCATGCGCTCGCAGTTGCCGCGCCCAATCGTCTACCCGATGCACCAGATATTCCGACAATGGCAGAGATGGGTTTTCCTGGGATCAAAATTGACACTTGGTTTGGTATTTTTTTGCCACCAAATACACCAAGATACATTGTTGAGCGTCTCAATAAAGCCTTCCAGGCCGCTCTTGGCGACCCTGAGATAAAAGCAAAGTTAGAAGCAAAAGGTATTTTTCCTAAGGGTGGAACACCGGAAGACTTTCAGGCTTATTTTCAGAGTGAAATGAAAAAGTTCAGTCGTATTGTCACCGAAGCCAAGATCGAGTCAGATACGAAATAACGTAAAAGTATTTTAAGATGACTCTTTCGGTTTCTCCTCGCTGGCATGGTTATCAATATCATTACCAGCCTGAAAAAAGTCATGTTCATCCTTTTTTAGTGGATCTTTGGCAAAGTGTTTATGAGCAAACAGATGGTCAAGTGTACATTGAGGTTTGCGCCAATAACGGTGGATTAAAGAAATCGCATCTTGAGGTGGTTGATCAAGTGATTGAAGGTAATATTCATTTCTATGCCTTGATGGGAAGTATTTTAGGGCCCATTTCCCCAGCGATGAATGTTCAAAGCCTGCCTTTTATTTTTAAGACAAATGATGATGTGTATCGTGCGATGGATGGTGAAATAGGTGACTATTTAAGATCGCAACTACTACCAAAAGGGTTGTATTTATTTCCTTACGGGCTGATGGAAAACGGTTTTCGACATATTGTTTGTTCAGATAAGCCTATTTATTCGGCATCTGATTTAAAAGACGTGTCCATCAGAATCCCTGAGGGGCAAGTATTTGAGGATACTTTTAAAGCACTGGGCGCAAATCCTATTCCCTTGTTTGTGCTCGAGTTATATGACGCCCTTAAAACAGGCAAGGTGAATGCTCAAGAAAACCCTCTAGCGATTCTCGACTCCCTCAAATTGCATGAAGTGACCAAATACGTCTCAAAAACATCCCATATGTGGTCAGGATTTAATCTCATTGGCAATTTACCATTCTGGCAAAGTCTGCCAGCCAATATTCAAGTAATTATTCAAGACAATATCAAAATTCACGTAGGTCGGCAAAGAGCTTACACAATTGCCCTGAATGCAAAGTTAGAAGAAGATCTTGCGATGAAGGGAATGTTGTTTAATGAGGCAGATACGCAAACTTTTAGAGACTGTTTGACAGGATCTTTTTACCAAAGTTGGAAAGAGCAACTCGGAAACCCGTTATGGACCTTGCTGGAGCATCGTTTTGGCAAATTAGTGAATGAATAGAAGTACCTATAGTCCTGCACCCGAAAAGACTATAGAATAAATGAACTTAAAAAAACAGATGGAGACACACATGACGATTAGTCGACTGATTCTTGCCTTATTGAGCTTTTTATTCTTTGCGACACATACAGTATTTGCGGAGGAATCTTATCCATCCCACCCTATCAATTTGATTGTCCCAAACCCTCCTGGGGGATCTTCTGATGCAAATGCCAGAATTCTGGCAGATGCACTGACAAAGATCTTAAAACAGCCAGTTGTTGTTATTTTTAAACCAGGGGTTGCCGGTCAGATTGGTAATTCATTTGTGGCGAAATCAAAGCCAGATGGTTATAACTTGTTGATGGGATTATCTTCAATTATGGTTTCTCCCGAAGCGGAGAGAGTTCAAGGGAAAACGTCACTTTACGAGGTCGATCAACTCATTCCGGTAGGAATGATTTCTAACGATCCCATGATCATGTTGGTGAACGCAAATTCTCCTTGGAAGACTCTGGCGGATGTGGTTAAAGCTGCCAAAGAAAAGCCTGGCACGATTAATTATTCATCTTCTGGGAATTTTGGCCCCATCCATTTATCGGTGGTCATGTTTGAGCAGGCCGCTGGTATTCGATTAGTTCAAGTCCCCTTTGGCGGGGGCGGCCCGTCGATGATGGCCTTGCTGGGTAGTCAAGTTGAAATTACGACAGCTATCCCAGCTGTCGCTATGGCTCAACTACAGTCTGGAAAAGTAAAAGCGATTGCAGTTTCTGGGGCAAAAAGAATTAAAATCTTGCCGAATGTACCGACCTATCGTGAATCTGGATATGATGCTGAATTTAATATTTGGAATGGATTATTTGTTCCGCAAGGAACGCCTGATGCGATTGTCAAGACATTGCGTGACGCTATTCGTGAAGCGGCAAATTCTGGAGAGCTAGAGTCTGTCATGCAACAACGCGGAATGATTTATGAATACCTTGACCAACCAGAGTTTAAGAAGTTTGCAAAAGAAGATGGAGACCGCATGGTAAAAGCGGTGAAGTTGATTGGTAAATTAAATTAAATGCTTATTTTTCACCATAGGGGTCAAAATGAAAACCGTCATTACATTTTTCAACATCATCATTTTGGGATTGGCAATGAGTTCTGCTAGTTTTGCAGATGAGACAAATGCCAATGCAGGATCCGCGTATATTGTTTCTTATTTTGAGGTGAGTCCACAAAGCAGTCAACTTGCTGTCAAATTACTGAAACAGTTATCTTTACAAAGTGCTAAAGAAAAGGGTAATCAACGATTTGAGGTTTTACAACAGATGGATCGACCTGATCATTTTGCGGTATTAGAAGCTTGGAGTTCGCAGGACGCTCTAACGGCTCACCAAAGTTCGATGACTACCACTTATTTCAAAGAAAATCTTAAGCCTCTATTGAGATCTACGTATGATGAGCGACCGCATACTGCTTTGGAGGTTGGACCAGTTTCCTTGAATCAAAAAAAGAAAAATGATTTTTATGCGATTACCCACGTCGATATTGTCCCTACTCTGAAAGAGCAAGGCGTGACTCTCGTTAAAAATATCACGAAAGTTAGTCGGGGAGATTTTGGTCAATCGCGTTATGAAGCCTTGACTCAAAATAGCAGGCCAAATCATATGACGATTGTAGAAATATGGTCCTCTAAAGCATCGAATGATGCTCATCAAATTTCAGAGCATAAAAAAGAGTTTCGAGCGAGCCTTTCCACGATGAGTGGTAGTTTGTATGATGAACGATTTTATAAATTATTACAGTAACTTTCAATAAGTAGGCATGATAAAAAATACTAGTCCAGCAGCGCTAAAACATCTTTGTGTTCTTGATTTAACTAGAGTTCGAGCAGGGCCAGTTTGTGTGAGGCACCTTGCCGATTTTGGTGCTGATGTCATCAAAATAGAGAATGTTAGTGATGAGTCGTATGCTGGCCCAAGAGAAGGGCCCGATTTTCAGAATCTGCATCGCAATAAGCGCTCAATGACTTTAAACCTCAAATCGGTTCAAGGAAAAGCAATTTTCGAAGAACTTGTAAAAAAAGCTGATGTGATTGTTGAGAACTATCGACCAGATGTTAAATTCCGCTTAGGCATTGATTATGAGTCCATGAAAAAAATCAATCCTAGGATCGTATATGCTAGTATTTCTGGCTTTGGCCAAGATGGCCCTTATGTCAATCGTCCTGGCTTTGATCAGATTACGCAAGGTATGTCTGGCCTCATGTCAGTTACTGGTAAGCCGGGTGATGGTCCCATGCGCGTAGGGAGTGCTGTCACGGATGTGACGGCAGGCTTATTGGCTGCCATGGGAATTCTGACAGCGCTGGTTGAACGCGATCAAAGTGGTGAAGGTCAATGGGTAGGCTCGAACCTCTTGCAAGCTGGATTAACTTTATTAGATTTTCAGGCGGCAAGATATACCATGAAGGGTGAGGTTGCTGAGCAGGTTGGTAATGATCATCCGACGTTCATGCCAACGTCAGCATATCCAACGGCTGATGGTTTTATGAATGTAGCGGCGACGGGAATGGGTGTATGGGAAAAGTTTGCTACAGCTCTGAACCGCACAGATTTACTCAATGATGAAGAATTTAAAAAAGCAAAAGGTCGATCTGATGGGCGTGAGCGCCTTAATCGAGAAATTTCCAAATCCTTAATTACACAAACAACTGCTTATTGGGTAGATTACTTATTAGAGCATGGTGTACCGTGTGGGCCCATTTACACAATGGATCAAGTATTTAATGACCCTCAAGTACAGCATCTTGGAGCGACAGTGAAGCTCAATCATCCAAACTTAGGGGAGATTACATTACTCAATCAAAGTATTGAATTATCTAGAACCCCAGCCCAAATGAAGACAAGTTCTCCATTAAAAGGACAAAATACGGATGAGATTTTAAGGGAATTAGGATTCACACCAACAGCCATTGATGATTTCAGAAAAGATCAAACGATCGAATGAGTAACAAAATCATCAAAAGTATCAAGTTTTGTCTCTTTATTTTATTGTGCTTGCAGGGGCAATATGCGTTTGCGCAATCCAATTATCCAGACCGGCCCATTCGATTGATTGTTGGTTATCCACCTGGCGGTGCCGCGGATTTTGTGGCACGCATCAGTGCTGATCAAATCAGTAAAGAGTTAGGCGTTTCTATCATTGTTGAAAATAAACCTGGTGCGGGAGGAGCGATTGCCGCTGACCTTGTTGCCAAGTCCACTCCAGATGGGTATACGATTTCGATGTCGGGGCCACATGCTCAAATTAAGGCTTTATACCCAAAAATGGCTTTAGATGTTGAGCGAGATTTTGTGCCTATCAGCAACTTAGCGACTGGTTCAATGATTATTTGCACAACTCATACAGTACCCTACAAAAATCTTAAAGAATTGATTCAATACGCCAAAGAAAATCCTGAAAAGATTTTCAATGCATCATCTGGTAATGGATCCACACCGCACTTAGCATCTGCCTTATTTAGTACCGTTGCCAATGTGAAACTATCGACGATTCAATTTAAAGGTGGTGGCCCAGCTGCTGTATCTACTATTGCTGGCGATACACAACTCATGTTTGCCACCCCACCGACGGTGATGGGCTTTATTAAAAATGGTTCATTGAAGGCGATATCACTTACTTCCGCGAAATCATCTCCAGCGATACCCGGCATTCCTGGGGCTGAAGAGAGTGGGTTAGCTGGTTACAACGCCACTTTTTCCTATGGCTTATATGCACCAATTGGGACACCTGTGAGTATTGTGAATAAGCTTTTTCTGGCAACCCAAAAAGGGATGGCAGGAACAATCACGAAAGAAAGGTTAGCCGCGCAGGGTATGGACTTATCGATTTCTAAGTCTTCACAGCAATATCTAGAGCAGTTGAAATCAGAGGCGCCATTACTCATGGAAACAGTCAGGCTATCAGGCGCTAAATTAGAGTGATTTCTTAATCACCTGCTTGAATACGTAGCATCTTTAATCGATCTGCATAGCGAATTACCTCCGCATCAACGAAGGTTTTGAAATGCTCTGGAGAGTCTCCAACAGGATCTAGCCCAATTTGAATAATACTGTCGCGTATCGAGGGATTATCAAAAGCTTGACGAATGAGCTGTTGAATTTTTCGCACTGTTTCCGTAGATGATCCTGCCGTTGTAAATAAACCGAACCACCCTCCATCGATCTCGAAATTTGGAAAGCCTTGTTCAGCAACGGTTGGAACATCCGGAAGATATGAAGCTCTTTTTAAACCTGTATAAGCAATCGCCTTGAGACGACCATCTTTAATATATGGCAAAACGGAAGGGGGGGTGGCGATAAATACCTGTATTTGTTCCCCTAATAATGCGGTTGTTACAGGTCCCGCACCCTTATAGGGGATATGGACCATATTGAGCCCCATTTTTTGATTAAAGTACTCGCTAGCGATATGCAGGTGATTGCCGTTGCCTGGGCTTCCATAGGAGACTTTATTCGTAGGATTTTTGGCGTAGCTTAGAAACTCTGTTAAATTTTTAACGGGTAATTTAGAGTTCACTACTACCAAAAGCCCTTCTACATTTCCTAAGTTGGTGACTGGTATTAAATCTTTGGAGAGGTCGTACGACACTTTTTTATAGTAACTTGGATTGACCGTAATGGAAGTTGAGGTAACTAATAATGTATAGCCATCTGCTTTTGCCTTTGCTACCAAGTCAGCACCAATCATGCCATTTGCGCCAGGGTGATTTTCGACATAAAAAGATTGCCCTGTCTTTTGTGTCAGATCTTTTGCGAGGATACGGGCCAAAGAGTCTGGTGATCCTGTTTCAAATGGCACGATCATTTTGACAGTTTTGTTTGGATAATTTTGAGCGAAAGTCCAGGGTATATTCAATAAAAGGAATAGAAAAACAAAATATTTTTTCATCATGCGCCTTTTTTCTCTTCGTTGGACTCGATAGCAACTACTTCTTTTGTTGCACCTTTCCAACCATGCTCGGTGATATCGACGACAACCCCTTGCGGATCGAAGTACTTTACCTCATAAAATCCACCATCATGATTCACATCACCCATCCAATACTTAGCGCCATTTGATTCTAGTTTCTTTCTAGTATTGGCCACATCATCCACCCAAAATCCCAGATGATGAATTCCTACAAAGTCTGCGCCACGATCTCCTGCAGAAGTATCATTTTTATATTTTAAAAGGGCTAAATTCACCGTTCCGTCACTTAGATAGACACCTTTTGCATTTGCCCAATCTGTACCACCCACCCTTTTCATATCAAAGGTATCGATATAAAATTGAGCGGCGGTCTCTGGATCTGGAACGGTAATTGTGATGTGACGTAGTTTTGCCATGGAGTGCTTCCTTATGATCATCGAAGATTAGTTCACGCTAATTCCAGCAGTTTTAACAATGGTTAAATATTTCTTCATTTCATTTTGAACAAATTGATGAAATTGAGGTTGCGTCATTTCCCGAATTTGAATACCTGATTTTTCAAAGGTGGATCTTATTTCAGGATCTTGCATCGCTTTGTTCATATCTAGATTAATTTTGCGAAGTATTTCTTGGGGGACATTGATCGGCGCCCAGATTCCTACCCAAAAATTGATATCAAAGTCAGCATAACCTTGTTCAGCGATGGTTTGAAATTGAGGAAATTGGCTGAGTTTATCTTTAGAGGTGATACCTAATGACCGAAGTTTGCCTGAGTTAAGATAAGGAAGTGCTGTATCAAATGGCGCCATAAAGTAATCGACCCTTCCTGCGAGGACATCCTGAATGACTTCTGGGGAGCTTTTATAAGGGATATGGGCATTGGTAATTCCAGCAACTTGATGGAAGTATTCTGCAGCTAGGTGAGTCGAACTCCCAACGCCAGCAGAGCCGAAGGTTAGTCCATTACTCGATTTTTTAGAGGCTTGGATAAGCTCTATTAAGGTTTTATAAGGACTATTGGGATTGGTAATCAAGACATAGGGCGTAGACGTCAATAGGCTTACATCCGCTAGACTTTTTACGGCGTCATAGGGAAGCTTTTTATAGACAGCCGGATTGATGGCATAGGTTGCCGAATTTGCTAAAAGTGTATAACCATCTGCTGGAGAATTAATGACAGCATGAATACCGATAGAGCCGCCTGCCCCAGGTTTATTTTCAATAATGACGGGTTGTTTCCAGAGATTGGTGAGATATTTTGCGATGATTCTTGCGGTAATATCAGTGCCAGATCCTGCACCTGGACCAATGATTTTAACGGTCCGATTTGGATAATCAGTGACAGTGGATTGCCCAAAAGCTGTGAGAGAAAAAAATAAGCAGCATAGATAGAGTACGACCTTACTTGAAAACGTCCTTAAATTTGGGTGAATCAAGATAGGTCTCCATAACGAATTGACAATTTTTGTCTATATTTTTAATAAGTATAAAACTCATTCATAATAAATACTTAATATTCTTCAAAAGAAGGAGCGCTTCCATGTTTCATGAAATTGCTGTTTTGGGGTGTGGGGCTATTGGAAGCAGCGTCGGAGCCGATTTAGCGGATGCTGGTCATAATGTCGCACTCATTGACCAATGGCCTGCTCATGTGGATGTCATGAAAAAACAGGGCCTGCATATTAAGATGCCTGACTTAGATTTACAAATACCGGTTAAAGCGTATCACCTACATGAAGTCTACTCGATTCAGCCCCGTTTTGATTTAGTCTTGCTGGCTGCGAAGTCCTATGACAGCGAGTGGCTTACTCATTTTATAAAACCCTACCTAAAACCTCATGGCATATTAGTCGGACTACAAAATAGTATGAATGATGAAATAATTGCGCCAATCATTGGTCATCAACATGCGATTGGGTGTGTGATTGAGTTATCCGCAGAGTTAATTGAGCCAGGTTATGTCGAACGAAATACGACAAGAACCTCAACCTGGTTTAGTCCTGGAGAGCTAAATGGCTTAATGACACCTAGATTAAAAGCGCTCGAAGATCTATTTCAATGTTGTGCAACCACAAAGATGACATCGAATATATGGGGCGCTAAGTGGTCGAAGTTAATTTCCAATACGATGACTCAAGGGCCTATTGGGATGCTTGGAATTAGATCCTTTGAAGCGGGGCAACTTCCGGGATTTTATGAACTCGCATTCGAACTAGGTAAGGAAACATATGAGGTTGGTAAAGCTTTGGGGATGGAGATTGAGCCTATTTTTGGTTTGACTCAAGAAGATTTTTTGGGTACGAGCTCTGATGTGATTAACAAACTATTGCACACACTCTTAAAACACTTAGGAAAGAATTCGAGAAACGCCGTTGTTCAAGATCATGCTAAAGGTAGAAAAACAGAAGTTGCCTATTTAAACGGACTCGTTGTTCAAAAAGGGGAGTTAGTTGGCATTCCTACACCATTTAATAAAGCAGTGACATTGATGAATGCACTTATAGAGCGCGGGCAATTTCAGACGAGCCCAACGAATTTGTTACTCGTCAGAGATTATCTATAAAATGATAGTGGTGAGTATGGATTGAAGATGTACTAATTGACTTCCATTAATTGATATAAATATTTGGTAGCTGCAGTACAGTCACCAAAATTTTCCTGAATCCAATCTGGATTGTGATAATTATTGAGATAGCGATCACCGCTATCGCAAAGCAAACTGAGGATGGATCCGTGTATATTTTTTTCTTTCAGATCTTTTGCAAGTTCTAGCATGGCAATGAAGTTGGTACCGGTTGATGGACCCACTTTTCGCCCTAGGAGGTCGGACAGTATTCTCATCGCCGAGATGGAGTCTATATCCTTAACCCGAATCATATGGTCGATGAGGGAGGGAATAAAACTTGCTTCTGGACGAGGTCGGCCGATCCCCTCGATTCGGGAACCATTTGATGTTAGATGAGGGTTTTTAGTCTTGAAGTAATCTAAAAAGACAGAACCCTCGGGGTCGGCAACACAAATTTGAGATGAGTAGCGTTGATAACGTATAAAGCGACCAATTGTGGCACAGGTACCGCCAGTGCCTGCTCCCATCACAATCCATTGGGGAATCGGGTTTCTTTCTAAAGCCATTTGTGCAAAGATACTTTGGGCAATATTATTATTACCTCGCCAGTCGGTAGCTCTTTCAGCATAGGTAAATTGATCCATATAGTGCCCATCCACCTCAATGGCCAACTCTTTCGCTCGCGTATACATTTCGATAGAAGAGTCCACCAAATGACAGGTACCGCCATAGAATTTTACGCGCTCAATTTTTTCTGATGACGTTGACTTGGGCATAACAGCAATAAAAGGTAAACCAATTAAATTAGCAAAGTAGGCCTCACTAATTGCCGTAGAACCACTAGAAGCTTCGATAACAGTTTTGCCTTCACATAGCCAATTGTTACAAAGGGCATATAAAAATAAAGATCGTGCTAGACGGTGTTTAAGGCTACCTGTAGGGTGGGTAGATTCATCTTTTAAATATAGGTCGATGCCATGGGCAGAGAATGAGGGAATTTTAAGAGGAATTAAATGAGTGTCAACACTCCGACAAAAATCAGCCTCGATACGAAGTATTGCTTCATAAAGCCAATCTTTATGGGCTGTAAGTTTAGACATTATTCTCAGAAGATTTTATTCGTTGAAGGGCCTCTTTTTTTAGAAATGACCGATCAACTTTATTTGTGCTGGCTAGAGGAAGTTCATCCAAAAACCAGATCCACCTAGGATGTTGATACGCTGGAGCATTCGTTAAGCAATAGGTTTTAAGTTCGCTAGCACTTACTTGCGTGTGTGGTCTTTTAACGACGAAAGCAATGGGTTTTTGTCCCTTAATATCATCATCTACTGCAATTACCACAGCTTGTGCAACATCTGGATGAGATTCAATTAAACGCTCCACTTCCGCTGGGTAAATATTTTCACCGCCACAAACAAACATGTCATCAGAGCGGCCAATAAAAAAATAAAAGCCTTGTTGATCGCGCTTGAACATGTCACCTGTACTATAAAAACCATCTTCAGTAAAAGGGTCTTTTATCGGTGGGTTACGGCCTTCTGGTTTATGGTAGCCCAGCATGATACCTGGAGATTTGATTTGTAAAACCCCCTGATCCGATTCTTTTCCATTTTCATTCATGAGCCGAATGTTTACTTCAGAGTGGGGGTAACCAGCGCAGAGAAGGGGTAAGGGGAGCCCTTTCGGATGCGGACCAAACATCACTGGACTACCTTCCGTTGTGCCAAAGGCATTAATAACTTGTGTCTTCGGAAACACGCTATGTATAGCTTCTAACAAACTTGGAGAAACTGGCGCTGAGCCCATTCTTAAAAATTCAACAGAAGATAGATCAGTTTGTTCGATGAGATCTTTTTCTTGTAACATCATCGCAATCATTGGCGGAACGGCCGTCAGCCAGGTGCAATGAAAAGTTTCGATAGCTTTAATATATTGACGAGCATTAAATTGAGGCATGAGAACTGTCGTTGCATGTGCCAAAATATTAAGCATCGTCATTGCTTGCGCATTCATATGGTAGAGCGGTGCAGCAACAAGATAGCGATGTCTTGACCAGTCATTATTTCCTAGTCGTGTTTTGGCCACCCAAATATGGCTGGCATGTGAAAGTTTGACACCTTTTGGTTTTCCGGTAGATCCTGAGGTATACAAAAGCATAGCTAATTCATCTTTTTCGGGATGAATGATTTCAAATGGACCGTGGTCTAAGAATTGATAAAAAGAGGAAGACGCCTTTTTATCCTCATGATTAAAAACTACTCTAGGTAAAGGCGATGGAATGAGGGGCTCATTGAGAGAGTCGCAAAAAACGAGTTGCGCATCGGAGTCTGTTAAAACAAAATCAACCATGGCTGGGGGAAATTTTGAATTAACTGGAACGACTACTAATCCAGCCCGCATAACTCCCAAAAAAGTAGCAACGTATTCAGCGCTATTGAGGGCAATGATAGCAACACGACTACCTCGTTCTAAAGCAAAGCGCCCCAAGCCTCTAGCAACTGCGTTGGCTAATGCATCTAAATCAGCAAAAGAAAACTCGCGTGGTTGATTGTTCGCATCGAGGTCAATTAAAGCAATCTTATGAAGATCTAAGTCACGACGAAATAGATCTCCAAGATTATTGAGATTGAATGGTTCGAGGAAATGATCAAAATCGCCCATATTTTTCTATAAGATGGTCATTACCTGCAAGAAGGGTCTTTTCAATTAAGCTTTTGGGGGAGGTGGTGGCGCTGTTGAATAAACACCTCTTCCGCTAGCGCATAAATTACCATCCATATCAAATACCATTGCTTCAGCAACGCTGATTTGACTTCCAAATTTAATCACTTTGCCTTTAGCAATTAAGTTACCTGGCATTGCCGCACGGTGATAGTCAACGCGTATATCAATTGTCGGAACACCGCGACCAGTCTTAGAGACTAAGGCCCAGTCAGCAGTTAAATCGACCAGGGCGGCCAAAATACCACCATGTGTATATTTACGATCGGGGTTCACAACCCACTCTTCTCGCCAAGTTGCTTGTATTTCGATTTCGCCTTCTTTCACGGAGAGGACTTTAATTCCTAACCATTGATGAAAAGGACCTCTAGTTAATTTTGCTTCTACTTCTGCAGCGGTAATCATTTCATTGGACATATCAATAACCCTTTATATTTTTTAAACTGGAGATGAAAAGTTAATTCGTTGTTATTAGGGAGTAACAACAACTTTACCGATCACTTCACGGTCTTGAATTAAACGTAATCCTTCTTTAGCCTCTGATAACGGTAGGACTTTATCGATCATTGGTTTAATTTCACCTTTGGAGATCATATCCATCAATGCTGTAAGGTTTTCAATATAAAAACTATTTGAACCGATGACTTGTAATTCAAAGCTCCAGATATAGCGTAAGTCTTCTTTCGGGTCATGACCCGCAGTTGCTCCACAAACTAGGAGTTTGCCGCCACGCTTTAAGCAGCGTAACGATGGGACCCAAGTATCACCACCGGTAAAGTTGATAACAACATCTACACCGCCTTCATAGGTTCTACGTTGTGGCTTGCCATACTTTTCAACGGCCCACTTTGAGAAGTCAACTTCTTTGTAATTAATCACTTCATCAGCGCCAATTTCTTTAAGCTTCGTTAATTTATCTTCGCTACTAGCACAAGCAATTACTTCTGCACCTAATTGTTTGGCCAGAATCACGCAGCCCGTACCAACGCCACCTGAGGCGCCTAAGATTAATACACGGTCACCTTTTTTGATGGTGTTATGTGTGATTAACATACGGTGTGCTGTGCCATAAGCAACTGGCAATGAAGCGGCGTCTGCAAATGAGACGTTATCCGGCATTTTGATGAGTTGATCTGCGCTGACGAGGCAATATTCAGCCATTCCGCCGTCTAGCATTTCGCCCATGAGTCCTTTTGTTTTATTTAAAGGATTCACCAGAACACGGTCGCCAACCTTCCAACCTTCCACATTCGCGCCAATTTCTGAAACTTCCCCGGCAAAATCTAATCCAATAACAACTGGTAGTGGCACTTTAATGCCAGGCATCCCCTTGACTGTAAAAGCATCATGATAATTAAAAGATGACGCACCAACTTTAATCACGACATGTCCATCGGTAACTTGTGGCATAGGATGATCTGTGACATATTGAAGGTTTTCTAAGCCACCATGTTGCAATAGAACTAATGCTTTCATAACTATTTCCCTGGATTTTTATTGAGATAATTGAATAATTGCTTACTCTAAAAGAGTTTTAACATACTTTAAATTTATATCACTTTTACTTTTAAGTGCTGCATTGATAATGATTTTTGAGATTTTATTTTACAGTGATTTGAAAAGAATATATTATTAAATTTATCAAATATATAGAATATAAATAGAATAATATGCTATGAATATGAAGCTAGATAGAATAGATTTTCACATTTTAAATATTTTACAGCAAGATAGCACTCTTTCTGTTTCTGCCATTTCTGAAAAAGTTGGCATATCTTCAACACCATGTTGGCGAAGAATTCAATCCTTGGAGAGGGCGGGTTATATTCGTAAAAGGGTGGCTTTATTAGATGCCAACATGTTAAATTTAGGCGTGACAGTTTTTGTATCGATCAAGACGAGTGGTCATAATCCGACTTGGTTAGAGAAGTTTCGTGTTGCAGTTATGGAGATTCCAGAGGTTTTAGAGTTTTATCGAATGAGTGGAGAAGTGGATTATTTGCTGCGTGTCGTTGTGCCAGATATTGCTGGTTATGATGCGGTTTATAAAAAGTTAATTAAGATTGCAGATATTTTGGATATTAGTTCAAGTTTTGCAATGGAACAAATTAAATATACGACAGCACTTCCTTTAAACCTCATTTGATAGTTCTCGCACTATAGTTGGGCTTACAGAAAAAATTGATGAAAGAGTAGGGCTATATTGCAATAGGTAGCTTTCATCATTTTGTATGAACAAGGAAAATGAATATGCAATATCCATTAAGACGATGCCTTCAATTAATTTGTTTCATTTCACTATTTAGTTTGAGTCTTTACCTGACTCAAACTGCGTACTCGGCGACATATCCCAATCGCCCGATTCGATTGATTGTTCCATACCCTCCTGGCGGACAAGCAGATCAGATTGCTCGCTTGTTGGCAGAAAAACTTACCGAAATGACAAAGCAAGCTGTCATTGTGGAAAATAAATATGGTGCGAATGGAATCATTGGCACCAATTTCGTAGTGAACTCACCCGCAGATGGTTATACCGTCATGATATTGCCTTCAGGAGTGGTTGCCGCAAATAGTATGCTTGCGAAGGTTCCTTATGATTTTGGAAAAGATTTATATGGCGTGGCCGGATTGGCTAGTTACCCGCTGGTATTAGTCGCTCATCCAAAGACAAAATTTACACAAGTAAGCCAGCTAATCGCAAGTGCAAAAGCCAATCCAGATGGATTAAATTATGCGTCTGGTGGTGCTGGAGGCGGGGCCCACCTAGCTGCCGAGGCTTTTAAAATAGAAACCGGTACTCGAATTACCCATATCCCCTATAAAGGGACTGGACCTGCTGTAATGGATACATTAAGCGGTCAAGTTTCTATTATGTTTGCTTCATTACCATCAGTGATTCAGTATATTAAAGCGGGGAAGCTCAATGCCTTAGCTGTGACAACTAAAAAACGTGCAGCGCTGTTGCCTAATGTCCCTACCTTATCAGAAAGTGGCTTACTGAATTTTGATATTAGTTCATGGGTCGGAGTTGTTGTTCCAAGTGCAACCCCTGGGGATATAAAATCCTATTTGAGTAATGCAATTTCTAAAATCATACAAACACCAGAGTTTTTAGAGTCATTAAGACTTGAGGGTGGGACTTCGATGCCAATGAACGATAAGCAGTTTGATGAGTTTGTTCAACAGGAGTTGGTAAGATGGGCAAAGATAGTAAAAGAATCTGGTGCAAAAATTGAATAATCAGCAAATCATGGAAGAAAGAAAATTATGAGTCAAACAACCGTCCCATTTACAGAGGATTTACGCCAATTTACGGAGCGTTTAAGGCAGGAAGGTGAATTGATTGATTTACATCAGGCGATTGATATTCGGCATATTGCTACTTTAGTTGATCAATCCGACAAGGCTATTTTATTCCATCATGTTATCGGATACGACATACCTGTTTTATCAGGCATTGTAAGAACACAAAAAAGAGCAGTGATGTCAGTAGGGTGCTCAACATTTAGAGAAATTGAAGATAAATTACAAAAGGGTATTAGTCACCCGATTGCCCCAAACCGAGTGAGTACTTCCTCGACCGAGGAAATTATTTGGACGGGTGATGAAGTTGATTTATTTAAATTGCCGATTCCGATGAGTTCTGTATTTGATGGTGGTCCGATGATTACGGCTGGAGTCGTGATTGCCAAGGATCCTGAATACGGAATCAATACAGGAGTATATCGATTCATTGTCAAAGAAAAAAATCTGACAGGGATTGATATTGTGACTCCTAATAATATGCGAATGTTTGCGCAGCGGGCTTTTGAGGCAGGCCGTCCTTGTCCAATATCAATCTCTATTGGTACTCACCCGATGGAAGTCTTGGGTGCAGGATTTAGAGCACCAATTGGGGTTGATGAAATGAGCATTGCCGGCGGGATACGTGGCGGTCCAGTCAATTTAGGAAATTGTAAAACCATTGATATGCCTTATATCGCCGATAGCGAAATCGTTTTAGAAGGTGAGATTTTGCCTGTTGGTTGGACTCAGCCAGAGGGGCGCTTTGGAGAATTTACGGGGCTCATGGGTGGATTGCATTGGAATCCCGTGGTAAAGATTAAAGCAATCATGATGCGAAAAAATCCGATGTTTTATTTCTTGCACATGCCATGGGAAAACACCTGGTTAGCGGCGCCTACTCGTTATCAGTCAATTCGTCAGGCCTTAAAAACTGCTGGAATTCAGGTTAAAGACATTAATGTCACTTTAGGTGGTAGAGCTTTTTGGCATGCAGTGATATCTATCAAAAAACAAGCTGGTGAAGGCAAGAATGCTTTATTAGCCGCCCTATCTGTCATGGATCTCAAGCACATTGTGATTGTGGATGATGATATTGATGTTTTTAATCCGACGGAAGTGGAGTGGGCTATTGCTACTCGTGTTCAGGGGGATCGAGATGTGATTATTATTCCTGGTGCAAGGGCCAAACCACTAGACCCAAGTTTGTATATTACGCATGGTCAAGTGCCAACAGGAGCTAAGGTCGGAATAGATGCCACGATTGGTGAGGGAATTCCAAAAGAGAGATTTGAAAGAATTTCTTACGCCTATGCTGAGCGAGCCAAGATTGCTGATTATGCCTCTGGTAAAGCAGATCAAGTGGTTATTTCTGGACCAGATAGCTATCTAGAGTTAGCAGAAAAAATCATTGCTGTGATTGAACCTGTTCCCACCTATTATTCTGAACTTGCAGAAAAGTTTTCTGATTATGATTTTCCTACCATTGCGAGAGCATTTGGGTTTTTACATACAGAAGGAAAGCTTTGGCAAGATTCGCGTGGCAGATTATGTTTGAAAAATTCTAAATTTGCCGCTAAGTTACCAACTTAAATTGAAGAAAGCTAAAGCAATTAATCTAATTGCTTTAGCTTGCCTTCTTTGACAAGTTTTGCCCAGCGCGCTATGTCCGCCTGGAACCATTTTTCAAATTCAGCACCAGGCCCTGGAAGTGGCGTAGTACCTACAGCGGCTAGTCGAGCTTTGACAGCTTCCGTCTTTAGCGATTGAAGAATTGCTTCCTCTAGTCTTTTAGCAATGGGTGCAGGCACATCAGCTGGCGCAAAAAACCCAAACCAGGTTCCAAATTCAAAACCTGGAAATCCTTGTTCAGAAAAAGTGGGAACATCCGGCAATAATTTTGATCGTTGTAAGGAGGTGATTCCGATTGCTCGAACACTACCACCCTGCACCTGTGAAAGGGACGATCCCATTACATCAATCAATGTTGTAACTCGACCAGCGATGAGGTCAGGATAAACAGCACCACTTCCCTTATAGGGAACATGCGTCATTTCAATCCCACTCACTGATTTTAGAAGTTCACCAACTAGATGACTACCCGTATTATTTCCAGAGGAGCCAAAACTAGCTTGGATTTTATTGGCTTTGACGGCAGTAATAAATTCCGGAAGTGATTTATAAGGTGAGTTAGTAGACACCAGCATCAGGCTCGGTATAGTACCGACTCCAGCGATAGCTTGAAGATCTTTTTGCGGGTCAAAACTGAGCTTTGTTAAGCTAGGGCTAGTTGCCAAACTGACAGATGCAAATAAAAAAGTGTACCCATCGGGTTTCGCAAGCTTAGCGACGTATTCAGCGCCAATGTTGCCGCCTGCACCAGGCTTTAGATTAACGACAACTCCTTGACCTAAAATCTTTCCCATTTCATCTGCAATTACCCGACCAAGAACATCAGCAGAACCACCGGCTGCATAAGGAATCACCATCTCAAGAGCGTGTTTTGGAAACTCAGCCGCACAAACAGAATGAGTGACAAAAACCGTCAGGACGACATGACTTAAAAGTAATTTTAGTAAGGAAAGAGTATTTTTCATCGTTTGATTATATAGACGAAAGCTTTGGAGTTATTGAATGACTTCACAAAGATGGTGCGATAAAGTAATTTCGTTTACCCTTGCATCTATTGAGCCATTTTCTAGTTGATGATTGATTTTCACGTACGCAATTTTTGTCAGGGGAAGACTTGTATCCTCCCTTATCACTAATGTGCAATTTGGTAGCATGAAAGCGTATTCATTATTATTTTTTGAGATATTTACTTCAGATAAACCCAATAATTGCTTCAAAGAATTGCTAGTATTTTCTAGATGAGGGGTTTCTATCATAATTTCGCTAAGATGATTGCTTAAATTAGGGTGCTTTAGTACATCATCAAACCATAAAAAATCGGGTGTTAAATGTTCGCAAAAATAAATTCTTAGGCCAGGTATTGGTTGAGAGCTAAATCGTACGGTTTTGAATTTGGCGAGTTCTTCTTTGCCATGAACCTGAGCTGGCCGAGATAAGTCTTGAACAGGGTTGGGCGAAAACCCCAAACTTTGCAGGTTATCAAAGCACTCGAAGGCATTACTGGTTCTGAATACTAGGGCATCTAGTCCGATAGCCAGATCAGCGATTTCTTTTCGCTGTGGAGTAGTTCCCTCTTCCCAGCCAAGTACTTCAATATATGCGGAAGAGAGCATGGCGAGTTGATTGCAGGAGCCTAAATTATGTTTGGCTAAAGGAGTTAATTGAAATCCTAAGTTTTTCATTCTTTCTGCGATGAGTGTGATTTTATCTCTAGCAATAATGACAATGTGATCGAATTCGTATGGCATGCGATTTACCTATGGAATGATAAGAAGTAGAAACAGCGTATTCAATCTTTCATTATAAGAACTAATGACATTTTTCTTGGGAGATCGTCTAGAAATGGGCCCCAATCCCAGTATTCGTTGAATCTGTCCCGGGAGCGTAAAGAGTTCAATCATTTCTTTTGGAGTATCTTTTCGTTTTAGGAGTACTATAAATAAAAAATACTCTACGGGAGCAATATGTGTAGATGGATGGCATATGCAGGGGACGAGATTTATTTAGAAAATCTTTTATATTTACAAAAAAATTCACTCATTTCACAGAGTCTCAAGGCAACCAAATCGAATTTTGTAACTAATGGTGATGGATTCGGTGTGGCTTGGTACGGTGATAGAAAATCTCCAGGTTTGTTTAAGGATGTTCTACCAGCTTGGAATGATGAAAATCTCAAAATGTTAAGCCGACACATTAAGAGTAATTTATTTTTCTCTCATGTCCGAGCAGCCACAGGGACAAGCATCTCCCGCATGAATTGTCATCCTTATGCCTATGAGAATTGGAGCTTTATGCATAATGGTCATATCGGGGATTGGCATATCCATCGCAGAGAAATAGAGTCACTTATTTCAAAAGAATTTTATGCTTATCGATATGGTACAACTGACAGTGAGGCTTTATTTTTATTAGCCTTAACTCTTGGCTTAATGGATGATCCTATCAAGGGGATGAGTCTTGCCTTACAAAAAGTTCAAAAAATATTAGAGAGTCATCGATCTGTTGATCCATTAAGGCTTACGGCGGCCCTCAGTGATGGAAAATCGATTTGGGCATTTCGTTATTCAACGGATAATGCTTCTCCAAGCCTTTTTTATGGTACTCCACATACCCATGAATCACGGTTAAAAGATGGTGCCGTGAGCACTATAGCCTCAGAACCATTTGATGATGATTTAGGTCATTGGATCGAAGTTCAGGAATCAAACTATATTAAATGGTCTCAAGGGAGGATTACAGTGCATCAATTTGATATTTAATCTATTGATGCAGTTTGTGAGCGCTAATACTCGGTCAGCCTGAGTAAAAATTGAAAATCGTTACTTGAAGCTTGAAATAGACTTGAAATTATAAGAAATACTTTATAGATGGATATAGGAAAGTAGAAATTATTTTTATGAAAAAATTAAAATTAACTTTAACCTTCGTAGTTTGTCTCTTTGGCTTGAGTGCTCATCTGGAAGCGCAGACTTATCCCAATAGACCCATTAAGATGGTTGTGCCTTTTCCTCCTGGGGAGACGGCTGATATTTTGGTGAGGCTCTTAGGGCCTAAGATATCTGAAAAATTAGGGCAAACTATCGTAATAGTCAATCATGCTGGTGCTTCCGGCATTATTGGCATGGATGAGATTGCCAAAGCCTCTCCTGATGGTTACACCATTGGAATTGGTCAGGTTGGTAATCTGGCAATCCTGCCACATACTAAGTTAAATCTTCCCTATAACGTCTTAAGGGATTTAACCCCCATTGCGGTTCCTGGATTGAATTATTTAGGGATCGTTACTACACCTCGAGCACCTTTTAAAAATTTAGGGCAAATGATTGTTTGGGCTAAAGAGCACCCTGGTCAACTTACTGTTGGTACAAACGGTGAGGGTGGTTTTCCACATTTAACTTTTGAGTATTTATCTCAGACTGCTAAATTTCAGTTTGCGCACATTCCTTACAAAGGCGCTAGTCAAATTATTCCTGACTTAATTGGTGGTCAAATTATGGTGAGTATTAGCGGGGTAAGTAGTCAAGCTAGTCAGATTAGCGCAGGTAATTTAAAGCTTCTTGCCATTACAAATTCGACTAGGGTCTCAACGAATCCCGATTTCCCTACAGTTGCTGAAATTTTTCCTGGGTGGTCTTTTAGTGGGTGGTTGGTAATTACTGGACCAGCTCGAATGGATCCAGTGATTGTGTCCAAGCTAAATGAGGCAATTAATAGTGCGATGAGAGATCCTGGTCTTCAAGAACAATTGAATCAGGTTGGATTGATTCCTGTAACAGAGCCTCCACAATTTGCAGTTGAGTTAATTAAAACGGAAAACGCAAAATTTGCTAAATTAGTAAAGGATATAGGTTTCAAACCACAATAAGCCTTATAACCACAAGACGTGGAATGCGGTTTTTAATGGGGTATTTGATGAACAATCATCGAGGCTGATTTAACCGAAAGTAATCGACCTCAACTGGAGTAACATATACCATATTGAAAATCATCAAGGAGCCAGCGAGCATGAATCATACACTAGAACAATTTGCTAGTCAGTGTCACGATTTTTTGAAGAATAGTCCCGGACCTGCTGGGCGTCAAAAAGTTGCTGAGGCGTTAGAAGACGTTTTGGTGGATCAGGATTTTATTGCAAAGCATCTTCCTCCAACTACTGGCGAGCGTGAAATTATTTATCAAGATCCTGAATTAGGATTTTGTATTTTGGTACATCATTACCTTGGCCAAAAAAGTTCTGATCCGCATGATCATGCACATTCTTGGGCCATTTATGGGCAGGTACATGGTAGGACTGAAATGCGAGATTATCAAAAAATTGAAGAGGCTAGTGCTGACAAACCGGGCAAAGTAAAGGAGATTCGAACTTACGCTCTGACTCCCGGCATTGCTCACTTGTATAACGAAGGTGACCTACATGCGCCTGAGCGCAAAGACTCGACAAGTCTGATTCGTATTGAAGGGACTGACATGTCTAAAGTAAAGCGCTTGAAATATGAGGTGGTGTAGATCTAGCAATAAGGATTTGTAATGGCGATTCAATTTGTTGATGCAAAAACCTTAAAGCAATGGCTGCATGGACAAACTGAAATTGCTGTGTTTGATGTGCGTGAACATGGTCAATACGGAGAGTCCCATCTTTTCTTGGCAAGCTCAGTACCTTACAGTCGACTTGAATATGAAGTCGCTCGATTAGCCCCTCGTAAAACTGTAAGACTGGTAGTTTATGACGAAAATGGTTCGGGTGTTTCATTGAAGGCAGCTCAAGCCCTTATTCAACAGGGTTATCAAGACATTTATGTACTGAGTGGTGGCACGCAGGGCTGGCAGGATGCTGGATTTAATGTATTTGCTGGAGTAAATCTTCCATCTAAAACCTTTGGGGAGTTAGTTGAGCATCATTGTCATACGCCTCGAGTGAGTGCACATGATTTAAAGAGAATGATGATCGACCGAGAGGACTTCATTATTTTAGATGGCAGGCCTCAGAGTGAATTTAAAAAGATGAGTATTCCTGGAGCTCAATGTTGTCCAAACGGGGAATTAGCTTACCGCATTAAAAGTTATATTAGTAACCAGGAAACTAAAATCATTATTAATTGCGCTGGGAGAACTCGCAGTATCATTGGCGCACAAACGTTGATTAATTTAGGGATTAAAAACCCCATCTTTGCATTAGAGAATGGCACCCAAGGCTGGTATCTGAATGATTATGTCTTAGATCATGGAAAAGTTGCTCAATATGCTGAGTCTCGAGTCGATGAAGAGATTTTACTAGCCTCTTTGGCTTTAGTGAAGAAATTTGATATTCCTTTAATATCCGATGAGCAATTTTTACTTTGGAAAAATGATGAGGATCGCTCGTTATACCTATGTGATGTGAGGACTGCCGAGGAGTTTTTACTCAATGGGCTACCTGGCGCACAGCACACACCAGGAGGTCAATTAATTCAGGCTACGGATCAATTTGTTGGGGTTCGTCATGCTCGAATTGTCTTGTATGACTCTGATGGAGTTCGCGCAATGACTGTTGCTTGCTGGTTAAAGCAGATGGGGCATGATGTGGCAGTTTTACGAGAGGGTATAAAAAGTAAAGTTAGCTTACCTAAGATTCAGATTAACCATACACTTGGCTTGGCGACTATTAAAACTGCAGATTTGTATCAAATAGATCAAAAAGAATCTGTCACTATCCTGGATATTCGTGGCAGTATGCAATACCGTAAGAACCATTTACCAAATTCTATTTGGGCCATTCGTCCTCGACTACTTGAAATCATTCGTGGCGCTAAAGAAACAATCATTATTATTTCAGATGACCCTGCACTCACTTATGGAGCGCTTTTGGAACTTGATGGGCTTGATCTAAATATACAATTGTATGAATTAGAGGGCCCCGAGTTTCCAAAAGAGCTTGAAACCATTTCTTCGGAATCCATGCCGCCAGATATAGACTGTATTGATTTCCTATTTTTTGTTCATGATCGGCATGATGGTAACAAGAATGCGGCGCGCCGTTACCTTGAGTGGGAGACTGGCTTAATTGCTCAGTTAGACCAAGATGAAATGAACTTATTTTCAATTCTATAAGGCTTGCACTGAAAAAATGTATTTATATCAATTACCAATTAATAATCGTTCATCACAAAGGCTAGTATGTCTAATAAATACCCTTGAATTAGATGATGATTTTCTTGGATACTGATACTGAACTAATTTAACGATATCTTGGCTCTCATTTTTCTAAGTTTTTTTAGGTCGAATATTTAATTACAGTTATTTGATAAATTCCAAGCTGAAGTAGCGCCATGGCAAGTAGACATACTTGAAATCAAAAAGTCTCCAGGAGGGCCCTCACGCACGAAACTCCGAGCCTTCAAAAAAGCATCTGCTGGCATACCTCCTACACCATATATCCAGTGTAAACATACAAAAAAGTAGGTTTTCATGATGTTTTTCTCTACAGCGTAGTTACTGATTAGATCTCTCATATCCCAACTCTTTAACCCTTTCGTAACAGGGCATATTTGTGGCTCTATACAAAATGGGGGGCATACCCAATCAGCAAAACTTGAATAGCGTGTTAATTTGTCAGCCCCTAATTTTTCATAAAGAAGTCCTCCTCCTATTTCAGGTAATTGAATAGGCAACATCACTCGATCAACTAAGTCCGCTTTTTTTTTAGCCAATTAAAAATGAGAGGACCCTGAAATGGAGATGGAATAATTAAGTCATTTTGTTTAATTTTATTGTTTGAAAATGATTGGAGCAAAATATCTTCCCATTCACCAAATATGAATTCTAAAGGATCCTCTGGTCCAATTTCAAGCGTTGCTTGACAATCAGGGTTACGGTCTAATACAACCCAACGGGTCTTTGGCATCTTGCCCCGCAAAGCCGCTTTACGAAACTGCCGTAAGTAACTAGAGCCATAACAACCACCGCCGATAATCCAACAGGTTTGCATCGTTGATCGCTCCAGAGTAAGTCGAATCACTGACTTAATTATTTCATAACTATAACGTTAGTCTAACTTTGCTCCTGAGGACTTCACTACTTTTTCCCACTTTTGAATATCTTTCTGGGCAAATTGGGAAAACTCTTCAGGAGTGGAGATAAGAATTTCAAAGCCAATCGCAGCAAGTCTTTCTTTGGTATCTTTTTGCCTCAGTATTTCATTAACATCAGCATTGATTTTTTTAACAATCACATCAGATAAACCAACAGGACCCAGAATTCCGTACCACGTATTAATATCGAACCCAGGCAGGCCTGACTCTTGCATGGTTGGAACATTCGGTAAAGCTTCTGAACGCTTAGCACTAGTAACTGCCAGCGCTCGTAATTTCCCATTGTTAATAAATTGAGAAACAGATGGAATACTTGTAAAAGCTGAATCAATCTGACCCCCTAACAAATCAGTCACGCCGGGAGTTATCCCTTTATAAGGAATATGTTGAATATTTACCTTGGCTTGCATTTTGAACATCTCTCCAGCTAGGTGATTAACTGTGCCATTACCAGCAGAGGCAAAGTTTAATTTCCCATCGGCTAATTTCGCAGCCTCAATATAGTCATGAAGATTCTTGAATGGGCTTCCAGCATTGACAACGACAAGAAAGGGCACTGTTGAAATTGAAGCAATCGTGACAAAATCTTTTACTGAATCGAATGGCAGTTTTCCATACAACCATTGATTTATAGCATAACTACCTTCGTAAGTCATCAATAGTGTGTAGCCATCTTTTGGAGCTTTTGCTACCAAATCTGTTCCTATATTACCTCCAGCCCCTGGATGAGTTTCCACAATTACGTTATGTTTCCACATCTCAGAAAGTTTCAAAGCAATGATTCGTGCCGCTGCGTCAGACGACCCCCCAGCAGATTGAGGAACGATGAGACGAACAGGTTTATTCGGGTAGGCTTGCGCCCATGCCAAATTACTTATATTGAGGATTAAACATAGAAATACTAGCTGAAAAAAATTTCGTGTGATTGTCATCGTTTTGGTTCCTAATAAACATCAACTAGCTGGTTAATCATTCAAGGAGTACTTAAAGGCGCTCTTACGTCTCGTAAATCATCTGCTAACATCATCATCTCTTCTCGACCTTCTATCTTTTTACGCATTTCTACTTTTTCACGGTTATATTCAATGACTTCAGCTGGAAAAGGCACATTTCCCGTATGCAGAAAACGAACGGCACCGGTGGTATCTCGCATTAAGGTAACGCGACCTAGAACATGTTTACTGACGGCATAAGGAAACTCATAAGTTCCAGCTTTGAGAGCCTTCACCATTCCGATAAGAACATCACCATCACCCATTTCTAATATATTTTTCATCATGCAATCAACTTCTAACTCTATGATTTTTGATTCCTCCACGACTTCTGGTGAGTTTGGGTATCTTTGTCCCCGAAAAATATTCATTACTTGACGAGTTAAGATGAGGCCTTCAGCATTTGACTCCATAGTAGGTACACCCATACCTTCATCAGCAGTCTTTACCATCATTTGTTCTGCCTCACCATACAAAGCAGCAACAGCCGAAACTGAGGCGATTAATCCATTCGCTTTTTGCCGATCTTCAGGAAATGCCCCATTCCATTGATGAATATCTTGATATAAGGTCACATCTGAATATCCCAGTAGATCTAAATATTTCTGAGTAAGTCGACGTTGCTGACGCAGGCCAGCAATATCTTGAATAAAATTGTGCATGGGAACATAGGCAAGAGCTAGATATTTAGCTCCTTGTTCTGCCGCGATGACTAAATCCACAATCCCCATAACGATAGAGATTGAAGGCGTTGTAATCACTCCAAGCGCAGCAGCATTATCACTTTCCATGGCAATTTTTACGCCACGCTCATTTAACCAACCAGATAAAAAAGCCAAATATTGAGAATCAAATACGGATTTTTGAAATGAAAGGTCATACTCCATACATAAGTTTAAAGAAATACCCCCCATCACAAACTCAGTGCAGCCGCCAGCAATTCCTGTCGTAACAAGTAGACGAGCAATAGGTGTTGCTGATCTTAATACGATAGGTCTATCAACGGCCTCAAACAATTTCCGACATCCGGATATCCCGTGAGCTACCACTGGAAAACCATTTAATAAAGATCTACCAACTTCAAGACTTTCTTTTAATCCACTTTCAGCCTGTTCAAACTGTTCTCTTCGAGAGTAGGTATCAGGGTTAATTGGCAAAACATCTGCCCCACCTTCATTTTGAATATATTGAAGTAATGAAGTCATTTGATCGATACCCGCCACTCCACCACGTGGAGTTAACAGAGTAGTACCTTCATTCTTTGCTTTGAGAAAAACTTCTGGAATATTTTTATGTTTAGGAATTGCACGGTGATAGTCTGCAACTTCATTTAAATCAATGGATGCACCGGTTGGATATTGAGATATAGTTTCTTTAAATACTTTATTAAAGTAATCCTCATCCCATTTAGCTAACCTCATATTTTCCATTTCTAAATCCTTTTTATTTCATTGATCAAGAGTTCTGGTATAAATCCTCTTTAAATTCTTTAATAATTTGTTCTAATGGAACAGTAGAGTTGTATACCCTAGCAAACCCCATATCCTTAAATGTTTTTTCCACCTCCGTCCATGGACGAGTTTGCTTACCAACCACTAAATTACCGCCGATATACAAAGGTACTTTATCTAGACCTGCTTCAAAAAATTTATCTCGCATACCCTTTGCATCGATTTCAGCATGCCCTCCTGAAGAAGACACTAATACGGCATCGGCGGCAGTTTCTAACGCAGCCCTCAAAAAATCTTCTTGACTCAGTCTTGCGCCAATATAAATAACATTGAAGCCCGCCTTCTCCAAGAATGGTTGAAGTACCCGAACACCAAGATTATGGTTATCCATTAGCACGCCAATGATGAGTTTTTTTGGTTCCATAAATTAGGTAATGATTAACTTCTTTTGATAATACCAATGAATGAGTCAGAAAAATCCACATCATTTACATATCACATATATGATAATAAAAATATATCTGCGTAATTGTCTATGTTTTAGTCTTGATAATTATTAAACTAAAAAAGGAGGAATAATTGTGGATAGAACGTCAAATGGATTTTATGAGGACTTTACGCCTGGAGATATATATCGCCATGCTCGTGGTAAAACAATTATGGAGTATGACAATGTGGCAACCACGCTTCAAGTAATGAATACTGCCGCAGAACATTTTAACGAACACAAGATGCAATCGAGTAGCGCTATTTTTCCGCAGCGGGTTACTTTCGGTGGAGTGACGATTGCGACGGTGATTGGATTGACGATGCAAGATACTGCTGAAAATGCTATCCGTGAATTACGAATGGATAAAATCCGTCTTAAGGCTCCTGTGTTTCATGGAGATACTTTATATGCTTATAGCAAGGTGCTCGATAAACAAGATTCTGATACGGAGTCGCTGACATCCGGGGTGATTCATTTCGAGCATTATGGGATCAACCAAAACAATGTCATAGTTTTTCAAGCCGAGAGATGGGTGCTTGTTAAAAAAAGGTCAGCTTAATGGATAGTCCAGTTAAAAACGGATCATTAGAGGGTGTAATTGTCATTGACTTGACCATGATGTTAGCGGGCCCATATTGCACAATGGTACTGGGTGATCAAGGTGCAACGATTATCAAAGTTGAACCTATCGAGAATGGTGACATGACACGCCAACTCAACATTTCTAAAACGTCTATGCCCTTTGGTGGATACCATCAAAGCATTAATCGTAATAAATTATCCATAGCGATTGATCTTAAAACATCAGAAGGTGCCGAGATGATCCGTCGCTTAGCTAAAGATGCTGATGTGATTGTTGAGAACTATAGAGTGGGTGTCATGGATAGATTGGGATTGTCTTATGAAAGCCTTCATAAAATAAATCCCAAATTAATCTATGCTGCGGTGAGGGGGTTTGGAGATCCTAGAACTGGACAAAGCCCATATGCGCAGTGGCCATCATTTGATGTGGTTGCCCAAGCGATGGGTGGAATCACAGGCATTACGGGTATTAATCGTGATACACCGATCAAAATTGGTCCTGGTGTTGGGGATATTGTTCCAGCATTATTTTCCGCGGTAGGAATTTTATCCGCTTTACATCATGCGCAAAAAACAGGAGAGGGTCAATTTGTTGATGTAGCTATGTATGATGGTGTCTTAGCTTTGTGTGAAAGAATCGTTCATCAATACAGTGTCAGTGGCGTCATTGCAGAACCTGAAGGCAACTCCCATCCACTTCTTTGCCCGTTCGGAATTTTCCCGGCAAAAGATGGATGGATTTCTATTGCCTGCCCTAAAGATCATTTTTGGATTGATTTATTAAATTGTATGGAACGAAAAGATCTGATTGATCATCCAGATTATTCGACAAATTTGGCTCGTATCCAGAACAGTAAAAAAACGATTGAATTAGTCAGCGATTGGACTAAAAACTTAACTAAAAAAGAACTAACTGCTAGGCTAGGAGGTTTACTTCCGTTTGGTCCCGTTAATCGAGTAGATGAAATCTTTTCAGACCCACACACTAAAATACGAGACATGTTACCGACCGTTGAACAACCAGGTTTTGGCAATATTCAAATCACTGGTACACCAATCAGAATGACCAAAACGCAGGGTGGAGTTTCTCGACGAGCAGCATTCTTAGGAGAGGATACGGATGAAATTTTATTATATGCAGGATACAGTTCCAATGAAATTGCTTTTTTCAAGAAAAATAATATTATTAAATAAGGAAAATAATTGAGATGCAAAAAATTAAAAAAAGACCTCGCCGCTGTCAATTAGCCGTCCCAGGTAGTAGCGTCAAAATGCTGAAAAAAGCTTCTTCATTGGCCGTGGATCATGTGTTTTTAGACCTTGAAGATGCCGTTGCACCAAATGCTAAAGTTGACGCTAGAAAGATGGTCGTTGATGCACTCAATCAATTAGATTGGACTGGTAAAGTTCGTTGCGTAAGAATTAATGATTGCACAACCGAGTGGTGTTATGGCGATGTCATTGAAGTCATTGAGGGTGCAAAAAATAATATTGATACGCTTATGTTAACCAAAGTTAGAAGTGTCGCGGACGTTTATTTTGTGGATACTTTACTTCATCAATTAGAGAAAAAACTACAGTTACCTCCGAATGGTATTGGTTTAGAAATATTAATTGAGGATGTTGCTGGATTAATGAATGTTGATGCGATTGCAGGTGCTAGCGAGCGTCTAGAGTGTTTGATTTTTGGGATGGGCGATTATTCTGCAAGTCACGGAATTGATGCGCGGTATATTGGCGGAGAAAATCCTTATCCGGGAGATATTTGGCATTATGCGCGATTTAAAATGACTATAGCTGCTCAAGCACATGGACTAGATGCTGTCGATGGTCCGTTTCCAGACTTTAGCAACATCTCAGGATATAAAAGAGAAGCTGAATACGCCTCTATTTTAGGGATGGTTGGGAAATGGGCTATACACCCATCTCAAATTGAAATAGCACAAAAAACTTTCTCGCCAGACCCTGTGGAGATTTTGAAAGCGCAAAAGTTGATTGAAGTTTATGACATTGCGCTGGCTAAAGGAGATGGGGCTGTTAAGATTGACGGAGCCATGATTGATGCTGCAAGTATTCGTATGGTTCAGCAAGTAATCGATAAGGCCAAACTTTATGGAATGACGAATGACTAATGCTTTAATGATTGATTTTGGTAGCACCTATACCAAGTTGGTCGCCATTCATATCGAAGATGCGACTATTATTGGAAGAAGTCAGGCGCCTACGACAGTCGATGATTTAATGGTGGGGCTTAACGAAGCACTTGCTATTCTTTATCAGGGTTGTGGAAAACTTGAGTTTGATCATAAGCTAGCTTGCAGTAGCGCAGGTGGTGGGCTGAGAATGGTTGCCGTAGGTTTTGTTAAAGAACTAACCGCTGAAGCTGCCAAACGATCTTCTCTCGGCGCGGGGGCTAAGGTGATTGATGTATTTTCATATGGCCTTGATCAAAACGATCTCATAAAAATTAAAAAAATTGCGCCAGATATGATTCTTTTATCTGGTGGGACTGATGGTGGAAATTCAGCGGTCATATTAGAAAACGCCCAATTAATTGCGCAAAGTGGCCTAAAGGTTCCAGTAGTCATAGCAGGTAATAAAAAAGTAGCGCAGATGGTAGCTCAAATATTAAGTGATGCGCAGATTGAGGTGATTGTTACTGAAAATGTCCTTCCACAAGTCGACGTGATTAATGTTGAGCCCGCCAGAAAAGCAATTAGAGAAGTATTTATGAAAGAAATTATTAAGGCCAAAGGTTTAGATAAAGCCCAATCATTTGTTGGAAGTGTATTAATGCCAACCCCTATGGCAGTTCTAAAAGCTGCAGAGCTAATTGCTGATGGGACAAAAGAGGAATCTGGCTTGGGAGATATCATTATCGTCGATGTGGGAGGCGCCACCACTGACCTTCATTCCGTGTCGAATCCCGTATCATCCATCAACACTTCTATAAAAGGGTTGGTTGAACCTCGGGCAAAAAGAACAGTAGAAGGGGACCTTGGTATTCGACATAATGCTTTAACCATTTTAGAGATGGTTGGTGAAGATAAAATTGCACAATATGCCCGATTAACAAGGGATCAAGTAAACATTGCAGAGCATCTTCATAAAATCACAGAGATGCCCAGAATGGTACCAACGAATTCTGATGAAGAATTAATTGACCTTGGTTTGGCAAGAAGTGCCACAGAAATTGCCATATCTCGGCATGCAGGCACATTTGAAGAGGTTCATTTTGTGGATGGTAAAGTAAGGCAGCAAACGGGTAAAGATTTTACTTTTACAAAAATATTAATTGGAACGGGCGGCGTATTTACTCATGGGAAACATGGCTTTGAAATTCTCAAAGGTGCTCTTTTTGATGCAAATATACCTAATTCGCTTCGCCCCAAAGAACCTCAAATGTTTATAGATAGTCAATACTGCCTGTTTGCGATAGGATTACTTGCAGAGATCAATCCATCCGTGGCACTGAAAGTTGCAAAGAAAGCATTAAAAACGAATGTCTAACGAGAATTGCCATGGCTTCAACTAAAAAAGGGCAGGATGATGAGCCCATCGTTAAATCGGCCAAACGCGTCTTAGAAATTTTTGAGTATTTTGTGGAGAATCAGGAGCCAGCTTCTGTCAATGACATCGTTAATGGCTTAGGCTACCCTCAGTCAAGTACATCAGCATTATTAAAAAGTTTAACTTTACTTCGATATCTTCAATATAACCGCGTTGAGAGAACATATTACCCAACAATGAGAGTTTCTTTATTGGGTGGTTGGTTATCTGATGAACTATTTAGTGGGGCCAGCCTTTCTCAAATTGTTAATGACTTGCACAAAAAAAGTGGCCAATCTGTCATTATTGGATTACAAAATGATATATATGCTCAGTATGTATACGTCATGCAACCTAAACAATCGAACTTACCTTGGTACCTTAAGCCCGGCTCATTACGCCCTCTATGTAATTCAGCGATTGGAAGAATTATCTTAAGTTATAAATCGGATGTTGAAGTCATGAATTTATATCGAAAAATTTATGCTTCTGAAACCACCTCTCATAAACGAATAGACTCTGAAAAATTAATCTTTGAGTTGGATAAGATTCGTCATCAGGGATATGCTTATACCGAAGGTTCAGTGAATCCTAAAGCTGGCGTGATTGCTACGCATATACCGACACAATTTCATCAACCGGTTATGGCCATTGGGATTGGTGGTTCGATTGAAGTCATTCGTAAAAATAAGACCAAATTTTTGAAAATGATGCAGTCAGTCCTAGAGCCTTACCAAATTCAACTATAGTATTTTTAACAAAAAACATTGAAAGGTTTTATAAAATGGAGATGCATGAATTTCAATCAAAAGCGCTTTTATTAAGCAAAGGCCATACATATCCGCAGTTTGAAATTGGGCAAACATTTAAACACCATTGGGGTAGAACTATCAATAGTGGCGACAACTCATTATTTACCACCTTAACCCTGTCTTATAATCCTCTTTATTTCAACGCGGAGTATGCGCGGTCTAACAATCACCCAGGGATTGTGATCAATCCTTTTCTAGTTTTAAATACTGTTTTTGGACTCAGTGTAGAAGACCTCAGTGAGGGCGGTGGGCCTTTTCTTGGGATTGATCAATTAACATTTCATCATCATGTTTATGAAAACGACACCTTAACTGCCTCATCTATTGTCTTATCTAAAAGACTCTCGTCTTCACACCCAGGTTTTGGAATTGTGGCTTGGCATACTTCGGGCTTTAACCAACATAATGAATGTGTAATCGATTTTCATCGAAACAATCTTGTTCGCATCTCACCTGAAAAAATCTAGGCGCTTTTTAGTCCAAAACGGGAATCAGTAAATGGATTCAAGCGTGAACACTCATTTTTAAACCAAGTGCATTTATTACTTTTGATATGGTATCAAACCTTGGTTGAGAACCCTCTGATAAAGCTTTATAAAGACTTTCACGACCTAAACCAGCTTCTCTGGCAACTGTCGCCATACCTTTGGCTTTGGCTATGTGACCAAGAGCGCGAATGAGCTCAGCATTGTCACCATCTTCTAAGACTTGTGACAAGTACTCAGCCATAGCTTCTTCACTATCTAGATAGCGTGTGATATCAAATGCTTTTAGTTTTTGTGTTTTGTTCATAATTTAAAACTCCTTAGCCAACTGAATTGCTTTTTTTATATCCGATTGTTGGGAACTTTTTATTCCTCCAACCAATAAAATGACAATAACTCTTTCACGCACGGTAAAGTAAATCCTATAACCAGCTCCAACATCAACTCTCATCTCTGAAATGCCGCTACCTAAAGTCTTAGCATCACCTAAATTGCCATGCTCTGCTCTTTCAATACGTCGTGCAATAGCAATTTTAGCTTTCTGATCTTTAACTAATTCATGCCATTTTTCAAATGATTCTGTTTGTTGAATAAAGTAAGACATTGACTTATTGTATCTAATTGGATACAATAAGTCAAGCATCTTTTTGAACCGTCCGCTTGACGGGGTATACAGTAGTCAATACATAGCGTTATAAAAGAAAAAAAGCTTTAAAAGCAATTGCCTTTAAAGCCTTTTATTAATTTGGTAGGACGGGCGAGATTCGAACTCGCGACCAACGGATTAAAAGAAATTGCTCCTCTTTAAAATTACATACAAATCAATGCTTTGTTGCTGAATATCCGTGGTGTGCGATTGACTGTGCGATT
>CAIQUZ010000009.1 GCA_903875135.1 uncultured beta proteobacterium | reverse complement strand
GTTGTAACGTGGGTAATCAAACGGATAGCTCTCTTCATGAGGGCTTTTTTTATGCCCATCGTTCTTTAACAATTTGAGGAGGTTCCTATGGCACGCATCGTGCAGGGCGGTACTACTACGCCTATTGAAGTTGTCTATCTTGGTTCACGGTTTCAGGTATGGAAGTTACCAAGTTATTTAACCGTGTTTTACCAAGCAAGAAGTATTGATGTCTCAGATCCAGAAGCAACAGAGATGTTGCAAGACATGCAGCAGTTAGAGGCAACCATCTTTGAAGCTAAATGGGTAGAAGTGTTTGATTCCTTTTTAGGAAGTTTGTGATGTAAACATGATGTAAATGCAGTAAGGCGGAGTTATTCCGAATTGCGAAGCCTGACACAGTGTCGAATTCGCTAAATAGGAGAAATTGTATGTTGAATGTTAATTGTAAAGTAGGTGATTTAGCCATCACCGTTCAGGCGTATAACCCTGACAATATCGGTAAGATTGTTAGAATTATTCGTTCAAAAGGAATCGGCCCCTGGCCAGATTTAGTGGGTTCGCAGCAGATATGGGAAATCGAATCAGCCACACCAGGCGTATCGCTAACGTATAGCATTTTAGGGATGCTGTATCCGGAAGAGGTTGGAGATGCCCCAGATTGTTTTTTAAGACCCATCCGACCTTCGAGTGCTGAGCAAACATCAGAGAATCAACAAGAAGAGGAGCTTGAGTATGTTTAGACCACCCCCCTTATTTTTTATCCAAAGACAGTTAAGTCTCTACCAAGAGTTACATCAAGATAGCGTCCCGCAGTGGGTATTTATGATGGATCGTGAGGAGATGATTCGTTACTTAGGACTATGTAATCGATTACGCTGGAAATTGCCCGATCAAGTATTAACCATGGGTGAGGCGAATCAAGGTAGGGGAAGCCTTTGGGATGACCAGCGAACCAATTGGGATCTTCCAGTCAGCAAACCCAAAAAACCAAAGTACAAAAGTTAAAAGGAGAAAGGCTCACTATTTGAGCCTTCTCCATTTGATAATTAAATTGTGAAATGAATAACTTAATTGAGGAGCTTGTATGCGAGATTACACATTTATTAGCGGTGCTAGATTTTCTGTTTGCAATATTTTTCGTAGTTTACGTTTTGACGTTGACCGTTTAGATATGAACTGGGTTGACGGAGAGAAGCCAGCGTTCTCTCGGGGCTTGCGGATCGTCGACCATGACGAAAACAATACCGTTACAGTCGATGGTGAAGAGGCTGACAACCTGGTATTTAGTTTGGCTCATATATTTAATAAAGAAGATATGGGTGAGGCTTTTCGGAATGCCGTGGATGAGTATTTGACGTATGCCATCACCAATAGGGCCTACCTTGTCACGGACCATAAAAAAGATGCTGATGGTAAAGCCGAGACACTTGAGTCAGTGTTGCATTAGTCAAACAGAAAAAAGCGAGCAAAAATGTCATGTCATCACAGGTCTTCAGGCTTACTAAGAATCATCCTATGTATTGTTTTTATCATTATTTTTTGGCGGCAGATACTATTCGGAATAGCCGTCTATCTGTTTGTTACCCTGTTAACGATGATGATCCAATGGACGATGATTCATCCATGGCTTGCTTTGTCAATTGTGTTGAGCCTCATCGGAGTACTTTGCATATTGCCGATTCAATGGATGAGGCGAGCGCTAAAAGCCTATTGGCGAAGCTTCAAAGTTAAGCTAGGATATTAGAATCATCAAAAGCCTAGACCGCAGATAAAGGACGAAATAAAACTTGAATGATCATCAAGGATAATATGTCCATCGATTAAACAATGGATTCATAAAACGGATAGGGTACAAGGATGGAACTTGAATTTGACCGCACAGGATTGATAGCGCACATCAAACAAGAATTTAAGATTGATTGGCATGGCATCCACGGCGCCAATCATTGGGCGCGCGTCCTGCATCACGGCAAGAGTATTGGCCAGATCAGAAAAGCTGATCTACTGGTCATAGAACTATTTGGGTTTTTACACGATAGTTGTCGTTTAAACGATGGGCGAGACCCAAAGCACGGCGAACGCGCTGCAGAATTCGCCCACGGCATGCATGGCGAGTACTTTCAGTTACAGCCAAGCCAATTAGATAAACTCTGCTATGCCATGCAGCATCACTCAGGCGGAGAAGTCTCCACCGACAGCACCATTCAGACGTGTTGGGATTCAGATAGATTAGATCTCGGCAGAGTAGGGATTACCCCCTCACCAAAATACCT
>CAIQUZ010000008.1 GCA_903875135.1 uncultured beta proteobacterium | reverse complement strand
CGTTCCACATTGGCAAAGTTACCGTTATTGGTGAGGTCTGAGCGTACAACGTCGGTCACAAATGCTGGTAGCCCTGATTCATTCAAAAATCGGGTAACAGCGATAGGGTACAAAGATTGGCCTACTCCTGTGATTTCAATCTGCATTTGAGCGCAGGCTAAATGAGGGAAGCCGACGAATGAGCTGAAGAAAACAAAGAGTAAAGATAAAAATTTTTTCATGGGAGGACGGGCAATCAACATCCTTCGATTGTAATCATCTTCAGTGATAGGGCTAATCTTTTGGTTTAAAAATAAGAACCATTGATTTTGGAACCGTACCGTTGTCATCTTTTGGAAAAGTCCCCGTAGCATCTAGAGCTCTCAGTACAGCGGCATCCCAATCGGGTAATCCGCTGGATCTTGTGAGTTTTTTACTAATGATGCGACCATCGGGCGCTGTTTCAACAAGGACTTGTGCGGCAGGGTTACCCTCTACTTGGGCCGCGTTGGGGAAGTTAATCCAAGGTTTAACCACTCGCCTGACTTTGTCAGCGTAACCTGGCGACACGCCACCGGTTCCAGTACCTGATCCAGTCGTGCCCCCTGATCCCCCGGTTTCGGTACCGGCATCAGCACGTAATTTAGAGAGTCGATCGGCACGTTCTTTTTCTAAAGCAGCCTCTTTTTTAGGATCAACAGGTGGTGCTTTTGGCTTTTCCTTCACTTCTTCTTTTGTTTTGGCCTTTTCTTTGGGTGGTTCGACTTTCGGCTTTGTCTCCACTTTGTTTTCTGGCTTTGGTTTAGGCTTCTCAATTACCTTTGGTGGTTCTGGTTTTTTTTCTGGATGTACCTCAGGCTTAGGGATTTCTTTTTTCTTTTGAATAACTATTTCTGCCTTATCCTCAATGGGAACGATAGGTTTTTCAACGACTACTTCTTCAATGATGGTGGGCACGGTACCATCCCACAACTCCACCTCAACACCTGAAGGGGTTGAACTCGTTTTCCAATTCAAACCTACGGTAAACATGAGGGCTAGGAAGCCGTGTGCTAGCAAGGATAGGAATAAGGATTTTTTAGTACCTGGCTCTGGATGTTCCCAGCGAGGATATTTAAGTACTTGGGCCATCGTTGTCATTACTTACTTTTAACAGCAAGACCAACACGCTTAACGCCATTTTCTTTCAGTTGTGACATCACATCCATCACGATTTCATACCGAATTGATTTATCTGCGGCGATGACCATGGGTTGATCAGGGTTTTTAGTCGAAAGTTCTCTGGCAAAGCTTGCTAATTGTGAACGAGTTAAGGTGCGAGTGGTGCCACCATTCTCATTCACTTTAATTTGTTCTTTTTCATTGATATTCAGAAATACAGGTGGTAATGGTTGAACCTTAGCACCGCCTACACTGGGCAGATTGACTACTCCTGGATTGACAAATGGCGCGGTCACCATAAAAATCACCAGCAATACCAACATCACATCGATGTACGGCACGACGTTAATATCCGACATCGCCCTGCGGCGATTGCCACGACTACTTCGTTGGATGTTTGCCATTGGCTTGACGTTGCAAAATGTTAGTAAATTCTTCGATAAAAGTTTCAAAACGAATCGCTAAGCGATCGACATCTGAAGCACTGCGGTTATAAAAAACCACGGCAGGTATTGCCGCAAACAGTCCAATGGCGGTAGCGACTAAGGCCTCTGCAATACCAGGAGCGACACTAGCCAAAGTTGCCTGCTGAACATTCGCAAGACCTCTAAAAGAATTCATAATGCCCCACACCGTTCCAAAAAGGCCGATGTACGGCGATACCGAACCGACGGATGCTAAAAACGGCAAATTGGACTCTAGAGAATCCATTTCACGTTGATAGGTAGCTTTCATGGCACGACGCGCCGGATCGATGTCACGGCCTTTTAAAAACTCTTGCATGCCAGCTTGGAAAATTCTTTCTAAAGAATTGGCATATTTATTTTGATTTCGTTGAGCAGCTTCTAATAAGCCATTGAGGTCTCCACCTGACCAAAAATTCTTCTCAAAGGCCTCTGTTTGACGTCGAACAGAACCAAGGGCAAAACCTTTTCTAATAATGATGGACCAAGAGGCAATCGATAAAAAGATTAACAGCGCCAAAATAAGTTGAACAACAATACTGGCATTCAGAATCAGGCTAATGATGGATAGATCTTCTTGTGGCATATTGACTCAGTGTTGTTAAAAATGAAAAAGTGAAATTAAAAATTTAAAGATAATTGATAAGTTTCATGCTGAAAAGGTACTAGTTTTGTATCATAGAGGTTTGAGGATATTTTATCCCTAATTGATGAAGGAACCAAAAGATGTTTGAATCTAGCCAAACCTTGGCAAAAACTGACCCTGCTCTTTACCAAGCTATTCAATCAGAAAACGCTCGTCAGGAGGCGCATATTGAATTAATTGCTTCTGAAAATTACACATCCCCCGCCGTTTTAGAGGCTCAGGGCTCGCAATTAACGAATAAATATGCCGAAGGTTATCCGGGTAAGCGTTATTACGGTGGCTGTGAGTTTGTCGACATTGCTGAGCAGTTGGCAATTGATCGTCTTAAACAGCTTTATGGTGCAGATTGTGCCAATGTACAACCTCATTGTGGTGCGTCAGCCAATGAAGCGGTGTTTTTGGCATTTTTAAAACCTGGTGACACCATTCTTGGGATGAGTTTAGCTGAAGGTGGTCATTTAACGCATGGTATGCCGCTGAACATGAGTGGCAAGTGGTTCAATGTTGTTCCTTACGGACTCGATCAAAACGAAGTGATTGACTATGATGCTATGGAGCGTTTAGCGCATGAGAGTCGCCCCAAATTAATCATTGCTGGAGCTTCCGCCTATTCACTACACATTGATTTTGAGAGATTCGCTAAAGTTGCTAAGGCGGTTGGTGCCATTTTGATGGTAGATATGGCGCATTACTCAGGATTGATTGCTGCTGGCTTATATCCAAACCCTGTTCCACACGCGGATATCGTGACTTCGACGACGCATAAGAGTTTGCGAGGACCTCGCGGTGGAATTATTTTGATGAAGGCAGAGCATGAAAAAGCGATTAACTCTGCTATTTTTCCTGGCCTACAGGGTGGTCCTTTAATGCACGTGATTGCAGCGAAAGCGGTTGCTTTCCATGAGGCGTTAAGACCTGATTTTAAAGTGTACCAACAACAAGTTTTAGATAACGCGGATGCCTTAGCCAAGACCCTGGTAACTCGTGGGCTGCGTATTGTTTCTGGCAAGACCCAATCGCATGTCATGCTAGTAGATTTACGTTCTAAAAATATCACGGGTAAAGAAGCCGAGAGAGTATTAGGTTTAGCGCACATTACGGTCAATAAAAACGCCATTCCAAAAGATCCAGAAAAACCATTTGTGACAAGTGGCATCCGTTTGGGTTCGCCTGCCATGACCACGCGTGGCTTTAAAGTTCCAGAGTCGATTCAGGTTGGGAATTGGATTGCAGATATTTTAGAAAACCCCAATGATCAAGCTACGATTGATCGTGTCCGCGCTGAAGTTGGGGTCATGACGAAACAATTTCCCGTTTACGGAGCTTAATCCCACCATATGCACTGTCCTTTTTGTCCTCATGAAGAAACACAAGTACTTGACTCACGTGTTTCTGAGGATGGTCGTGCCGTTAGACGTCGTCGTCGTTGTGAAAAATGCGATAAGCGCTTTACCACCTATGAGCGTATTGAGCTATCGATGCCTACACTCGTTAAAAAAGAT
>CAIQUZ010000007.1 GCA_903875135.1 uncultured beta proteobacterium | reverse complement strand
TTATTCTGCTTGCGATGATATTCTTCCCCATAAAAAATATGTGATTTACCCTGGCAATGATGTATACCGTATCGCCCAAGATATTGAGGTAATGCCACTAAGAGAATGCATTGAACGATTAAACCAACTGGTTATTTAATTTGCTCCTACATGTTTTTAGTATGCATCCTTTATTCCTTTTAAATCACCCATTAAAAGATCTTATGAGATCTGTTATAATTTAATTTCTTAATAAGAGATCTTATAAAATCTATGATTTATAACTTGCTCACTCCTTCAGAAATCATGCTGGAAATTGGCAAAAATTTACGCCTGATCCGTGTAGGGCTGGGTATTCGTCAAGAAGATCTTTCCCGATTAAGTGGCGCAAGCCTACAAGCGATTAAAAACTTAGAGAATGGTGGAAATGTTGAATTCATTACCTTTATTAGGGTTACCAAAGCTTTAGGGCTTGGCTCCTCTATTTGGGACGCCTGTCAACCACAAGCTCAAACTCTCGACGAGATTGAGCGCATAGAAGCTGCCCGGACACAACACTCTAGAGTAAGGATACGTTCATGAGTTCGAGGCTCCAAGTATGGTTAGATTTTGGGAGTAATACTCTGCCCACCTTGATTGGAGAATGTTTTTGGGTGGCTAGTGAGCGGCTTGTTGCTTTTGCTTGGGATAAAGACTTTGTCAGTTCCACCCTCAACTTATCCCCCATTCACCTTCCTTTTCAACTTTCAGTCATTAAAGCACCTCATACGCCTTTTGATGGGTTACATGGTTTGTTTGCTGACTCAATACCCGATGGGTTTGGTTTACGACTGATGAATCAAGGGCTCAGCCGCGCAGGACTATCTTTAGCTGAGATCAATCCTTTACATCGTTTGGCTTGGGTTGGACAACATGGTGTGGGAGCACTCAGTTATAAGCCGATCATCGATAGCACGGATCATCGCGCTTTAAACCAACTGCCTGAGATTGCTGAATTCGCCAAATTGACCGAGGCAGAAATCATTCAAGTAATTCCACCATCGGCAATCAAGGCTGGTGGTTCCGCTCTTGGAGCACGCCCCAAATTTTGGGCCTCATTAACAGAAGATGGTAAAAATATCATCTTAGGCGACACCTTTAAAAATCCTAGTGGTTTTATTCCGTCTTTACTGAAGTTCGCCCCTGCCTATGGCGATCAAAATGAACCCTTTTATGAGGCCGCTTGCTTATCTCTAGCACAAGTGCATGGTATTCATGCAGCAAGCGCATCCCTTTTATTGCAAGATCAGGCAACCGCTCTTGCTGTCAAACGATTCGATCGCACAGCATCCGGAGAGCGAGTCCATACACAAAGTGTGGCGGCATTACTCAATGATAACTTCCGAATACCTCATCTAGACTATATCGACCTTGTTCGACTTTCCGGAAGATTATCTGGTGAACCTCAGAGTGAAATGATTTTTCGCCAAGCTTGTTTTAATGTAGCTCTGTCGATCAGAGATGACCATAGTAAAAACTTTGCATTTTGTATGGATCAACAAGGTTCTTGGAAATTATCCCCTGCCTTTGATTTATGCCCGTGCGATGGTCCTAATGGCTGGCACACAATGACCATTTCTGGTGAAGGGCAAAATATCACCCGAGATCATTTATTGAAGTTTGCTCAGAGTATTCATTTATCTCCGATTGTTGCTCTTGATGCCATTGAAAATGCCTTATCTGCTGCTAGCCAGTTTGAAGCCAAATCTGTCGCTTTGGGAGCAAGTAAAAGTGGTGCTAAGAAGTGGGCTAAAAAATTAAACGCCATCGGTAAAGAACTTTTGCACTAATATCCTTTAACGAAGATATCAAATTGGTATGTACTTGATGACCTATACTTCAAGTCCAAGTATGCCTTGTCCTCCAAGAAAATTTGTCAAAAGTTTGTCATGTTAAAACTTCATTTGTTACTACGGTTATTACCGCAGTGGTTACTTTTGGCTCTATTCAAGGACTCCTTAATAGAATAAGCCTTATAAAACATTCTTTAATACAAATTCAATCTTTTGATACCTACGACTCATTCATCATAAGGATACATTTATATTTGCATCGATAAACTTTAAGTATTATAATAAACTTAGTTTAATCAATCTAGTTTAATGTATGTAGTTTTTTTGGAGTGATCATGAAGACTTTTAATATCCATGAAGCAAAGACGCACTTATCTCGACTCATCGAGCTAGCTATGCTCGGTGAAGATTTTATTATTGCTAAAGCTGGCAAACCCCTCGTTAAAGTGAGTCGCATCTCTCAAGATGCATCTCTTCATAAAAATCGAATAGGTCTACTTGAGGGGCAATCTATTGTTCCGGATGATTTTGATGTCTTGGGCGCCTCTGAAATTGCATCATTATTTGGGTTGAAATAATCGATGTCAGAGAACTCTTATCTTCTTGATACTCACTTATTACTTTGGATTGCATTTGACTCCAAACAAATCCCTAAAAAAACGACGCTCCTACTGAATGACTGGTCAAATCATTTTTATTACAGTCCTGCCAATTTATGGGAAATCGGTATTAAAAACCAATTAGGAAAGAAGGATTTTCAAATTGATCTCGAGTTATTGCAGGGTGTTTTGTTAGACCATGAATATCGTTTGCTCACAATCTCAGGAGAGCATGCCATCGTTGCTAACAATCTTCCCAATATTCACAAAGACCCCTTTGATCGAATGCTTGTTGCCCAAGCTTATTGCGAAAAATTAACGCTTTTAACATCCGATAAGACTTTGGCCATCTATAAAAAGAATGGCGGTTTTCCTATACAGATTGTTTAAAATATCGAATTCGTCAACAGATGCGCCTTAATTTCCGGCCACAATCGACATGACGGCCATCCGGATAGCAATACCAAATGTGACTTGTTTGAGAATCACGGATTGCGGCCCATCTGCCACTTCGCTAGCAATTTCAATGCCACGGTTCATGGGGCCAGGGTGCATGACAATGGCCTTCTTATCAGCTAAGGCCAATCTTTCAGGTGTGAGTCCCCACTCTCTATAAAAAGCCTCTCCTTCAGGTACCTGACCTACTTCCATGCGTTCTTTTTGGATCCTGAGAGTCATAACAACGTCTGCCCCTTCAATGCCTTTGGCAATGTTATGAAAGACTCTTACACCCTGTAAATCGAGATTACTGGGCAACAGACTCTCCGGACCAATAACGCGGATGTCTTTACAACCTAAAGTACTTAGGCCATAGATATTCGATTTGGCTACCCGGCTATGGATCACATCACCAATAATGGCGACTTTGAGTTTAGAGAAATCTTGCTTAAAGTGTCTCATCGTAAAGAGATCTAAAAGTCCTTGGGTGGGATGCTGATTGGTCCCATCTCCGGCATTAATGACGTGAACATGTGTCGGTAGGTGCTTTGCAATTTCGATGGGAGCACCAGTGGTTTTGTGCCTCACCACAAAGATATCGGCTTGCATGGCCACTAAGTTATCAATCGTATCGAGTAAGCTTTCACCCTTTGATGTCGATGAGGTCTGTATATCGAGGTTAATCACATCAGCAGAAAGTCGCTTGGCGGCGATTTCAAACGTAGTTCTGGTTCTAGTCGAGTTTTCGAAGAAGAGATTAAAGACACTTTTACCTCTTAGCAGCGGTACTTTTTTGACTTCACGGTCGGGGTTAGTGATACTAACAAACTGCTTTGCGGTGTCCAAAATCTGGAGCAAAGTATCTTGAGGTAAACCTTCTAAAGTGAGTAAATGCCGTAATTGTTGCTGGGAGTTGAGTTGCAGATTACCGGCAGATGATGGCATTGAAATGGAAGACCTTTGGTTAATATATTTGTTATCTCAATTTTGTATCCATATTTTACGATGTATTCCTTGGCAGGCTTCGTAATTGTGA
>CAIQUZ010000006.1 GCA_903875135.1 uncultured beta proteobacterium | reverse complement strand
TGCATCTAAATTGAACAAATATCCTAAGAATATGTAGCAGATGTTCGTTCTGAGGTAAATGAGATAGGATAAAAGTAAATCTGCTTTAGTTTTGAACTTAGATTGATTGTATAAAACTATCTCATCTTTAGCTGAATCAAGTAGTTGATTGAATTGATTGATATTGAGTCCTGTTAAGTTGATGAAGATTTTAGGAGTTTTAGAAAGTTTATTGAATGTGAGAGTCATTTAAAAGAAGAAATTTCTTGATAAATAATTATTTATCAAGAAATTTAAGAAAATGCAATGGGTTTATTATCTCTTATAGCTGCTGTTATAGCAGGCTTTACGGCAAAATTTGTTTTTGAAAAATGTAGTAACGCTCAATCTCAAAATAAAAACATCTGACAAAAGAAAGCGTAAAGAGTACGAAAATCTATGATTTTAGAAAAGACAACGGATGCTTCGTATTGATTGTTTTTGTGAGATCGTTGGTATTGTCGTATCCAAGATACACCTTGGTAGTGTTAATCGATTCGTGACCAAGAAATTTTTTTATCGTCATAATATTGTTCGTCGAGTCGCTATTATTTTTACTCATCAATATTAAGGCTAAAAAAGTCTCAATCGGAGAAAAAAATAAAGCTATCGGAATCGTGGATTAAGTGCAAACATTCATTCTATAACTGACTATAATAGCAATCCAACTGGATTTTACTTAACGAGAGGGCAAGAGCATGATTTGAAAGGAAATGATTTTTTAATGAAAAATTTAATAAAAGCTAAAAATATTTAGCTGATAAGGCTTATAATTCAAATAAAAGGGTGATAAAAAAATTGAAAAAATAATATCAATATTATAATTCCGGATAGAAGAAAATTCTCGTAATTTGAGATTATACAATAAAAATCTTTATAAAATTAGGAATCTAATTGAAAATTTCTTCTTAAAACTTAAGCGATGCCGACTAATCGCTATAAGATTTGATAAAATCAAAGAGAATTTCTTAGGAGCGATTCACTTTATAGCATCTGTGATTTGGTTGAATTGATGACAGTCTCTAAATAGAGGAAGTCAAAATATATAGAGAAAATTTTATTTAAAATAAAATACCATACGGTTAATAACATCAATACCTACTAAATTACCATCTTGCTCGATATATTCCAAAAAAGCTCCTCCTGCAGTTGAAACATGAGTCAATTTATTCAATAAATTGTCATCATTTATAGCAGCAATCGTATCTCCACCACCAACAATGGATTGTACCGCCCCCTGCTCTGTAAGATCCGCAATCAATTGAGCGATTTTTAAAGTTCCTTCTTCGAAAGGCTTCACTTCAAAAACCCCAGCTGGACCATTCCATAAAACACTATCGCATTTTTTAAGTAATTCGCTCAATGCACTGATAGAATTTTCACCGATATCAACAATAACATCATTTTTATCTACTAGATTTGTCTTTTTGATATAAATCGGATTTTCAATATTGCCTGTAACAACAAAATCATCAGGCAAAATAATATCACAATTATTTTCTTCACTATTATACAATAAATCTTCAATCATCTTGTCGCAATTATCTTCAACCAAAGATTGGCCAACTTCTATACCTTTGTATTTTAATAATGTGTTAGCCATTGCACCAACAACAAAAATAGAGTCAACTTTTGTTTGCAAACTTGATAATAGATGAATTTTTGATGAAATTTTACTTCCACCGATAATTGCAATCGACTTCCCAGTTTTATTTTTCAAAAAATTATCAATAGTATTAATTTCTTTTTGAAATAAATACCCAAGAAATTTATGATTGGGATCGAAAAACTTTCCCATCATAATCGATGCATGAGCCCTATGAGAACAAGAAAACGCTTCATTACAATAATAATCAGCAGGTTTTGCAAGAAATTTCATAAAATTCTCATCGCAAGATTCTTCCTCACTATAAAAACGCAAATTTTCTAGCATCAAAATTTCTCCAAAATTTAGCTCAGATACCAATTGATAATATGAGTTATCAATTTTTTCAGAGAAAAAGAGTTGGTATGGGTTTAGTTTTTTGCATAAATAATCATAAATAGGTTTTAAAGACAGAGATTTGTCAAAACCTCTTGGTCTTCCAAAATGGGACGCAAGAATAATTTTATTATGATTTTTTAATAAATTAAGAATTGTAGGCAAAGCATCATTTATTCTTTTATCATCTAAAATGACTCCATCAATGATAGGAACATTAAAATCGACTCTTAAAAAAACAATAGAGTTGTATATATTTTTCATCAAAAATAAAAAAATATTTTAATAGAGAAGTTTGAAAAATATCTTGAAAAAATCTTAGAAAATAAAAAACAAAAAGCAAAACCAAAAACTTTCAAAGAGATGGCAAAGTTACAAGAGTAATAATAAAAAAAGAGGTAATCCAGCCGCAGGTTCCCCTACAGCTACCTTGTTACGACTTAACCCCAGTCGTCAATCCTACCATAGACTGCTGCCTCCCTTGCGGGTTAGCACACAGGTTTCAGGCGTGACCGACTCCCATGATGTGACGGGCAGTGTGTACAAGACCCGAGAACGTAGTCACCGCGGCATGCTGATCCGCGATTACTAGCGATTCCGACTTCACGCATTCGAGTTGCAGAATGCGATCCGAACTGAGATAACTTTTTTAGATTTGCTCCATCTCACGATATTGCGTCTCGCTGTAGTTACCATTGTAGCACATTTGTAGCCCACCTCATAAAGGCCATGATGACCTGACATCGTCCCCACCTTCCTCCGGCTTAAGGCCGGCAGTCTCTTTATAGTTCCCACCATAACGCGCTGGCAAATAAAGATAGGGGTTGCGCTCGTTGCGGGACTTAACCCAACATCTCACGACACGAGCTGACGACGGCCATGCAACACCTGTGCTTGCCTCCACTATTGCTAGTGGTAAAGAATGTTCTCACACTCCAAAACAAGCATGTCAAGAGGTGGTAAGGTTTTTCGCGGATTATCGAATTAAACAACATGCTCCACCGCTTGTGCGGGTCCCCGTCAATTCCCTTGAGTTTTAATCTTGCGACCGTAATCCTCAGGCGGAGTACTTAATGCGTTAGCTACGGAAGTGCGAATTCACACCTCCTAGTACTCATCGTTTACTGCGTGGACTACAGGGGTATCTAATCCCTTTTGCTCCCCACGCTTTCACGCCTCAGCGTCAGTTATGTTCTAGGTAGTCGCTTTCGCCACCGACGTTCTCTCTGATATCTAAGAATTTCACCTCTACACCAAAGATTCCACTACCCTCTCCCATACTCTAGTTATGCAGTATCTCAAGCAATTCCCGAGTTAAGCTCGGGGATTTCACTAAAGACTTACAAAACCGCCTACGCGTCCTTTACGCCCAATCATTCCGAATAACGCTAGCCCCCTCCGTATTACCGCGGCTGCTGGCACGGAGTTAGCCGGGGCTTCTTATGTGGGTACTGTCATTATCATCCCCACCGAAAGAACTTTACAATCCATAAGACCTTCATCGTTCACGCGACATAGCTGGATCAGGGTTTCCCCCATTGTCCAATATTCCCCACTGCTGCCTCCCGTAGGAGTCTGGGCCGTATCTCAGTCCCAATGTGGCCGATCACCCTCTCAGGTCGGCTAGAGATCTTTGCCTTGGTGAGCCATTACCTCACCAACTAGCTAATCCCGTACAAACTCATCTGACAACGATAAATCTTTCCCCCTCAGGGAATATAAGGTATTACTTACTGTTTCCGGTACATATTCCTTATTGTCAGGTAGATTTTTGTATATTACTCACCCGTTTGCCACCAATCTAGTAAACTAGACTAGTTAGACTTGCATGTGTTAAGCCT
>CAIQUZ010000005.1 GCA_903875135.1 uncultured beta proteobacterium | reverse complement strand
GATATATTCCATAATCGCTAAAGACTGAGTTACACGATGCCCATCATGCTCTAGAAGTGGAATTACGTGTTGAGGATTGCGTTCATGATAGTCCGCTGAAAATTGATCACCCTCTAACAAATTAATGATTTTTTCGTTGAAAGATATTTCTTTATAGTGCAGTAATGCTCTTACCCGAAAGGCTGCTAAGGAACGCCAAAATCCGTATAAAGTGACTGACATCAATCATTCTCCTTGTGAGTTTTATTATCTAGTTCAACGATTATGCATGAGTTAGAAGAATCAAGTTTAATCGCTCCCATGATATTGACACATATGTTCCTTTAAGCTGTAATACAAAGATGGTCATTTAACTTTTCACATGTTTATTTTTTACAGGATATCTACAATGCGCTTACTTCGATCGATTGCATGTATTTTTTCATTCTTGTTTGCGCAATCTGTGCTTGCGCAGGGTTCTATTGAACTTCTTTGGTATGGCCAGTCTGCATTTCGATTGACTACCCAAACTGGCAAGGTCATCATGATTGATCCTTGGATTTTAAAGAATCCCATTACGCCACCTGATCTGAAGAATCTCGACAAGATTGGTAAAGTAGATGTGATTTTGGTGACGCATGCGCACTGGGATCACATGGCGGATGCGGCTGAGATCGCTCTAAAAAATGAAGCACCTATGTATGGTCCGGGAGATCTTAACCAAACCTTGATGAATTTAGGTGTATTGCCCCCGAAGTTATTACCTAGAATGAATAAGGGCGGAACAATCCAGCCATTTCCGGGAATCAAAATAACGGCGGTTCATGCCGAGCATTCTTCCACTTATGTTTGGCATAATCCTCAAACCGATAAAGATGAGAGTCATCCGGGTGGGGAGCCGATCGGGTTTATTATCGAATTAGAAAATGGATTCACCATTTACCACGCAGGTGATACAGATTTATTTGGGGATATGGCTTTGATTCAAAAACGCTATCACCCTGATCTTGTTTTGTTGCCAGTTGGTGGGAATTTTACGATGGATCCTAAAACGGCAGCTTTGGCGATTAATGAGTATTTAAAACCGAAGTTTGCTATTCCGATGCACTATAAAACCAATCCATTTAATATTGGTAGTCCTGAAGATTTTGTGAAGTTTTTGGGTAATAGCAAAACTAAAGCGATGATCATGAAACCTGGAGATACGATCAAGTTTTGATATGTTTTTGGGTTCTATCAACGAATTGTGTACCGTCTATTTTCAATTGATAAAACACATCCAAGATCGATAAGGTAACTGAAATTTAGGCATACTTTTCATAACGAATTGTCATGATTCAGCGGTTCTTATCATTTAGAATGGCTATCTTATTTAAAGGAAATTACATATGAAAAAAATACTTTTTGTCACCATATTTTCAGTACTTACTAGCATAACTTTTGTTATGGCACAAAACCAACCACAGGGAATTATTGCGGTTGATGCTGGACCAGGAACATTAAAGGCTCTTGAAGGTGTTCAGTTTCAGGGAAAATTTAAGTCTGTTGATGCTAAAACGCGTAAGGTTTTTGTGGTTGGTCCTGATGGGCGTGAGTTTGAGTATGTCCTTGGTGATGAATGGAAAAACTTTAACCAAATTAAAGTTGGTGATATTGTGACGATGTCCATCACGAAAGTGATTGTTTCTGATGTGAAAGTCATCAATAATGGCATTAAAGAAAGGGAAGAGAAGCAGACCTATTCTAGAGCTCCACTTGGGGCAAAGCCTGCTGGCATTATCGAACATCAAGTACGCATAGTTTCTGATGTTATCGCCATTGATAACAAGACGAACATTGTTACTCTAAAAGGTCCTTATAAAACAGTGCAAATTGCGGTTGGACCCGAAGTGATTAAAGGCCTCAAAGTAGGCAATCAAATTGAAGCCTTGATTACTGAAAATGTAGCTGTTCAAGTGACTGCGCCTCCTAAACCATAAATTGAGATGATCAGTACTCCTGTTACCCAGCGGGAGTACTGATGAGATTTATACCTAAAATCTTGATTAATACAACAAATGATGTATATTTTAAATAAAACTGTATCAGTCCTAAAGTTTCAACTAAATGTCACGTTAACAAACTTGTGACCTATCTCTTTTCCAAGATTTCAAATCAACAACTTTTATCTTCAAGGTTTCAGTCTTGGAGTATTTTGCATTCGTTTTCTTGTCAGAAGAAGAGAGCATTCTCTTATAAAGTACATCGTCTTTATTCCCCGCGCATTTTTTGGTTGAATGCCGTTTTGATGTCGATGTCTACAGCTTACGCTGCCGGTCCGACGGGTGGTGTTGTTTCAAGCGGAAGTGGCAGTATTGTTCAAAACGGTAATCAAACGACGATTACGCAGAACAGTGCCAAGATGTCGATCAATTGGAATCAATTTTCGATTGATCAGGGTTCTAAAGTC
>CAIQUZ010000004.1 GCA_903875135.1 uncultured beta proteobacterium | reverse complement strand
TATTACAGTTTTTTTAATTAAGCAAATTATCCAAAACCCTAATTGAATTAAAGTGTTACTTTTCAGCAACTTCGTTTATAAACCTCAAGTCAAAATTCAGTATGCCCCATTAAAAATGTATAAAATAAATAATATTTATTTTATACATACTAAATATTAGTTTTTATCTGTTGACCTATAAATCATGTTTTAATAATAAAAAATATTCATTCGGAGACTTCACATGAAAAAGCTCATTTTTACAATAACACTTGCCATTTTTTCGATTCACATTGCTATCGCTCAAGTACCAGAAAGAAATCTGGATGAGCTGAAATCCGAATCACAATTCCGTGCGGACAAAGGCGCCTACCCAATGGGTGGCATTGCCTCTGAAGATGCTAAAGAAGCATTATCGTTAATTACAACTCGCGAGCGTGATGATTGGGCAAAAGGCTGGGGAAATGTCGCACAAAAATATATGGCTGAAGGAAAAAAAGCGTCGAACCCGAAAGATGCTGGTATTGCCTTTAAAAAAGCTTGGCGATTGTATTACATGGCACAGTGGCCAGTTCCCAATTCTAAAGGTAAACAAGAAGCTTATGATAAAGCGATTGAGGCTTACTCGATGTATGCCAAAACCATGTCACCAGAACTGAAAGTGGTAAAGATTCCATTTGGCAATCAAACCATCACAGCATACGTGAGAATGCCTAGCAACGCTCAAGGTAAGGTACCAATGATTTTAGCAATCAGTGGACTGGATAGTCGAAAAGAAACCGTGGCGGAAGGTTACGCCCCTATCTTAGATCAGGGGATTGGTTTTATTGCCGTGGATGGTCCAGGAACTGGACAAGCTCCCGTCAAAGTGAGCACAAGCGCTGATAAAATGTTCAGCGCAGTTCTCGACTATGTCTACAAAATGCCCGAAGTTGATTCGTCTAGAATTGTGGTTTCAGGAGTGAGCTTTGGCGGTTACTGGGCAGCTAAACTCGCCTTTACGGAAAAAGATCGTATCCTCGGATCGGTCGCACAATCACCCCCAATCCACGAGTTTTTCTCGCCAGAGTTTTTGGTCAACAACACGATGGGTAATCGTGAATATCTTTTTGATCTAGCTCCTGCCTTTATCAATGTTTTTGAAGGCGCTAAAGATGTAGATGATCTAGCACGCATCATGCCGCCGATGTCTTTAAAAACAATGGGCTTACTCAATCAAGCCTCAGCTCCAATGCTCATTGTTGGAGGAACGAAAGACACCCAAGTACCTATTTCTGATTTAGAGCTTTTAGCGCGATCAGGAACAAAACCTAACTACTCTTGGATTAATCCAGTCGGTGGTCACTTAGGTCGAGAACTCAAAGGCTGGACGGATCCGGTGATTCTCAATAAAGTCATCATTCCATGGGAAGTGGAATTGATTAAAAATCACAAAACAAACTAATTTAACGGATTGTTATTGTAGATTGGGCTTGATCTGTTCTAAGCCACCCATGTATTTTCTGAGTGGCTGCGGAATCAGAATACTGCCATCTGCTTGCTGATTGTTTTCAATCAAAGCGACTAAACATCGCCCAATGGCAAGACCAGAACCATTTAAAGTATGGATCAACTCTGGTTTATTCTGCCCATCTTTCATCCGCGCCAGCATGCGACGCGCCTGAAAATCCCACATTGTAGAACAAGAACTAATCTCACGATAGGTATTTTGTGAAGGAATCCATGCCTCAAGGTCGTAGGTCTTCGCGCTACCAAACCCCATATCACCCGTACACAACAATATTTTACGGTAGGCAATCCCAAGCCCTTCAAGCACCGCCTGAGCATCCAAGGTTAATTGCTCAAGTGCCTCTAATGATTGGTCCGGTTTCACAAACTGTACCAACTCGACTTTTTCAAATTGGTGTTGACGAATCATGCCACGCACATCTCGACCATATGCCCCCGCCTCAGAACGAAAACACGGGGTGTGTGAAACATACTTGATCGGCAAGTCCAGTGCATTCAATATGACATCACGCGCCAAATTCGTCACAGGCACTTCGGCAGTCGGTATCAAATAAAAATTTTCTGTGTCCGTACCTTCTTGATCGGGAGAATCCGGGTCGGACATTTTTCGAGGCACTTTAAATAAATCTTCTTCAAATTTAGGCAACTGACCAGTCCCTCGCATACTCGCGGCATTGACCATGAAGGGTACATTGATCTCTTGATAACCGTGCTGCTCAGTATGCAGATCCAACATATACTGCGCTAAAGCACGGTGTAGTTTTGCCAGAGACCCCTTGAGCACCACAAATCGAGAGCCCGTGATTTTAGCGGCAGATTCAAAATCGAGTCCATGCATGGCGCCTAAATCAACATGGTCCTTGATCGGAAAATCAAACTGCGGGGGATCGCCCCACTTCAGAATCTCCACATTACCGGTTTCATCAGAACCAACTGGAACCGACTCATGTGGCAAATTGGGTATGTTCATTAAAAAATCGGCTATTTCTTTTTGCAAAAGATCTAACTGAGCAGTCGCAAGTGAGAGTGACTCATTACACTCTTGGGATTGAGACATCTCGACGGACGCGTCTTCGCCTTTGGCTTTTTTCATGCCAATTTGTTTAGCAAACTGATTGCGCTTTGCCTGCAAATCTTCAGCACTTGCTTGTAATACCTTGCGCCTAGCCTCTAACTGAGTATATAAATCCACGTCCAATTGAAATCGACGCGTCGCTAATTTTTGTGCCACCAAAGCGACATCTTTACGGAGTAATTGAGGATCAATCATAGTTCAATCATGCGGTAGTAAATTAAGGAAGTTTGACAATATCGGTTCCAGGTGGTGGCTTAAAGATAAACTCAGAAGAAGATATCGCAATATTGGTTTTTAGATGACTTAAGGTTAATAAAACCACATTACCAAAATTATCTCTTAATTCCATGGCCTGTGGTAGATTATCCATCATGCCAATACCAATCTTACTATAGGGAATATCGGTGGCACCTGACTTGTTCACTTTGGGGGTTAACTCTAGCCATGTTAACTCACCCTTTTGACCAACGAGTGTAATATCGAAATACACATCCACCGCTGTATCACCAAATAAGATCGCCGCTGGAGTGGCGGCCAGCACCTGTGTCGCTGGACGGTAAGTGACCTGATTGAGATCTTTATCCCACATAGCCAATTGCTTGCCATCCGCAACCATTTTTTGTTGATAGGGCTTCTCCACCTCCCACACAAACTTCCCGGGCCGTGAAAATAAAAAATGTCCAGATAGTTCTTTTAATACTCTAGGCTTGCCATCACTATTGATGGTGACTTGTTGTTGCACAAAATCACCAGAGGAACTCTTGGCCGATTTAGAAAATATTTTTAATTGTTCAACAGCGTCAGAGGCGAATACGAACGTGTTATTACCCATCAGCAACAAAAAGATGGCCCACCGACAGATCATTTTCAACATATCAATTTATTTTCTTTAACGTGTTGCAGAGGATGAGGTGAGAATCTCGCGACTACCAGAACCTGACATTTTTGAAACCAAACCTGCTTTTTCCATATCTTCTAATAATCGGGCTGCCCGGTTATAGCCGATTCGTAAGTGTCGTTGCACTAAAGAAATCGATGCGCGCTTGTTCTCAAGAACAATCGCTACAGCTTGATCGTATAAAGGATCTGCTTCACCACTAGCATCTTCTCCAGAACTCCCGTCAGCATTATCGGTCGGACTTTCAATAATTTCATCAATATAGTTCGGGGAACTTCTCTCTTTTAACCAATCAACCACCCGCTGTACTTCATCGTCCGAAACAAATGCGCCATGCGCGCGAGCCGGCTGACCAGTTCCAGGCGGCATATATAACATATCCCCCATACCCAATAAAGTTTCGGCACCCTGCTGATCTAAGATCGTTCGACTATCGATTCGACTGCTGACTTGAAAGGATAAACGGGAGGGAATGTTCGCTTTGATTAATCCAGTAATCACATCCACACTCGGCCGTTGAGTCGCTAATATCAAATGAATTCCAGCGGCCCTGGCTTTTTGGGCAATCCGCGCAATGAGCTCTTCTAACTTTTTACCAACAACCATCATTAAGTCTGCCAACTCATCAATCACAATCACAATGGTCGGTGCTTTATAAAGCGGCTCGGGGTCTTCAGGCGTCAGACTAAATGGATTAAATAAGTGCGTACCCGCCTCTTCAGCTTCTGCTATTTTTTTATTGAAGCCCGCAAGATTTCTGACGCCAAACTTACTCATTAACTTGTAACGACGATCCATCTCTTTGACTGCCCACTGCAGGGCGTTTGAGGCTTGACGCATATCGGTAACTACCGGCGTGAGCAAATGCGGAATATCCTCGTACATCGCCATCTCCAGCATTTTTGGATCAATCAAGATCAAACGAACTTCATCAGGCTTGGCTTTAAATAATAGAGATAAAATCATGGCATTAATACCCACCGACTTCCCGGATCCCGTTGTGCCAGCTACCAACATATGTGGCATTTTTGCTAAATCTGCGACCATGGGCTGCCCTGAGATATCCTTACCTAACGCTAAAGTCAATAAAGACTGACTAGAGTTGTAAATCTGCGAACTGAGAATCTCTGAAAGACTAATCATTTGACGTTTCGGATTCGGTACCTCTAAGCCCATATAGGTTTTACCTGGGATTGTCTCCACAACCCGCAAGGCTTGAGTCCCTAAAGCGCGATTGAGGTCTTTACTCAGGTTCACAATTTGACTACCCTTCACTCCAAGAGCGGGCTCAATCTCATACCGAGTAATCACAGGTCCTGGGTAGGCGGCAATCACTTTGACTTCGACCCCAAAATCTTTTAATTTGCGCTCAATCAGCCGAGAGGTAAATTCAAGGGTGTCCGCAGAAATATTCTCTAACAGGACAGGAGCGGGATCTAACAAGGATAAAGGAGGTAATTCAGAGTCTGGAATCTCTTCAAATAAAATTTGCTGCTTCTCACGTTCAACCCGATCACTTTTGAGAATCACGGGTTCTTGCCGAACGATTTGTATCGGTTCCTCAACTTCAAATTTTTCTAACTCTTCCTCAACCAACTCCTCACGCTCAACTGCGGCAACCTCACCAATCTTGCGATCTTCTGCTGAGGACTGCTTGTTTTTTAACAGCAAGAAAGCAAGCTCCAAATTTCTACCTAGCTTTTCAGATAACCCAATCCATGAAAAATGAAGGAACAAGGATAATCCTGAAAAAAAGATGAGTAATAAAAATAAGGTGGATCCCGTAAATCCTAATAAATTTTGTAAAGGGTCACCAATTGCTTCACCTAAAACACCACCAGGAACATTCGGCATCGGTATCTTTAAGGAATGCATCCGAATCGATTCGAGCCCAACACTGGAACTCAAGGTCATTAAAAAGCCCAACCAACGAACTAACCAAGAATCCCGTAAGTGTACTTTGGGTGTCTCTTCTTGCGAAAGTTGTACATGCGTCATTTTTTGCCATCCAGCAAAAACACGACGTGCAAATAAAATAATCCACCAATATGCAGAAACGCCAAAAATAAACAACATTAAATCGGATAAATAGGCCCCAGCTCTGCCACCTAAATTTTTAATCACACCACCCGAATTATTCGACCAGGCAGGATCCGTGGGATGATAAGTAACCAATACTAAAAGTAGCCCCATGCAAGCGGCAAGAGAAAGAAACCATCTGATTTCTGTAATGAGTTTTTGAAAACGCTCGGCATTTTCGGAAGGAGGGGTCTTCTCAGCGTCCTGTTCGAAGGAAGCTTTAGTACGTAAAGATTTTGGTTGAACAGTGTTTCGCCCCATATTGCTCTTATTGTAAACCCCACCATCAAAGTAGCACTGATTTTTAAAGGATATTTTTTGCCACACTTAAAACTTATTTAATACTTATAATATGTTATGACTGAAAAAACCACAAAACACTCCAAATTATTGATTCTTGGCTCTGGGCCTGCCGGTTATACCGCCGCTGTTTATGCTGCTAGAGCGAATTTAAATCCTGTTCTCATTACGGGCCTTGCTCAAGGCGGACAACTGATGACGACTACTGATGTCGAAAATTGGCCGGCTGACCCCCTCGGCGTGCAAGGTCCCGAATTAATGCAGCGTTTTTTAGAACATGCGGAACGATTTAATACCGAAATTATTTTTGACCAGATCCACACCGCCGCTCTTACTGAAAAACCCATCCGTTTAGAAGGTGATTCTGGTACTTACACTTGCGATGCTTTAATTATTTCTACTGGGGCTTCCGCTCAGTACCTTGGCATCCCTTCCGAAGAAAAATTTATGGGGCGTGGCGTATCTGCATGTGCCACCTGCGATGGCTTCTTCTATAAAAATCAAGATGTCTGCGTCATTGGTGGTGGAAACACGGCAGTCGAGGAAGCTCTCTATTTAAGCGGTATCGCTCAAAAAGTAATCGTTATTCATCGGCGCGATAAGTTCCGAGCTGAACCTATTCTGATTGATCGTTTAATGAATAAAGTGGCCGAGGGAAAGATTGAAATTCGCTGGAATAGCCAAGTCGATGAAGTCCTTGGAGATGATAAAGGCCTCAACGGTCTGCGTATCCTGAAATCCGATGGCACCAAGGAAGACCTAGTTGTACAAGGAATGTTTGTCGCGATTGGTCATCAACCCAACACAGGGATTTTCGAAGGTCAATTAGACATGGCCGGTGGTTACATCAAAACACACAGTGGCCTAACTGGTAACGCAACTGCGACCACTATTGCTGGTGTATTTGCGGCCGGCGACGTACAAGACCATATCTATCGTCAAGCGATAACCAGTGCCGGTACAGGTTGCATGGCCGCTCTCGATGCACAGCGATATTTAGAAGCCCTCGACTGACTACTCCCCATAGCTAAAGCAAGGGGCTTTACGCTGCTTTTGGTAAACCTGGGACTTTAATAGTAAAAAAGCCAAGCTGAGCTTGGCTTTTTTACTTGGTGTCGTTGATTACTTCACCATCGGCAACAAGGGCACAATCAATAATGCCACGATGTTAATAATCTTAATCAATGGATTGACAGCAGGTCCAGCCGTATCTTTATAAGGATCACCAACGGTATCGCCAGTCACCGCAGCTTTGTGAGCTTCGGAACCCTTTCCACCATGATTACCATCTTCAATATATTTCTTGGCATTATCCCAAGCACCGCCACCAGTACACATGGATATCGCCACAAATAACCCCGTCACAATCGTACCCATCAATAATCCACCTAAGGCTTCAGCCCCTAAAAACAAGCCGACCAAAATAGGCACAACGACAGGTAACAAGGAAGGCACAATCATTTCTTTAATCGCTGCTGTGGTCAACATATCTACCGCACGACCATACTCCGGTTTGCCAGAGCCATCCATGATGCCAGGAATATCTCTGAACTGACGACGAACCTCTTCAACCACCGCGCCAGCACTTCGACCAACAGCTTCCATGGCCATCGCGCCAAATAAGTAAGGAATTAAACCACCAATAAATAAGCCAATAATGACTAAGTGATTAGATAAGTCGAAACTCACTTTATGGCCAGCTACTTCCAGCGCATTGGTATAGTCAGCAAATAAAACTAAGGCAGCAAGACCAGCGGAACCGATCGCATAGCCCTTAGTCACCGCTTTCGTAGTGTTACCAACCGCGTCTAATGGGTCAGTAATATTTCTGACGGATTCCGGCATTTCTGCCATTTCTGCAATACCACCAGCATTGTCAGTAATCGGGCCATATGCGTCGAGGGCAACAACGATTCCCGCCATGGACAACATCGAGGTTGCTGCAATCGCAATACCGTAAATACCAGCCAATGCAAATGAACCGTAAATCGCTGCACAAACAAATAGCACTGGCCATGCTGTGGATTTCATAGAAATCCCTAAACCGGCAATGATATTCGTACCATGACCTTTGGTAGATGCTTCTGCTACGTGTTGAACTGGAGCATAGTTGGTCCCTGTGTAATATTCAGTAATCCACACTAAAGCAGCCGTTAAAACCAGTCCAATTACCGTACATCCGAATAAACGTAACTGACTACCAGCCCCCAATACATCGTCAGGAATCAACCAATTGGTCACAAAATAAAATCCAATGAGCGATAAAACACCTGCAATCATCAAGCCTTTATATAAAGCAGGCATGACGTTTTTCATACCAGGCGTGGCTTTGACAAAACTACAGCCAATGATCGATGCCAAAATAGACAAGCCGCCAAGTACTAATGGATAAGTCACCGCAATAGAACCTGCCGAACCGATTTTGAGAGCTCCCAAAACCATCGTTGCAATTAATGTCACTGCATAGGTTTCGAATAAGTCAGCGGCCATACCTGCGCAATCACCAACGTTATCGCCGACGTTATCGGCAATCACCGCTGGATTACGAGGGTCATCTTCCGGGATCCCTGCTTCGACCTTACCCACCAAATCCGCACCGACGTCAGCACCTTTTGTGAAAATGCCACCACCCAAACGGGCAAAGATGGAGATCAAGGAAGAACCAAAGGCTAAACCAATGAGTGGATGCAAAATCACAGCAAGTTCTTTACCAGCTCCCTGAGCATCGAGGAACATATAAAAACCGCCAACACCTAAGATGCCAAGTCCAACCACTAACATGCCAGTAATTGCACCACCTTTAAAGGCGACATTAAGAGCCTCATTCATGCCAATCGTCGCAGCTTGTGCTGTACGAACATTGGCTTTGACAGAGACATTCATCCCAATAAAGCCACAGGCTCCAGAGAGAACCGCCCCAACAACAAAACCCAAGGCGGTCGTCATATCTAAAAAGAGTCCAATCAGAATTGCCAGAATGACGCCAACGATGGCAATCGTTGTGTATTGTCTCGATAAATAAGCGGAAGCACCTTGTTGAATTGCCCCAGCAATTTCTTGCATCCGGGCATTGCCGGCATCTTGAGAAAGGATCCAACTCCTAGTCACTAAACCATAAACCACTGCAATCACTCCGCAAAGCATTGCAAAATAAATCCCTATTTGTACTGGTGCCATTTCTTTTAATCTCCGTTTTTATAATGAACCGAACCATCTTATCGATGTGAATTCACATTGACAAGCATTTGACCCTCTCCATAACCCCATCAGTAAATACCCTTGTGCTAAACTCAAGTTACTGAAATAAATACATTTTTATGATTTAGATACTAGAAATAACCATTTTTTTTACTTACTTTAGCCCTTTCAATGGGATGATTGAACACTTATGAGCTTAGACAACGTTACCCCTGGTAAAAATATCCCAAAACACTTTAATGTGATTATTGAAATCCCGATGAATGCCGACCCGATTAAATACGAAGTCGATAAGGAGTCAGGCGCCATATTCGTGGATCGCTTTATGGGGACGGCGATGCACTATCCGTGTAATTATGGTTACGTCCCAAAGACGATCTCCGACGATGGAGATCCAGTCGATGTATTAGTCATTACCCCTTTCCCATTAATCCCAGGGGTCGTTGTCTCTTGTCGTGCCATTGGTATCCTAATGATGGAAGATGAGGCCGGTGGGGACGCTAAAATCTTGGCTGTTCCAGAAGATAAAATATTATCGATTTATACCCACTGGCAAAAGCCAGAAGATATGAATCCGCTACGATTAAATCAAATCAAACATTTTTTTGAGCACTATAAAGACCTTGAAGCAGGCAAATGGGTCAAAATCAAAGGTTGGGAAGGCCCTGAATCAGCCCATCAAGAAATCTTGCAAGGGATAGAACGTTATAATCAAGATTAGTTGTCAAATAGATTTTTTACTCATTGACTGAATATCTTGAATACCTCCAAACTCACCGTAGCCCTCGCGCAGTGCAATTTTTTACTCGGTGATTTAAAAGGTAATGCCCAAAAAATTCTTAATCAGGCAACGCTAGCAAGTGCAGCTGGCGCCCACATTCTTGTTACACCTGAGCTCTCCCTAACTGGTTATCCCCCGGAAGACCTCCTCCTGAGAGAAGCTTTCCTCACTGATGTCGATACCCAGTTAGATCTTCTTCGCCAAGCACTAACCCAGTTCAAAGATCTATTCGTGGTGATCGGACATCCCCAGCGTCACCAAATCCAGCATGAAGTCAAACTCTTTAATCAAGCAACCGTATTTTGCAATGGCCAACTGATTGCGTCATACTCAAAACAACGTTTACCAAACTCTGAAGTCTTTGATGAAGTGCGCTACTTTACCCCTGGTAACCAAGCCTGCGTTTTTACAGTGGCGGGGGTTCAACTAGGATTAATTATCTGCGAAGATGCCTGGCACTCGGGGCCAGCGATGCAAGCAAAACAAGCCGGTGCAGAACTATTAATTATTCCAAATGCTTCCCCATTTCATATGAAAAAGACAAACCTGCGTTATGAAGTCATTAAAGCGCAAGCGATTCAGACGCAAATGCCAGCAATCTATGTCAATATGGTCGGGGGTCAAGATGAACTAGTCTTTGATGGTGCCTCTTTTGCTCTCAATGCGCAAGGTGAAATCGTTGATGTGGCACCACAATTTGTGGAGTATCTTAGCCTGATTACCTACGCTAATCATCAATTGGGAAAAGGTACTATCACCCCAGAATCGAGTATTGAAAAACAAGTCTATGATGCACTCGTTCTAGGAGTTAAAGACTATATCGGTAAAAATGGATTTCCAGGTGCAATCCTCGGTTTATCTGGTGGCGTTGACTCCGCTCTTGTTTTAGCAATTGCCGTAGATGCGATTGGCGCTGATCGCGTTCGTGCTGTCATGATGCCCTCCCGTTATACCGCCGATATTTCTTGGATCGATGCCAAAGATATGGCTGAACGCCTTCATGTGCAATATGATGAAATTCCCATCGCTGCGATGTTCGATGCCTTTGAATCATCATTAGCGAAAGACTTTGCTGGTCTCCCTTTCGACGCGACAGAAGAAAATATTCAAGCACGTGTCCGTGGCACTCTGCTCATGGCGCTCTCCAATAAATCCGGTCGGATTGTTTTAACAACCGGTAATAAGAGCGAAATGGCCGTGGGCTATTGCACACTCTACGGTGATATGGCTGGGGGTTTTGCTGTGATTAAAGATGTTGTCAAAACACTTGTCTATCGTCTTTGCCATTACCGAAATAGTATCTCTCCCGTTATTCCAGAAAGAATCATTACGCGCCCCCCTTCGGCTGAACTTCGTCCTGATCAAAAAGATCAAGATAGCTTGCCACCATACGAGATTCTCGATGCCATCCTCGAAAACTATATGGAAAATGATGTACCGATTGAAAAGCTCCTAGAGTCAGGTTTTTCGCAAGAGGATGTTGAAAAGGTAACAAGGCTCATTAAAATCAATGAGTACAAACGCCGTCAATCACCGATCGGTGTTCGAATTACCCATCGTGCGTTTGGTCGCGATTGGCGCTATCCAATTACTTCCAAATATCGCGGATAAGAATTTCTAGTTTTCCGTATTCTCAGTTATCATATTTTAAATACTTAGGAGATCGCATGAAACTTATTACCGCCATCATTAAACCGTTTAAATTAGACGAAGTGAGAGAAGCCCTTTCAGAGATCGGTGTTACCGGACTAACAGTAACCGAAGTAAAAGGTTTTGGCCGTCAAAAAGGCCATACGGAAATGTATCGCGGCGCAGAATATGTTGTCGACTTCTTACCGAAAATTAAAATTGAAATCGTGACAGCAACCGATGATGTCGAACGTGTCATTGATGCGATTGTTAAAAGTGCTAAAACAGGGAAAATTGGTGATGGCAAGATTTTTGTCACATCGGTCGAGCAAACGATTCGAATTCGTACTGGTGAAACCAACGAAAGTGCGGTGTAATCTTGGGCCAATGGCCCAAGATTGTTGATTAGTTTTTGGTGTTTTTACTAGCCGTACTTTTAGCTGCTGTTGATTTTTTATTCATTTCCGTTGCTTTTTTCAACATTTCATCGACATTGATTTCCGCTGTCTCTACTGCGTGATCAACCATCTTACGCCCCTCTTTATAAGCCTTCGATCCTGCATCGGAAATGTCTTTCACTAACTTCGATAACTCAGCACCACCTACCGGCATTTTTTGCGCAGCTTGATCCATATAATCATGTAAAGCCTCACGAGCTTTATCAAGGTGCTTGTTCGCTTCATCCGCCGTATCTTGACTTACTTGCTTCAAAATTCCTTTGACCTTCGCTTGATAAGCGGTCATCCGCTCAACCGCATCATGCGTTGCCTGAGCCTGACTTTCTTTTAAAGCCACAAAGTCATTTTTGGCAGCTAACTTCGCCAAATGCATAGCATGCTCCATATTGGCTTTTAATTCCTCGGCGTGATGAACGCTTAGTTGCTTCGCTGCTTCCATTAATTTATTAGAAATTGAAAACAACTCTTTTGCTTTTTCTGTGCTCCACTGGTTGAAATCGTTTTGGCTCATGTCTTTCTCCTCTTGGTTAGGATGATTAGCGTTACTTTTTATTACCAATTTACTCTCACAACAGTATATTAGCGTTTCATGATGAAACGGTACAATAGATTGGACATGATATTTGCAGATACTCCTTCAAAACGCCGAATTGGCATTATTCTTGGCTCTCTTGTCACCATTTGTTTTTCTGTCCTCGATGCCGCTGGAAAGTGGCTTTCCACCCATACATCACTCATTGAGATTGTTTGGTTTCGATTTGCTATCGCGGCGGTATTTGCTATCATCGCATTGATTTTAAAGGGGAAATGGCAGGGATTTTTTAAAGAAGACTTCCGTACCCAATTACTCAGAGCTGTCATGATGGTGTCCATGACGTTCCTCAGTTTTGCCGGTCTCAAATACCTCCAATTAGCTCAAACTAACTCTATCTCGTTTTCAACGCCCATCATTATTGCTCTGATCAGCTCGTATTTTTTAAAAGAGAAATTGACCATCAATAAATGGATCGCCATCATCGCTGGGTTTTTAGGAGTTCTCATTATTCTGGATCCTCTAGGACAACACTTTCATCCAGCAATGTTTTTTACTATGGGGCATGCCACAGTTTATGCACTGTTTAATATCCTGACGCGCAAAATGGCAAGTACCTCTAACCCTGAAATTACAATTGTTTACTCCACAGTCTTACCCACAGTGATGCTAGCACCTTTTGCACTGAGCCAATGGCAACCACCAGAGCAAAACCTCGACTATCTCATCTTTATCATCGCTGGTCTTTTTGGTTTTCTGGGGCACTATTTACTCGCCTATGCCTATCGCTACGCCAAACCAACCACCATTTCACCTTTCTTTTACCAACAAATGATCTATATGGTCTTTTTAGGATGGGTCGTGTTCGATCATGTTCCGCACATCAATGTTTTATTTGGAGCTATGATCGTGATTGCTTGCGGCTTATATTTACTTTATATGGAAAATCGGCAAACTCAACATGAACTTATCAAATAAAGTCGCTTTAATTACTGGGGCAGGAACTGGTATCGGTAAAGCTTGCGCTCTCAAGCTCCTCAACAATAACTACCAGGTCGTCTTGGTAGGCCGCCGATTCGAGTTATTAGAAGCAGTGATCAAGGACCATCAGATCAGTCCAGATCAGGCAATGGCCTATTCCCTAGATATCAGCCAAGCCAATCAAGTACAAGCCTTATTTACGAAAATCAAAGATCAATTTGGACGCCTCGATGTTCTGTTTAATAACGCAGGCAGAGGCACCCCCGCCGTCCCCTTCGATGAAATCCCAGTCGAGATGTGGCAAGAGACTGTTGGCACAAATCTGACAGGTTCATTCTTATGCGCTCAAGCAGCCTTCAAAATGATGCGTGAACAATCTCCACAAGGTGGTCGCATCATCAATAATGGTTCAATTTCTGCCCATGCTCCACGCCCATTCTCTGCCCCGTATACCAGCACCAAACATGCGATCACGGGTTTAACAAAGTCGATTGCGCTCGATGGTAGGCCCTATAACATTGCCTGTGGACAAATTGATATTGGTAATGCCGCCACCGAAATGACAGATCGTATGGCGAGTGGCATTATTCAGGCTAATGGAAGCATTCAGGTAGAAGATCGTATGCCCGTCGAGGAAGTTGCCAATGCCCTATTACATATGAGTAACTTGCCCCTGCATACAAATGTTTTGTTTATGACCATCATGGCTACTAAAATGCCGCTAGTAGGGCGTGGCTAGACGACCTCCAAAAAATTCAGGAGGCTTTCATGAATTTCATGGATAATAAAGTCTTTATGAAATATGTAGTTCTAAAGGAATCATCATGAATGAGTGGCACAACCAACCCAAAGAAGTGATCAATAAAAAAGTCATCACCTTAATCGTGATGTTTGCCGTCGCAACCTGTTTAGCGATCTTATTCGCGATTACGGCAGCCCATATTGGGTTTGTTTTCGGATAATACCTAGTTAGGTTCAGAGTGGCGCGACTGCCACTTTTTAATGATTCGACCAGAAATACTGAGGGATAAGGGTCGATATAGTACGATGCAGACGATAACGATAGGGTAAAAAACCCAATCACAATAGCAAATACAAACACTACAAGGGTAAACATACCATTCTTTCTAAAAAGTGTTTAAGTTATTATCCACAATTAAACACAATGAAGATGCAGTAACTCAGCTTGCTTCATCACCGCATCCGGCATTTTTTCTTGACCGTTGATTATCCTGCGTATGAATTCCACATGATTAGATAGATCGAATCCAGCCATGTTTTCTGAGTCAGTAAAACGAAACTCGTCCGTTTTGCTAACAAGGTAACCATCTTTTAAGAACGTCATCTCTGGAAGGCGCGTCAAAGAGCTCGTGGGCTCTCCTTCATGACCTCTCATCAAGACTACTTGACCAGGACGAATCACAAAATATTGCTCTAAGATCTTCGGGTATTCAGGATGAGTGTAATTGACAATTTGCCAAGCATTATCCGTCGCGGGATTGATGAGTTTAGCCAATACATGCCCCGAGTTACGTAACCCTAACTGCTGACGAATATCTAAGACCTCTTGTAAAGCCGGACACACACTAGCGAGCGACAAAAAAAGAGGTAATGATGGATCACTGATATTTTCACCAAGTAAATCAACCAGAATCGGCCATCCTAATTGCTGAAATATCTCAAAACTGGTGACACGATCTGGCGTACTCTGAACCCCCTGCACAATGACTAAAAAGCCAAACTTCGTCAATTGAAGTGCCAGCAAGGGGGTGAGATTCCTATTTTTTCGAGAACCATTGTAGGAGGGCAAGACGATGGTGCGGGACTGACTGGCAAGACGGAGCGGTTGCAGCTGCTCTGATACGGCGTCCATAAATCCGGCTAATTCCAGTGCCGTCTCTCCTTTCATGCGCATAGCTATACAAAAGGCTCCTAACTCGATCTGCGAAACTTCTTTGGATAAAATTTTCCCAAATACATGCCGAGCATCTTCTCGGCTTAAATCAGAGGCTCCCTTGACGCCGCGACCAACCTGTCGAATGACCGAGCTAATGCTCATGCTAAAGCACCACTAGATCCTTTAACGTTTAGTAGAAAAGTTTGAATCATTTTTTTTATCTCAGGTTTACAAGAGCCACAGTTCGTTCCGCATTGCGTCTTCTCCTGTAGATTATCAAAACAAGTTTGAAAATCGCTCAGGTTAGACATTTGAAGAGTTTGTAGTACTTTATCTTCTGTCACATTAAAGCAATTACAAATCGGCCTACCGAGGATTTGAACTGCTATTGGGGGCTTCTTCGTAGGAGCTAAAATCAAGCGCCCAAGATTGCTGGGATCGATAGCTTGTTCTAGATAGGCTCTGAGCCAAGGCAAGCTTTGTAAATGCTCTTTCGCTCCAGAAACAATGACCGCCTTGAGTGAAGAATCTATACGAACCATGCGCATTGCCCCTAAACGTGTGTCTTGATAACCCATGACAGATGGCTCTGAACTGGTTAAGCGAAAAAGTTGCGCTATCTTTTCTATCGTTAACAACACATTGGCATCTTTACGTAGGTGAGGATTTTCTTCATTCGCCGCCCTAAAAAAAATACCAATCTCATCTTGATCCTGCTCTCTACCAAACAAGGTGGCATAAGCGCTACCAAAGTGAGCATACAATTTTTTTAACTCTTCAAATACTGCCAACGCCTGCTCTTTTGGAAAATACGCAAACGCTACAAAATGCCAAGGTAAATGGGCTTTTAAAATTTTTACTGCGACGTACTTTAACTCTGGCTGCTCAGATACTGGATCAACGATGGGCGATGTGAGGCCATTGACTCCCTTACCAAAAACCTTACCGGAATTTCCTGAAATGAATTCCGAACCCCAATGCATCGCAATAAACACCTGTGACGGCCTAACGTCTTCAGAAATTTTAATCGGGAAAGTCTCACTTCCTTGCCGACTAGTAATATGGGCCAAATCACCATCCTCCATCATCAACCGATGAGCATCTTTCGCTGACATCTCCATATAAGGTTCAGGTACGTGAGCGAACAAGGTCCCGAGGAGCCCCGTTCGACTCATACCATGCCATTGATCCCTCAATCTACCTGTATTGAGGGTAAATGGAAACCTCGCACTAACAGGTTGCGGTGAGTCTAAATACGTCGTTGCAACAAACTGTGCCTTACCTGAAGGAGTTGGATAAACTCCATCGGTGTACAGCCTTTGTTTGCCGAATAATGCGCCGTGTGGCATCGGCCATTGTTGCGGACCTCGCTCCTCTAAGATTTGATAACTTAGCCCAGTAATATCTAAATCACGTCCTTTTGTAGAATCTCGGTGTTCATTCCAAATATCTTCGACAGTCTGATAGGGAAAGAGTGTTTTTACACCTTCAACTCTTCTTGATGGCAATACTTTTTCTAAAAGTTTCGCTACACCTAAAGCTATTTCCCAATCATGCTTTGATTGCCCATGAGGTGCAATTGCGGGTCTGACCAGAGAAATTCTACGTTCAGAATTTGTCACCGTTCCAATTTTCTCTGCCCACGTCGTTGCTGGTAAAAGCACATCAGCATATTGACAGGTTGCTGTATTTTTAAAAGCCTCTTGAACAACAACAAACTCAGCATGTTGTAAAGCTTCATGGATTTGATTTTGATTCGGCATCGATTGCGCAGGATTAGTACAAATAATCCAAATGGCTTTGAGTTGTTTTGTTCTTAACGCCTCAAACATAGGAACGGCGCTTAATCCAGTCTGATCTGGCACACTGGTCAGTCCCCAAAATGAGGCTACTTCGTCGCGGTCCTGCGGGTTTTTTAAATTACGATGAGCAGATAATAAATTCGCGAGCCCACCGACTTCCCTACCCCCCATGGCATTCGGTTGACCCGTCAAGGAAAATGGTCCGGCGCCTGGCTTACCAATTTGCCCTGTGGCCAAATGTAAATTAACTAAAGTACTATTTTTTGCCGTACCAGATGAGGATTGATTTAAGCCCTGACAATATAAAGATAAAGTTGCGGGTGATTGAGAAAACCATTCACTAGCGAGATATAAATCTTGTTCAGTAATGCCACAAATCTGCGCAACAGTTTTTGGTGTAAAGTCACGCACGACATTTTTTAATACGTCAAACCCTTCTGTGTACGCATCAATATACCGGGTGTCTAACCAATGCTCCCACAGCATGATGTGCAACATACCATGATGTAAAGCCACATCAGTTCCGGGTGAAATTTGTAGAAATAAATCAGCCTCGGAGGCGGTGCTTGTTTTGCGAGGGTCAACCACAATCACTTTTAATTGCGGATTGATTAATTTTGCCTGCTCAATCCTTCGATACAAAATGGGGTGGGCATAAGCAGTATTTGACCCAGTAATGAAGATCAGCTGGGCATGGTCAATATCTTCGTAACACGATGGCGGTGCATCCATCCCCAATGTTTGTTTATATCCAGCAACCGCACTCGACATACAGAGTCTTGAATTGGTATCAATATTATTAGTGCCAATTAAGCCTTTGGCCAGTTTATTAAAGATGTAGTAATCTTCCGTCAAAATCTGTCCAGAAACATAAATTCCAACCGAGTTAGGCCCATGCCGCAAAATGGTTTGAGCAAATCGATCAGCAACTGTTTGTAGTGCGCTCTCCCACGAAATAGAAATGCCAGCAGTACTAGGATTTTCTTTGCGGTCTAATCGAAGTGTCGGTTGAGCAACCCGAGTTTGTGACTGCAAGTGCGGCGCTGCAGTTAAATGCAGTGTTGATCCTTTAGTACATAACTGACCAAAATTAGCAGGGTGCTCAGGGTCACCTTTAACACCAATAACCTCTTCTAAGCCTTGAGTATTTTTCTCTGTCTGAACAATGACCCCACAACCAACACCGCAATAAGGACAAGTTGTTTTAGTCTCACGCATGACTCTGCAGTTCGGATCGCTTAAAACAGACCATTCCCTCTTGAATATCTGTCGTAAAAGTTTTTACACAACCTTCATCAGGAGCTTGTGCACATCCATCCTCTAACTGAATATTCCAAGCATGCAAAGGACAAGTGACCGATTTCCCATGAACAATTCCTTGCGAAAGAGGTCCACCCTTATGTGGACAACTGTCCAAGACTGCAAAGATTTGATCACTTTCTACCCGAAAAATAGCAATCGGTCCCACGGGCGTTTGAAATACCCTAGCGCCTAACTTTGGCAAGTCCTCAACCGCAACAATCGCCATCCAATCATTCAAGGTTGAGGAGCTAGACACCAGATAACTCCTGACTCTTAATCGGAATAAACTGTCGAATATCCACCCCAGCGCGCTCAAACTCTTTCCATGGATCTGGCGCATCCTTCAAATCAAACAGTAGTCTCTCAAAAAGAACTTGACGATTTTCAGCGTCATTAACAATCTTTTCAGTAATGTATTCCATTCCTACGCGTGATACATAATGAACGGTTCGATCTAAGTACCAAGCCTCTTCACGATATAGCTGTAAAAAAGCTCCTGCATACTCACGCACTTCTTCGTCAGTTTTCACTTTGCACAAAAATTGAGCAACTTCTGTTTTAATGCCCCCATTGCCAGCAATATAAATTTCCCAGCCAGACTCTACGCCAATCACGCCAACGTCTTTAATACCCGCTTCAGCGCAATTACGCGGGCACCCGGATACCGCTAGCTTGACCTTGTGCGGGGCATACATTCCAAATAACATTCTCTCTAAATCAACACCCATCCGCATGGATGATTGAGTCCCAAAACGGCAGTGCTCATCACCAACACAAGTCTTTACTGTGCGGATTGATTTTCCATACGCATGTCCTGAGGGCATATCAAGGTCTTTCCAAACGGCAGGTAGATCTTCTTTTTTTATTCCTAATAAGTCAATCCGTTGCCCCCCAGTTACCTTAACAGTAGGGACTTCATACTTTTCTGCCACATCAGCAATTCTTCTAAGCTCAGCAGGTGTTGTTACACCACCAAACATCCGAGGTACTACGGAATAAGTACCATCCTTCTGGATATTCGCATGTGCACGCTCATTAATAAAGCGCGATTGCGGATCATCAATGGCTTCATGTGGCCAAGTGGAAATTAAATAATAGTTGAGTGCTGGGCGACAAGTCGCACAACCATTGGGTAATTTCCAGTTTAAAAACTCTCGGACCTGAACTTGACTAATGAAATGCTCTTTACGAATTGCCACCCTTACCTCATCATGTGATGCTTCAGTACATGCGCAAACCGCTTTCTTGCGAGGTGTAGCTGAATAATCTGAGCCCAATACATTCATCAGAATTTGCTCAACTAAACCTGTACAAGATCCACAAGAACTACTCGCTTTCG
>CAIQUZ010000003.1 GCA_903875135.1 uncultured beta proteobacterium | reverse complement strand
TATTTCTGTTTGGATGGACTATAACCAATGCGGTTGCCATTGTTATCAAAAATATTGGTGACACCTTGATCGGTTTTTGTCTCGTAGCCAATTCGATTACCACTGTTATCAAAAACTCCGTTTGTGGAGTTTGTATTTAAAGGTGAGTTTTGATAATTGAGTGGTGAGTTGTTATAGTTGAGAGGCGAATTCTGATAATTGAGTTCAGAATTTTTATAATTTAAAGGTGAGTTTTCCCAGCTTGTTATTTGACCAAAAGCTGGACTAAGCACAAAGACAACAAGTAATATCACTACTTTTTTCATAGATCCTCCGTTGATATAAGGCAATCATGCAGGGTTATGCGCTCATAAAGTGAGCCACCTGTTCAGGAACATTGTGTCATTGACAAAAAAGTTCTTCAGTCACGCATGAAAAAATTCTGATCAAAATTGCATCACAGCAAGATTCAAATTAAAAAAAATACACATATTGCCACTGGCTCAATTGTATGAATGAATCATTTTCTAATTGGGCGCCACAAATAAATAAGCTTAACGCTTACTTAGAAAAATTAAATATAATTCATCTAACGAAACGATGCAAAGATAATGAATGAAACCCATATTTCGACCTATTCGATATTTAACAACAAGCTCTATCAAGAGTGTCCTCGTTGTTCTATGTTTGTTCAGCCTTCAGGTTGTTGCGCAATCGAATCCACGTAAGTTTGGTGATGAACAATATGAACCTAAATTAGGTCAGTCTGGTAAAGATGTGATCTGGCATCCAACCGGTTCGGATTTAGTTACGCAAATGTTGAATGTAGCCAAGGTGAAGGCCACTGATATCGTTTATGACTTAGGGGCTGGAGATGGCAAAATTGCCATTAGTGCGGCGAAGGATTTTGGAGCTAAAGCGGTTGGTATTGAATTTAATGCGGATATGGCGGCTCTAGCCCAACGCAATGCCGACCGTGCCGGAGTGAGTGATCGTGTCAAGATCATCAATGGCGATATTTTTAAAGAAGATTTCACCTCAGCAACCGTATTAACCTTGTACCTTCTTCCTGAATTAAATCTCCAACTGCGCCCACAAATTCTGAATATGAAACCTGGTACTCGGGTCGTATCGAATTCATTTCACATGGAGGATTGGGAGCCTGATCTTGAAATCGGCAATCCGGTCAGGGCGTACTACTGGGTTGTTCCGGCTAAAGTCGCTGGTACTTGGACGATTCATGGGTTGCATCCTACTGAAAAAGCCTCCTTAGATATAGTGCAATATCAACAACGGGTAGGTGGTACTTTATCGATTGATCAGCAGCTATATCCTATCTTGAGGCCAATTTTGGTAGGTGAAAAACTCAAATTCAGTTTTATGGCGCAGGATCAAGTGCTGCACGATTTAGAAATTGACATCACGGGTGATACTGCTGCAGGAACGGATCGATTTGAATATCAGCTCATCAAGTTGATTGGTAAAAGAGAAAAATCGCGATAAGTTCAATTTGCAGGGATTGCTGAACGACCTCGATGTTGATTAGACCAGTTGTGGTTTTGATTTTTTATGGCGCAGGTATTGGGTGATGAGCACGACCCCAAAACCAATAAAGCCAGCCAGGTCGGCGGTTGAGCTTGGATACGCCAATAAAACCCCTGAGGCAATCAGGGTGTAACGCTCCAGCCAGTGCGTCTGCACAATAAACCAGCCTTGTAAGCCACCTGCTAAAGCGATAATACCCACGATTGCGGTAAAACTTACCCAAGCAATCGGCAGCCAAGCGGCGGCCATGAGTCCTTTGACGGACCCCATCAGCAGTAAAGCACTACCGGAAGTGTCTAGCACAAACATAAAGGGTACCAAAATGGCTGGTGCAACGTATTTCCAGCTTTGTAGAGTGGTTTTATAAGGATTACCTTTACAAATAGCCGCAGCCGCAAAAGGGGAGAGTGCTGTTGGAGGAGACACCTCAGATAAAACCGCATAATAAAATATAAACATATGGGCCGCAAAAGCGGGCACGCCTAGGTTAATCAGTGCTGGGGCGGTAATGACCGCGCAAATAATGTATGAAGCTGTCACAGGTACGGCAAGACCCACGATCCAAACAATCAGAGCCGTGTAGATCGTTGTGAGTAAAAGAGAGCCGTGCGCCAAGTCAATAATGATTGAACTAAATTTAAGGCCTAGCCCTGTTAGCGTGACCGTGCCAACAATTAAGCCTGCAGAAGCGCAGGTAACACCAATACTCAGAACACTTGTCGAGCCATTGGCTAGGGCTTTGATCAGACCGGAGGCGTAGAATTTTTTCACGAACTGCGAAGGTGGGCTGAATAAATCCCACGGCAAAATAGCGGTATCTGATCGGATCATACTGGTTAGGGCAGATAATACAGTCGCCCAAAAAACGGACAAGACTGGTGAGAACCCAATTAACATAAAAACGACGATAGAGATTAGAGAGAAGAAGTGATACCAATACTTCTTCACGAGTTCCCAAGAGTTGGTAATCGCATCAATATGGATATCTTTCATCGCATATTTACGGACATCGATTTCAACCATCACAAATAAGCCCAGATAAAAAAGTAAGGTCGGGATGGTCGCCATCAACAGAACATCTAAATACGAAATCTTTAAAAAATCCGCAATTAAAAACGCAGCAGCACCTAAAACCGGAGGAGAGATAATTGCCCCTAGTCCACCCGCAGCCAGTAGCCCGCCTGCAGCATTGCGGTCATAGCCTACTTTTTCTAAGAGTGGGGCGGCAACTGAGCCCACAGTCACCGTCGTAGCTACCCCTGAGCCGGAAGGACCACCTAATAAGAACGACGACAAAACAATCGTTTTTCCAACACTTGAGGATTTACCGCCCATCGCGCTAAAAGCAAAATCGATAAAAAACTTACCCGCATGCGTGAACTGTAAAAAAGCTCCAAAAATCGTAAAGAGGATGATTAAAGTTGCTGACACATCCACCGCCGTACCAAAGATACCCTCCAGTGTCATATACATAAAACCCACAAGACGGGGGATTTCATAACCCTTATGGGTCCAAGGAGCTGGTAAGTAATTACCAAAAAACGCGTATAGTAAAAACGAACAGGTTACGACCACTAAAATCATCCCGTTCGTACGTCGTAACGCCTCAATAATCAACACAATAAAAATCATCCCAAACCAGACATCGGTGCTCGTTGGCGCCGTATTTCTATCCGCAAGATCATCACCACCCACCAGAATATAGACCGAGCAAGCGATCGCCAGACAGGCCAGCACAATATCCCAAATCATCACCTTATTTTTAAAGCGACCCATCAGAGGAAATGACAGAAAGCTTAGGCACAGGATCATCCCCACGTGTAACACCCGTAAAGAGATTGTCGGCACAATGGAGTAGGCTGCGTAGAGATGGAATAAGGACATACCCACCGCAGCGAGCGTCAAGAATATGGCAATGAGGCCCTTGAATTCATGGGAATCACCTTCTTCCTGACGGATCAGCGCGTCGACTTCTTTTTGGGTATTTTCATCCATATTTACATTCTAGGCAGGAGCAACAATCACTTGCTTAGAACTTCACCCCTTGTTCTTTCAGATATTTGATGGCACCGGGATGAAAAGGAACTGAAGAGTTATCTATTTTTTGATTTTTAAGAACCACATTTTCATATTCAGCATGCGTTGCGATTAACTCTTTTTTGTGATCGAAAATCGCTTTCACAATTTTATAGGCTTGATCATCCGGCATTGAACTGCTGACAACGAGCATATTCGCCACGGCTGAGACTTTATTCTCTTTGGTCATACCGGAATACATCGATGATGGAATGACATCGGTATAGTACAAGTTGCCATATTTTTTATTCATCGCGGCGACTTCAACATCGTTATCAATCATCACAATTTTATTGCCGGGTGAATTCGCCAAGTCTGTAACGCTAGCTGTTGGTAGGCCACCCACCCAGAAAAACGCATCAATTTTCTTATCTTTAATCGCATTGACAGACTCAGCAACACTCAAGCGTTCATTTTGATAATCACGACCTTTTTCGAGACCCGCTGCCTCAAGAAGACGTAGCGCCATGACTTCTGTAGCACTACCGGGACTTCCAGAACTGATCCGTTTACCCTTAATATCTTTCATGGTTTTGATACCCGTAGATTCCACGGTTACCACATGCATCCGGTTTGGATATAGAACGAGTAAATTACGTAATTCAACTTTTTTGTTATTGAATTTACCAGTTCCTTGAATCGCATCATAGGCCGCGTCTGCCATAGAAAAACCGACATAGGGCTTACCAGTACCAATTAGATTCAGGTTATCGACTGAACCGCCCGTCACTTCTGCAGTAGCGGACATGCCACTCACATATTTAGACAGGACAGAGGCTAGGCCACCACCCATGGGGTAGTAGACACCGCCTGTCCCCCCAGTACCTACGGAAATATTTTGCGCAGATGCGCAAACAGCTGTTGCGGCAAAAAGGCTCAAGATGATTTTAATCATTTTCATTGATATTTGTCTCCATAAATTAATCAAATGGCTCATGAACATTAAAGCATGAGTGGTGGCTTTCAGGCAAAAATTTGTTAAAGAGCTGGCAAAATCCGTATTTGATGTCAGGAACGAGGTGATGAGCTTTGATTTGAGCTAAGTACTGCCTACAAAGACTATGGATAGTCTTGAAAGGGCATGATGATCGGTTTTTAAGAACCCTTTAGACAAATACCTTTGTACTCAG
>CAIQUZ010000002.1 GCA_903875135.1 uncultured beta proteobacterium | reverse complement strand
TTACGTAAAGATCACCCATTAATTGCAACGCGTTTACGCAAGGCTACCAAGTCAGGTTTGCAAATGATGCGGCTAGATGCCGGCTCTGATGATTGGTTAATGCCAGTGAAGGCGTATTCAACAGCCCCGTCATTATGGTTAAAAAGTTTGCAGTCCATCGTCGTGGCTGTTGCTAAAGCAAAATCGATACCAGCGCCACTAGGTCTTGGAGAAACATCTGAGTCTGCTGCCTTGTTTGCTCAGAGCCTTCTGAGCGGTGATAAAAAAGCCATTTTTATTGGTAACGCAGCACTTTCACATCCTCAAGCTCCTCAAATTGTAGCTTGGGCACAATGGCTCGCAGATGAAACGGGAGCGATCATCGGATTTTTAGGAGATGGCGCGAATTTTGTCGGAGCTAATATCATTGGTGCTAACAGTGATGGCATAGAATCAATTCTTGACGGATTTAAAAAAGCGGTTGTTCTATATCAAGTTGAGCCAATGGCAGACTTAGCCAATCCAAAGGCGGCAAAGGCAGCCCTCTTGCAAGCGCAAACAGTGATTGCGATGAGTTCATTTATTTCTGATGATTTATTAGAGTTGGCTGACGTTATATTGCCCGTTACTCCCTATACTGAACAAGCTGGCACTTATATCAATATTGTTGGAGAAGCTCAAACTGTTCAAGCATCTGTCAGACCGCTTGGCCAAGCACGTCCTGGTTGGAAAATCTTACGTGTGTTGGGCGATTTATTAAAACTCGACGGTTTTCAATTTAATACCGTAGAGGAGGTAAAAAATGCAGCTCTAGAAGGTATCGATATGACTAAGTTGCTATCGAATCGAACTCAGACCGTATTGGAAGTCGGTAACGCTGTAGTGAGTCATGGCATCGAAAGAGTTGCCGATGTGCCTATTTACTTTACCGATGCTATTGTTCGAAGAGCGCCTTCTTTACATTTGACTACAGATAGTAAAAATGCGGTGAAGGCTGGTATACCAGCAGGACTCTTTGCTCAGATGCAGTTGAAAGAAGGGGATCCTATCAAGGTTTCACAAGGGGACTCGCAGGTGGTTATGCCAGCGACTTTGCAAAAGGGTTTAGTCGAGGGTGTAGTTCGGATTGCCACGGGTACTCCGGCTAGTGCACATTTAGGTGACGCATTTGGCCAAGTTGTGTTGGAGAAAGTATGAGTTTATTAGAGACAATGACAACACAGGGAGAGTTTATTTTTGGGCCTTTGTGGCCCTTAGTATGGGCTCTCGTTCGGATTGTCGTTATTGTGTTGCCCATGTTTGCTTGCGTTGCTTACCTAACATTGTGGGAAAGGAAGTTAATTGGTTGGATGCATTCTAGGATGGGACCTAACCGAGTTGGCCCTTTGGGGTTGTTGCAGCCAATTGCTGACGCCCTTAAGTTACTGTTAAAAGAAGTTATTCAGCCGATTCGGGCAAATAAAGTTCTCTTTATTATTGGTCCGATTATGGTCATCGCTCCAGCATTTGCCGCTTGGGCGGTTGTGCCATTTCAAGCAGATATGGTTTTGGCGGATGTGAATGCGGGTTTGTTGTATGTCATGGCGATTACCTCTGTTGGAGTGTATGGAGTTATTTTGGCTGGATGGGCATCGAATTCGAAATACGCTTTTTTGGGAGCAATGCGCGCATCGGCACAAATGGTTTCTTATGAGATTGCGATGGGTTTTGCATTAGTCACGGTATTGATGGTGACGGGCTCTTTAAATTTAGGTGATATTGTACGATCTCAATCGCATGGATTTTTTGCTGATCATGGCATTAATTTTTTGTCGTGGAACTGGTTGCCATTGTTGCCGATGTTTATGATCTATTTTATTTCTGGGGTAGCAGAAACGAACCGTCATCCATTTGATGTGGTTGAAGGGGAGTCAGAAATTGTAGCGGGTCATATGATTGAATATTCAGGTATGGCTTTCGCCATGTTCTTTTTGGCTGAGTATGCCAACATGATTTTGATTACGACCATGTGTGCCACTTTGTTTTTAGGTGGATGGTTACCAATCTTAGATCTACCAATTCTTCGCGATATACCTGGATTTTTCTGGTTGCTATTAAAAACCTTTTTATTACTTTCAGTATTTATTTGGCTAAGAGCATCTTTGCCTAGATATCGATACGATCAAATTATGCGTTTAGGATGGAAAGTTTTTATTCCTTTATCCGTTTTTTGGGTGGTTGTCGTTGGGGCATGGATAGTCTCTCCATGGAGTGTGTGGAAATGATCAACCTTCGCGAGGCAGATTAAATTATGTTGAATCAGATGAAAGAATTTTTAAATAGCTTGCTATTAAAAGAAGTTTTTAAAGGCATGGGCTTAACGGGGCGTTATTTATTTCAGCCGAAGGTAACGATCCAATATCCTGAAGAGAAGACGCCGATGTCACCCAGATTTAGAGGCTTACATGCTTTGCGCCGTTACCCTAACGGGGAAGAGCGTTGTATTGCTTGCAAAATGTGTGAAGCAGTTTGTCCGGCAATGGCGATTACTATTGAATCTGACTTGAGAGAAGATGGAACACGTCGTACTTCTCGTTACGATATTGATTTAACAAAATGTATCTTTTGTGGGTTTTGTGAGGAAGCTTGTCCGGTTGATGCGATTGTAGAGACGCATATCCATGAGTATCACGGTGAAAAACGTGGCGACCTTTACTTCACTAAAGAGATGTTATTGGCCGTTGGGGATCAATTTGAAAATGAGATTGCTACGAATAAAGCTGCTGATGCCAAGTATCGCTAAGAAAATAATTTATGTCATTTAATCCAACCTTATTATTCTTTTACAGCTTTGCTATTGTGCTCGTGATAGCGGCATTGAAAGTGATTACTGCTAAAAACCCAGTGCATGCTGCGCTCTTCTTGGTCTTAGCATTTTTTAATGCCGCTGGAATTTGGATGTTGCTAGAAGCTGAATTTTTGTCGATTGCTCTAATTTTAGTCTATGTAGGTGCCGTGATGGTTTTATTCTTATTTGTGGTCATGATGCTTGATTTGGATGTCTCGCACTTAAGAAGTCAGTTTAAACAATTCATACCATTAGCTTCGTTAGTTGGTGCTGTGATTGTGGCTGAAATGACTTTAGTGCTAGTTCGAGGCTTTATTGGAACAATCAATCCGATGCCAAAACTGACACCAGAAGGTGAAAGTAACTCAATGAGTTTAGGAAAAATGATCTATGGCGAGTATGTTTTTAATTTTGAGATTGCCGGGATTATTTTATTGGTTGCGATTGTTGCAGCCGTGGCGCTAACTTTACGTCGCCGCAAAGATCACAAGACACAAGATATTGCCTCTCAGATTCGCACCAAAGCCAGTGATCGTATTCGTATTGTGTCGATGGATGCCGAAAAAGACCATCGCCAGACAGGAAAAAAATAATGATCACTCTTGCGCACTATTTAGTTCTCGCTGCGATGTTGTTTGCGATAGGAATTATTGGCATCTTTTTGAATCGTAAAAACATCATTGTTTTATTGATGTCGATTGAATTAATGTTATTGGCAGTTAATACCAACTTTATTGCTTTTTCTCATTACTTGGGAGATATGCTGGGTCAGGTGTTTGTGTTCTTTATTTTGACGGTTGCCGCAGCAGAGGCTGCTATTGGCTTAGCAATTCTAGTTATTTTATTCCGCAGTAGTGACACCGTCAGTACTGAAGATCTTGGTCAGTTAAAGGGTTAATCGACATCATGACGCCAACTTTAAATCCTTTGCTATTAATTCTTATTCCATTAGCGCCGTTGATTGGTGCGATTTTAGCTGGATTCTTTGGCACGAAATTCATGGGCAATCAATTAGGTCGTAAGGCCTGCCATCGGATTACTATCTTGGGCGTCGCGATTGCGTGTGGACTATCGATTTATGTACTGGTTCAAGTTGTTGACGGGGCACGTTTTAATGGAAACATTTATGAGTGGATGCGTTTGGGTGAAGAGTTGGTTTTACCCATTGGTTTTTTAATTGATCCGCTCTCCGCCATGATGATGGTTGTTGTTACCTTTGTTTCATTAATGGTGCACATTTATACGATTGGTTACATGGAAGAGGATGAAGGGTATAACCGGTTCTTCTCCTATATTTCGTTATTTACATTTGCCATGTTAATGCTGGTGATGAGTAATAATTTTTTACAGTTATTTTTTGGTTGGGAAGCGGTAGGTCTTGTATCGTATTTATTGATCGGGTTTTGGTATACAAAACAGACGGCTATTTTTGCTAATATGAAGGCTTTTTTAGTCAACCGTGTTGGTGACTTTGGATTTATCCTGGGGATTGGTTTGATATTGGCCAATACGGGAACGATGGATTATCAAGAAGCCTTTGGTCAGGCAGAAAATATTGCTGCGCAGACTCTCCCTGGAACAAGTTGGGGATTGATGACGGTAGCTTGTATTTGTTTGTTTATTGGTGCGATGGGTAAGTCTGCTCAGTTTCCATTGCATGTTTGGTTGCCTGATTCGATGGAAGGTCCGACGCCGATTTCAGCATTGATTCATGCCGCCACCATGGTAACGGCGGGTATTTTTATGGTTTCAAGAATGTCACCATTCTTTGAGCTTTCCGATACAGCCCTGTCTTTTATTTTGATTATCGGATCAATTACCGCACTATTCATGGGCTTCTTGGGAATCGTTCAAACCGATATTAAACGGGTTGTCGCTTATTCAACGCTTTCTCAGTTAGGTTACATGACGGTTGCTTTGGGAGTGTCAGCGTATCCAGTCGCTATTTTTCACTTGATGACGCACGCATTTTTTAAAGCGCTGTTATTTTTAGGGGCCGGTAGTGTCATCATGGGGATGCACCATGATCAAGATATGCGTAATATGGGCGGGTTACGTAAATACATGCCTATTACATGGATCACATCATTGATTGGTAGTTTAGCGTTAATCGGGACACCATTTTTCTCTGGCTTTTATTCTAAAGATTCGATTATTGAAGCCGTTGCAGAGAGCCATATTTATGGTTCAGGTTTTGCGTATTTTTCTGTCATGATCGGTGTGTTTGTCACGGCGTTTTACTCTTTCAGAATGTACTTTTTAGTATTCCACGGTAAAGAGCGTTTTGGTAAGGGTCCTCATGGGCACGGTGAAGACCATCACGATGAACATGCACACGAACACCATGGATTAGCTCCTGGTCAAAAGCCTCATGAGTCACCATGGGTTGTTACTTTGCCATTGATGATGTTGGCAATACCATCTGTCCTCATTGGTTTCTTGACGATTGAACCCATGCTGTTTGGTGGCTTCTTTGAAGACTCGATTGCGATTGATTTACAGGCTCATCCAGCCATGGAAGAACTGACTGCTGCGTTTCATGGTGCTGTAGCAATGGCCTTGCATTCACTCACTTCTCCCGTTCTTTGGTTAGCTGTTGGCGGCGTTGCTACTGCGGCAATCTTCTATTTATATAAACCTGAAATTCCTGAAAAAATTGCTACTATTTTTGCCCCGATTAAAAAGGTATTAGATAACAAGTACTATCTTGACGACTTTAATCAAGCAGTATTTGGACGTGGTGCCCAGATGATTGGAAACGGTTTCTGGAAGGCAGGCGACCAATCGGTGATTGATGGGTTTGTTGTTAATGGTAGCGCCAAACTAGTAAATTGGTTTTCGATATTAGTTCGACATTTTCAATCCGGTTATTTATACCACTACGCATTTGCCATGATTATTGGTGTAGTCGGTTTAATTACGTGGATACTTTTTACCCATTTGGGTTCAATTCAATAAACGGTCAGACATGATTTTATCTTTAGCAATTTGGATGCCGATTATTTTCGGATTGGTGATATTAGGAAGTGGTTCTGATGGTAACCGCTCTTATGTCCGTTGGATGGCTTTATTTGCTGCCTTACTTAGCTTTGTCATTACGATTCCTTTGATTACTGACTTTGATGCGACAGTGATTGGTATGCAGTTTGTAGAAAACCTTCCTTGGGTTGCGCGTTACGACTTAAATTATCACTTAGGCGTTGACGGCATTTCTGTTTGGTTGGTGGTATTAACTTCTTTTATCACTGTGATTGTTGTCTTGGCAGGTTGGGAAGTGATTCAAGATCGCGTCGCTCAATACATGGCGGCATTTTTGATTTTGTCAGGCATTATGATTGGTGTCTTTGCAGCTTTAGACGGCCTGCTGTTTTATGTGTTTTTTGAAGCTACATTAATACCGATGTATATCATAATTGGTGTGTGGGGTGGAAAAAATCGTATTTATGCAGCCTTTAAATTTTTCCTGTATACCTTAATGGGCTCACTGCTCACGTTGATTGCTATTTTATATTTGTATAACGCTACTGATACTTTTAGCATTCTTGAGTGGCACTATGCCAAGCTCAACTTTAAAGAACAGGTATTTATTTTCTTTGCTTTTTTAATGGCATTTGCGGTTAAAGTTCCGATGTGGCCTGTTCACACTTGGTTACCTGATGCGCACGTTGAAGCACCAACGGGGGGGTCGATTGTTTTAGCTGCCATTATGTTGAAACTTGGTGCATATGGCTTTTTGAGATTCTCATTGCCGATTGCCCCGGATGCAAGTCAATATTTAGGACCCTTCATTATTACCTTATCCCTGATTGCAGTTGTTTATGTGGGACTGGTTGCACTTGTGCAAAAGGATATGAAAAAACTTGTCGCCTATTCATCGATTGCACATATGGGATTTGTGACCTTAGGATTTTTTATTTTCAACCCGATGGGTATTGAAGGCGGCATCGTACAAATGATTTCCCATGGATTTGTCTCTGGCGCCATGTTCTTCTCGATTGGTGTTTTGTATGATCGCATGCATACGCGAGAAATTGCTGATTACGGTGGTGTTGTGAATACGATGCCGAAGTTTGCGGTCTTTTCCGTGATATTTGCAATGGCTAATTGTGGATTGCCAGCTACTTCAGGTTTTGTTGGTGAGTTCATGGTGATTTTAGGTGCTGTGGATTATGATTTCAAGATCGGATTCTTGGCTGCGACGGCATTAATTTTAGGCGCCGCCTATTCTTTATGGATGGTTAAGCGAGTCTTTTTTGGGGATATCACTAACACTCATGTTGCTGAATTAAAGGATATTAATGCGCGTGAGTATTTGATTCTTAGCGTGCTTGCTGTATTAACTATCTTTATGGGAGTTTATCCAAAGGTATTTACTGATGTGATTCATCCTGCGGCAATTAATTTACTTCAACATGTCGCAATCTCGAAGATATAAGAACTGGAACTAGCACATGCAAGCCCTTGACCTTCTAGAAATTTTGCCAGAGTTAATTCTTTTACTGGTAATTTGCTTTATTTTGTTAGTGACGCCTTTCTTCAAAGAGACGGTTTCAAGCGAGGCGGATGTCTTTTATACGCCCCGTGCTGCTGCTGTATCCTATCAATTAGCTCTTTTCGCATTATTCGGATTAGCAATTTTCTTTGCAACGAGAGTGGGTGATTTGCCTCAGATGATTATGAATGGACTGTATTCAATTGATCCTTTATCGAATGTTTTAAAGTCCGTTTCTAGTATTGCTGTGATGGTCACTTTGATTTACTCGAAGCAATATATGAAAGACCGCGATTTATTTCGGGTCGATTATATTGCACTCGTTTTATTAGCTCTTCTAGGTCAGTATGTCATGATTTCTGGGGCAAACATGCTCACTTTATATCTTGGCTTGGAGTTATTAGCCTTATCGACGTATACATTGACAGCGATGCGCCCTAATTTCCCTAGAGGTATTGAGGCTGGCATGAAGTATTTTATTTTAGGGGCGTTGTCCTCTGGATTTTTACTCTATGGAATGTCGATGATTTATGGAGCGACTGGATCTTTAGCCTTAGATGATATTTTGCGTGTCACGAATAATGACCCAGTCATGCGTTTAGTTCTTGCTTTTGGAATTGTATTTTTGTTAGCTGGTCTGGCTTTTAAATTAGGTGCGGCACCTTTTCATATGTGGGTACCTGATGTGTATGATGGCGCTCCAACTTCCGTTACTTTATTAATTGGTGGGGCACCCAAGATTGCTGCATTTGCGATTACCTTTCGATTATTGGTTGGCGGACTTGAGCCCTTGCAAGCAGATTGGCAACCGATATTAATTTTCTTAGCGATGGCATCCCTAGTGATTGGTAATTTGACGGCGATTGCTCAGACCAACATCAAAAGAATGCTGGCCTATTCAACAATTGCCCATATGGGTTTTATGTTGCTGGGCTTCTTATCTGTTTATGACGAACATGCCTATAGTGCAGCGTTCTTTTATGCCCTGACATATGTCTTGTCCACTTTAGGTACTTTTGGATTATTAATGATCTTATCCAAGAAGGGCTTTGAGTGCGAAACGATTGATGATTTGAGAGGTTTGAATCGCCGCAGTCCATTGATGGCAATTATTATGTTGTTACTCATGTTTTCGTTAGCGGGCATACCTCCTACGGTTGGGTTTATTGCTAAATTATCCATTTTAGAGGCGTTAGTAGATGCAGGATATGTTTGGTTAGCCGTATTTGCTGTCATTGCTTCCTTGATTGGGGCGTTTTACTACTTGAGGATTGTCAAAACGATGTATTTTGAAGAGCCTACAGATCCTACTTTATTTAAGGGCCAAGGATTTGCTCAGGGTATCTTGACGATGAATGGGTTATTTATTTTATTAGCTGGGATTTTCCCTGCATTTCTGACGACGCTTTGCTTCAATGCAATGAGAGTCACACTCCAGGGTTAATGACAAATAGCTTTCCTAGAATTCCCTCTTTTACGGAACTGCGCCTAGGGGACGGTCATTTAAAAGAAACCCAGTTAAGTAGTAAGAAGGTGTATGAGGGTTATTATCTGCAATTGATTCAAGACCGTGTAACTTTACCAGATGGCAAAGAAGCTGGTCGCGAGTATCTCATTCACCCAGGTGCTGTCGCCATCATACCGATGCTTCCTGATGGTAGGATTTTGTTGGAAAGGCAATATCGTTATCCATTACACCAAGCCTTTTTAGAAATTCCAGCCGGTAAACTCGATGCAGGCGAAGATTCCTTAACCTGTGCGAAGCGAGAGCTCCGGGAGGAAACAGGTTTTATAGCAAATGATTGGACCTTTTTAGGGAAAATTCATCCAATTATTTCGCACTCTACGGAGTTTATTGATATTTATCTAGCGAAAGACTTGTCATTTTCGCATCAGAGTTTGGATGAAGGTGAGTTTTTGGATTTATTTGGTGCACATGTAAAAGAAATTGAAGATTGGATTAAAGAAGGTCTCATAACTGACGTAAAAACTATTATCAGTACTTATTGGTTGAAAGATCTTCAGATAAGGTCTGATGAATAAATTAGCATTATTCTATTTTTTGTATAGAATAGGAATTTGCTTCACCATTTGCGCAATAAACTACAATTAAATCGATAAATATTATGAAAGTTTACAATTTAGCTTGTCCACTGAATCATCAGTTTGAAGGGTGGTTTAGTTCTGAGGATGACTTTACATCCCAACAAAAAAGCTCTATTTTGTGTTGCCCTATGTGTGATAGCGTTGAAATTGCTAGAATGCCTTCAGCACCGCATATTGGCGGTAAACATCATCACAACGATCATTCTACTTTTAATGCATTTGAGAAAACAGCATTAGCTCTACCTGAAACGAATGATGCGATGCATCTGACACCTTCACAAAAGATTGTTTTCCAAGAGAAGATGCAGGCGATGATGTTGCAAGTGGTTCGTGAAATTATGGAAAAAACGGAAAACGTTGGTTCCTCATTTGCTGAAGAGGCTCGTAAAATTCACTATAAAGAAGCTCCAGAGCGCAGCATTCGCGGAATTACAACGGCAGATGAAGCCTCAGAGTTGATGGACGAAGGTATCGAAGTGTATTCACTGCCAGTACCACCGGCATTAAAAAATACTCTCCAATAAATTCGGTATCAACAATAAAAAAGCCGCATCAAAAGATGCGGCTTTTTCTTTTGAAACAAGTTTAAGCTCAACTGTGCTGTCTTCTCCATACAGCAATATTGACACCACCAGCTACTGAATCCAATTCCCAATCTTCCAACTCATCACTTTGTGGAGCAGAAAAATGAGCTTTTGCTTCTTCAGCAGAGAAGTCGTAACCTTTAGCTTTGACCAGTTCTGCGAGTTTATCCACTGATCCTTCAGCAGAATTCATTAACTCTTCTAATTCACGACTTGTATCAATATCTTTAAAAAAACGTTCAATTTCGGAAACACTCATAACAGCTCCTTAAATCCCACCGAAGGGAGTAAACAATAAAAACATTTCCTAAACAAAGTTTATTTAGAAAACACATGGTCCAAAGTTGTTAGTCTATTTTTTCAAGTGTAATTGATATTCAACTTTATGAATAGACTATTGGTACATTATTTTTAACGGCAAGAACAGAAGTAATTGAATGTAGGATCTTAGAAAAATAACAGCGAGACTTTTTCAAATCAAGACCGCTAGAACATAATTATTATTAAATTCAATATTTAGTAATGATTATTAAATTAAAGATTAAATTCCTTGTAAAAGAACTTTAAAAACTTCAATGACTGAGTGACTGCGCTTGACGCAAATGTATGCAAATCAACGATTTGAAGTGTAAATAGTGAAGTTATCAAGTCATTGATATCCATTAGTTTATATATAGTTATGAAAATTAACTTGAATAATTTTTAGTGAAATTTAAGTATAAATTATATAAGTTGTGTTTCGTTATAAAAAAGGGAATTGATGAGAAAAGTTTTATATATCCTTGGACAACTTGCAGATTCAGATATTGATTGGTTAGCAAAAGTTGGTCAAAAAGTTTCTCTAAAACCAGATTACCATTTAATTAAATATGGTGAAACTCATCCCATGTTATACATTGTCTTAGATGGTGAGTTATCTGTTCAAACAAACACCCATTTCGAATTAGCCAAAATATACGCTGGAGAAGTATTAGGTGAGATGTCATTTGTGGATGCTCGACCACCATCCGCTAATGTGATTGTTACCAGAGATTCTGTACTTTTAGAAATTTCCAAGGAAATTTTAAGTGAGAAGTTAGAAAACGACTCTGCGTTTGGTTCGCGGTTTTATAAAGCGATATCTATTTTCTTATCACAGCGAATGCGTAAAACAATTGGTCGGATGGGGTATGAAAGTGCGAATGATAAAGAAGAAGATACCTCAGATGAGTTGGACGTCAACGCGTTAGATAATGTTTCCATTGCTGGGGCAAGGTTTGATCGATTACTGAAGATATTGATGGTATGAGCTTTTATAAGATCACTCCAATAGGGCCATTGAGCAAATCTACTGAAATTATCAGATATGTCGCTCTGATATGTTTCATCTTTTGCCAAGCGCCATTAAAAGCAGAGGAAGTAAAAAATACGAACAAATCACTTAGCTTATATGAGGCGTTATCCATCTCAATTGAGAAGAACTCTAATGTGTTGTTATCAAGATCTCAAGTCAATTTTTCCCAAGGTGTTGCGAAACAGCAAAGTGGTGCGTTTGATATTATTGTCAATGGTCAAGCTGGCGTGAGCCGAAGTGTCATACCGAATGACAGTTACACTGCGGGCAATTCAGTTTATGGTACAGGCCTTATTATCCCTTATGCTGAGACTGATAAAACGTATACACAGGCAGGGCTTACAAAGCAATTTTCAAATGGTGTGCAGGTCAGTATTTTGGGAACCCAAAATTCAATCGATAGTAATGTTTATGCTGCTCAAGGTGACCTTACTCAAAATCAAGGATTATTGACATTCCAAGTTGTCGTTCCATTACTGAAAAATGCCGGTGGTGCTGTTTCAAGTGGACTTCGAGCGGCTGAGGTAGAAAGTTTAGCCTCTCAGGATGACTTGGAGTATACGGTCAACCAAATGGTACTGAATAGCGCTTTAGCTTATTGGGATTATTTAGGGAAGACCAAACTAGTTGAAATCTCAACAAAAAATGAAAAAGATGCTGAAAATTCAATCAAAGAATATCAAAAACTAATTGCTGCTGATCAGTTACCAAAATCAGAGGTCGTACTTGCTGAAGCGAGTTTAAAAGAAAAAAAGGCTACTCGCCTAGCATATGAGCAAGCATTGATTGAAGCTAGGCGCACACTTGGACGAAGTCTCGGATTGGATGCGCAAAGTACGATGGCTATAGAAACCTTATCCGATCAGTTTCCTGATGATAAATCTGAAAAAATAGAATATGTATTAACGGATTTAGATCAAATTATTCAAAACGCCTTAGAAAAACGTGGCGACATTAAGGCAGCGAAAAAGAGAATCGAAAAATATGAAATATTAGTGGATGCAGCCCAGAAAAACCAGCGCCCACAATTAGATTTAGCACTTTCAATGTCTCAACAAGGATTAGCTCAAGGATATTCGCCATATCAGGGCTCTTCGTTCTCACAAAATTATGGATCATCATTTGGCCAACATTATGGACCTGGATATGGTGGATTTATCTTATTTCAGATGCCGATCAATAACAATGCAGCACGAGGCTTAACTCAGCAGCAACAAGCTTTGCTACGCTCTTATGAGATTACGTTAGTAGAGTTAGGGTATGCCGTTACGAATAATATACAGGTAGCCACCCAGGGCATGCTCAATTCCTATGATCGGCTCAAAGAGGCGAAAGCCGCTGTTGAAAAATACCAAACGAGCGTCAATAATGAACGGACTAAAAGAAGACTTGGATTGTCTACCTTGTTAGATGTTTTAAACGTTGAGGATCGGTACAACAATGCACAAATTGCTTTAGTGCAGTCACAAATAGCTTATGCATCATCGATCGCGGTATTCCGATTTCAAACAAATCGGTTAATGGAGCGTGATGGTGAAAATTACGCTCTACAAGTCTCCAATTTATTAAACCCTTATTTACGAAATTCTAGTACTTCTAATAAATAATCATGAGTGATATAGATAACAAAAATAAAATATTTAGAAAAGTTGCATTAGATCGACTATCCTCACCAGAGCAGCTCGATATGATGATGCGGGTCATCACACCAAAGGCTTGGTTAGCTGTAATACCTTTATTGGTGCTAATTTTTTTGGGTTTAGTGTGGGGCGTCTTTGGTTCAGTACCACATAAAATTCTGGCTAATAAATGCATTTTAATAAACCCTACTGGGTTGGCTGACATCACTAGCGAGTCTTCTGGGAGGGTTGTTGAAATGAAAGTAAAGGTTGGTGATGAGGTAGTCAAGGGGATGGAAATTGCCCAAATTGCTCATCCTCAATTAGAGGAGCAAATCAGAAATGCTACTTCGAAAGTAAATCAATTAGAAGCACTAAGTAACAATGCGCACTCGTTTGCAGATCAAAGCGGCGTCTTAACAGAAACTTTAACAAAACAAAATCAAGCCGCTCTTGAAAGTAAAATTAATGCAGCTAGAGAAAGAGCGAAGTATGCAAGTGACAGAGCTAGGATTGCGCAACAGCGCATTCTCGTTCAAAAAGATCTGTTTAGCCAAGGCTTAGTAACGAATCAGTCCGTACTTTCAGTCGAGCAAGAAGCATCCAACTTTCGTCAAGAGGAAGTGGCAGCCAATATTGAGATTCAAAATCTTAAAAATGAAATCGACCAATTAAAATTATCGAAGCTTGAGCGTAGCAAACAGGGTAATTCAGAAAAAGCTACTGCTGATATTCAATATAGTGAAGCCAAAAGAGAGTTAGATATTCTGTTGCAATTGAAAAATAGAACTGGTGTTGTCGAAAGTCAGTATCAAGGTCGAGTCATTGAGATCAAGGCTGGAGTTGGCATGTTGGTAGGGCAAGGTGAGCCAATTATCACTGTTGAGCGTACGAATTTAGAAAATCAAATATCTACCATTGAAGCGATTATTTATGTTCCAGTAGGAGAAGGTAAAAAAGTCCGTTCGGGGATGGTTGCACAAGTTGTTCCCAGTACGATAAAACGTGAAGAGCATGGATTTATATTTGCCCATGTTAGTCATGTCTCTGACTATCCTGCCACGCCAAGCAGTATGAAATTAATCTTACAAAATGATGCATTGGTGAGAGATTTGTCAGGGGATACTCCACCAACAGAAATTAAAGCCATTTTAGATACCAGTGCATCCAATACCGGTTTTAAATGGTCCTCTGCAAAAGGCCCCGATATCAAGATATCAAGTGGTACGATCTGTGCTGCTGAGATTACGGTGAGCCGTCAGCGTCCCATCAGTCTCGTGATCCCTATCTTCAAAAAAACGCTTGGTGTTGAGTAAATTTGGGTAATAAGGGGACTTAAAATTAACTTTATTCCTGACCTCCTTAAGAAGATTTTTACTTACTTTAAAGCATTAACGTCAGCGAAGGACGATTTACGAGTTATAACACCGACTGTCATGCAGATGGAGGCTGTGGAATGTGGAGCCGCGTCATTAGCCATGATATTGGCATATTACGATCGTTGGGTTTCATTAGAAGAGTTGCGATTAAAGTGTGGAGTATCTCGAGATGGTAGTAAAGCCAGTAACATATTGCGTGCGGCGAGAAGTTATGGACTGAACGCAAAGGGCTATACCAAAGAACCAGCAGCAATTCGAACCTTGAATTTACCAGTCATTGTCTTTTGGAACTTTAACCATTTTTTAGTCGTTGAAGGTTTCGTTAATGGTAATGTCTATTTAAATGACCCAGCAGTAGGACGGCGCATTATCTCTGAGGAAGAATTTGATCAATCCTTTGTGGGGGTTGTCCTCACTTTTGAAAAATCTGCGGAGTTTGTTCCTGGTGGTCAAAGAGATGGGGTTTTGTCTACTTTATCTAGGAGTTTTAGTGGCTTAAGTGACGCGATTACTTATCTTGTCATCGTTGGTATTGCCTTAGTCATACCAGGTCTTTTAATCCCAGTCTTTACGAGTATTTTTATTGACAACATACTGGTTGATGGTTTGCAAGGATGGTTAAGACCTTTGATCTTTGGTATGGCGCTGACAGCCATACTTCGTGCCGCATTGACGTGGTTAGAAAGTTACTATTTATTACGCGTTCGGATTCAATTATCTCTTAGTTTGTCGAGTAAATTTTTTTGGCATGCGCTACGTCTACCAATTGGATTTTATACCCAACGATCTCCTGGCGAAATCAGTTCGCGTGTTGCTATCAATGATCATGTGGCCACCATCCTAACTCAAGATTTGGCTAAAGCGCTTCTATCAGTATTTCAGATTATCTTTTTTGGCATACTCATGTTCTTTTACGATGTGACGCTGACATTCATTAGTATTGCCTTGGTTAGTGTCAATGTGTATTTGATGCGACAGGTTTCTCAAAAGACGCAAGAAGCAAGTATTAAGTTATCCATTGATGGCGGCAAGGTCTATGGCGCAACCATGAGTGGGCTACAAGTCATGGAGACCCTCAAAGCGACAGGTGGAGAGTCAGGATTTTTTTCGCGATGGGCGGGATATCAAGCAAAATTTGTTAATTCGGAACAAAACCTTGCCAAAGTTGGGTTAGTGCTTGGCACGATGCCTGCATTGTTGACGACCATGAATAATTTAATTATTTTAGGATTGGGTGGCATGCACGTGATTGATGGTCACATGTCGATTGGTATGTTGGTAGCTTTTCAAAGTCTAGCCATCAGTTTTTCAGAGCCTGTACAAAACTTAGTAAGCTTATCAAAAAAAATTCTTGAGGTTAAAGGGGATATTAACCGGCTAGAGGATGTCATGAATTATAAAGTTGACCCTTGGTTAGATAAAACAGAAGAGACAGGAGATCGAGTTTTAGCGAGATTAAATGGAAAGGTTGAGTTGACGAACATCACCTTTGGATATAATCCGGCGGGTAAAAGTCTTGTTAACGAGTTTAGTTTAGTCATTGAACCCGGTCATCATGTTGCGATTGTGGGTCCATCAGGATGTGGAAAGTCAACGATTTCACGGTTAGTGATGGGCTTATATGAGCCTTGGACGGGTCAAATACTTTTCGACGGAAAGCCGCGTGAGCATTTTAATCGTTACGAATTTTTTAATTCACTCACTTTAATTGATCAGGACGTATTTTTATTTGAAGGATCGATTAAAGATAATATTTGTATGTGGGATACAACAATCTCTGAAAAAGAAATCATACAGGCTGCCATGGATGCCTGCATTCATGAGGATATCGTCTCTAGACCTGGTGGATATAACAGTATGGTCGCAGAGGGTGGCGCTAATTTTAGTGGTGGTCAAAGACAGCGTATTGAGATTGCTCGAGCACTTGTTAAAAATCCTCGCATTTTAGTGATGGATGAGGGGACGAGTGCGCTTGACCCGAGTACTGAAGAAATCTTTATTAATAATTTAAAACGCCGTGGTTGCACTTGTATTACGATAGCGCATCGCCTTTCATCCATTCGTGAAGCCGATAATATTGTTGTTTTATCTTATGGTCGTATCGTAGAGCAAGGCACGCATGATTCCTTGATGAAAATCGATAAAGGCTTTTATCAATCCCTCGTTCAACAACATTGATCCATGAAGAACCTAGCTCAACAATTAGATCTCATTAAACAGGCGACTCCTGTTGATAAGGTCTTTTGGTTAGATCAACAATATAGTTCGATGGATTTATTGAAGACGGGTGCGATTGACATTTTTTTACAGAAAAGAGATAACCAAGGGCAGGCAGAGGGACCGCGATTTCATTTGTATCGATTAGAGATTGGACATTTTTTATTTGGTAAGCAACAAATACACTTACCTGATCAGTGGGGTCTATTAGCGGTTCGGCTTGCAGCAACTTATGCGTGGCAATTGACGCCTCAGGAATTTTCTGATGTTTTACAAAATCCGCAACTATCATCGGATATGTTGGAGTGTATCAATCAAACCATCATCATTACGCTAAATGCTTTATCGGAAGAACCCCCGCCTGCAAAATATACAGCGATTAGTCTTGGAGAGAAATTGCAAGCAGCTCCAGAAGAGGTGCTATCCCCTAATGAATCCATGATTTGGGCGATGATTCATGAAGGACGCACTTCTTGGAGGGGTAAAAAAGAATTTACTTTAGATCGCTCGACAGAGTTAATTCCCCTCACTAGAGAGACTTTCCTTGTGGCCCAAACGGAATTATTGATTGAGGCTGTAAACCATCAATTTTTAAGTAATCATGTTGATCTTGTCCATAAAGCGCTGCTTACGCATCATCGTATTATTGCTTTGGAAGGCATTATTGCTGTAGAGTTAAAGAATACATCTGAGGCGCTGAAGTTGGCGAATATGCCGACTTTGGCTAAAGAGGCCTTTAACCAAGCTACCGCAAAGTTAATGGGTGTCGTCCATAAAAAGCTACGTCTAGAAATTTCAGGCTCTCGCAAAATTCCTCTTTTAAGTGCGCTCAAACCCATTGGAAAAGTTTTAGGGATTAGCTTTAAAGAACCGCATCCTTCAGAGTTAAATAGTAAGGGATTCGAAGCGAACCCGTTGGCGTTTATTTGTAACTCATCTGATGTGCGTTACCGGAAAGTCGCTCTCGTTGAGCGTTGGTGGGAAACGGATAATGGTCCAATTTTGTGCCAACTAGAAGGGCAAGAGCAATGGGTTGCTTTATTGCCGTTTAAAGACAAGTCCTATCAAATTTTTAACCCAATCACTGGACAAACGCAAGCCATCCGTCAGGACAACATTAATGATATTGGAAACTTTGGATTTGTTTTTTATCGGTCATTCCCCAATAAAAAAATTACGCCACTTGGTCTGATGATGTTTGGAGCGCAGGGGATGTCCCGAGATTTATATTGGGTATTAGCCGTCAGTATTTTGATTGGTTTATTAGCCATGGTGACGCCGATTGCCAGTGGTATGTTGATTGATTCGGTAATTCCTTCCGCAGATAAATTACAAATTTGGGAAGTTGTCTTCGCTCTTTTGATTGCTGGGGTAGCTTCTACAATGTTTGAAATTGCTGCTTTAATTTCATTACTAAGGATTGAAAGTAAGATGGATGGATCTATTCAGTCTGCAGTTTGGGATCGAGTCCTCAAATTACCTGTTACGTTCTTCAAAGACTATAGTACGGGTGATTTGGCATCACGCATTAGTGGCATTAATACGATTCGTCATGCTTTATCGGGTGCAACAATCCGCACAATTTTAGGGGGCCTTTTTTCATTCTTTAATTTTGGGTTATTGTTTCACTACAATGCCGAGCTTGCTAAAGTAGCTACTTTATTAGTGCTTTTTGTTTTTGTTTTTTCAAGTGTAATTGGATTTTTAAAGCTGCGTTATGAACGTCAGGTTGCTGAGGTCTTTGGTAAATTATCGAGTTCGACCTTTCAATATTTAACGGGATTAACTAAAATTCGGGTTTTCTCAGCAGAAAGCCAAGTGTTTTCAAGATGGGCAGATGCCTACAGTCAATTTTGTCATTTGACCTTTAATACGCGACATCTTGCGAATATTGAACATACCTTCTTTTCAGGGTTCCCTCTGATGATTTCGGCCGTCTTTTTTTCAATGATGGGCATGTTTATATTTGAACATCACGTTGGCAACAAAATGTCTTCTGGTTCTTTTATCGCTTTTAATGCCGCATTTGGAACATTTATGGCGGGCATCATTAGTTTGTTAGAAACTTTTATGAACATGTTGAATTTATTGCCTGTTTATGAAAGAGCGATTCCGATTCTTCACGCTTTACCCGAAGTGAATGACACCAAAACGCATCCAGGGGAAATTGTTGGTGCCATCCAAGTCGATAAATTGAGCTTTCGATATGGTGAAGGCCAACTGATATTGAATGATATTTCTTTAAAGATTCATCCTGGGGAGTATGTTGCCTTAGTAGGGCCTTCTGGCTCCGGAAAATCAACATTATTACGTTTATTATTGGGCTTTGAAAAACCGAGTACAGGCTCTATTTATTACGATAATCAAGATATGGCTGAGCTTGACATCAATGCCTTACGACGTCAATTTGGTGTCGTTCTCCAGAATGCACAGTTGATGCCGACAGACATCATCAGTAACATTATTGGGAGTTCTAATTTAACAGTTGAAGATGCTTGGGAAGCAGCCAAGATGGTTGGTCTTGATGATGACATTAAGAAGATGCCGATGGGGATGTATACCGTTATTGGTGAGGGAGGTACTACCTTCTCAGGGGGGCAACGTCAACGCATGATTATTGCTAAAGCGATTGTGCATCGTCCTCGTATCTTGTTTTTTGATGAGGCGACAAGCGCTCTAGATAACCATACCCAAGCAACGGTAACGCAAAGTCTTGATCAATTTAAATCGACAAGAATCGTCATCGCGCATCGCATGTCGACCATTATGAATGCAGACCGTATTATTGTTTTAGACGGTGGAAAGATGATTCAGGAAGGTACCTACGATGAGCTCATCGCTGTGGAAGGATTGTTCCAAGAGCTTGCTAGTCGACAAGTTGCTTAATGCATAGCCCCATACTTAGAAGGGGCTATCTACCATTTTTTATTTAATGGTTGGCATGACAAACTCGCCACCTTTAGAGATGCTCTCTGGCCAACGTTGCATGATGCTTTTTTGTTTCGTGTAGAAGCGAACACCTTCACGTCCATAGGCATGCATATCGCCAAATAGAGAATTTTTCCAACCGCCGAAGCCATGCCATGCCATTGGGACTGGGATTGGAACGTTGATACCCACCATACCTACTTGGATACGGCGCGCAAATTCACGGGCAATATTGCCATCGCTGGTAAAGCAAGCGACACCGTTGCCAAATTCGTGAGCATTGATAAGGTCAACTGCTTGACTAAAATTCTCCAGTCGAACGCAAGATAAAACTGGCCCAAAAATTTCTTCTTTATAAATTTTCATCTCAGGAGTGACGTTATCAAATAATGTACCACCTAACCAAAAGCCATTCTCTAATCCGGGTACCGTAAAACTGCGGCCATCTACTAGTAATTTAGCGCCTTCATCGACACCCGCTTGGATATAGCCACTGATTCGATTCTTAGCCAAACTGGTGACAATCGGGCCCATTTCAGCATCGAGTTCCATACCATTTTTGATTTTGAGAGATTTTGTTTTTTCAATCAAAGCAGGCATTACTCTTTCTGCAGCAGAGCCCACTAAAACTGCAACGGAGATTGCCATACAGCGCTCACCTGCAGATCCGTAGGCCGCCCCAACTAATGCATCCACAGCTTTATCGATATCAGCATCAGGCATGATTACCATGTGATTTTTTGCGCCACCTAAAGCTTGAACGCGCTTACCAAAATGAGCACCTCGCTCATAAATATAGTTAGCAATCGGCGTAGAGCCAACAAAGCTAACCGCTTTCACCTGTGGATTCTCAATGAGAGCGTCAACGGCTTCTTTATCACCTTGAATCACGTTAAAAACTCCATCTGGAAGGCCAGCTTCTTTAAATAAGTCGGCCATAAAAAGTGATGCGGAAGGATCTGTTGGGCTTGGCTTGAGGATGAACGTATTGCCGCTAGCAATAGCCATCGGGAACATCCACATAGGAACCATTACTGGAAAGTTGAATGGGGTAATTCCTGCTACGACGCCCAGAGGTTGGCGCATTGTCCAGTTATCAATATTTGTAGAAACTTGTTCAGTGTATTCACCTTTTAGTAGTTCGGGAATCCCACATGCAAATTCAACGATTTCGATACCGCGTGTCACTTCACCTTGAGCATCTGTAAAGACTTTACCGTGTTCGGCGGTGATGATTGCTGCTAGTTCATCCTGATATTGATTTAAGAGTTCAAGATACTTAAACATAATCCGAGCACGTTTGAGTGGCGGCATATCGGCCCATTTAGGAAAGGCCGCTTGAGCGGCTGCAACCGCTTGGTTGACATCTGCTACGCTTGCTAAAGCAACACGGCGACTTTTTTGACCACTAGCAGGATGATAGACATCTTGAAAACGGGTTGATTGACCAGCAAAACGTTGGCCATTAACATAGTGAACTACATCATCAGAAGAAGAAAAAGCTGGTGTTGTCATACAGGTCTCCAAAGGGGATTTTCTAGCGAATTGAACTATTTTACATACATGAACATGATCTTGTACATTATTGACAAAAGTGCTCAATGACACAAAATGATTTCAGGTGATAATAGTTACTTAGATCAATATTTAGATATCCAGAATGGAATTACCAGTGAATAGAGAGACTTGGCTTCAAACCGCAGTACAAGCTTTAGAACCCATTTTTTCCGCTGTAGGTTATGGCATTCCTCCCTTAAAAGTATCTTGTGGCTTTGCGGCGTCAAGTAGTCCAAGGACTACCTTAGGTCAATGCTGGCCAAGGCAACGTTCTGGAGAGATGGTGAATGAAATCTTTATTTCACCAAAAATCGAAGACCCCGTTGAAGTTCTTGATACGTTGGTTCATGAGATTTGTCATGCGATTGATGATTGCCAGTCTGGTCACGGTGCCGATTTTCAAGGTATTGCGCATGTTGTAGGCCTTGAAGGACCTGCCCGCATGGCGATGGCTGGACCATCTTTAAAAATTCGATTAGTGACCCTGAGTGATAAATTAGGGCCATATCCTCATCGTGCACTGAATTTTCCACCACCCAGACCAAGCAACTCATCTCGAAGTAAGGCTAAATGTCCTGAGTGCGGATATGAAGTGACTTTACTGAAACGCTGGGTAGATTATGGGCCGCCGATTTGTCCAAAGGATAAAGTTAGAATGGAGTCATTCTCGAACGAAATCCTTGAGGAACAACCAACTATAGAGACGGTTGACGAAAAACAAAAAGAGTTTATCCATAGGGCAGTGAGTTAAATATGATAAAAAAACATGAAATTGCAGTGATTCCGGGTGATGGGATTGGTATTGAGGTCATGCCTGAGGGCTTACGTGCTCTTGAGGCGGCATCCAGTAAATTTGGGATTGAGATCAACTTCCATCATTTTGACTTTGCAAGTTGTGATTACTATGTCAAACATGGCAAGATGATGCCTGACAATTGGTTCGACCTATTGGTGAAGCAAGATGCGATTTTCTTTGGGGCGGTAGGTATGCCGAAGTTGGTTCCTGATCATATTTCCTTATGGGGCAGCTTGATTCAATTTCGTAAACGCTTCGATCAGTACGTTAATTTACGCCCAGTCAAATTGATTGCTGGCGTACCTAGTCCATTAGCTGGTCGTGTCCCTGGTGATATCGATTTTTATGTAGTTCGTGAAAATACAGAAGGTGAGTATTCGAATGCTGGTGGTATTTTATTTGAAGGAACTGATCGTGAATTTGTGATTCAAGAAACGGTCATGACTCGAACTGGAGTCGACCGGATCTTGAAGTTTGCATTTGAGTTGGCGAATAGACGTGAGAAAAAGCATTTAACTTCCGCCACAAAATCTAACGGTATTTCGATTACGATGCCTTATTGGGATAAACGCGTTGCCAATATGGCGCAGTCATATCCTGAGGTCAGAGTTGATCAATTTCACATTGATATTTTGACGGCTTTTTTTGTTCAAAGACCTCAAAATTTTGATGTTGTTGTAGGAAGTAATTTATTCGGCGATATTCTGTCTGACCTGGGACCTGCATGCACTGGGACCATTGGGATTGCCCCATCTGGAAATATTAATCCAGAAGGGATTTATCCTTCACTATTTGAACCCGTTCATGGTTCGGCACCAGATATTGCTGGTAAAGGGATTGCGAACCCGATTGGTCAAATTTGGAGTGCTGCAATGATGCTTGAGCATTTGGGTCATCTTGAGGCATCTAAGGCCATCATTGATGCATTTGAAAAAGTCCTGGCTGCTGGTCCTTCTCACGCTCCTTTTACACCAGATATGGGGGGCACTGGCAATACGCAGGACTTTGGTAAGGTGATTGCGGCAGCTATTTAAACTGGATACTCTACAAGGAACATAGTTGATGTTGAAGCACTTATCCATACTTGATCAATCTGCATCTGTGATGGGATCATCTCATTCTGAGGTGATTCAACAAGCGATTGAATTAGCTGTATTCGCTGAGGAGCTTGGATACCATCGATTTTGGGTATCTGAGCATCATAGTCACCCGAGTATTGTTGGCACAGCGCCAGAAATTTTGATAGCTGCGTTGTCTCAAAAAACAAAAAATATTCGCTTGGGTAGTGCCGGGGTCATGTTGCCGCACTATAGCGCTTTAAAAGTTGCAGAACAGTTTCGGGTTTTAGAAAGTTTAGCACCTGGCCGAATCGATCTTGGAGTTGGGAGAGCACCTGGGAGTGATATGCGCACAGCGCAACTCCTGAACCCTAATCAACAGTCTTCAGCGCACTTTCCTCAACAGGTCCAAGAACTCGATTTATGGCTTAGGGATCAACCATTTCCACCGGGTCATCCAGGTCGGGGAGTACAAGCATTTCCGTTGGGGGATTCTTCTCCAGAGTTATGGATCTTGGGAAGTTCCGATTATGGTGCGCAACTTGCAGCACATTTAGGTTTGCCATATGTTTTTGCGCATTTCATCACCGATGGCCTTGGCGCAAAAGAAGCGATCGAGCTGTATCGCGATCGCTTTCAACCCTCAGATCGTTTAAAAGAACCTCAGGTTATTGTTTGTTTGTGGGCTTTAGCGGCCGATTCAGAAGAGGCCGCTTTTTATTATTTTCGCAGTCGAGCAAGATGGAAGATTGACCGTCAACGGGGTATCTTAGGATCCATGATGCCCCCAGATCAAGCCTTGGTTGGTTTAAATCAACAAGACTTACAAATGTTTGAAAGAATGTGTCAACAGGGGTTTGTTGGTGATGCAACAACGGTGATGAGTAAATTAGGTCAGTTGGCTCATGATTTAGGGATTGAGGAAGTTGCCATTATTACTTGGGCGCAAGATTTTCAGATTCGAAAAAATTCTTATGAAGCATTATCCAAACATCATCAAAGTTTAACGGTATAAAACAATGAAAAAATTGATAAAGTATGTATTGTTACTCAGTCTTTGCTTCCTCATAACAGCTTGTGGTCCGAGTAGTGATGATGTGGCTAAAAAGGTTTTGGCCTCAATGCAAGAAAAATTTGATACAGATGCTAATTTGAAGCAATTTCATTTAGTTGCAAAAAGTGCGCAGTTCGTGAAGCAGCAAGGTAACCAATTTAAAGGGATTGTTAAAGTAGAGAGTAAAGATGGTATTCACGACATTTCTGTTACCGCGACTGCGGATGGAAACAATGTAATTTGGGAAGCGCCAGCTGATGCATTTTCATTTTTGACAATCGAGCAATTGAATCAATCATTACAGCAATTACAAAATTTATTTCAAGGAATGATTAAGTAAGTTGGCGGATATAGGAAGCATCAACAACAGATTGTCGCATCGACACTTGCCTATGAAACAGAATATGGTGCGCGACATTTAGTCTATGCATGATAAATTGCTGCCATTTGAAAAACAGACTATTTTTATCATACGGTGTCATCTTCATATCATCCTTATATAATCGAAAAAATGATAGAAAACAAAGATATTTAAAAATCAACAGGGACAAGATGGCCTCAGTAAAAAGAAAATTGTTAGTTGTTGCTGTTTTTTCAACCGTAATTATTGGACTCACTTTTTTGGTATGGAAGCAAGCTCTTGTATCAAAAATGAAATTAGACGCCGTATCAACGCATCAAACGGTTGATATTCATCAAACCATTGACTCAGTTCATGAAGAAGTGATTCAATTAGCTGCTCCAAAGATTCCTTCCGACGATGATCAAATTGTCGATTTGATTGCGGGAAATTTAATGCATCAAGAGATGCCCTCCAATTTAAAAGATACAGATTGGCAACGCTTTACACAGACGGTCAAAGCTAATTGGAGTTTGTATAACACCTCAATTGGGCAACCTATGTTGAACTGGTCTTCTCATGAAATCTCAGTGAATCCAAAAAAAGTTTTTTACCCATTTTCTGGACCTGATTTCACAACGCTATATCAACTCTATCCACAGTCCAATCATTTTGTAATGACTGCGCAACAAAGAGGTGAGCGTTTAGTCAACTTAGCCAAGTTAAACCCTATGGCAGCAAAGCAAACGATGGAAGTATTAAACTCGGCATGGACAAGTTTTGGTCATGACGGTTTCTTTGTGACAGAGTACTTATTCAAATACATTTCTCAGAATAAAGTAAAAATTGGTTCAACCACCTTGATTGCATCCTTTGCTCATTTACACGGATTTTCCATTCAAAAGATTGTACCCATTGAAGTGGATGAAAAAGGATTGCTTCGTGAGCTAAGTGATGAAAAAGCTTGGGATTCGGTTAGATTTTATATGATCAAAGATAATAAAACGGTGATTCTTGACTATATTCGCATGGATCTTTCCAATGAAGGGTTTAAAAAATCCCCACAAAATCTCACGTTTTTTGAGGAGAGTGCCAAGTCACCGATTTTACTGAAAGCGGCTTCGCATCTCCCGCAACACAAAGACTTTACTTTGGTTCGTGATGCCTTACTTAATAATGCTCCTTTTATTATTCAGGATGAAACAGGGCTTGACTATAAACCATTAAGTAGTTCCTTTAACACCGTTTTATATGGTAGCTTTGTTAAGGCGTATAAGGTGTTTTCAACCTACAACCATGACCTTGCCAAGGCATATAAAGACCGAAATGACGAAAAGCCACTCCCATTTCGGGTGGGGTATTTTAAAGATGGGAATTACGCTTTAATCACAGCGACTAAAAAAGCTGCACAATAAGTTAAAAACCTAAGTCGATTATCGGATCATGACAGGCGTCACAAATTCTGGTTTTTCTGGGCGAATCGAAACTCTTTGAAGTGTCGTTATTGGCAATAGTGAGTTTGATTGTGCCATGGAGATGTGGTTGTCCATCCCAAGTATGGGGAGTGCCTGAGCATTCAAATTACTCAATTGTGGAGTTACGCCAAGAATTAATACGCTTGAGATGGCAATTGACTTTATTAAATTTTTCATTCTAGCCTCCAATTCGGTTGTATAACTTATTTACGACATATTTCATTAAAGTATGAGGTTTTATTCACTCTATAGAAATTTCATAGCGCGGAGCTAACGAGCTTAAATTAAACTCTAAAAGCATATTTCTGAGTTGGTCACGGGCCTTTGCCATGTTGCCAAGATGTGGGGAGTGATGCGCAATGATCAGCTCATTTTTTAAAGAGTGTTCCCAACCAACTAATTCCGTTACAGTGACAACATAGCCCTTTGATTCTAGATATAGACAGCGTATGACATTGGTCAAATGGCTCCCAAATTCTCGGGTATGAATAGGGTATTTCCAGAGTGCTGTAAAGACATTATTTTTCAAAGAGTCAGATTTATTTTTCTTCAATAAACTGGCCATCTCGGCCTGGCAACAGGGCACCAAAACAAGGTGGGTCACATTTTTTTGTAGAGCAAATGCAATCGCATCATCGGTTGCTGTATTACATGCATGAAGTGCTGTCACAATATCAATCTTATTAGGTATTTGGGGCGCTAGAAGGGATTGTTCAGCACTTATTTGATGGAATTCCATATGCTGGAAATCTAATTTACTAGCCAACTTGCGGCAGTATTCCACCAACTCCTGTCGAACTTCAATCCCGATAATTTTGTAGGGGGTTTTTAGAAGTTTAGCAACGAGATCGTACAACATGAATCCGAGGTATGATTTCCCGGCGCCAAAGTCTATCAAGTTGAACTGCCCTTTTTCGGCGGTAACGGACTGGATGATGGGCTCTATAAATTGAATGAGATGAGATACTTGCTTCATTTTTCGTCGACTATCTTGATTCATTTTCCCATCGCGGGTCAAAATATGTAACTCTTTCAACAAATCAATCGATTGATGATCCTGTACTTCATATTTTTCTACTTGCAAAGTGGGTTTGATTTTGGGCATATAGTGGTTAGAAAGTAGACTTCATCCATTGCGGCGGGTTAGGGTTTATACTCATCTGCTAGTATAGTGAACATGCTATTAATACTATTTTATAAGTTTTCAAATTTTACGAAGTGTTTATGCTACTGATCTTGAATGAGTAAACACTTGAAGTATCCATGCTAAAAAGACCATTTATCTACCACCTCTGTCAAAACAGTATTTATTTCCTGTTTTTGATGTTGACTGTGTCATGTACTCTATTTAAGGAAGATAAATTAGATCTAAAAAAATTATCTCAATTAGAAAAAGTCTCTGATCAAGTTCCAACAATTTCAGCAAAGTGGTGGGAACAGTTTCATGATGAGCAATTAAACCGTCTTCTCGAGCAATCTTTTAAAGATTCGCCGAGTATTTCGACCGCAGATGCAAGGATGCAGGTGGCACGAGCCTTGTTGTCGTCTAATCAATCGGTTCTCCTTCCTCAAGTAGCTCTTAACACCCAGGTTAACCGTCAGCGGCTTTCTGAGAATTATATTTTTCCACCGGGCTTTGATACGATCACTAATTATGGTTATCTTGCTGGAACTTTTAATTGGTCGCTAGATTTGTGGGGTAAACAAAAAAGATTGATAGACGGTAGTAAATATCGATTAATCAGTGCTCAAGCCCAGTTAGATACAGCTAAATTAAACTTAGCGATTGCTATTGTTTCAGCGTATATAGAGTACGACTATGCTTGTAAAAGTCTTTTAATTGCGAAAGAAAATCTTAATTCGTATACAGAGCTTATGGCCATTGCTCAAGAAAGACACCGTGTTGGAACGGTTGATTCAGTGGTTGTGAATTTATCTAAAGTAGATTATCAGGACAGTCAAGCCGAGGGATTATTCGTTCAAAATCAAGTCGATTTATGGCGTCATCAAATTGCAGCCCTAGTTGGACAAGGGCCAAGCTTTGGTAATCAAATTCAGCCGCCAAATCTTCAAGTTCAAACTATTGCCAATCAGCAAATCACAAAAATTCCCTCTGATCTCATTGCAAGAAGACCTGATTTGCAAGGATTACTTTCTCAAATTCAAGCGTCCCGTCAAGACCTTCAGGCGGCTCATTTAGATTATTTACCTAGTTTTGATATCACTGCCTACTATGGGTTTCAATCATTTGGTTTAGGTAATTTAATTAATTCAGGAAGTCAAATCTTTAGTTTGGGCCCGGTAATTAACTTACCTATTTTTAATGGGGGAAAGATTGATGCCAATATTGCTGCCAAAGAAGCCACAAAAAATCAAGTCATCGCAGACTATCATGAGCAATTGCTGATGGCACTTCGTCAATCTGCAGATGGGATTAGTAGCGTTCAAAGCTCTTCTAAAGAGTGGCTTTCTAAAGATCAGTCACTCCAAGCGGCTAAACAGATTAATGAGATTTATTTAAAACGCTATCGAGCGGGTATCATGTCCTTGGAACAGTTAGACCAAGCTCGAATTGTATTCAATCAAAAACAACTTGCCGAAATAAACGCCCAAAAACATATTTTTAATGCGCATGTGAGTTTAGTTCAAGCGCTTGGCGGAGGTTATTTTTCTAATGACTCACTAACATCGTTTAACACAGGTAAATAATGGAAGAAAAATCATGATAACAACCAGTGAAGATCATCGCACAAGCACCTATGACCGAAAGATCGCTTTTAAGATTTTTTTCGGGTTACTCATTACTTGTTTACTGATCTATTTAGTGTATTGGTTCATTGAGTCAAGTCATTATGAATCAACGGATAATGCCTATGTTTCTGCGCCTCAATTACAAATTAGTTCACAAGTAGAGGGAACTGTTTCGGCAGTCCTTGTGAGTGAAACACAAGAGGTCAAAGCTGGAGAATTACTGTTTAAAATTGATAATACAGAATCTAAAATCGCCTCTGAGATTGCTGATGCGGATTTAATGAAAGCCATACGAACGGTTCGATCTAATGTGTTGATGGCAAAAGTAAAAAAACAAGAGTTGGAGCGAACCAAATTAGATTACGAACGCCGTCTTTCCCTGCAGGGGGTAGCGGCTTATTCTGCGGATGAGTTAGCGCATTACAAATCACAATTTGATTTAGCCCAAACCGCCTATTCTCAATCTCTTGAAAATGCGGATGGAATTGTCAACCTTGGACAAGTTGCTAATCATCCAGATGTTCTTCGTGCCGCTGGCTTATCAAAAAAGAGTTATGTGGCTTTGTTAAGGGCCGATGTAATAGCCCCGGCCCAAGCGGTTGTTGCAAGACGTATGGCACAAGTGGGGCAACGAGTCTCTCCTGGGGTGCCTTTGGCAGCCCTCATACTGAGTGATGTGATGTGGGTTGACGCTAACTTTAAAGAAGATCAACTATCCAAAATGCGAATAGGTCAATCAGTGCAGTTAGAGGCAGATGTCTATGGCAACAAGGTTAATTTCGTTGGAACTGTATCTGGATTTTCGCCAGGGACTGGTTCTTCTTTAGCCATTTTGCCGGCCCAAAATGCAACTGGGAATTGGGTAAAGGTAGTGCAACGCTTACCAGTCAGGGTAGCAATCGATCCTGAGGTATTGAAAAAATACCCACTTCGTGTAGGTTTAACGATGACAGCAAAAGTTGATATACGCAACTCTCAAGGGGTTGCTTTGCAATCGATGCAGAAAAATGAAACGATGCAAACGGACTTATATGACCAGCAGACAATTGCTGCTCTGAAACATGTTCAAACAATCATCGATCATGCATCTAAAACTAATTAATCATGGCTGATCAGGCCTCATTACCCTCTAGTAATACTCCAGATGGTGGGGTTGAGCCGTTACATGGCTCTAAACTCATATTGGCTACATTTGCTTTAGGTCTAGGATCTTTTATGAATGTGCTAGATATTTCTATTGCGAATGTGTCTTTACCAACGATTGCGGGGGATTTTGCTGTCAGTCCAGCGCAGGGTACTTGGGTGATCACATCTTATGCTGTTAGTGAAGCGATTATGTTACCCCTCACTGGTTGGTTATCCAGTCGTTTTGGTGAAATTCGACAATTTATTTTTGCAACCCTCATGTTCGCAATTGCTTCCGCGTTGTGTGGCCTTGCGGTTTCGTTTCCGATGTTATTGATTAGTCGTATTTTGCAGGGAATTGTCGGTGCTTCGATGATTCCATTGTCTCAAGCGTTGATTATCAAAAGCTTTCCCCCAGAAAAGCGTGGGATGGCATTGGGAATATGGGCAATGACGACGATTGTCGCACCAATTATGGGGCCAGTCATTGGTGGTTGGTTGACGGATAGTTATTCTTGGCGGTGGGTTTTTTATATCAACATCCCATTTGCCTTGTTATGCGCCTATTTAATTGCTTGGTTGTTTAAAGGACGTGATAATGTTCGAGTAAAAAAACCAATTGATAAAGTAGGTTTAGTTCTTTTAGCCGTTGGGATTGGTTGTTTGCAAATACTATTAGATAAAGGGAATGAATTAGACTGGTTTTCTTCGCCCGTCATTGTGGCTATCGCTTTAACCTCCTTTATTTGTTTAGTCTGTTTTGTTTTGTGGGAGTTGGGTGAAGAGCATCCTGTAGTCAATCTTCGATTATTTAGATTAAAAAATTTTCGTATTGCGTCAATCTGTTTGTTTGTTGGTTCCTTCGCCTTTTATATTTTTGTCGTGATTGGCCCTCTGTGGATGCAAACACAATTAGGGTATACCGCATATACGGCAGGTTTAGTGATGGCTAGTACTGGATTATTAGCGATTGTTGCTGGACCATTTTTTGGTGCTCAATTACCAAGGTTGGGGGCAAGACGAATTGCTACTCTTGGTTTTTCTTGTTTTGCTTTTGGCGCTATATTAAGTTCTTTTATCACTACGGATGTTAGCTATCAATATTTACAGCAGACAAGAATTATTATGGGGTTAGGAGTTGCCGGATTTTTTGTCCCCATGACAGCGATATCTTTATCGCAATTAAGACCTGACCAAATGGCGGCAGGGTCAGGGTTGACGAATTTTTTAAGGAATATTGGGGGCAGTACTGGCACAGCAATTGGTGCTACGGTATGGCAAAACGAAGCTATTCGTAATCACGCCATTATTGCCGAGTCTTTAACAAGCAATAATCTTTCTTTAGCTAATTTACAAGATCAGTTGACGAATGCGGGCATTTCTGGGGATGGGCAGTTACAGTTTCTGGATTTGATGGTCAATTCACAAGCCTATATCTTGTCAACGAATCACTTACTAGCCTTTTCCGGATTTATTATGTTGTGTTTAATTCCGGTGGTTTGGTTTGCTAAGCCGCCATTTGGAGCTGGCGGCGGCGGGCATTAATCAATTTTAATGCAGCCAAATGGGTGTTTTTTTTGACTTTTTCGCTAGATCTTCCATCAATTTTTGATGAAACTCTTCATCTTCAGCGCTAGCTGCCAAAATAATGAGTTCGGCGCTTCCCGGAAGAGGTGTATCGAGGATGGATTGCTTGGTTGATTGTGAAGAGTCTTCCATCATGAGATCATTTTGCCCACGGGTCATGCATAAGTAGACCTCAGCAAGAAGTTTGGCATCTAAGAGAGCTCCGTGAAGGGTGCGATGATCATTTTTGACACCAAATCGATTACAAAGATCATCTAATCGATTTCTTTTTCCCGGAAACATACTTTGGGCATTAATTAGCGTATCGATTACTCCTGAAACGATATCACTAAAGGGTTGTTTACCTAATCGTTTAAATTCCATATCCAGAAAGCCTAGGTCAAAAGCTGCGTTATGAATAACGACCTCTGCACCATATGAAAAGTTAACAATATCGTTAGCTACTTCTTCGAAGAGTGGTTTATCAGCTAAGAAGTCACTACGTAGCCCATGAATCACCGCGGCTGCTTCGGGCATATCTCGTTGTGGATTGATATAGAAGTGAAGTGTATTTCCGGTTGGGCGGCGATTCACTAGCTCAATACACCCGATTTCCACTAAACGATCGCCGCTTTCGGGGTGAAGACCGGTCGTTTCCGTATCTAAAATGATTTGCCGATTCGTCGTGATCAT
>CAIQUZ010000001.1 GCA_903875135.1 uncultured beta proteobacterium | reverse complement strand
CATAGTATGGATGTTGTCTTTGCTCATGCAGATCGAATCATTGTTTTAGCGAGAGGTCGACTGATTGCTCAGGGAACTCCCTCGGAGATACGTGATCATCCAAAAGTACAAGAAGTCTATTTTGGAACTGGAAAGACCTTCCAGAAAAAAGAAACGACTTAAAACTATGTCAAATCATTCACCTATAAGCACACGCCCAACTCTACTCGAGGTTAACAAGCTCTGTGCATGGTATGGAGCCGCGCAAATTTTATTTGATGTCAATTTATCAGTCGGTCAAGGGGAGGTTGTTGCCCTGTTAGGTCGTAATGGCGCAGGTAAATCCACTACCCTGAAAACTATCATGGGACTGATGGACAAGCGCCAAGGGCAAGTCGGATTGATGGGTAAAGATATCTCAAAATCCAACTCGCATGAAATCGCTCGTCTTGGTCTTGGTTATGTACCTGAGGATCGGAGAATCTTTACCGATCTAACCGTCATGGAAAACTTAGAAGTGGGGCGACAAGCAACTCGAATTTGGCCTGATGGTCAAAGAGCCCCTATTTGGACAGAAAGTAAACTATTTACCTTATTTCCGAATTTAGGTGAAATGCCGCATCGTTTAGGTGGCAAAATGAGTGGTGGAGAACAACAAATGTTGACTGTAGCTAGGACCTTAATGGGTAATCCCTATTTAGTGTTACTCGATGAACCCTCTGAAGGAGTATCGCCCTTATTAGTCGAACAAATGGCGCAGATGATGATTGAGCTCAAAGCACAAGGAGTGAGTATTTTATTGTCAGAACAAAATTTACACTTCGCCGAACTCGTTTCTGACCGCGCCTATGTGTTAGAAAAAGGTCAAATCCAATACTCAGGAACAATGACAGAACTTGCTGCGAATGAGGAAATCCGTGGAGCCTACCTCAGTGTTTGATTCGACGAATGCTCATGCGATTCTCCTTACAGTCAACCATGTGGAACGATCATTAAATGTCCCACAGGATACGGCTTTACTATATATCCTCAGAAACGATCTCGAATTAAATGGTCCCAAATATGGGTGCGGTCTTGGCGAGTGTGGGGCATGTACCGTTTTAGTCAATGGGAAAGCGGTTCGCTCTTGTTCGATCCCTATCAAATCCGTGATCGGCAAAGAGGTCATTACCCTGGAAGGTTTAGGCTCTCCGGGACTGCCTCATCCAGTTGTTCAAGCGTTTATTACCATGCAAGCAGCACAATGTGGTTATTGTTTAAATGGCATGATCATGGGGACGGTTGGCTTCTTAAAAAAAATACCACAGCCAACTGATCTGCAAATCCGTGAGGCCTTGAAACATTATTTATGTCGTTGTGGAACACATATTGAAATCATGCAAGCCGTTAAATTAGCAGCCGAACTCATGTCAAAAGATGGTAAGAGATCCATCAATCCTGAAGCTAGTTTGGATACTTCAATATCATGAGAGCAAAGTCGATTCTGACACGAAACGATCTGCGTCAAGCAAGTGGCGTATTACTGATTTTACGTCAACCACCACCGGCACCACCACCCATTGTTGGCCAACCTCCATTCGTAGCAGGTAACCCAGATGAAGGCGAAGAGATTCTTTTGGCGATCTGGAATGATGGTAGTGTTACCGGTTTACATGGCCATGTGGATTTAGGTACTGGACTCCGCACCGCCTTGACGCAAATGATTGCAGAGGAGCTCTATTTATCAATGGGACAAGTCCATATGGTGATGGGTAGTACGGCAATCGCACCCAATCAAGGAGCTACGATTGCTAGTGCTTCTATCCAAATTCATGGGATACCTTTGCGAAAAGCTGCGGCACAAGCAAGGGCTTGGCTGATCACCGAAGCTGCTATGCATTTTTCGATATCACCAGATCACATTCGGCTCAATGCTGGTCAATGTTATGTTGAGAATCAAGATCCAGTCTCTTTTGCTGATCTTATCAACGATCAACACCTTGAATTCATGCTTGCCGACGCAGTTACTCTCAAAGATTCTGCACAATACACATTAGTTGGAACGTCTGCGCCACGGGTAGATATCCCCGGAAAAGCCACGGGAGAATTGAACTTCGTGCACGATGTGCGCATGCCAGGTATGTTACATGGTCGTGTGATACGTCCACCCTACTCAGGTGCAGATCATGGTGATTTTATTGGTAACACCCTCGATCATGTAGATCGTGATTCCATTGCCCATATTCCAGGAATCCAAGCGATTGTTACGATAGGTGATTTCATTGGGATTGTTGCTGATCGTGAGGAGTTTGCTGAAAAAGCGATGTATGAATTACGTGTTGTTTGGAAATCCTGGCCGGCCCTTCCTGCCGTCGATGATCTGACCGCAGCGATTAAAGCCAATCCTTCCACGAAAAGAATTGTGAAAGAAGTTGGTGATGTTGATCGTGCTCTAGAAGATACCGCAATCAGAATGCAACGACATTATGTTTGGCCCTACCAACTCCATGCATCCATTGGTCCATCTTGTGCAGTGGCGCAGTGGCCTGATGAAACCCATCTTCAAGTTTGGGCCGGAACGCAAAATCCACATGTACTACGAAATGACTTATCAAAGTTAACTGGTGTGATTGATGTCAACATTAATATTGTTCGACTGGAGGCCTCAGGCTGCTATGGTAGAAACTGCGCAGATGATGTTGCTGGTGATGCTGCTCTTCTATCAAAGGCCGTGGGAGGTAGGCCAGTTCGTGTACAGCTATCGCGTGAGCAAGAACATCTATGGGAGCCTAAAGGCGCTGCACAACTCATGGAAGTTGATGGTGGGCTTGATGCACAGGGGACAATTACTGCTTACGATTTTTCAGTCTCTTACCCTTCGAATGGTGCGCCACTTCTCGCTCTATTATTAACGGGAGTAGTTCCGGCCACGCCAACTGCATATGAGATGGGGGATCGCACGGCAGTCCCACCCTACGATATTGACAACCTGCGTGTGACGATCAACGATATGGCACCTATTTTGCGAGCGTCATGGCTTCGTGGTGTTTCAGCTTTACCCAACTCGTTTGCCCACGAATCGTATATGGATGAACTGGCCATCACAGCGGGTGTCGATCCTCTCGAATTTCGTCTTAAATATCTTTCAGATCCACGTGCCATCGAGTTATTAAAAACCACCGCTGAAAAAGCAGGATGGCAGGCACATACCGAGGCACGAAAAAGCAGCGATCCAGAAAACCCCAACATTGTAAAAGGCCAAGGTATCGCTTATGCACGCTACATCCATAGTCGTTTCCCTGGTTTTGGTGCGGCTTGGGCGGCTTGGGTCGCTGATGTTGAGGTCAACCAACTGACGGGTGAAGTTCATGTCAGTCGCGTGGTCGTTGGACATGATGCAGGTTTAATGATTAACCCTGCTGGTGTTCAACATCAAATTCATGGTAATGTGATCCAGACAACAAGCCGTGCTTTAAAAGAAAGTATGCCGGTAGAGCCGCTCAAAAATACCGTAACTGCGCAGGAATGGGGAACCTATCCTATCCTGAACTTTAAGGAAGTTCCCATCATCGATGTCGTGATGATGCCTCGCCCTAATGAACAACCACAAGGTGCTGGGGAGTCTTCTTCTGTGCCAGGCACAGCCGCTATTGCCAATGCCATTTATGATGCGACAGGGATTCGGTTTCGTGAGCCACCCTTCACACCAGAAAAAGTTCGCGCCGCATTTCAATTAGGTCAACCACCATCAAATCCCCTTAAGCCCTCTTCATCACTTCGAGGTTGGGGTATGAAAAAAAGCCTTTGGAAAATCATCGGCGCTTTAGGAATCGCAACTATTGGATTTGGTACCTCGATGTTCATGGGTAAAAACGCCCTACCTTCCATCCACGAAATCGATCAAAGTATGTTTAATGAAAAAATGATCTCGCGTGGTAAAAATTTAGCGGCATTAGGTAATTGCCAAGGGTGTCATACGAGAGAGGGAGGTGTCATCAATACTGGCGGACGCCCTCTCGAAACACAATTTGGCACCATCTATACGACCAACATTACTCCAGATGTAGAGACGGGGATTGGCAGTTGGTCCTTTACGGCATTTCAAAGAGCGATGCGGGATGGTATCTCAAAGGATGGCAGTCTTTTATATCCAGCATTCCCCTACATATCTTTTTCAAAAATGAGTGATGAAGACTTAATGTCTTTGTACGCCTATTTAATGTCTCAAACACCGGTGAGTAGTATTGCACCAACAACTGAGCTGTCATTTCCATTCAATATCCGACCATTGATGGCATTTTGGAATGCCTTATTTTTAGATCCTCCCCTTGCATCCACGGACCCGCAACAATCTGCACAGTGGAACAGAGGATCTTATTTGGTCAATAGCTTAGGTCACTGTACTGCGTGTCATTCTCCGAGAAACCTTCTCGGAGCTGAAAAAGTGGGCGATCATTATTTAACGGGTAATCTCATCGATGGATGGGAAGCCCCTGCTTTGACGCATTTAAACCAATCCCCTATCACTTGGGATGAAACTGAGTTATATCGCTACCTTCGCACTGGGATGACTGAACGCCACGGCATGGCTGGTGGCCCCATGGCTGGAGTCGTCACTCAATTGTCCACCGCGAATGACGAAGACATTCAGGCGATGGCACATTACTTAGCATCAGTAAATCAAGCACCTATTTTAAAGAATCCTAAAGAATTTTCTGAAGTACCTGTTAAACAGGTTCTGAATTCTGGGCAACGGATTTTTGAGTCTGCTTGTGGAGCGTGCCATCAAGCGCAGTCAACTTCTGTCAGTTTAAATATCGAAGCTGGCTCTAACATACCTTTGCAGCTTAACTCTCAATTACATAGCGATCATCCCAATAACCTGATTAGAACCATTCTTGAGGGTATTCACTCGCCTGCAACGCAACGGGTTGGTTACATGCCCGCCTTTAAAAATAATTTATCTAATCAACAAATTGCTGATTTAATGGCTTATATGCGAGAACACTTCGCGCCAGATAAATCACCATGGTTGAATGTTGAATCTCAAGTTGAATTGTCACGTCATTAACGTATGATTGATTCTATGAAAATTAACTTACCACTTTTTTGTACCAGTTCTATCTTGATTCTTTTAGTGGCTTGCAGCACGGCTCCTCAACTAAGCACTCAACCATTACCAAAATCTGGTTTTTTACCTCAATATGAGCTATTAAAACCAGTTACGATCAAAGATCCGGATGTGAGAGTTTGGCGTTACTCCAATCCAGTAATCGATAGTAAAAGTTATACAGGTGTGATTGTTGAACCTATCTTCCTCAATCAAGAAGCCACACAAAAAATTACACCTGAAATTCTTAATAAAACTAAAGACGCTCTACAAAAATCCATGTTAGAAGGTATTCAAACAAAAGATCATATTAAAGTCGTTACCAAACCAGGTCCTGGTGTTGCCATCCTATCTGTAGGTATTACTGGTGCAGAAACTTCTAATGATAGTTTGCAACCATGGAACTTCACACCCATTGGTCTGGCTATCAATGCAGCCGCTTACACGACAGATATGAATTCAAAAACACCCGCCATGGTCATTGAGGGAAAAATCATTGATAGCCAAAGTAAAGAAATCATTAGCGAATCTCTTGCCGTGATTAAGGGCGAGTCATTTAGAACTGGTTCGGGCTCAGTAGAGTCGTTTGTGGAAATGGCGAAAAAAGTAGTTCGTATCGCTTTACAAACTGCAGTAAATCCATAAGCTTCTGTTGTTGCGCAGTTCTTCATTTTTTTTGCCGCACCCAACTACTCAAAGCCATAAAAATGCATGCGGCGAATAGTTGTGCGCTAATAAACCCAAATACATCACTAGGCGCAATCCCAACAAAGGTATTCGTGAAACTTCTCGCTAAACTCACTGCCGGATTCGCAAAAAAAGTGGATGAGGTAAACCAATAACCTGCAGTAACCGTCAATGCCACAAGCATAGGAACCCGATCTTTTGCCTCTTGAACTCCGATCCGAATCACCGATAATAAAACAAGCGTCGACAGGCACTCACTCACCCAAATACCCGCTCCAGTTCGAGCTTTAGTTGATTCTTGAATGATTGGCAGACCAAACATTAGATGGGTCAAAAAAATCCCCAGAATGGCGCCACTCAACTGACACACCCAATAAACTAGTAATTTTTTCAGAGGAAGTTCACCCATTTTCCAAAACATCAAACTAACAACCGGGTTAAAGTGTGCTCCAGATAAAGGCCCTAGTAATACAATCAAAACGTACAGACCCGCACCTGTTGCAATACTATTGCCTAAAAGAGCTACAGCGGCGTTGCCAGAGCCTAGAGTCTCTCCCATAATTCCGGAACCAGCAACAATAGTTAAAAGCAAGGCAGTACCTAAGAATTCAGATAAATAAGACTTCATCATTTTGCGTGAATCTGTTTAAGACGCAAAGAATCTAATGTGTCTAATGGCATTTCTGTCAGCAGATCAATGCGCTTTTTCAAACCAATCATGACTTCATTAAATGCACTTCTTTTGTCTTCATCTGATCCTTGAACGCTCGATGGGTCAGCAAATCCCCAATGAGCGGTGGCAGGTCTACCCGGCCAAAAGGGACATTGCTCACCCGCCGCATTGTCACAAACCGTCACAATAAAATCCATTTTAGGAGCGTCAGGCAATGCATACTCATCCCAACTTTTACTGCGTAATTTCGCAACGTCATAGCCCATTTCTAAAGCCAACTCTTTCGCAAAAGGATTGACGCTAGTCCCTGGACTAGACCCTGCAGAATATCCAACCAACAATCCACTTGGATGAGTAGATGCTAAAGCTTCACCTAGGACCGATCTAGCGGAGTTATGGGTACATAAGAATAAAATATTATATTTTTTCATCAAAGACTGACTTTCTTTTTAACCTTTACTGCACAAGACTTTCCACTACAACAGTTCTCTAACAAGAAATCGCTCAACGAGTTGGCAAAACCAGCATTGGGCCGATAAATCAAGTGGCGGCTTTGTCGCTCAACCAAGATCAAGTTCGCCCTTAATAATTCTTTTAAATGAAAGCTAAGAGTCGCATTCGGAATCCCTAAGGATTCAACTATTTGAGAGGGTCTTAATCCAATATCACCCTTCTGGACAATCAAGCGAAATATATTCAGGCGACTTTCTTGGCCTAAGGCAAGGAATGCAGCAATGGCATCTATATTTTTCATATTTCTAATTATATAGAAATATAAGTCAGGCGTGTGAAACAGATGATATAAATGCTTCTTAAATTTAATTCAGAGAAGATGGTTCTTTTAGCAGATGAATCTTCGCTTCCAGTTCATTAGCGGCTTCGAGCAAACCTTCGTATCCCGACAGTAAATGCTCAGGTAAATTGGGTGTGCCCATCATAGCCCCGAGCATTTCAATCAAACTGTAAACAATGCCTCGCGCTGCAGCAAGGGGTATGCTTTGCTTTCCAATCGCTTCGTCAACATGAATAATGGCTGCTTGCAGACTTTGAAAAATAGAACCATCCGTTGTGGAAGGCTTTAAGCTTAGTTTATTCATTTTTCTGCGCCCTTTTTGAATTCAAATTGAACTATATAGAATTACTTTCCATATAAAAAGTTACTAAATGACTCTTTATTTTTTCTTATATCCACAATAAGTCTTTTGGGAAGAAGAAAATTTGATGTACATCAAACCCACGCCTTTTTATTTGAGTGATATGATAAGTAAAAAGAGGTTTCATGAAAAACTTGCCACAACAAAATAAGTGCTCTCAATGTGTGATGGCACAATTTTGCCTCCCACTAGGCTTAAGTCCCCAAGAATTTATTGCAATAGATCAACTAGTTACTGAAAAGGTGCATCTGGCTAAAGGAGAAGCTATTTACCACCAAGGTGATACGTCTCAATCTATTTTCAGCATTCGACATGGCTCATTTAAGACAGAAATCTCTCTAGCTGATGGTCGAGGTCAAATTTTAGGATTTCATTTGCCTGGTGAGTTTTTAGGGCTTGATGGGGTGGGTAGCAAACAATACCAAACGCAAGCTGTAGCTCTTGAACCTAGCGAAGTTTGTGTCATGAAATTTTCTCAATTTGAAAAATTTGCCTTAGACATCCCTTCTCTCCAAACGCATATCTATCATATTCTGAATCATGAAATTACCAACGACCAAAAACACCTTTTAACACTAGGAAGCTTGAGTGCTGAAGAAAAAATGGCGTGTTTCTTTGTTAATTTATCGGAAAGACGCTCCCAGAGAGGTCTTAACCCCACTGAGTTTGATTTAAGTATGGGACGTGAAGAAATTGGCAGTTTTTTAGGAATTCAAATTGAAACAGTAAGCCGTGTCCTTTCTAAACTCTCTGAAGCTAGGCTTATTCAGATTAAACAAAAGCATTTGAAATTGCTGGATCTTGAGGCTCTTCACAAGATTGCTGGATAAGGACGGCAATCTAAGTCGTTTTCGTATTCAATTAACAATAGATGATTTGATGTACATCAATACTTAGCGCCATTGGCTCGATAGAATAAGTCCTATGCTTACTCCATTACTGCCAGATTATGAACCGTCTTAACTCCCTTCATCTCACGAAAAGCTTAAGTCGTCATGAGAGCGACCATAAAGGTCATTCAGGTAAAGTGCTGATCATTGGTGGCTCAGCCTCAATGTCGGGCTCCATCATTTTGGCTGGGCTAGGAGCGCTTTTTAGTGGCGCTGGATGGGTAAAGCTGATTGCTCTAGATCCAGCTTTCCCTCACCTGATTCCTGAATATCCCGAATTAATGATTTATAGTTCACAAACCTTAGCTCCACTAGAACTTCTCAAGGCGATTAAGCCCGATGTCATCGTCATCGGGCCAGGTCTTGCTCAAAACGACATTTCTAAAGCTTGGCTACTCTCCGCAATTGATTACTATGCCCCGCTCGTAATTGATGCCGATGGTCTAAATCTCTTGGCCAAGCATCCTGAATTAATAGAACTGATTCGTGAGAGGTTCTGGACGACTATACTCACTCCTCATCCTGGAGAAGCCAGTCGCTTACTGAATAAGTCCTGTGAGGATATCCAAAAAAATAGAAGCAATGCTTTACATCAACTAATCGAAATGTACAACTCTATTGTCATTCTCAAAGGCCATAAAACACTGCTTGGTATGAAATCTGAACCGATGTTAACCTGTTTTGATGGAAACCCTGGCATGGCATGTGCTGGTATGGGCGATGTTTTAGCTGGCGCAATTGGTTCTTTAGTAGCCCAATCACTATTTCATCATTTAACCCCTTGGCAAGCCTGTTGTCTTGCAGTGGAAATCCATGCTTTAGCTGGTGACTCTTTTGTTCGAAAAGGGTACGGACCAATCGGTATGACGCCAAGTGAGCTCAGTAAAGAAATGCGCTTCATCTTAAATCGCGCCTTATCGCAATCGTAAGATCTCGCACTTTTACTTTCTCCTAGATTGAATGTAAATAAGATTCCTATTCTTACATTAATCTAAAGTGAGATCATTGGTAAAAACATATACGTGATGATTATGTAAATGACCATCTAAGATCTTCTGCTCAGCAATGGAAAGTAGCTTTAATTGATGTTTTTTAAAGTGATCCATCGCATTATCTAAAATATCATACGGATCTAAATCCTCCAACAACTCATAACTAAAGTAACAAGTAATT